>CAZROC010000053.1:0-1068 GCA_964601625.1 uncultured Thermoplasmata archaeon | reverse complement strand
ATTGATGATGAGTTCACAAAAATTGGTACTGCTGGAAATGTAAAAATAACAAGTGATGGTGCACATTTGCTATTTTCACGGGGAAGTATTAATTATATTAAGGCAACTTCCTCAGGGGGCTATTTTCGTTTTTGTGTTAACGGTAATGATGATAGTAATCCGTCTCTTATATTAGATTCAAATGGCGATTTTACAGTTAGAAATGGTGATATAACAGTTACAAATGGTGATATAACAATTAAAGATGGGGGAAGGTGTTATGTCAATAATCCTGATAATACTGTTAGTGCTTATTTTAGACAAGATAATAGTAATGCATTTGTAGAGTCTGGTACTGGTAATGTAATTTTAAATTGGCAAGGGGGTGGACATGCGAGAACTGGGAATGGCTCTGGTGACTATGGAATCCATTATGCCTCAGAATTTAAGGTATCAAGCGATAGGAAATTGAAAACTGATATAACTGATTATGATAAATCAGCAATAGATATTGTGAAAAAGTTTAAGATTAAAAAATATAAAATGGTAAATGATAACTATAAAAGAGAACATATTGGGCTTATAGCACAGGAAATACAAACAGTATTACCAGAAATAGTAGAAGAAGTACCTGACCCTGATAAGGAAACAACTATATTAACGCATTCCTTAAATGATTTAATATTTTTAAACATAAAGGCAATTCAGGAATTGGAAGATAAATTAAACAATCTACAGGAGCAAATAAATGATATTAGACAATCAGCAACAAAAGAATCTATTAATTAATATTATCAGAAATACACAATTACGAGGGAGCTATAGAGATTTAAAAAATGATATTATATTACTTGATAATTTATTACAGGCTGTTCAGAATGCAAAATTAGAAAATGATGAAAATAAAGAAAATCATCCCTCACCGAATGATGGTGAGCCCCCTACCGCCTGAGCGGTAGGATATAATATAAAAGGAATGGTAAATGACAATAAGAGAAGCAAGAATTGAGTTTATAAAAGATGTGATAAAATTATTACAATTTTGTGAAGAGAAGATGAAAGAAGGTTATATTGATTACTTTTTAATTG
>CAZROC010000052.1:0-1203 GCA_964601625.1 uncultured Thermoplasmata archaeon | reverse complement strand
ACAACAACTCACCATCAGAACCCTCTACAACAGGAAAACCCGGGACAACAGAAACGTTAGAGAGCGGGGTGGGAGGGACTAGGACTGTGCCGTTTCTGTTTGTTTTTGCATAGAAGAAATCTTTGTAAGTTGGAGTGTAAGTATTGACCAATAAGAAATGTAATGTGTTATTGTCATATACTATTTGGCGTATGTCAAAATCAGAAAAGGGGATGGGCCATTCTTTTACCAGGTTGAGGTTAGTGTCCAGTTCTGCGTAAGACCGGTTCCGTTCATACCAGGGGTCGGATTCGTAGGTCCGTGTATATGCTATACCGCCGATTAGATTGTCATGTGTTATAAAACGGGCATAGAATAACCTGACCTCCGCATTGGTAGGATTAGGAACCTCCCTACCTTCAAAAATCAGGTTTCCATGGGGGTCTATTTCTGCCGCCTTTACCAAGTTATCAGGTTTTCGGCACACCCATAATATTCCTTCATATTCCGTTGCGTCCAAAATGATATATCGGTCTTTTCCATTGACAGTAACATACCACCATGAATCCCGGTAAGTAACAGTCGCGTTGCTTGGGAGTTGAATGTTGTTTTTAATAAACTCTTTTCTCAGTTCGTCACTTATCGTCCCATTTGAAAGGTATTTCTTATACGTTGAACTCAACTTAAAAAGAGTCCGTCCGGGCTCCCTATAGAACAACATCACCGTCCCATTAGGAAAGATGACAGAACTATCATAAGACTTGTCTCTGTAAACAAAAATTGTGCGTTCTTTTTCACCCAATCTAACAATATGTATCTCCGGTATCTTCTCAGCAGAGTCTCCATTTACTGTATAAATAAGAAAGGCGGAACTGTCATAAGGAGAAGGGGCTCTAACACAACCAATAGTATATGTGTTGAATGTGGCCGTATCCGTATCTCTTATACACACCCATGCAATCACAAGTAATAAGATTATAACACATATCACAGCAATCAACTGTTGTCCCTTTTTCATACACCCATCCCCTAAATATAAGTGTGATAACTAAGCCACCCATCATAGCCCTGTTGTGTTGCACCAAATTTTTTAACATACGAAAGTGTGTGTCCATAAACATCTACATTTGTTCCATCCCCTGACTCATCTATATGAATATCCTCCTCAGTATCCTCCAATAGTGGTGTGCTTTTTTTCTCCCCGTATCGGCAGGCATAGTAGGC
>CAZROC010000051.1:0-1226 GCA_964601625.1 uncultured Thermoplasmata archaeon | reverse complement strand
TCCACGGCGGGGGTGGAGTGCATGCACCGGCGTGTGCAGGTTGTTTACTAGGGGGGCTCCGAAAGGAGCAGCAGCCGTCATGCGGAGGGAACACCCTGGGATGCTCCCCCAGTCCCGGGCGCTGTAGAGGAGTGCCCTGCCTGCTCCGATGTCCGTGTGATGGCGCCCCCGAGGGGGCAGATACGGGCTTTCCCCGTCCCGGCCGAGTATCGGCGTCAAACGGGTGTGAGAGATGAGAGTTCCAGTTGTGAGCGTGAATGGAAAGCCTCTGATGCCGACGAAGCCTGCGAAAGCGAGAAAGATGATGAGAGATGGTGTAGCCGTCGGTAAGTTCAACAAGCTTGGGATATTCTATGTGCAAATGTAGATTCCTGTCGGAGACAGAGCGCAGGATGTCAGTCTTTCAGTTGATCCTGGCTCAAAATACGATGGCTATGCAGTCGGAACTTCAAAAGGTGTGATGCTCAAGGGAATGGCAAAGATGCCCTTAATTGCAGAAAAAAATAAAGCACAGAAGACGGATGAGAAGATTTCGCAGATACCGAAAATGGAGAAGACCTTGCAGATTTGACAATCGCAGGCGCAGTGATTACTGGATAGCACCTTCTCAGCTCGCAAAGGTTCAGCTCAGGCTGAAAATTGTCAAGGAGCTGTGCAAGATTTTCCCAATTAAGAGGATAGCTGTTGAAGATGTAGCATACAATCACTATGCGAAGAGAGGAGGAAAATACTTCAGCACAGTTGAGATCGGTAAGACGATGCTATACGAAGCGTTGAGAGCAATTGCCGAGCTAATAACATTCAAAGGTTGGCAGACCGCTTCCGCAAGAAAGAAGTACAAAATTGCGAAATCAACAAAGAAAGACATTATTGCTCCGGAAAGCCATGCGAACGATGCTATTGCGCTACTTTGCTTAATTTACGACAGAAATGTCAACACTGAGGCTCCATTCTGGTATTGGCAGCGTCCTGAGCTTGTGAGAAGAAGTCTGCACAGAGATAAATTCCAGAAGGGTGGCGTAAGACCTCGCTTCGGAGGCACATCAAACGGCAGTTTTCTCAGAAAAGGTGATTTCGTGGAGGCTGGGTGTGCGGCTTGCCAACTGAGAGAACTAAAGTCGTAGGCGTCATGGATGCGTTCGGAAAGCGAATAGGACAGTTTGCAGTAAGAAAGGTGAGATTGCTATGCAGAAGAACAGGTGTGATGTGGGCGAATTCATACCACC
>CAZROC010000050.1:0-1700 GCA_964601625.1 uncultured Thermoplasmata archaeon | reverse complement strand
TATTTGACAAGGGAGATTTAGAAGATCCAAAGATATACAGACTCAACGAAGACACGCTTGAATTGGAAGAGGTTGAATTTGTGGAAGAGAATGGGAAATTGAAGGTTGTAACGGATCACCTATCACAATGGTGGCTTACAGGATCTCAAGCGGTATCCTATAGAAAACGCAAAGATCCAATAACTCTCAAAGGATTCTGGACCCATCCTGCCTTTTCATCAGCCGGCATGGTGCCATGGGAAAAGGATGTAGCGCTTCATATAAATATTCCATCAGATGATGACTCAAGTAAATATAAGGAAGTGTTTGATGAACAGTATAGAAAATGGGAAAAAATATTGGAGAAGGCTCGAAGAGTTTTCATCAGTGTGGGGGCTGAGGAAGAAACTTTAAAGGAAATAATGAGCAGGATGGATGAAGATGAAGAAGAGATAAAAAAAGTCGCTGCCTGTATGTACGACATGGTAAAGTATGCAAAGAACAAGATACCGAAATTGTCTGGTTTTATATTCGATTTGGAAATATCCGCTTTTAAATTATCAAATTATTGGAAAGAGTACACGTGGTTGATATATGAGTTTTCAGAACTTGTGAAAAATGATGACTTATACCTAGGTCTTTGCACAGAGCCCTACGATAGAAGGACTTACAGGAAAATTCTGAAAAAATGGATTAAACGGATTTCTCTGCTTGATGCCCTCAAAACAGCGGATGTTTTAGATTTTGTCATACCGATGCTCTATTTGTATCCAACAGAAGACAGTATCAGTATAATCCCTGAACGTGTAGTGAAGGATATTATAAGAAAAGGTGTAGGTTCTATGGATGTTCTGATAGATATGGATGTTCTGATAGATGTTGTGGAAAAAATTGTGAGTTTTATCATTGGAACCAGAATACCCCCATGTAAAACCATAACAGAGGAGTTAGCGAATGTTATGAAGGATGAAAAAAGAGTTGTCATTGGGATGGCTAGTTTCGCTGAGTTTTCCTATGAAAATTACAAAAAAAGCAAGCAATGGTATCCATTTAAGGAAGAGCTACAAGATATGATCCTTGTAGATAAGGTATGTGTCAATGGAACCGAAGTGGCATCTAACCTCTTACAAGATAAAACATTGCGTGTTAATCCTGGGGATGAAATTGAAATTCACTTTCCCGATGTTTTGAAATATCATACCGATGAGTCTCTTCTTCATTCGAATGTGCAGTGTTATATATCAGAAGAGGGAATAAAAAAAGGAATAATTAGAACGCATAACTATTACACCTTGTGGAATAAAGCGAATTTCGCCAGTAGTTATGGAGGATATTTCATATGGTCCATCGTAGGACTTACAGAAAAGGTGAAAGATGTTTTGAATGGGATCTCTCCTGTTAGACACGATCCGAGCATATTAGTAAAGTTCGATAATGGTGAAGAGATGACTGTGACATCCACCGAATGCAGTTTCACCTTCCAAAGTGATACTACTTTGGATATACAGTACTTTGACGGCGATAGAGTGTTAAAAAGTCAAAAACTTATTTTAAAAGAATCTAAAATTGTATCAACTAACTATATTTACGCTGCTTGGGGTGTTGAAGGATTAATCGTTTTTGATATATCGAATCCAACAGATCCAGAAATTGTTGGCCATGTGGATACACCTGGCTATGCACATGGAGTTTATGTAGTGGGAAGGCATGCGTATGTGGCT
>CAZROC010000049.1:0-1783 GCA_964601625.1 uncultured Thermoplasmata archaeon | reverse complement strand
TTTGAGTCAAGTGCCCAAAGTGTCTTAGAGTCCTTGACCTCAGGGTACCATGTCAAAGAGGCGTCCTTATGAATCTTCACGTCTCCGCTATCGCCGTTGAAGCTTACTGTAAATCCCGGTGCTACGTTCGTATTGTCATATACATTAACCACTGCTGCACCGCCGCTTGCGGCTAGGTCTATAAATCCACCGAGTGATGTCTTGAAGTCACCTGTTCCACTGTACTGTGATATTGTTGCAACTATTGCAGTATCATTAGCAGATGCGTCCCCATCTACATTCTTAGTAGCCACATCCAATTTTATTGTTGCTACACCTACGTCTGTTTCTGTTCCAAGAGGGACTGTATACTCATTGCCAGTTAATAAATCCCTAACTGTTACCTCGTCTCCTGTGCTCATGGTTTTACTGCTGTCCTTGTCCTCGAAGCCTGTCATTTCAAATACTCTCACTTCTCCTCCTGCACCTACCACTAACAACTTGACGTTGTCACATGCTTTCTCTACATCCTTAAATAATGTCGAGTTCGCGTAGGCACAGTATCCATTATTTGCTATTATCATTTTTCCAGCTTTAGATACTGCTGCTGATCCATCTTGTGATATGTATATTTTTGCATCCGTCGGTATCTCATCGCCAAACCATACTTTGTCGTTTCCGTCGTTCTTTACTGGTATTTCAATTACATCTCCATTGTTGTTTGTGAATTTCAACTTACCTGTGTCGCTTGATGTTGTTAAGTAAATCTCTTCTGTATTCTTTGTTAATCCGGTGAAGTATACACCGAATCCACCGAAGATCTCATCGATCCACTTGTCACCTGCTTCCAACCAGATGTTGTTCTCTGGTGTAACAGTAATTGTCATTTTCTTTAGCGTTCTTGAACTACCTTCAAATTCAACCGCTGTGTCCCAACCATCAATCTCTGCATTATTCTTCTTTATTGCCTTACCGCCGTCCTCTAATGTTAATTTCTGTGCACCAAGATAGAATGTTGCACTGTCTGGAACTCCCTCTTTATTAGATGTTTGCATAGACTTCAAACCTATCTCAAGGCCGTCCTTTAACTTTACAGTATGTCCTTGGGTCACTGGATCTGTTGTTTCTGTCTGTCCATCATATGTTACTTCAAATACAACATTGCCCGAAGCAGAATATATGTATGGCGTAACAGAATATGTCTTCCCGTTGATTGTGTACTCTACCGTTGTTCCGTGGTCTTGTGTTGCTGTTACTTCTCCTGCAAGAAGACTCATCTTAAATGTGTTCGCTGATGGGTCACCAGATACATCTGTTATTGTGTACTCCTTTCCAAGGAGTGTTATCTTTGTACCTTCAAAATCGTTTTTCTCTGTTGTTGCAGATGTGTTATCGTATTTTATTCCGTCTCCGAAGTTTACTTCATACTTGTACAATGGTGTGTCCTTAGCGAACTTCAAGTATGTGTCTGTTTTCTCATCTGTTGCATCGTCGTTCTTCGTGAATGTTAATGTACCAGTTCCTGCTTGGAATGTTATCTTCTGTGTGTATGTCAAGTCATTTGCTGTGTTTCCTTTTGATTCGGAGTAGGTTTGATCCTCTAGAAGACTTATGTCTCCACCTTTAATTGTTCCCTTAACTGTTGCTATTGTGTCGCCGTATGTGAAGTCGACACCTGGTTGCTTAATTTGTACTCCACCCTCAACTGTTGCAGCAGTTGCTGTCCCAACAGCTGTTGTGGACGTAGCCTTTTGTGCGAATGCTGCTGCTAAGTCTATAGCACCGGATACGTCGTATGCTAATC
>CAZROC010000048.1:0-1823 GCA_964601625.1 uncultured Thermoplasmata archaeon | reverse complement strand
CGATTATAGCAGATCAAAGAGAAAAAACCATAACCAAAAGCCAAATCCAACTTCCATAAATCGATGTTAATGGAAGTAAGATTCAAAAAACCGCTTCAGATGCGACTTCCTGAACTTCCTATTTCAACCTGAGAGATTTAACATGAAAGTTACTGTTATTTAATGTTATCTAGTGTTCATTAGTGTTATAATGATGATGAAGATCGCCAGACGGGGGTGAGATTATGAGTATTGAAGTTCTCCAACGGTTTGGTGTGAGGAAGAGGTATATAACGACATTGAAAAGGGAAGGATTCACCACTGTGGAGCGTTTGGATGAATGGTTGAAGGAGAGGAATTACGATCACTTTTATTTGATTCTTCTCGGTCTGGGTGCTAAAGGAAGTTGGGAAGTATGGAATGGATTCAAAAAGTTGAAAAAGACGCAGACAATACCAGCGGGGGTGTAACCGCCCCCCGCTTTGAGGAGGGAGATAGATGCTTGAAATCAACGGGGAAAGATACTTAACACGTGATGATCTTCAAAAACTGTTTGGAGTTTCTCACATGACTATCCTTCGTTGGGAAAAGAAAGGGATTCTGAAGAGAATCAAGATTCCAGGGATTAGAAGAGTGTATTACAAGGAAGCGGATATCAAGAAACTGTTAGAAAAGTACCATAAGTAAAAAAAAGACAACCCCCACCAGCGTCACGCCAGTGGGGTACGATCGCCAGACGGGGTATGAACTTTTATCACATATATTGTAGCATGAAACAGGATATGGGTTTCAAGGAGGGGAAAGCATGGAGGAGGAAATTATATCAGAAGAGGAATACAAGAAATTGCCAAAAACAACCAGATATGAATATCCAAAATTGATGAAATTGATAAAAATTCTAAAATCCGAAGGGTTGATAGAGGAGACACCACGAGGTGTTATTTTTAAGGAGAACAACCGAAAAATAAAAAGTATCCTCAGAGAAATCGCCAGGTTGAAGTGGAATTGGGATGATCCAGAAAAGAAAAAGTGGTTACTTACGTATGTTAAAAGATTCGCATACTGGGAGCTTGAAAGGGTGAAAGAGTATATAAGAAAACAGAAAGATCCTAACAATCCTTTCATACAAATAGGCACACGTACATCATTGTGGAAAGTTCATATTCAAAAACTTAAAAAGGAAATTTCATGGTTGTACTATTGGAATCATTATCAAGAATTACAAGAGGTCGCTTCACAGCTTGAAGACTTGTTAGAAGAAACAAAAAGATCAATTCGGATTTTAGAAGAAAAATCTGAAACAGACACCAAATCATTAGAAGAGAAAAGAAAAATGAAGATGCTTGAAGAGATATGGATGTTCTTTGATGTCAAAGCACAACAAGAAGGGGAAAAGTACGTTTTTAAAATAAGGTACGAAGAAAGTGGACAAACAGCAAAGTTTTATCCCAGCAAAGTTGATGTTTTTGGGTATAGAGCTGGTGCAATCCATGGAACTTTGGAAACACCAGATGGGGAGGAAAAACAGGCAATTGTATATTTCGCAGGTCCTCACACATGGATTGAAGAGGTACAGAGTACTTCATAGTTCAAAATTTGGAAGAAAAAAATCCTGGGAACGTTCAAAATTTGGAATGACCTCAGGAAACTTCGGTTCAAAATTTGAACTTCACACTGAAAATCAGGATTCGGTAAACACACCGCTACAATATCTTTACTCCAAAATGACTCTAGAGAGCAAGAGGGATTAAATTCAGAGAGGAGGTGATTCCCATGATGGATGACAGGGTTCTCTTTGATGCCTTTATGGCTGTCCTCAAGATGCTAGACAAGGACAAATCTAT
>CAZROC010000047.1:0-1881 GCA_964601625.1 uncultured Thermoplasmata archaeon | reverse complement strand
GTTTTATTGCGGGGATCCAATTTTCATATTTATTTCCGTTTGCATCTGTGAATTCGGTGCAATTTATCCAGCCATTTTCTGTTTTTAGAGAATGAGTGTGGTGAATCTGCGGGTAAGAGCCTGTCACTATCGTTATATTGTATGTCTCATGAGGCATTAATATCACAGTTTTGTTGAAAGAAATGTTCATCCAGTCTCCTTTATAACCATCCCATTTCGCCTCCGCACACCAAGTTGAGTTGCATATAATCGCATGTTCAGTATGACCACCAGTCCCTTCGCATGCATATGTGTATAATTTTGTTGCTATTATCTTCTTATTTGTTTTTATTGTGCCTACAAACTTGCCTGATATTGAAGGATATGGATCTTCAGGTCTTCCAGTGTCAAATATTTGCGCTGGTGTCGGCACGAAATAACGCTCAAATTGCTCAATCAGCGGATAATTGTCTCTATCTGAATCTATGCTGTAAGGAGTTTCACCAATCCCATCTCCATTCGCATCAGAGCCAGTATAATCATCCCAGTAGTTTCCGAGGTAGTTTGTGAATGTTTTGCCTTTGTATGTGTATGTTATCGTCTCAGTTGAGTTCCAGATGTTTGAACCGTTAGAAAAGGCGTTGCATGTGTTGTTTATGAAGTTGTTCATGTATATAATGTTGTTGTTTGAAAACCAAATGACTATGCCATTATCGTTTAAGCTGATAATGTTTTCTGATATGCTGTTATTGTTTGAATACGAAAGGCCTATGCCATAGTAGTTTGATCTGATTTTGTTATTTGATATGCTGTTATTGTTTGAATAACCAAGACATATGCCATCGTCGTTGTTTGAGCTGATTTTGTTTTCTGATATGCTGTTGTTGTTTGAATTCAAAAGGAATATGCCATTTTCGTTGTTTGAGCTAATTATGTTTGATATTAAGCAATTATCGCTCTCAAATAATTCAATTCCGACATCTGTATTTGTAAGTTCGGCATTCATAATAGTGATGTTTTTGCATCTAACGAGTATTATCTGCCCTGCATTATCAATGAATTTATCAGATTCATCCTCAAGATAAACAAGCGGCTTCCCGTTCACTTCATTATCTTCAACAATGTTACCGTATGAATAATCAACGAAGATACCATTGTTTATGAATTCGTTTTTTCTTATCGTAGTTTCGTTTGAATGCGAAAGGAGTATGCCACCATCGTTGTTTGATCTGATTATGTTATTTGATATGCTGCTGTTGTTTGAATTCCAAAGGCCTATGCCATAATAGTTGTTTGAGCTGATGTTATTGTTTGATATGCTGTTGTTGCTTGAATTCAAAAGGAATATGCCATACCATTTGTTTGATCCGATTTTGTTATTTGATATGCTGTTGTTGTTTGAATACCAAAGGTGTATGCCATTACCGTTGTTTGAGCTGATAATGTTTTCTGATATGCTGTTATTGTTTGAATCATAAAGGTCTATCCCATTCCAGTTGTTTGATCCAATGATGATGTTATTTGATAAGCTGTTATTGTTTGAATGCAAAAGGGATATACCAAAACCGTTGTTTGAGCTGATGATGTTATTTGATATACTGGTGTTGTTTGAACGAATGTATATGCCAATCCAGCCTCCAGTTATTGTGAAACCTTCTATTCTTATTCCATCTGCTTCAAGCGTGAATACATCTGAACCTGTGCCATTTACGATGCAATTCGCAGTGCCGTTCTCCGATTTTATTGTCAGTTGCTTGCTCACGGTAATGCTCTCATAGTAAATTCCATCCCTAACAATAATCGTATCTCCAGCAGAAGCATTATTAACAGCCCATTGAATCTTCGCATAATCATCAGGCACATATATTGTCCTTGCAGACGCCACAGATGCGAAAGCACAAA
>CAZROC010000046.1:0-1888 GCA_964601625.1 uncultured Thermoplasmata archaeon | reverse complement strand
ATGCTTTCCTCTCACAAATTTCTCATGAAAAGCAAGTTATTTATATGGTGAGATTCCAACGCTACGACTGGAGGTAGAGAGGTGATGAGGTGTGAAGAAAAGTTTGTTTTCCCTGTCCTCGTCTCATTTTTAATACTGACTGCTTTCGCAAGCGTTTCCGAAGCAAAGACGATATATGTGCCTGACGATTATGCGAAGATTCAATGGGCTGTTGATAACGCAAGCATTGGAGATACGATAATTGTTAGGGATGGAATTTACTATGAGAATGTTTTCGTGAACAAAAAGCTGACGATAAAATCAGAGAAAGGCCCTGCTTATTGCATCGTTAATGGCACAGGTTCAACTGTATTCATGCTTGAAGCAGATGGAATAAGGATAGAAGGATTCTCAATTACCGGAGGCGGGCATGGCATATACATTTGTAATTCAAACAAAAACACGATAATAAATAACAACATCAGCTCAAACAAATGGTATGGCATAGCCCTTTGGGATTCAAACAATGACAGCATATCAAAAAACATCATCAGCTCAAACATCTGGGGAGGCATATCCCTTGCGTATTCAAACGAAAACACAATAAAAAACAACGAATTCATGAACAATGGTCTCTACGTCGAGTATTCATACGATAACATTGTTGAAGATAATACTGTGAACGGGAAGCCGCTTATTTATCTTGAGGATGAATCTGATAGATTTATTGATAACGCAGGACAAGTAATACTCGTTAAATGCAAGAACATCACTGTCATGAATGCTGAACTCACAAATACGACTGTCGGAATTGAATTGTTTGAGAGTGATAATTGCTTAATATCAAATAATAGCATCAGTTCAACAAACAAGCATGGCGTAGTGCTTTCGTATTCAAATAATAACAACATATCAGACAATAACATCAGCTCAAACAAATGGTATGGCATAGTCCTTGAGTATTCAAACGATAGCAGCATATCTAATAACATCATCAGCTCAAACAACTTGGGTGGTATATACCTTGGGGACTCAAACAATAACAGCATATCTAATAACATCATTTGCTCAACAAACAAGTATAGTGGCATACAGCTTCATAAATCAGGCAGAAACAGCATATCAAAAAACATCATCAGTTCAAACAACGGTAATGGCATATACCTTTATAAATCAGACAAAAACAGCATATCAAAAAACAACATCAGATCAAACAAATGGGAGGGCATAGACATAGGGTATTCAAACGACAATATTATATACCTGAACAACTTCATAAACAACACAGGCAACGTCTATTCTTACTATTCAACAAGCATATGGAATTCAACAGAGCAAATCACATACACATACAGAGGTTCAGAATTCACGAATTACATGGGCAACTACTGGGACGATTACAATGGCTCTGATGCGAATGGAGATGGTATCGGAGATACTCCTTACAGCATAGATTCAGATAAAGACAATTATCCACTCATGGAGAGATTTGAGCATTATTTTGTGCCGACGCCTTCGCAAACATTTGACACTGGAAGACCTGAAAATCCATATCCTTCAATATCAGGAAAATTCATAGGCACAATAAAAACAAATAAGAAGATAATAGCAACAAAATTATACACATATGCATGCGAAGGAACTGGAGGACACACCGAACATGCTCTTATATGCAACAAAACATGGTGTGCTTATGCGGAATGGGATGGCTACAAAGAGGATTGGATGAACATTTCTTTCAATAGAACAGTCATCTTAATGCCTCATGAGACATACAATATAACGATAGTAACTGGCTCTTATCCGCAGATTCACCACACTCATTCTCTCAAAACCGAAAATGGATGGATAAACTGCACTGAATTCATAGATGCAAACGGAAATAAATATGAGGACTGGATTCCCGCTA
>CAZROC010000045.1:0-2015 GCA_964601625.1 uncultured Thermoplasmata archaeon | reverse complement strand
ATATGGAAGAGTAAAATCAAGGATGTATTTAAGTTTGCCGAATTATTCGGTGATAGGGGTGGGAAGGTTTAAATATAGGGATGTGATAGAGATAAATATGGAGAGCACTACAGAGATTCTGATAAAAGAAATTTACCGAAAGATAGAGAAGATAGAGAGGGAAGTGGATGAAATAAAAGGACTACTTATAGGGGAAGAATCTCTCACGAGAGAGGAGGAAGAAGAATTGGAGGAGGCTTTGAAAGATATAGAAAATGGTGATTTAATAGGTGAGGAGAAACTCAGGGAAATACTGAGGGAGGGTGATGAGTGAAATAAGAGAGGTTTTAGCCACTAAAAAAGCAGAGAAACAAATAAAATCATTACCGCCTCATATTAAGAAAAAGATTGATGAACTTATAGATCATTTGAAAGATGATCCTTTACCGGCAAAACGATATGACCTCAAAAAGATACGGGGTAAAAAAGATGTTTATAGAATAAGGATAGGAAATTATCGTGTTCTATATAAAATACAAGATAATGTTATAATAATTCTGCTTATGATTCAGCGCAAACAGGCATATAGATTATGAATGGAAAATTATATCCTGTGGCGATCCATTAGCGCCTTATAAGAACGAAACCGGCGTCTCTATAGACAGCGATGAGGATAACATTCTGATAGATTTGGTTCTGATAATGTAGATACCAGTTATTCAATACACCTGAGGAATTTTAGAAAAGAGAAAAATAGAGATGGCGTTTAGCAAGATTTAAATACTCTCAAACTATAAAGATTATTATGGAAATCGCAGAGGATATAGAGACATTGATAGGAGCGGGTATGTTCAAATTACGGGAGGAGAAGATAAAAGAAACTTTAAAGGCGTTCATAGAAAGCATAGAAGGAGAAAAATCAGTATAGAAGATGTTAGAAATCTTATAAAAGGAATTAAAGAAAATCTTTCAAGGGAGATGAGTTTTTGAAAGAGAAAATATGCTTGAATGAAAACAAAATCCCATTAACAAAAACAGATATAATAAATTACATAGCGCTATGGGCCTGTCTCACACTTATAACAATTGCGTATATAACGGAGTTAAGAAAATTAGAGTTTTTATGGATTGTGATTAATACATTTATATATTTTTTTCTACTTTATATAGTTATAGTCTCTACGGCAACAAGATATAATATAATTATCTGCAGAGATTATATAAAAGTACACATCCCCGGTCATCTGTATAAATTTATATCCATTAATTATGATGATATTTTACTTACATCTTTCGTAAGAGCTGTATACGCTCCTCTTCTTCAACTGATTAAAAAGAAAGTATATTCAGATATTGTTGCTGTCTTTATATGCTATAGAAAGAAAAATAAAATTAAAAGAGCGATGGTGTATGTTGATGTTCGTAGTGCGGAAAAACTACAAAATCTATTTACAGAAAAAGGTATAAAAATAGTTTCTCCAACAGAATTCATGGTGTTTAAGTATAACTGTAAGAAATATCTTTTGCACGAATCTGCTTTGTCGTATAAATTAAGTATAGGTAGGAGGTGTAAGAAGATGAGAGATAGGATGGAGAAGGATTAGAGGCTTAAAGGGAATGAAATAGATTAAAAAGAAACAAGAATAAGTAAGTTCACGACGAAAATCTGACAAGATTTAAATAGATGTGGGGTGATATAGATAGATATGGAAGTGCTAATTAGTGATTTGGAGTATATAACTGACCGTGAGGGTAAGAAGAAAGCAGTCATATTACCAGTAGAGATGAGGAAACTATATCCCTCAAAGAGTTAAAGAAGAGGCTGGTTTGAAGATGACTTACTCGGTGATTCTGAAGAAAAACAGATTGAAGGACCTGCCCCTTCCTTTACACATGAAGTTTGAGATTACTCACATCTAATTCTACCACCATATCCTCACTTATGCCGCACTCGCCCATCCCGCAGTTCGGACAGTGCCAACAGTTGCCGTCGCTCACTTCAACCTCAGAACCGCAATACGGACATACATACACTA
>CAZROC010000044.1:0-2384 GCA_964601625.1 uncultured Thermoplasmata archaeon | reverse complement strand
TTCCGCTGGCCTACTGCCTCACTCGGTCGCTATCGTTCCCTCGTGGGCCGGTAGACTTTAAGGAACCCTGTGGGTTCCTCTTGTCTCCCGTCCCATTCGGTCGCTATCGCTCCCTCGTGGGCCGGTAGATTCGCCGGAGTGCTGGCGCACTCCGTCTCTCTACCTGCCCTCCCTTGCTTCGCTCGTTTCGGGCCGGTAGACTCGCTGGAACACTGGTGTGTTCCGCTGGCCTACTGCCTCACTCGGTCGCTATCGTTCCCTCGTGGGCCGGTAGATTCGCCGGAGTGCTGGCGCACTCCGTCTCTCTACCTGCCCTCCCTTGCTTCGCTCGTTTCGGGCCGGTAGACTCGCTGGAACACTGGTGTGTTCCGCTGGCCTACTGCCTCACTCGGTCGCTATCGTTCCCTCGTGGGCCGGTAGACTTTAAGGAACCCTGTGGGTTCCTCTTGTCTCCCGTCCCATTCGGTCGCTATCGCTCCCTCGTGGGCCGGTAGATCAGCTGGAAGATCGCCACGCTTGCAACGTGGAGGCCAGGGGTTCAAATCCCCTCCGGTCCACCAATTACCCGGTTGCAGGTATTATTGGTCGGAGGGGTTTGAGCGGAGGAACGCCGAAGGTGTTCTCTCTAGATCAGATCCCTCCGGTCCGCGCCCATAAAAACAGAATTAGATAAAAATGGGCAGAGGCGCTGAAGAATCCCACCGCCGGTATGATAGGATGCATTAGAAGGTCTATTTCTTTTTCAAAAGGTCTTCTTTTTTCTTTGGCTTCTTTATTGGTTCCCAGCCTTTTTTAACCGATTTTGGAGTGGGTTTTGCTTCTGCTTCCACCACCGGACCTGTTCTTTCTTCCTCTCCGTTTGATGGTTTTTCAAGCTCTTTTTCAGGAACCAGGGCCAGCACTGGTTTTTCCTTTTTCTTTTTGAAAAGCCCGAGGCCTTTGGGTTTTTTCTTTTCTCCTGTTACCGGTGGTTCAACTGCTGGTGCGGTCTCTTTCTTTTCTTCTGGTGTGCCCATAGTTTTTTTGCTTTTCGTCTCTGCTTTTGCTTCAGGTTTCTCCAGTTTTTTGGGCAGAGGCTTTTTCACGGGTCTTTTTGTCTCTTTTGGCGTCTCGGCTTTTTTCACAGGTTTCTTCAGAGGTATTGGCTTTTTGACCGGCCTTGGAGGGGGCGCTACTCCTCCCGTTTTTTCTTCTTTAACTGGTTCTGGGACCGGGTGCTTTTTTTCCTCAGATTCTTCCGCTTTGCTCGTTTCTTCTGCCTCTTTCCTCTCAATCTCTTTGGCCGAAATGCTTTCCTCACTCTTTTCCATCGCTGTTGCCTCAAAGACCTCCTCAACGAGCTTGTCTGCTATCTCCTGGGCGGCGGGTTTTTTTCGTTCTTCAAGAGATAAAACTTCTTCTTTTTCTGGAGCTTTTTCTTTTTTCTTTTCAATGGGCTTCTTCACAGGCCGTGGTTTTTTCTTTGGAACAGGGCGCTGGGCCACAGCTTTTTCTTTCCGTTCAGGTCCCTCTTTTCCAGCATCTTTTTTCACCACACCAGTAGATATGACCCTCACCCGCACCTGTCTACGTGTTGATGGTGGCGGGACGAATTCTATGAGCGGTGCGTCTTTTTCGGGCAGAAAAAAACCGTCTTCGGGCCTGAGCTCCATTTCTTCTGCCCGCGTTACCGTTGCAGTTTTTTCAGGGACAACGACCTGTGCTGGAGATGGTTTTATCGGCGGTATGCGTGTTGTTATCCCAGGAACCGGCGTCCCCCTCGGTCTTTTCTCTTTGGGAACATGCTTTCCAGACCACACAACGCACTTTTCTGCTATTGCTCTGTTTATCCTTTTGCAGATGCTACAGTACGGCTCTCCGAGAATCTCAGGACATGGCTCTTTTGGCAGATTATCCAGGAACTCTTCAATGCTCTTTATATTAACCATGCCATCCACCTTACACCATCTTAAACTGCACCCATGCTTATAGAACTTTCGGTTACGGTTCAGAAAGTCTTTTATCCCAGAGTATATAATAATGTCCGAGACCGGGGGCGAGCTCAGCCCTGTCCATGATGCAGACCGGGCCGGTAGACTTTAAGGAACCCTGCGGGTTCCTCTTGTCTCCCGTCCCACTCCCTTTGGTCGTGGGCCGGTAGACTCGCTGGAACACTGGTGTGTTCCGCTGGCCTACTGCCTCACTCGGTCGCTATCGCTCCCTCGTGGGCCGGTAGATTCGCCGGAGTGCTGGCGCACTCCGTCTCTCTACCTGCCCTCCCTTGCTTCGCTCGTTTCGGGCCGGTAGACTCGCTGGAACACTGGTGTGTTCCGCTGGCCTACTGCCTCACTCGGTCGCTATCGCTCCCTCGTGGGCCGGTAGATTCGCCGGAGTGCTGGCGCACT
>CAZROC010000043.1:0-2646 GCA_964601625.1 uncultured Thermoplasmata archaeon | reverse complement strand
CCAGCTACATAATCAACTCTACTATCAGTGGGAATGGTGGTAGTGGGTTGGCGACGGGGGCGTACACGGTTGTTTATGTTTTGAACACGAGTATTTATAATAACAGCGGCGGGTTTGGTGATCTGTACCTGGTCTATTTCGGCAATTTTTTAAACATAAAAACAAACACCCCAGGCGCCTCTGTACAAATATACAATCGGACAGGAGACATGGTTTTCACAGGCACCACAGACGACCTGGGCAAACTCTACTGGGTACCAATATACTACAAATCAATATCAAAAGGCGGGGCAGGTGTTAATGCTCCTCCGCCAGACATAAAATGGTTTTCACCCCACAAAATCACAGTTTCCAAACAATACTATGCCACATACACAGATGTTGTGAATGTTAGCGGTGGTAGCCAGACGATAGATGTTTCTCTTACACCGCTATCAGACCTCGTAATAAAAGGTGTAGAACTCTCTGACCCCTATCCGCTGGTTGGGGAAAAGGTCTGGGCCAACGTGACAGTAAAAAACATTGGTCTGGCAGCTAACAACGGTGGAGTACTAGAACTGTTCAACACAACAAAACCAATACCACCCACAGGCCCAGAAAACACAACAACCCTCCCGTTGGTCTGGGACACAACCACAGACCCAGCAAAAAACATGACAGTGACGATAAGAAACGTTACCAACGAATATGATAGGACGAACAACAACATAACAATCACAGTCCCGCTAAGACAAAAAAACACGCCACCAACCCCCAGGATAACCATTCTCACCCCATGTCCAACAGAAGGAACACCAGTCCGTCTCTCAGCAATGAACACGACCGACGACACACCAAGCCTGTGGTATCAGTGGGATTTCGGAGACCAGCACACAACCGAGTGGACAACCACCCCAGACACAACACACACATACAAAAAAAGTGGGAAATACAATGTCACACTCTGGGTAGAAGACAGGGATGGGTGTGTTAACACCACAACAACTATAATAGAAATAAGACGGGACACGACACCGCCAAAAATATACGACACCATGGTATACGTGGGGGATAAGACCTTCACTGTTTCTTTCAAAACCGATGAGATGGCCATGGCAAAACTCCATGTCTGGTCAACCAACCAGACCCACGACACAGACTGGGGTCTGTTGGCCACTAACCACACACTCTCTGTTAGCGGGTTGTGGGCTGACACAGAATACCGTTACGAAATCCTTGTCGTTGACAGGTACAACAACACCAACGAGACAACAGGAGTCTTCCGCACACGAGACACCATACCACCCCTACTGTTAAGCCTGGAGACAGACTATGATCCCCACACAGGTTCTCTGGTGGTCTCTTTGGTTGCTACAGAGCCATGCACAGTAAACCTGAGCGGGTGGTCAGACCGCCCATTCCACCACGAAGACCTTGTTTTGCAAACAGAACACCAGATAAGGGTTTGGAACATCACAGCCTGGTGCTGGTACAAAATATTACTGGTAGACGAAACGGGAAACACGAAAACTTTTGGACCCTACACCTACACCCCCCCACAGACACAGCCACCCCAACCACCAGAGATAATATACGTCCACACACAGACAGGCCCTGACACAGCAAACATAACCATAGCAACAAACAAACCGACAAAAACAACACTCATAATAGGAGACAACATGGTTTTTTCAGAAAACACTTTTCAGACAACACACACCTTTTATGCCACAGGCCTGAGACCAAACACCACATACACATACAAAATAACAGTCACAGACACAGAAAACAACACAAACACAACCACAGGAGGCTTTCACACAACAACCCCACCAGACACAACCCCACCAGTCTTCCTCTGCCAGCCACAGTTCTGGGTGGACAAAAACAACCTCACAACAACCTTTACAACAAACGAAAAAACCTGGGCAACCATACAAATCTCTCCCGGAAACATCTCCGGCACAACAGTTTTCACAGACAAAACACCAGGCACAGTTCACAGGGTACAAATAAACAACCTGTTCTGGGACACAAACTATACCATCTACATTACTGTCACAGACACGTCTGGCAACCAGGCCACCACAGGCCCACACACCATAAAAACAAACAAACCCCCGGACAACACGCCTCCAAAAACATGGGTTATAAGTGTGACACTACAAAACCTGACAACAAAACCTGTGATTGTACTGAGAATAGGCGTGTGGGACAACAACAAGGTAAAAACAATAACAGTCTACGTGGACGGAAAAAAACAACAACAAACACAAAACCCGGGCCCAACAATCACCTACAACCTCAACAACCTATGTCCCGGAAAACACACCATAACGATAACCGCCACGGACACAAGCGGAAACACAAACACCACAACAACAACCATCACAATAACACAACCATCTCAGAACAAAAAAACAGAGACAACAACCCCACACCAGACAAAAAACACAAACAACCCCGCCCTAATCTTCCTCCTACTATCCCTGCTAATAGTACTATTGGCAAAAATAACACTAATAAAAAAACGACAACACAAAAAACACCACCACAAACAACATCAGGATCGCTACCAGGATTGAGAGCGTCGCCATGTTTCTATCCGAGCCAAAAACTATCGGTATGGGCCCTATCAAGACAACGCCGCCAAACCTTTTCTCGGAA
>CAZROC010000042.1:0-2714 GCA_964601625.1 uncultured Thermoplasmata archaeon | reverse complement strand
TAACTGAAAGTTATGAACATTGCAGAATGCATGAAAATAAATCATATAAAAAATTTCAAAAAATTTGTAAAAAATGCTTGACAACAAACCGATGTTGTGTTATAGTTGAAACAAAATTAAAATGAAAGGAGAAAAAAAATGAAGTATTATGACAAAGAAGGGTGCGTTGTTTATGAAGGGAACACAATTATTGATATTCCCGCTAAAGTTATTTGGGAAAAAGATAAAGACGAAGAAGGGAGGGAAGACTGTTACGTAGTTTTTCAAGTCTTCCCTGATGATGTAAAAATATGGGTTGGTGCAGTCTATAACAATAGTTATGGACCTTACTCTGACTCTGTTGGATTATTCGACTATGACGATGCCGCTGAGCTTGAAGAAACCGACATAATTAATTATGCAGTCAGTCTTTTAGCAAAAAAAGTCTCCGTATTGCAATCAAAAATAACTCGGAGAAATAAAACAATTAAGCGCTTAAGGGCAGCGCTTAAAAAAAAATAAATAGCTCTTTTAAAAAAGTCGTTCCAGCAAGCGACTATAAATAACTTGCTAAATTATGGACTATATTCCATATTGGAGTATAGTCCTTTTTTTTATTTGAACACCAAAAATATTATATAAGGGGGCTTAAAATGATACATTTAGAAAAGGTCAAAACAAACAAAAAGGGTTATATAATTAAAAGATTAACACTAAACGAAATAACTTTAACAAGATATGAATTGTCATTAACAAGCTATGATGACAATGGTTATTATAATACGTACGATAGCGGTATCATAGCAATTTATGACAATTCAAATGAAGCTATCGACCAATTTGAAAGAATTGGTTATCGATATGGTTTCACAGATTTCAATATATGGTTACAAAATAAAGGCAAAAAATTAATGTTAATAAAGGAGTAGGAAAAATGACAATCGCACAAGAATACTTCAAAAATCAGTATGACGCTTATTTAAGACTTAAAACACAAATGGAACTCCAGGATTTGGAAACAGAGCTCGAACTCGAGCAAGAGAGTTTCGAGCAAGACAACCTTTATTCCGATGATTTCCTTGATTTCATAGATGAAATGGCCGATGATTGATTTCATCGGCCTGTTTGCTTGAATACGTATTTATAATAAACAAAAACCAAATATAGGAGGGTTTAAAATGAATAAACAATTATCATGTGAGGAAAAAATCGATCAAGAACTTAATAGTAGAATTAAAGATTTTAAAAATGCTTTAAATAATGAAGATGATTTTATCGAGTGGCTAAATGATTACGCTTTAGCTTATGAGGATGATCCACATTATAGAGCAAAAAAACTTGAACTTTCTTATGGTGGTCCCGCTGATGGATTCAGATTTTTTGAAGATGGCACTATTCAATATTATTATCAAGACTGGTTTGATGGTGCGATTCGTACTTTATATGGTGAAGATTATAAAATTATGCTTGAAGTTTACGAAAATTATTTAGATATATAGCCTTGAGCTGGTGCTTTTACCCTGGTTCGATTCCAGGGTGAGGCAAATTAAATAAATTATAGGAGGGTTCAAAATAATAGACAAATATCATATTATCAACAAAGATGACAAAATCCACATTGTCGGAAATGATAGACATTTCTTAATAACCTTCAAGCGCAAAAACCAACCCGACATCAGAATTGTTTTACCAGAAAAACAGGCTGAAACTTTAGCTACCATATTAGATTATGAAATTAAGGATTTATATTATAGAAACGGAGCAGAAATATCCGATTTTTAGCAAAAACTTATTGACAAAAAATAGATTGTGTGGTATAATAACTTTATTATTAAAGGAGTTAAAACTATGGAAAGAACTAAAACTATTGTATTAAATAACGGAAATGCAATCCACATCGATTTATCAAAAGTTTATTACATCGAAGAATATAGGGATTATATAGTCTTCAAAAGTATACAGGATAATATAGCGTTAGTCAAAAATGATAAAACAAAGAAATTAATTGAAGATTGGTTGACCTATAAGGAACTTGAACATAATAGAGATTACAGAAGGGACGAATATTTTACTTTAGGAGCTGAAGTTTTTAAAGAATATATAAGGAGGCACAGAGATGAATAAATGGGAAGAATTAAGAAAACCTTTTAAAAGAAGCGAAATCCAATGGAGAGTCCAGAGGTGTGGCAAAAAGAACGGCAAGATATGGGCTGTTCTAATTCCATACATCGATGCGAGAACTCTCCAAAAAAGACTTGACAGCGTTTTAGAACCTCATCAATGGCAAACTAAATATTTCACAATCGGCGATAAAGGCCTCATTTGTGAGATGGAAATTAATATCGATGGCAAAAAAGCTATCAGGCAGGATGGGGCAGGGTTTACAAATATTGAGAGTTTGAAAGGTGCTATTTCGGACGCATTTAAAAGAACCTGTTCTGCTTTTGGAATTGGAAGGGAAGTTTACGACATCGGAGAAGTTGTTGTGACCGATGTCAAGGAAGGTTATCCACCCAAAGGCGAGAATATTGTAAAAGTTTATGATAAAAACAAGGGCGTGATGGGCTGGTGTTATCCACCTAATTATGATGTTGAAATTCAAGAGGTGAAAAAGGATACACCAGATGTCTCGGCTGATAGCTTAGATGACAATCCATTTTTGGAAATATAAGGAGACTCTAATGAAATATACAAATAAATATAAATTGCCAAAGAGCTTTTATCGGGCTGTTGTC
>CAZROC010000041.1:0-2861 GCA_964601625.1 uncultured Thermoplasmata archaeon | reverse complement strand
TCCGGGGTCTGACACGGTATCTCAACAAGCGAGGTCTGCTGACACGGTTCGGCAAGGAGTGGGTGGCTTCGCCGGTGAAGAAGGTTCTCACCAACACCATCTACAAAGGGGACATGCGGCTGAAGGACGTGATATATCACGATGAGAATCTCCGGTTGGTGAGCGACGAGGTGTTTGACCAGGTCCAGAGATGGCTCAGTGTTGGAGCACAGCCGCCCTATGGTTACGAGTGGGACATGGAGACGGGGAAACTGGTGATCAACCCGGAAGAGGCAAAGGTTGTACGGCTGTGCTTTGAAAAGTTCCTGGAATACGACGGCTTTCTGCCAGAAGTCATCTACTACCTCAAGAGGAACAACATACCTCCAAGGACCGGTCAAAAATGGCACAAGACACGACTCCACTACCTCCTCAACAAGCCCGTTTACGTGGGCTATTACATGGTAGGAAAGAAGGTCATCTATGACCCAACGCTCAGAATCATTGACGATGAGACCTTTGACCGGGTACAGGAACTAGGAGCAAAACACTACAAATTCTTCCAAGAGAACAAGATACGGACAGCGGAGATGAAGACGGAGAAGTTGAGGAGTGGGAGAGTATAAGATAAGTGAGATGAGTGTGTTTTTTAGATTATCTTACACCCCATCCTCGCATACCTGTGGGTGAGATGTTAATCCTGCGTCGATTCGTTAGTCGTCGTCTCCTCCGGCACTGACACTCCTATTGTCGCATTTTTGTAAGGAGACGGGTGTGTCTGTTTTTTTGTCTTTTCTTCTTGAAGAAGTAAATAACAGTTGCTGTGGCAACTATCGCTGTGCCGCCAAGGGCTATGTATAAGATCGGGTGGGTGTAAATATCTCTCGGCTCAGATGCGATCTCTATTGGACCGGTTGATAGTGTGCCGTTTCTGTCAAATTTGCGATATTCCAGACTAAACATGTTATATCCATTGTTCACCACATAAAGGAGGTGAATGTTGTCTTTTTTGTCTAGGTTAACCACAGGCATGAACAGAGATTTTGGCGCGTTCAATTGAAATAGAGTTTTGTTTAATTCCAAGTGGCCATCAGAATCAAATCTCTGAAGACGTATTTCTTCAAGAGAGGAGTATACATAAACTAGGTGGTTATCACTGTCAACGGCTCCGCTGTCAAAAATTCCCACACCGGCTCCATGGGCTAGGTATAATAGTTTTCCATCATCATCTTTTATCACCGGCAAACAGTCTTCATCTACAGAGTCATCGCTATGCAATTTCCGGGTGTGAATTGCACTAACGTTTCCGAGAAGTGTTTTATTTATCAAAGGACGCCCGGAGTTGTCGAGTTTCAAATAAAAATAATCACACCATGGTTCAATTCCAACCCCTTGTCCCCAAATCAAGTGGAGGTTATCTTGAGAGTCTATGGTTAGATAGGGCCAGATTTGATATGTTGTCTTGTTGACAACAACTTTCTCCGCCAGCAGCGTGCCGTTTTTAGAGATTTTAGAGTATCGTATCTGTGGGACCCATTTCTCTCCGGGTTGTACATAATAGTCGCCCCAAACGATGTGAATGTTATCTTCTGAATCAACGCTGAGATATGCATTGTCAAAGGAGTTATAAGACCCGTTAGTCAAGAGTAAATATTCGGCAATGGTTTCCCCATTTGAGTCCAGTTTTCTGATCCAAACATCTCTCAGGCTGGGGTATCCGCCTTCCCATACCAATATGATGTTGTTTTCATTATCCAGACAGGAACTGATTCTAAAGAGAGAGTACAAGACGTTTTTAACTTCTCTGTTTTTTACAAGAAAGTGACCTTCAGCATCGATCTTAGAGTAATATATGGTTTCTTCATATGGACGTGTTTCAACTGCATAAATAATGTGGCAGTTCCCCTCGTCGTCCACTACTGAAGTATACGCTGAGATATTTCTTATTTCCTCTCCAACCACCCCTTTACCATTGGTTATAGAAAAAACAAACACGCCTGAAAAAAAGAGCAAAGTCACAGAAAGCAAGACAAACATTTTCTTTTTTTCCATATCATCTCCCACCCCACTATTTCTTTATGGGTATGTTCTATACGCAATATATCCTTCGTTTCCAAGTGTGTTCCAGTAAGGCCAGTCCATAGTATGTCCATCAATATTTGGCTCAACACCTTCTCCGGTGTCTTCTAGATACGGGTCTGATTTCACTACGTTGGTAGTCTTATGGGTGGCAGACCACGCGCTTTCGTACATCTTCCCAATCGAACTGGGATATTTTTGGAGTTGTGTCACGAAGCCGTCCCCCTGATTTTCCATGAAATCCACGTGGATCCACCTCAGTCCCCCCGATTTTTCTAAGTAATTGGTAGAAGATATGGCAATTCTGTCCTCTCCTGAAATAAGAGGTAACATAAACCTCGAATAACAAAATGCGAACACAAACACAGCCCGGGCATAGTGTTTTTGGTATTCTCCTTCCATATCCCCACCGATAACTGGATTTATCATGTCTTTTATGTTTTCATACTTGATAGCTCCGCCGTCTAGCTCCGAGTGCATGCCAATAGGCATTTTTGTTGTGGGATCTTTGTCGCCGTGACTTATCATGCAAGAAAAAAGAAAATCGTTCAGACTGATTTTACTCCCTATCTCTATAAAAACGTTGACGAGAGACGTCGCAGTAGCATCCCCATCACGATTGGAATAACCACTCTCACAGAACAGGTAAACATTAGCCGGGATATAGTTATACTGTGATAGCAAAGAACTCGACATTTTATCTGCTTCTTTCCCAAACACGACTTCACTAGTATCCGCCCATATCACAGCATACCTAGCATTATAGACGTATGTGTTCTGCCACCCCTCGTTTGGCACACCAT
>CAZROC010000040.1:0-3035 GCA_964601625.1 uncultured Thermoplasmata archaeon | reverse complement strand
GATCATCCCCATCTTTATCTCCATTTGCATCCGAAGAATCTTTCGGGTCAAGCCCATATTCTACTTCCCAACCATCAGGCATACCGTCGTCATCTGTGTCCGGGTCATTCGGGTCTGTGTTGTACGTGTTTACTTCTTCGCTGTCCAGGAGGGTGTCGCTGTCGGTGTCTGCACCGCTGGGGCATACTCGTGATTTGCAGTTATCCGTCCTCATTCCCCCATCGCCTGTTTTTGATATCCTCTATTACGTCTTTTATTTGATGGAACTCATCTGGGGCGCCGCTGACGTACTCATGCACGGTTTTTATATTCCCACTCCAATTCACCGTTATATAATTACTAGGCCCATCTAAGATAGTAGTGTTTGAATAGCTACTATTAAGAGCCAAGAAGTTGCTTGAGCTAAGCGTAATGTTTAAATTAACATACTCTGTATTATTTAAAATAGATTTGTCGCTGAAAGTTATAATATATCCGTAGTCATCATTACCTGTTATGTTAGGAAGATCTGTAGTCTCAAAAAGCATGGTGATCTCAGGGATTGTTAAATTATTAGCAGTGTTCTCTTGATAAATGATGTAGTCGCTTGTAGCAATCCATCCACGGTTTTCTGTAAATTCAATGTAATAAATAGATTTATCCTGAGAGATTAAGATTAAATATCCCTCTCCTGAAAAAGCATTGTATTTTATTTCACTTATTAGCAACGGTACGCTTTGTACGTTTTCGGTTTTACCAGTATCTCTAATAGAGGTTATGTAGGAAAAAACCCCTACCAAACTACACATGACTACAATAAGAAGTGTAATAACTACCAACTTTTTCCTAACCGTATTTATACCCCCTTATCAACTACTATGTCTCCGTTCGGCATGTACATCACCAACCAGCCATTTCCATGAGCACCTGGGTTTGCCTGCGACCAGTGATGCTCACAATATCTCGGATTATCAACACAATTATCCCCACTTACCCTTGCCATCACACAGTGAGAGTCACTGCAATAGATCTCATTTCCATTGGCATCCCAATCAATAATGTTTATACAATGCCCCAGTTCGTGCATCAAAACCACTTTTTCAACCTGTTCATCGGTTCCTGCCCAATCTAAAGCATCGTTTGCACCATCAGCAATAAAAAGCCCATCTCCCGGTGCCCAAGCCCAGCCAAGTGCACCTCTTTCATCCCTATCTCCAAAGATACAATAACGATATATACAATCTCTATTCGCAGCATCAAAATGTGCTTCTTTGATATTGAAAAATGTAGCAACGTTCATGTTTATGTTGTCGGCATCTTCGACAATCTCCTCATCAACATCAAAAACCAAATGGATACCAGAATATCCACTACTTATGGGATGAGTACGATAATACTCAACAACGTAATTCAACACACTCTCATGTGGTCTGTGTCCTGTTAAGTAATCAATCTCAACGAACAAATCAGGGTAATATGGATTGCTTCCAAAATTCCGTACTTGATATTCCTCAAGATTTGTCAGTCCATCACTATCAGGATCATCAGAAGCATCATCAACTAACGGATTCAACCCATACCTGACCTCCCACCCATCACTCATACCATCTCCATCGCTGTCCTCATCTTGTGGGTCGGTTCCCCGACGCTGTTCATCCACGTTCGCGAGAAGGTCGTTGTCCGGGTCTTCCTGGTCATCTGTTGTCCCGTCCCCATCCGTATCCCTCTCGGTGGGGTCTGTTAACGTCCCATGTACTTCCTCCCACCATGTCAGCCCATCACCATCGTAATCGTTCTGCTGTATATTAAACCATATTTCGCAGTCATCTTCGTCTGTGTCTGTGCTGCCGTCTTCTTCGCCACTACTATGACCGTAACTGTTGCTGTCGCCAATGTGGTCTTCTCCAGTCCATGTGCCATATCTCAGGTTGTATGATACTTCCAGGGTTTTGCCATCGCTGGTTCTATCAATGTCGCACAGGTCATCGGATGCGGTGTCTTTGTCCCAGAGCTGGAACTGGACAGAAACAAAGGGAGAACTGTCGTCTGCGCTGTAAACAAACTCCCACCCCGGACGGATATCATCGCTGTCCTTGCCATCATAGAGAGTCTGAGCCACAACACCATTAAAAACCACAGTCATATAAAAGTCAGCACCGCTTCCCACATCAACAGAATCCAAAGCCCGAACACGATCAACAAAAACACTCACCTCCAAATCCACCAACGGGTCCACGTCCAAGTTGTCTGCGACGCCGTCGCCGTCCGAGTCGGAATAGCACGGGTTTGAGTTCGCTGTTATTTCTTCGTTGTTCACGTTTATGGTCCAGCCGCTCACCTCAGTTTTGTCTGTTAACCCGTCTCCGTCGGTGTCCGGCACGTTTGGGTCTGCGTGGTGGTTTTTTTCTTCGCTGTCGCCCAGGCCATCGCCGTCCGTGTCAGGGTTTCTTGGAGAGGAGCGCACATGGTAACCGTCGCCGTTGTTGTATGCTGTCCACCCCTGTCTTTCTTCCATGTCGCTGAGACCATCACAGTCGCTGTCTATTTTGTCTGCGAGTCCTATGGCATAAACCGATAAGTGTGTGGTTTTTGCCCAGACAACATGGTTTTCTGTGTCCACGCCTGTTGATTCCGATGTGGAACTGTCAACTATGACCCAGTTGAGGTTTTCGTCCAACGTGTACATGGCCAGGGCGTTCTCGTCCACGTTTTGCAAGAGTGCCGGGTCATATTTTATGTGTATCTCCACTTCATTAATATCTGATTGCTGTGACGGCAGGGCGATTTCAAAACATGGGATGGGTAAGTTGTTTGGAGGCGTTACATCTGTGGCGGTTGTTATCGTGGGCTGTGGGCCTGTGTCGTCTTTGTAATCTACGACGACGGACACCAGCGTGTTTGTGCTTGGTTCGTTGAATGTTGCAAACTGGTCAACCTGGGGGGCGGCCTGTCCGCCCGGGTTTGTGAAACTTGTTGGGTCCGGGTCGTTTCCGTCTCCCAAGAGGTCTCTGTCGTCCGGGTCAGAGCTTTTTGTCCCATCAAACAGTATTATGTGG
>CAZROC010000039.1:0-3370 GCA_964601625.1 uncultured Thermoplasmata archaeon | reverse complement strand
GTTCGGCGAAGCTGAAGACCGGGCGGTCCGGGGTTCGAGTCCCCGCGGCGGCACTATAAATTATTTTTATAGACTATACGCCCTATACTATATTCTTGTTCTAATACCAATTATTAGCCTAGGCTGAGGTGCAGTATAGGGTTTGACTATTAAGGTATTACTAGTGCCCTTAACTACTTATCGTGTACTAGAATATATTGACACATGGGCTGTAGATG
Organism: uncultured Thermoplasmata archaeon; assembly: GCA_964601625.1. Taxonomy (GTDB): domain Archaea; phylum Thermoplasmatota; class Thermoplasmata; order JAGHBH01; family JAGHBH01; genus CAZROC01. The sequence goes on along the minus strand of CAZROC010000039.1, from coordinate 3,152 downwards.
TTAGTGACTCGCTAGATAAAGCTGGTGTTAAAAACGAGGTTTTAGTATGGCCCCGTGTAGAGTCTGTTTCTATGAAGTGTTTTGATTGGAGTAGAAAACAATACTTAGCACCTTGTATCTTATCCCAGCTTCACGGTATTTTCCAGAAATTCATTAGTAAGGGCAGATACGTTGTCGCCTTAGGTTATCTCGATGGTTATGATTATGGGCTTAACTTCGTGTTTGGTGAAGCAAACCCGAGTTTATCCATAGCCGTAGTCTTCACAAAAAGGCTTGATCCACTAACTTATGGTTTATCTAGGGATTATAATCTTTACGTTGAACGTGTATCTAAGGAGATCGTCCACGAGCTTGGACATCTTCTAGGTCTTGGGCACTGTAGTTTAAGAGAGTGTGTTATGAGTTTTAGTAATAGTGTCCCCGAGGTAGATATGAAGACAAGGTTTTTCTGCAGTAAATGCGTAGGCAGGTTGAAGGCTTTAAATATCTAGTACAAAATATGCTTTCCATTTCTCCTCATCTTTTACTATCTTCATCAAATGATACGTAACAGCTTTTACCTCAACTTTAGACTCGTGTTTCTCCGGGTTAAAGAATTCACCTCTACACCTACCCCTGATACTATACTCTATTTCTTCTCCAGTCTTCTTAATCCCTATTTCTTCAACAATTACATCACTACACATGAGGTTTTCGCTATAATATAGTATTAGTAGTTCTTCAAGCCAACGATAAAGGAGATTTTCGAGATCAAACCCCTCCGTGGATATTATTCTCTCCTCTACTGGTTTTACATCCTTAGTATTAGTCATTGATTCAAAAAGTGCTAATCCAGCGTTTTCAAATAACTCGATAATATTTGACCCGTAAGCAACGATGTAAATATCTGCTGTATGTTCTAAATAATCAAATTTACCCGGTAGTCCCTGCTGAACGATCTTTTCAGTCATATTCCCACCGATACTAATATTATTTGGTCAACCCACATATTATATGTTAAAACATCGTATCCGGTGAACTGGTTTGTCTAAAAAATTCGAACCCTACCATGAATACGTGGATAAGAATTATCAACCAGACCTCGAAAACAACGTTATAGCCGTGTTTAGGATAAAACCAGCAAATGGATTTACCATAGAGGATGCCGCTGGAGGCGTAACAGCTGAAAGTAGTACTGGTACTTGGACGACACTATACACGTGGTACGACGCTGATCGTGTTAAGAGACTATCTGGTAAAGCATATAAATTCATAGATCTAGGCGATGGATCATGGCTAGTATATATAGCTTATCCACTCGAGTTATTTGAGGAAGGAAATTTACCTGGTTTCCTAGCATCTATAGCTGGTAATATCTTTGGCATGAAGAGAGTAGAGGGACTTAGATTAGAGGATATTTATCTTCCACGCAAGTTTCTAGAGCATTTTAAGGGACCTAGTAAAGGGATAGATGGTGTACGCGAGATCTTTAAAGTATATGACAGGCCGATCGTTGGAACAGTGCCTAAACCGAAAGTTGGTTATTCTCCAGAGGAGGTTGAAAAACTAGCTTACGAGATACTAGTTGGTGGTATGGATTACGTTAAAGATGATGAAAACCTAACGAGCCCTAGTTATTGTAGATTTGAGAAAAGAGCTGAAGCCATTATGAGGGCTATTGATAAAGCCGAGAAAGAAACTGGTGAGAAGAAAGTCTGGTTTGCCAATATAACGAGTGATGTTAGAGAGATGGAGAAGAGGTTGAAACTTGTAGCTGATTATGGAAACCCATATATAATGGTTGATGTTGTTGTTACGGGATGGTCTGCGTTAACGTATATCCGCGACCTTGCCGAGGAATATGGGTTAGCTATACATGCGCATAGGGCAATGCATGCTGCTTTTACGCGTAACAAGTATCATGGGATCTCAATGTACGTATTAGCTAAACTGTATAGGATTATCGGCGTAGACCAATTACATATCGGTACAGCTGGAGCTGGTAAGCTTGAAGGTGGTAAGATAGATGTTATAAGATATGCTAGGATTCTACGCGAGAGACACTTTAAACCAGACCCAGATGACCCCTACCATCTTGAGCAAGACATGTATCATATAAAACCAGCAATGCCTGTATCCTCGGGCGGTCTACATCCCGGGAATATACAATATGTGTTAGAAGCACTTGGTTGGGAGCTAATCCTACAGATCGGTGGTGGCGTACTTGGCCACCCCGACGGCCCAAGAGCAGGAGCACAGGCTGTTAGACAGGCACTTGAAGCATTGAAGCAGGATATTCCATTAGATGAGTATAGTAAGTCTCATAAAGAATTAGCTAGAGCGCTTGAGAAATGGGGTTTTGTTAAACCTATTTAACCCATATATTTTTTATAAGGGGTTATCTTGTCTAGTTATCGAGAGCTCTTAGATCAGGCTGGTATACTGCTTGTATGGTTTGATAGTTTTGGCGCTAAATCCTCGTGTATAGCCGTAGATACTGGTAATGGATATATTCTTATCGATCCGGGAGCTGCCGCTATGCAGCCGAGCTATCCATTACCTAGTGATGAGAAAAGATTGCTTAGACGTAAAGCTGTTGAGAAGATAATCAAGGTATCAAAAAACACGAATATTATAATTATTACGCATTACCACTATGATCACCATTTAAGACCAACTGATAAAGATTTATCTGGATACGGCTTATATGATGATAAAACGATCTATATTAAAAACCCTAACGAGTATATAAACCATAGTCAATGGGAGAGAGCACGTTTATTCCTGGAAGAGCTACTAGCTCGGTATAATAAAAAGCTAGATGATTATCTCGTAAAACCTCCTCATAGAAAATATAGAGACCCATTGTATGAATTGAGATATATACATACACGTGATTATGGTGACTATACTAGTAGGAGAATTGAATTGTTAGAGAAGGGGAGGAAATGGTTTGAGAAATTAGTAGATCTTTGGAGAAACCAACCATGGATCAGGGATAATATTGTAGTGGGTGATACGAGGATATATTGGGGTGAAGGCAGAACTATAAAGAAAGGCCCAGCATGGATCAGGATCGGTAAACCATGTTTTCATGGAATAGAATATGATCGTACTGGCTGGGTAACCCCTGTTTATATCGAGAATAGAGGCTATAAGATCTTCTATTCAAG
>CAZROC010000038.1:0-3549 GCA_964601625.1 uncultured Thermoplasmata archaeon | reverse complement strand
GGGATGGACATGGTCTTTCTGGGCGGTCTAATAGCCGGCGCCCTCGTCTTGTTTTTCCAGCCCGCCAGCATAAAACGCCTGCCCGTTGCTGAGAGCCCGAAAAAAAGGCATCTCCTCCCCCGTGTGTGGTTTGAGCGGGCCTTGGAGGAATACCTGGCCGGCCGCTACGACATGGCTGTTGGTCTCTCAAGACAATCGGTTGAGGCGGCGATCGTCCAGACCGGACACGTGATGGGAATACACGGGCCCCCGGAGACCGTGCTGGTGCGCCTGGGGGAGAGCGGGGGGATACTCCACGATTACAACCTGCTGGTGTCAATCTCTGATATGTGCAGGGGTAGTTGTGACGAGCTGACGGCCAGGAGGGCTCTTTACACTGCGGACCTTTTCATCAAGCACATGGACTGGAGGAAAAGAGACCACTTCGTAGGGCTCCTGAGACGCCTGGGTGCGTTTCTCGTGGACAGCATTTTTGTTGTCCCGGTATCCCTTCTGATCTCTTTTCAGATACTGGGACATGCTGGAGTCTTCACGGACTCTTTTCTGGAGTTTCTATTCATGTATCTTACCGTTCTGGGCGTCTGGTGGGCGGTGCAGACCACCTATTTCACCCTCTTTGAGTGGCTGTGGGGTGCCACCCCGGGCAAAAAACTCCTCGGAATAAAGGTTGTCAGCGAAGACCTTGGACGATGCGATTTCATGAGGGCTTTCACCAGAAACGTTTTCAGGATGCTGGATGTCCTTCTGCTCACAGACGTTTTTACAATCCTTTTTTTCGTGATTTTCTACACCAGGTCAACGATGAAACAGCGCCTTGGCGACTACTTCGCCGGCACAGTTGTAGTGTGAGCATAAACATCTGCTGGACATTGGGATAAGTTAACAAAAAATAGTGTGGGGCAAAGCGCCCCCACCGGGAAAAGGGTTGTGGAGACCCAGAGAACCCCCGTGTCTCCGAGGCGTCTATGCGCCGATTCTGAAGACCTTTGTGCCGCAGTTGGGACAGGTTCCCTGCCAGGCCTTGCGGCCGTTCTTCATGGTTATTTTCTTGGGGCTCTTCATCTCCACTTTTTTCCTGCATTTCACACAGTATGCCTGCACCATGTTCTTCGCCTCCTCGGCACACCCCCATACACTTCGGAGTATAAATAAATTTTGTTTTCTTTCGGGGCCTTCGGTGAAAAAAAGTTTGTTTTTTCCTTCGGCTTCTGGGCAAAAAAATAACGTTTAAAAAATGACCGAAAGCATAAAAGTGAAGAGTGGGTGGAAGTGCAGGTGCACTTTCCCTTTCCACCAAAGTTTTTTTATACCCCACCCTGTTCGGTGGCACGAAAAAGAAAAAATTGCTACCGAGGTGAGATGGGTGTTAAAAGCAGTCAAGAAGGAAATTGGAATATGGGCGGTTGTAGCCGCGCTGATCTGTGTTTCCTTTGGTGGGGGATACTTCTTTGCCAGCGTATCTGAAAAACAGGTCACACCGAAGAACCCATATCTCACATTGATTGACGGAGAGGAAAGAACAGTCGTTCTCCCGGAAGTGCCTGAACGCATAATCGTACTTACCCCGGGATATGCAGAAACGCTGTATGCCATCGGCTGCGGCGATAAAATAGTGGGAGTGGACAATAGAACCGCTGAAAACGGATACCCTCCGGAGGTACGACAGAAGCCAACTGTGGGTAAAGCATGGAACCCCAGCATTGAGAAGATTGTAGAAATGGAACCGGATCTTATCATCGCATATCCATATTCCAGAAATGCCCTTTCAAGCCTTGAAGAAGAAATACCCACATATTACGTTGCCTACGAAAAATCGCTGGATGACGTTATGGATGGAATTCGCATAGCGGGGCTGCTCACCGGTCACATTTCAGAGGCAGAAGACGTTGTATCAGACATGCAGATGCACATAGACGCAATACTTAACAAAACAAGTGGGCTTAACAAAACAATGAGACCCCTCGTATATTTTGAAACATCATCCATCGTCGGAAAATGTGCCGGTCCAAATACTGAAGGAAACGATCTCATTTACAAAGCCGGCGGAATAAACATAGCCGCCGATGAGCCAACCTCATACCCGATACTCAGTACAGAGTATATCATTGAAAAGAATCCTGATGTGATTCTCATCCAGTGGTATACTTCTACGACCGTTGAAGATGTGAAGAACAGGCCGGGCTGGGACAGTATAAATGCAGTCAAAAATGACAGAGTCTATAAACTGAGTGAAATGAGCGGTGTTGGTCCAAGAGCATGGATGGTGCTTGAAGAAATAGCACACTATCTCCACCCAGAACTTTTTGAAGAATAGGTGGAGTGTATGGGCGCGGTTATAAAAAAAGTGACATATTCGGAGCGATACAGGCGGGCGACTGTTTACACATCAGGGTGTAATTTCAGATGCATAGGTTGCTCCTATAAACTCAATAATACCTCCAGTGCTGGAAATCCTCTGGGAGAAATCGCCTCTTCGCTCACGTCAGAAGAGGTCATAAACGCACTGAAAAAGCTGGACCTAAAAAGAGTCCATTTTGTTGGCGGAGAACCAACACTCTGTCCAGACATCGGAGCGATTGCTGAATTCTGCCACGAGGAACTCGGTGTACGCACAAAGATCGGCCATTCTACTGGGTGGAACCTGCCCCCTGAGCACATAGACGAAATGAACGTCACGATAAAAGCGTATTCATCGGATCTGCACAAAAAATACACCGGTTTTTCCAACAGGAGGGTACTCAACAATTTCAAAAAGATCTACAATATGGGCGTGGTGTTGAGTGCCAGCACCGTCTTTATCCCGGGATTGATAGACGCAGATGAGATAGAAATGATTGCACGATTCATATCAGATGTTGACCCTGCGATCCCTTTGCACATCACCGGCTACGTTCCCGTGCCGGATACACCGTGGCGTGCTCCTACCCAATCCGAGATGGCTGGAGCAGAGGATCTCGCAAGGCAATACCTTGAAAATGTGACCACATCGTGGTTTAAATCGGCTGAGGATTACATGGATAAAGTCAGGCAGGATCCCAGATACCAGAGCATACAGGTGCTTTAGGATGGAAACAGGTGAGAACGAAGAGGGAAATGAAAAGTATCCCAGAGCAAAGCGCTTTAAGGGATTCGTACTCCTCTCTCTAACGGCCGGGTTAATCCTCAGCTTCATTGGAGCGCTTTCCATCGGTGCTGTGGATATACCAGTTTCTGCAGTATTCAGGGTTCTTTTCCATTTCCAGGATACCTCACTGCCCGGGAGTTACAGGGTGATTATAACAGAGGTAAGGCTACCGAGAATCATACTTTCTGCTCTTGTTGGTTCAGGGCTTGCCGTTGCTGGCTGTTCAATGCAGGGGTTGTTCAGGAACCCCATGGCATCTCCGTATATCCTCGGTATATCATCGGGTGCCGCTTTTGGTGCGTCTCTGGCTATTGTTCTGGGTGTTGGTATTGGAGTGGGAACGTTTTCCGTTCCGTTTATGGCGTTCGTTTTTGCACTCATAACGGTCTTCGTGGTATACAATATTGCGAGGGTGGGTGGGAGGG
>CAZROC010000037.1:3124-4497 GCA_964601625.1 uncultured Thermoplasmata archaeon | reverse complement strand
GGGTCGTGTCCCGGGAGCGGGGGCGGGGCTTTGCCGGTGTTATCGCCGTCCCCTTCTGTTAAATGTGTGGAGAGAGGCCGCCACCGCCGCAAAAACAGCGACTATGAAAAATATGAAAAGTATTACTTCTCTCTGTGTTACGGGCCTCCTGAACGCTGTGGGGTCAAGGGGATATGCGTCCCTGGAATCCAACACGCCGTCTCCATCTGTGTCAACGCTGAGCGGGTCTGTTTTTTTCTCCCACTCCTCTTTGTTTGTGAGACCGTCTCCGTCCAGGTCTCCGGATGCGTCTCCCGGATCGCCGGGGTTGAGGCCACTGGCTGTTTCCCACCAGTCGGGCATACCATCGCCATCCGTGTCTTCTTTTGGAGACGCAGGTAGGGGCTGGTTCTGGGTTTCTGTCCGGGCGGTGGGCGGCGGGGGTATATTTATGGTGGCGTTCCAGGGTGTCATCGGGGTTCCCTGCTCTGATGTGGCTCCGGAGAGTGTCAGGTTAACATAGGTGGTGTTTTTTTCCCAGAAAGATGTGAGGGGGAGGTCTATGAGAAGGACTGTGGGAGTGGTCCATGTATGCGTTATCTGACTGCCAGATGTGGGCGGGTGGGTGGTTATAACAGGGGTGGATAGGGGGTCCATGGGCTGTGTGAAAAACGCCAGGATGTGTGCCGTGGCGTTTTCTGTGGCTGTGTCGTATACCGTCTTGTACTGGCTCACCTCTGGTGAGACAGCCCGGTATATGTATACCGTAACAGAGGCTGTCGCCCTGCCTGCCGTGGCCGTGGCTGAGACAACGACTTTTCCCACAGACAGAGGTGTGAGTGTCCCGTTTTCCAAGCGGGCCAGCGACGGGTCGCTCACGGTCCACGCCAGTTCAGACTGTACAGGGTTTCCGAAGGCGTCGTATACCCGGGCAACGATTTTCACCGGCACGGGCGGGTCTCTGATCTCAACGTTTTCCGGCGCCACGATGTGGACGTGGTCTGGTTCTCCGGGCTCAACTTTCACTTCCACCACCGCCCTTTCTGACGTGGCTGGGTCTGTTATGTTGAGCCACACCGTGGCGGCTATTGTGCCCGCGTACAACCGGAAGGCGTGTTTTCCGCCGGGATAAGCCCACGTCTCAGCGGTTGCGTTTCCGCCCTCTGTGGTGAAGGTAGGCGTCCACGTGGTGTTCGTGTTGTCCCAGATGTCCATTCCGAAAAAAGAGCCGTAGATTTCCATGCCCGCCGATGTTTCTATGCGGTAGAAGACGGTGTCTGCTGTGATGGCAACCATTTGGACCTGCGCGCCCTGGACCTCTATCGTGTGGACAGGGGCCGGGGTTATCTCAACCGTGCAGTTTGCGCTCACACCGGGGTCACCTGTCCACCAGA
>CAZROC010000037.1:0-3024 GCA_964601625.1 uncultured Thermoplasmata archaeon | reverse complement strand
AGCGGCAGGGGCATAGACTGACACGCTCGCCGGAGATGAAGGGGTTATCTCAACCGTGCAGTTTGCGCTCACACCGGGGTCACCTGTCCACCAGACAACAAGCGTATGAACACCCGCCAGGGTGGACATAAAACTAGCATTCCCCACCCACACCACACCCCCACCCATGGACGCCCCCACCCCCGCTGTCACATTCAAATTGCCAAAACGGTCATAGAACTCCCAGGTGAAACCGGCAGGCTCACCGGCTTCCACAGCGGCAGGGGCATAGACTGACACGCTCGCCGGAGATGAAGGGGTTATCTCAACCACGAAGCTCTCTGTCAGCGAGGCCGTTTGTCCGGCAGACACCGTCACAGTGCAGTTGCCGGCTGTTTTTCCCGCCACAAACGTGTTGGTCGCGGTCCCGTTGCTGTCCGTGTAGGTTATCTGGCCGTCTGCGAAAAAACCGTCTCCAGAGGCTATGTTCCATGCGACAGGTATGTCGGGGACTGGGTTTCCATAGATGTCTGTTACGATGACCTCAAGGGGCGGTGTTGATGTGTTGACCTCCATGTGGCCAGGGGGGTTTGAGATGAGGTATAGGTTTTCCGGGTCGCCGGCGTACACTGCCACGAGAACTGTCGCGCTGGCCGTTGTTCTGGTGGTGTTTTGCCACGTGGGCGCCGGGGGGCTGGGCGACGGGTTTTCTGCGAAGGATATGTTTATTTCCTCCACGCCTGTGTAAAGGGCGTCAAAGGTCAGGGATATGTTTCCGCTGTCCCGGTACCCCTCCAGGGAGAGGTTGCCCCTCAGCCCGCCGCCCTCTGGTTCTACGACACTTTCTGATGTGCTGATCTCCCATGTGGCCAGACCATTCTGGTCGCTGAGAGGAGGGTTCCCGTAGATGTCAGAGGCCGTGAGGTTTATCCACGCTGTCTCCCCCGCTTTGAGAGACAGGGAAAGCGAGCCTGGTATCAGTGAGATGTCGCCGTGGAGCACCCTGGCGGTGACCAGGCCCCATATGGGTGTGCCGTCCGGTGCTGTCCCGGACACGTTCACCGTAGCCAGGCCCCGGGTGTAAAGTGTGGTGGACATGGATGTTGTGTTGCCAGGGTCTATGTCAACCGTCTTGGTCAGGGGAGAGAAGAGTGGGCTCGGGTCGGTGGAGGTCAGGTTTATCTTTCCTTTGTAGTATGTGGCGTTTCCCTCGTCGTCAAATGGCGCTATGGACAGGTTGACGGGCACCCCTGCTTTCAGGGTTGCCAGCCCGGTGGAACTGTTGAAATCAACGGGGTCACTGAAACACACATAGAAGCCCACGGGGGGGCGGGGCAAGACGGCCATTTCCAGGGGCGACGATGGGTCTGGCTGATAAACAGTATAGTTGGGGGTCACAACACGGACGTAGTACATCACCCGGGAGAGGTTCATGGGAGTTATGTTCGCCGTCCACGTGGTGGTGTCGTTCTCTGAGCCGGCGAGATGCATCTCCTCTTCTCTCTCAAAAGATTCTCCCATGTGCCACCAGAGAACGGACACAGAAGACACCGCCTCAACCGTTGTGACATTGACCCGGACCGTGGCATTCTCGTGTAACACCACGGAACTCTGCCCGGACACGTTGACAGATGGAGGCGGGGGCAAAACGATTATTTCCAGAGGCGACGATGGGGCCGGCTCAAAAACGGTGTAATTCGCAGTGATGACGCGGACATAATAAAACACGCTGGAAAGATTCACGGGGGTTATACTCGCCACCCACGACGATGTGCCGTTCCCCCCGCCAACATGTACCATTTCCACCTCGTTCGTAGAGCCGCCGGACTGCCACCAGAAAAGAGAGACAGACGACACTGTCTCAACACTCGTGACATTCGCCCAGACACTACCGCTCTCTCCCAGGACCACGGAATCAGGCCCTGAGAGGTCAACATCTGGGGGCGGGATTAATGTGAAGTTCTCTATGCACTCATATGGATCAGAGCCAGACATCTGGAGGGTGTGGTTTGTGTCCCATCCGCTACCGGGGTACTTGCCCCTGTGGCCCCCCTCAAACCTGATGTGAATGGTGTCCCCTGAAGCATAGTCGTACCTGCTACCATCTGGTTTCAGCAGGCGGCCAAGGTCAAATCTAACGCTTGCAGCACTCCTGTTGTGACCATAGGAATCGCTGAGAAAAGACGCGAGGAGGGAACGGGTGCCATCGGACTTCGTGAGATAAAAAAACGCCAGCGTCCCCAGGGCGGGGGTGCCGTTGGGATAGAAAACATAGGCCTCCACCTGGTATATGTTCATTGAGGGGGAACCGGAGCTGTACTCAAAGAGCGTGACACTCCACGGCTCCCCGCCCGGGGTGGGCCCGGAGGTGGAGTTCCCGAAAACCGTTCCATTGGATACTATTTTGAAATATATCGTTGCTCCATCATCGGCGCTCCTCACCTTGCAGTGGTGGGTGGTATCAACCACTCCATTGCCGCGGTCGTCGTACGCCACACTGGAGAGATCCCCGGGACTGGTTCCATAGATGACCCAGCCGGTCGTGGGTGCTCCGGTCAGCCAGGAAACATAAAAGGCATAGTAGCCCACATCGGTTATGTGGACGCTGTACACGCCCTCTGTCACGACGGCATGAGGAGACGGAAATGGCACGGGGGAGACATCCGGGGGAACATCCGGATAAGAAATGGACGAATCAACGTGCACACCACACGCCGCAGACGCAGACGCAGCAGAATAGGATGGTACCAGGACCATTATAACTATGAATGTAACAACAACCGGTGGCATGGCCCTCTTTGTTTTATCTGTCACAGATATCGCAGACATCATTTTTACACAAAACAGGAATTGTGTGCAACAGTATTTTTACGTTTCGCTCTATGTCCCTGTTTTTATGTCATAGTCTGCCCAGTCATCCGTTATTGTCTCAGTATGTAATAGAGGTGGTCTACGGTGGGTCTGGGTCTGTGTATGTGCTTTCCGGTCTGGGCGGTGTTATGAGTGGTGGTGTCCAGTTGAACGATGGTGTGTTACCCGAGAGGT
>CAZROC010000036.1:0-5265 GCA_964601625.1 uncultured Thermoplasmata archaeon | reverse complement strand
TGGTTGTGCAAAAAACACACAAAAAACCCATAAAAATGTTAACAAAATGTTAACACCTATTTTTTCCATCTCCGCCGCTCACCCACATATTTCTCCATAAACTATCCAGATACCTCCTCCGCCGCCTCAGCCCGAAAAACAAAAAGACGCCGCCGAGCACGCCTGCCGTCACGGGCACCACGACCCGCATGAAGAAGAGGACTTTTTCAAGGAGATGTGCCAGGTCCAGCATGAGGGCTGAGAAGTCGCCTGTTGTCTGGATGTGCATGTAAAACACCGGGACCCATGCCTTTGAAAACGGCAGAAGCACCTCTCTGAAAAGGCGGGCTATCCTGGACATGTTCTCCACGGCGGAGGCGTCAAAGGAGAAGTTGATGTATGAGACAGGTATCCCCTCCGAGCCGGGAACAGTGGATCGCATATAAACGGTGCCGTTCATCACGACGTTCAACGGGATAGAAGACCCCGGGTCAACATAGAACCTCAGGTCCATCGTGTACGTGTACTCTGTTCCGGGGTGACGGTACACGGGCAAAAAGGGGTTTCCGCCCTCAACAGTGGCGTTGTCCGTGTGCATGTGGTAGACCCAGACAGTGGCGTTGGCAAATGAATCCTCTCCCTCGTACCTGGCCACGTTTTCTTCCCCTGCCAGAGAATCCCACATGGGATAATCCTTTTTCTCAAGGCGGCCTATGGGAAAGGTGTAGTACCCGCTCCTCGCCGTTCCGTTGTAGCCGGTGACATAGCGGAAGGTGGTCCTGTTCACCGCGTAAAACTCTGGCGGGGGCTGCTGGTCTGGTGGGAGCGGTTCCCCCGTGTCAATGTCGTAGTAGGTCACCTTTTCCTCAAACAACACCATTGAGCAATCTTCTGAAAGATAAGACCTGGAGACCACCTCCTCCCGCACGTTCGTCAGGTCGTATTTTCCTGGGACGGTCTCGTTCTGGACCCATACTGTCCCCGTGTAGTTGTATCTGCTCTCACCCTCAGGCTGGAGGAGGTAAAAGTCCGGAAAAAACAGGAGGAAGGACATCTTCATATCTATGGCCAGGGGCAAACTTGTGGTGGGATGGACAAAATAACCAGCATAGTATTTCATTTCAACCCCCATACCAGACACGGGGTCATGTGTCCTGTTGTTCTCAAATACCGTGTAAAAATAGGCCCTCTCACCCATGACCTCTGTCTCACCGCTATAGTTGGCCCGGACCTCTTTCCCCAGAGTGGCGTCGTACAGCGTGTAGTCCTTCTTCTCAACGCCGAACAGGGGGAACCATGAAAAGCCGCCGCCTCCCTCACCATCGCGTGTGGCTTCGCCCTCATCTCCGGTCCCGTTTGGCTCCCCGCCATCGCCCTTCCCCCCTATGCTCTCCTCGGGGAAGTCCAGTGCCTCACCCGTATCAGTGTCGTACACCCCCGTGGAGTTTATGGAAACGTTGTGCCACTCCATGACAAAATCTGCCGGCGTAAGAGAAAGGAACGACGAGGCGTTTTCAAACAGTGAAAAGTTTATGAAAGCCACTTCCCCGCTCATGAAATTCATGTCCTCTTCTCCGCCGCCAGCCATCCCGCCGGGCCCACCGCCCCCCATCCCAGCGCTCCCACCGTCTTCTCCACCGACCGTATTCCTCAGCAAAACCACGCCAGCGTCCACGGAGACCCAGACGATAGAAAAAACTACCAGAAAAACTCCTGTTGTTAGCAAAACTTTTCCCGTCCGGGGTCTCACCTTACGGACTCTGACCCTCTCAGGTCGTTCACGCCTGTGCATCTCCTATATCACACCTCCGGCGGCTCATGTATGAAACCAGTCCTCATCAGCATCTCTGTTTTTTCGCGGGCATCCCTTATCAGAGTTTCGGCTGTCTCTCTGAGCTCGGAGCGTGTCCTCTGCATCCTGGCCAGTCCCTGTTCCATGGCCTTCTCAGCCACTGCCACCGCCTCGTTTATGAAAACGTCCATCTCGGCCATCGTAGGAACGACATAGTCCTCGCTTATCCCATGATCTTCGGCTGTCCTGGCTATGGCATAGGCCGCGGCTATGTGCATCTCGTCGCTTATCGTCTTCGCCCGGACGTCAAGTGTGCCCCTGAAAATGCCTGGGAAACCTATGCTGTTGTTCACCTGGTTTGGAAAATCGCTTCTCCCCGTACCGACGATTCTCGCACCCGCCTCCCTGGCCTCCCAGGGCCATATCTCCGGGACGGGGTTCGCCTCTGCAAAAACAACGGCGTCATCTGCCATCCTTGCAACCCACTCCTTTTTTATGACACCAGGTCCGGGCCTGGAAGCGCTCACAAGCACGTCCGCCCCCACCAGCGCCTCCGCTATGCCCCCATCCACCATGTCAGGGTTCGTAATCCTGGCGAGCTCCCACTTGTAGGGGTTCCGGTCCCTGTTCTCCTCAAGGTCCTTTCTGTTCGCATGCAGGATGCCCTTGCTGTCAACCAGTATCAGGTGGGAAGGTGGGAGACCCGCCTTTATGAGCGTGCGGGCCAGACAGATGTTCGCCGCACCCACACCCACGAGGGTTATCCGCGCCTCGCCGAGTTTTTTACCGACAACCTTCAACCCGTTTATTATCCCGGCAAGGGTTATCGCCGCCGTTCCCTGCTGGTCATCGTGCCACACGGGTATGTCAAGTTCCTCACGAAGGCGCTCAAGGATGTAAAAACAGTCAGGGGTGCGTATGTCCTCAAGGTTTATCCCGCCAAAAGTGGGCGCCACCATCTTGACCGTCTCAATGAACCTGTCAGGGTCTTTTGTGTCTATCATAAGGGGCGTGGCGTCAACCCCACCCAGGTATTTGAAGAGAAGCGCTTTTCCCTCCATAACAGGCAGTCCCGCCAGGGGCCCTATGTCTCCCAGACCGAGAACCCTTGTCCCATTGGACGCCACCGCAATATAATTCCACCTGTTGGTGTGCTCAAAAACCCTCAGAGGGTCTCTGTGAATATCTCTACAAGGCTCCGCCACACCAGGAGTGTACCAGACACCAAAATCGTCAAAGTCCTTTATGCGGCACTTGGGCAAAACCTCTATTTTGCCCTTATAAAAAGGGTGCCACGCCATGGCACGTTTTCCCGGCAGCTTCGTCTTTTCAACCAGGTCCGCCTCCTTCTCACCGGACAAATCCATCACCGCCCCACCCAACACCCACGGCGTAAAAAGGTTTTGTGGTTTTTTACTGTCTATAGGGAGGATGTCAAGATAAGTGTTAAGTTTGGTGTGAGCATATCCCTGTTTTGATCCGGTTTGTTGGGCCGTAGCGGAAACATTTGCTTCCACACGCATCGGACAAAACATGCTTTTGTCCAACACAGAAAGGAAGGGAGATTCAAACACAGAATCAAACAATTCTACAAAAGATGGCCACACAACGCCAAACCAGAAACAGCACTATCATGGTGCCTATCATACATCACAATATACAACCTAAGGAGGCAATAACTTGACATCCTCTTAGCTAGTCCGCCTACGTTTTAATAAGTAAACAACAAAAACCGAAGTGCCAACGGCAACTGCGATGGCAGGTATCGCCACCAAAGCATTTTCCACAAAGAAATTCCCAATAGCCCAAAACACACAATCATCACAGTTATCCTCCTCTCCCAAGCCCAGATCCACAACATCTATCCAGATATCCCCATCTTTAACGTATGCCACCATTATCCGTCCATCATCCATTTGAACGGCAGAAGGCTGCTCATAACTCTTATTAAGCACATGCGTCCAATTAACCAAATCATCACTCAACCAAATCCCAGCAGTATTCACTATGCAATAATGGTTATTAAAAACTATAAGCGTTGGAGATGATCCGTGGCCGTATTTTATGGGTTGTGTCCAATTACGCATGTCTTGAGATTTGAGAATATAACCATATCCGTCCGGTTCTCCCGAAAATACAATTATTGCTGCGTCCTCGGTCATCGTTGCAGATACTTCTGGAATCTCTGACAGTTCAGGTGTTGAGTTTATTGATATCTCATTGCACCATGTCTCCCCATCATTGGATTGACGCAAATAAATATCACTGTAAGCCAACCCCTCATAATTTAAAACATATACTAAAAAGTACTCATTATTAAAATAAAATATTTCCCCATCGTTTATATAATACCATAACATTTCTGCGATAGGTACGCTGTCCGAGTTGTTCAATATTTCCATTGGAGCAACCCAGTTAATAAAGTCAACACCGCTTGTTAACAAAAGATGCGTGCAAACTGGCGGGTATGCTGTTTGTTGATACTCTGCTCGTATAAAAGTCACAAAAGTCCTGTTATCAACGTGACATACCGAGGGGGAGTATTCATCATATTCACTATCAACTATAGTAAAAGGCTCTGACCACGTGTGGCCGTCTCTGGACTGAACGAAATATATATCCCTATTTTTCTGCGCACTATATTCTGAATAGAACAATGCAATCTCATTATTAACCCATACTAAACAAGTGTCGTTGGCTTGTGTTGTAATATTTGCGTCAAAACTCTCAGTGATAATTGCGGTATCTAAGGAATTTGCTTCTCCTGCTGAATTAATGCCTGATAAGCTAACCAGAAGCAATAACACACCAATTAACCATACTATATTCTCATATGATTTTCACCTCTTTATGCCACGGTTATCCCTTCACTATGTGCGTTTTCACCTACAGACCACAGCGTGTATAAATTAATTTCATGAGTAGACCAACATTCTTCACAATATGTAGGATATTTAACTGCACTTTCAGAAGAAGGACTGCTCATGACGCACCAATCGTATCCTCCAGTAAGGTCTTCATCACTACCACAATAAATTTCATTAACATACCCATCTCCGTCTATATCATAGTCATCATATTCACCCACATAGATGCAATGACCAATTTCATGTAGTAATAATTGTTTCTCCCAGCCCAATCCAAAGTTTTCATATGTCCAATGTCCGGTGCCTTCTTCTGTAAATGGCTTAATAACTGCTCCAGCGCGAGGAGACGAAGTGCCCGGTATTTTATAACTTTTAGTTACACCCCCCTCAATCCATGTTACAACTATTTGAATTCCCGAATATAGTATATACAAATGTGTTTTGTCATGATCATGGTAATTCTGCTCGGCATGTAATTGTTCTCTACTACTCGTGGGATCATGGTATGGAGTGTCAGAATCTGATGTCAGATCCAGCTTATTGTTATTGTTCAAATCCACCTTAGATATACTTATCCTTTCGTCTATTATTGGTTTGACTTCTACGCCTAGTGTTTGGTAGTAGTAT
>CAZROC010000035.1:0-5278 GCA_964601625.1 uncultured Thermoplasmata archaeon | reverse complement strand
ACCACCTTTTACGGGCAATATAAGCAATGGGTTAATAGGTTCAAAAGGTGGCGCTGAGGGGGAGATTTGAACTCCCGCGTCCCAGAGGGACAGCAGATCTCGAGTCTGCCGCCTTAGCCTGGCTAGGCTACCTCAGCATATATTGCACAGTGAGGGAGCCGGGGGGCTGCCGAGCCAACAGGCGAGGCAAGGTGGGAAACCACAGGTTTTCCAATGAGCCGAGCCAACAGGCGAGGCAAGGTGGGAAACCACAGGTTTTCCAATGAGCCGAGCCAACAGGCGAGGCAAGGTGGGAAACCACAGGTTTCCCACCGAGAGTCAGCACCGATTGCGTAGTGAGGGAACCAGACGGGCCCAGTGGAACAACACGTTCCAGCGAGGCCTGGCTGTCAGGCGTGGGGGGTTTTGGAGGCGACGATAGGGCGTTATTTCTCCCGTGGAGTGAGCGAGTGGAAGTCAAATTCCATCGCTGTTATGGGGTTTGTGAGTTTATAGTTTGTGATGACCTCCGGGTGGATTTCGCCCATGAATCCTATCTCTTCTCCTCCGACGACCACGGCGGCGCATCTCCCGGGTATGAAGCTGGGGTGGTCTTTTGGCACCACCTCCCACTCTTTCACCGTGCTACGGAGGAGCGCCTCGGCGTGGCTTTTTATCTCTGTGAAACCCGTTTTGCTGGAGATTATCACAGCGGCCACGCGGGTTTTGTTCTCGCCTTTTATTACCACGTCTCCTATTTCAAATATTTTTTGGGGGAGATCCCGGTGGCGGTTTGCCTGGAGTATCTGCAAAAGGCTCGGTATCAGCCACTTCCGCAGGCTGTTGTGCTCTCTTGTGAGCGGGTTCTTTATGGGCACGTCCTCTCCTATGGGGAGGCGCATTTTTGTGAACTGGTCTTCTTTTCCTATGAGTGTGAAGGTTGCCACCTCAAGAAAGCCGAGGCCGACCAGTATCTCTCTTACTCTGTGCTCGTCTTTTTTCCACGGCAAATCTTTTCCTATCGTTGGTACCCTTGGGAGTGTTGGCTGGAGTTTCTGGTATCCCATGGCTATGGCCACGTCTTCCACCAGGTCTACCGGGTGGAGTATGTCCGCCCTATATGGGGGTATCCCAACTCTGAGGACGGCGTCCTTGCGGGGGGTGGTGTTTTCAAGGGCCATGTATCCCATCCGGGTCAGGTGTGAGATTATCTCCCCGGCGCTGGCGTCTGTTCCGAGGAGGCGGTTTACGTAGTCCACGCCAACGTCCATGGGCTCATAGGAGAGGTCGGGGGCGACAAAGACACCCTCCACGGGGTCGTGTATTTCAACGGTCTCAACTCTGGCACCTCTCTCCATGAACAAAGTGGAGAGTATGTTCAGGACTGTTTTCATAGCCCGCAGGTCTTCGCCTGTGACATCCAGGACGAGGTCTGTTGTGTCCTCTGTGACCGTAGTCAGGGCGCCGTTTATTATGGGCGGGAAGCTCAGCACGTTGTTTTCGCTGTCAACAAATAGCGGGAATAGGGGTTTGTCTTCCACCAGGTGTCTGTATTCCCGTCCTTTTTCGTGTTTTTCAAGGATCTCACGCATGGTCATCTCTTCTGCGTGACCAAGGGGGACAAAAGACACGGAGTCCGGGTCCACCCCCCTGTAAAAGAATGGGGGTTTCACCTTGCTGGCGTCGTGTATCCCGATGGCCACCTTTTTCCTGTTCCGCCCGATGGTGGCGTGGAGCTTCTCCTGGACCTGCATGACGCTCTGGATCAGGGGGTCGTCAAATACCACGTTGCGAACAACGGCCATGACCATGTAGGGGCGGACCTGCTTAACGCTCTCCTCCACCGTGAGAGTGTAACCCGATGGCGTGACAGAATATTCGCCGGGCTTTTCGGCCCCGAGATAGAAGCGGAGGGCCCTCGCCACCCCCTCCACAGAGTAGAGGTCTGGCCTGTTGGGGAAGAACTCCACCTCCATCTCGTCCCCGCCCATCTTCTCAATGCTGGCGCCCATGGAAGATATAGTCTCGGCAAGCTTTTCGGGCGCTGTCTCCTCCTCCGGAACATCACCCAGCAGGTCCCGCAGGTCTCTGAGGTCTATTTTTATGACAGGCATCGGAACACCACGTTTTGGTGAAAAAAACGGGGATATTTAAGATGTGGGGTTGTGCCCGCCCACGCAACACATGAACTTCTCACCCACTATCACGCCACCTGATTCCATTGAGACGTGTCTAGTCCGCCCCCACATATGCTTTTGCCAGAGTTGTCATATATTGTAATGATGAGTTCAACTTCTTTGGTTGTGATTATCCTAAAGTAATCTCCCTCCGATACATAGTCGTCCTGGTCGGCGTCAATGAACGTCAGAGTAAAGTTGTCACAATCTATGGTTTCTTCCTCCACTAAGCTGTAGGACATAGAATCATATTGCTCTGCTGTGCTGATATTACTCTCTTGCACCCGAACTTTTACTTCAACGGTACATTCTAAAATTATGTGTCCGCCGTTTTTGAAGTTAGTGATTGTTAGCCTGTACTCTGTTTCGTTGATCCTACTTGCTTCCAGATAGTTAACCGGGATTGAGTTCGGATTGAAAGATGAAAAAAAGAATGGCCTTAACAAAAGAAATGATAACACAAGTATTAACATACTAAGTACTCCTATCGTGGATTTTATGATGATCAATCGTGTCCTTTTTTTCATGTTACCAACTCACATAAATCTCTTTGAGCGAAACTATATCACCCGTAGAGGATAACGTTCTTACATCAGCGAGACCGGATAAATAAGTATCTCTCTGGTAAATTATACCATCACCCCAACCATACCCGCCAGAGATATATTTATCAGTACTATCAAATACATACCAATGATCACTCCCTGATGGGGGTGTTTCAAGCCATACCTCAGTCCAAACATGGAAAGTAATCCACTCCGTCTTTGTCTCCCTGATAACCACGTGATTGCCGGTTACCATTCTTGCCGCTATCCCAATAGCTCTATACCCTGCGGCGTCAACATCCCAAGAATCATATTGCCACAACTGCTCCTCAACGTTCAACAAAAAATCACCATCAAAATCTTCTAAACCGTCACTTAATCCGTCACCATCAGTATCCCAATTAGTCGGATCCGTCCCATAAACGTTTACTTCTTCCCACCATGTCAGCCCGTCGCCATCATAATCATTCTGCTGTATATTAAACCATATCTCACAGTCATCCTCGTCTGTGTCTGTGCTGCCGTCTTCTTCGCCACTACTATGGCCAAGGCCGTCGCTGTCGCCCATGCTGTCTTCGCCTGTCCATGTGCCGGTTTTGAGGCTGTAGTATACGTCCAGGCTGCTCCCATCTCCGCTTATGTCCATGGTGTCATCACCATCGTCTTTGCATCCACCAGGGTTGCCGCTACCAATTTTCGGGAATTACTTCCCTGTGCGCTATTACTACTTTACTCGTATAGTAATTCTGATACTATCAGTCATATTATTATCTCTCTGCGATACTCCCTGTATCTCTATGAATCCTTCATTCTCCGAAGGTTTTTCGAACAACTCAACTGTCAAGTTAACAGTCCGAAATATAATTTCATTATTAACTCCTGTGTACCCGGAACCTAAATCTGGCACTATAGAGGTTTCAAGACGCACACTTTTTATGACACCATTTTTTGAGTAGTTGACCTCCAAAAAGACTGTGTCATTTAGACTTCCTTTATTCGCTACTTCTATTTTTATGTTGGCAGACTCGCCGGGCGAAATAAAGTATTCATCAGACCCACAGGATATGTCAATATCCACGATAAATACCGTTAAAGATATCTGACAATCAACACCCGGGTTGTTTAATGAGACGCCAGTGACTATGACACCGCCAGAAACACCCACAAAATGATCTTTATAAACACTCAACGTCAGACTCACTTTTTCAGACTCGCCAGGCAATAAGTGTACTGTATCTTTATCAAAATAAGGATCATAAACAGCACGGTTTTCAGTGCAGTTCGCCGTTAATTTTATGGTATCGGGTGTTGTGCCATTATTCTTTACCACGATCTCAAATGTGGTGGTGTTGCCCGGTAACGCAAAATGTGTATCGTTTTCACAGAATAAATTTACATCATATTGGGACACAAACGTTCCCTTAAGAGACGCATTCTCAATTAGTCTTTCTGCCACTAGGAATGAGCTGAATATAAGTGCTGCTATCGCGACCCAGGTGTATACTGAATTTTTTTTATTTATTTTTTTCATATCTAACATCTTTTCATGCCTCCTTCAAAGGTATGTACAAGCACCTAACAATCCTTCACCCCATGTATTTATTGGGTCATCTAATCTCCCGTGATACCCAGGACCATCAATATGATTTCCTCCTAAAGAACCGCCGCCATATAATGCTTCGTACGCGATGTCCCAATAATATTTGTTTTCACCTTCATGAGGTTCTCCTGGGCCGTTTTGATAATATGGCTCCGAACCATCTGGATAGCCATGGTGGGTGGTATCTCGCGTATCATATTCATCTAATGAGTTACCATTGTCATCATACATAATATAATCAAGAGAGTCGTGATCGAATGCATAGTTCCAAGATTCGCCAACAGATGTATATCCATTTCCATCGCTATCCGCATAATAATCTCCTTTTAGAGCTCCAATGAACCTGTCAGTAAAAACACTCCTCCCCTCTCCCCCATAAGAAACCCAGCAGTATGGAGCAGAAGTAGCTATTATTCTGCCATCTCCTGATAAATCATCGATAAACCCTCCCGAAAAGCAGTGTTGCAACATAATCATCATGCGGGCGTAATGTTGAATACTATTAACACGGGGAGCTAGCTCATAGTCCCATTCATATCCTAAAGAGTGTGTATAATCTGGATTGTGGCTCCCATGGTTAGTCCCGTATATGAAAACAAAATCATTTTCTGTGCTTTTTTGGTTAATGGTGTTGAAAGCTATTGTAAGTGTATCCTTGTTTATTACGTAATCAACGTATTCTGGGTGCACAGAAGGATTTTCTTCTACGTAAAGTACAATTATGTTTTCATCAGTGTATCCATGCTCTTTTAACATTTCATAAACATAAACAGTATTCCCCTCCCAGAAGTAACCATCATCCCAACACATGAGAATAGCATATCTTTCATTATGTACTAGTGGATCCTGCCAGCCGCCTACATCAACCCCGCATCTAGCTTCATACAGATCACTCATACTATCACCATCTGTATCACTATTTGTCGGATCCGTCCCGTACACGTTCACTTCCTCCCAGTATTTAAGCCCGTCGTTGT
>CAZROC010000034.1:0-5877 GCA_964601625.1 uncultured Thermoplasmata archaeon | reverse complement strand
CAGCGATGACAGCGGTGGGGGTGACCATGATGGGAAGACGGGAGTAGGGGGTGGGAGAGTGGGCAGCGGGATCAGAGCAGATATGTGGGGCACAGGTGGGGTCAGAGGGGAAAAAGGTGGTGCTGGCATGGATGTGGATGCCAAAAAACTGGTGGTGGACAACCGTGAGATGGCATCGGGTGTTGTCAGGGCACTCTATGAGATGGGCTACACTCTGGAACCGTGTCACATGGAAGCAGGGGACTATGCGGTCTCATCAACTGTGGGGATTGAGAGGAAGACAGCGGATGACTTTCTGTCTTCGCTCATAGACGGGCGGCTCTTCCCGCAGGTCGCATCCCTGTCCTCTGCATACCTTGAGCCGGTTCTCGTTGTAGAAGGAGAGGGGCTGTACGAAAAGAGGGGTGTTGGCAGGAAGGCGGTGATGGGCGCTCTGGCATCCATAGTAACCGATTTCGGTGTGCCGGCGGTTTTCACCTCTGGTCCCGGAGAGACAGCAGAGTTCATAGACGCCCTCTGGACCAGGAAAAAGAGGAAGAAAAAGGGAGACGTCCGGGGGGTGAGAAAGCAGAAACCCTCTCCAGCGTCTCCTGCCGGTCTCAGAGATTCCATGCTCTTCGTCCTGGAAGGGCTGCCGGGTGTGAGCAGAAAGACAGCCGTCCGTCTACTGGACCACTTTGGAACGCCGCTGGATGTTATGAACGCCTCTGTTGAAGACCTGATGCGTGTGAGGGGCGTCGGGGAGAAGACGGCCGGGGACATTTACCGGGTTGTGAGGGGCGGCGGCTGATTACCACACGGCAGTGGTTTTACCGAAATCTTTTAAACCGTGACATCCCATTTCTTTAACGTCCGCCATTCGCTATGGCTATGATCCGTACAAAAACCGATCTGATAGGAGAGGATATGTTTGGAGCCAACAACGTCAACGAAGTTTGTGGACCGTGAGGAGGAGATGAGGATTCTCAAAGACACCTACAAAGAAGTGGAAAGCGGGGCCGGCGGGAGGATAGTTCTTATAAAAGGCGAGGCAGGCATAGGAAAGACCCGGCTGGTCCACGAGTTCTCCCGGCAGCTGGGAGATGGCACTCTCTTCCTGGAGAGCGCCTGTGTCTATGCCGAGACAGCGGAGCCGTACCTACCCTTCATACAGGCCCTTGAGCCCTACATGGACGGGGGAGCCTCTGGGGGAGCGCCCCAGCAGTTTTCCATGGGTGGTATGGGCATTGCCGGCGTGGGAGTGTCAGTGGAAGAAGTGGGCGTCGCGGCCCTGGGAGTCCTGTCCAGCGAAAACACGGGGCGCGACGGAGACGTCAAGGAGAAGAGGGGGCGGATGTTTGAGAACTTCACCAGAACAATCCTCAGCCTGTCATCTCAGAACCCACTGGTTTTTTTTATGGACGACTTCCAGTGGGCAGACGCTGGCACGGCACAGTTGCTCCTGTACATAGCCAAGAATATACGAAACCAACGAATAATGCTCGTTGTCTCATACCGGCCAGAAGAGGTTGAGGTGGAATCCTCGCGCGTGGTCGCCGAGGTGGTGGATGACCTCTCTATCCTGCCAGCAACCACGACCATATCTCTCCAGCGCCTCGGAAAAGAGCACATAGCGGAGATGGTCAGAGACCTCCTTTCCAGAAAGGATGTGCCGGACGAGTTCATAGACGCACTGTACAAGGAGAGCGCCGGGAACCCGTTTTTCGTTGAAGAAGTGGTCAAATCTCTCATATCTGAGGGAGTCATAGACCCCTCGTCTCCAACGTGGGACACGGTCTCCCTGTCCACGATAAGAATTCCGCGGAGCATAAAAGACGTTGTCGCCCGAAGGATAATGCGCCTGGACCCAGAAACGCTCAGGGTGCTCAGATATGCCGTCGTGATAGGAGACCACTTCTCATTTGAGATGCTCCGGGAAGTGACCGGGCTTGACGAAGAAAAACTTGTGGACTACATTGACAGGCTAATAGAAAACAAACTGATTCACGAGGACACGTCCACCGAGGAGGAGGTCTTCATCTTTGACCACATACAGATAATAACAGTTGTGTACGAGGGGATGAGCCGCAGCCGCCTGAGAATCCTGCACAAAAAAGTGGGAGAGGCCCTTGAGCGCATGTACAGGGAGAACATAGGGGAAGTGGTATATGCGCTGGCAAAACACTTCTTCCTGGGAAAGGTTCCAGACAAAGCGGTGGCCTATTCAATACTCGCGGGCAAAAAAGCCACGGCCTCCTACGCTTTTGACGAAGCCCTCCGGTACTATTCAATGGCCCTGAATGTCATAGACAGATACCCGGAAAACGAGGAATTCATGGCGTACAAGGGCGATGTGTACTTCAACATGGCGTGGGTTGAAAACATGCTGGGAGAGTGGGAGTCCGCCGTCCAGCACTACAGACAGGCAATAGAGATAAACCAGAAACTGGGCAACAGGAAAAAAGTAGCGGACGCCTACAGGGAACTCGGCCACCTCTACATGGAAAAGAACATGTGGGAAGAGGCGGATGAAAACTACCAGCGGGCACTTGAGATATACGAGGAGCTCGGCGACTACTACGGCATAGCAGACACATACAGGGGACACGCAAAGGTTGACTGGCGTCTCGGCAACCTTGACGAGGCCATAGAGCACCTCCAGACGGTGATAGAAAATGCACTAAAAGTGGGGGACGACAACCTGATCGGGTCAACATACATAGACATGGGAAACGTTTACCACAACAAGGGAGACGCGGAAAAGGCAAAAGAACAGTACCGGAAGGCGATAGAAATACTGGTGCCCATGCAAAACTACCCTGAGATAGCCAGGGCATACAACAACATGGGAGAAGTCTACAAGGAACACGGGGAATACGAGGAGGCCATAGAATGCTACAAAAAATCCCTTGAGTACGCTGAAAAGGGCAACGATGTCAGGACAAAGGGCTATGCCCTGGGCAACCTGGGAGAGACCTATGCCAAGCTCAACGATCTTGAAAAAGCAGAGAAATACACCGCCGACGCCCTTGAGATATTTGAGCGCTTGGAGGAGAAATACGTTATCGCCAGCCTCTACATGAACTATGGGATAATATATCGCAAAAAGAAGGAGTGGGAAAAAGCGGAGGAGGCTTTCAAAAAGGGCATAGAGATGATGAAATCCCTTAACATCCAGTACGACCTCGGAATCATATACCTGGAATACGGAGAGGCGATGCTTGAAAAAGGAGACGTGGAAAAAGCCAGAGAAGCCCTACAGAAGGGCGCAGAAATATTTGAGCAGATAGGCGCAAAAAGCTACTTTGAGCGTGCGAAAAAGCTTCTTGGAAACCTGTGAATGTGCCACGTGAGTGCGTCCCATATGCCCCGTGGGTTTGTCTTCCGCACACAACCTGAGAGGCCGTGATTTGAGATGAAAACCGCACATCATCCGCCCCACCCCCACCTGAGACCAGTGTTCGTTGACAGGGAAGAAGAGATTAAGACGGCGGTGGAATATGTTAAAAAGTTTTTCAACCAGGAGAGCGCCGGGGGAAGGAGCAAAAACGGAGGAGAGAAGAAAAAGATTCTCATCTTCAGAGCACCTCCCGGGTGTGGAAAGACGCGTTTCCTGGAAGCGCTCTCCACGGTGCTTGAAACCATGGAAGACGAGATATGTCCTAGTTCCCACGGCGGCACCTCCGGCCTGGTCGTTGTCCCCGGAAAGTGCGCCGGCGAAAACAGCGGGCCCTACCACCCCCTGCGCCAGATACTCCCACGAGAAGAAGTGCTCTCCGTAGCCAGAAAGATATTCGGAGAAGAGGAGATACGCCAGCGCTCCCTCGTATCAGCGGCCATGGAACTCCTGACCGAAAAGAGCAGGAAAAAATGTGTGGTCATACTGCTTGACGACTTTGAAAAAGCCGACGCAGAGACCGCCGAACTGTTGCACACCATGTACTCCACGGGCGTTCCCCTGCCTGTTATATGCACAGCGCCCCTTAGAGACGCCCGTTTCCCGCCTTTTCTCAGAGAGACCCTTGGACTTCTCAGGCGTGAGCGGCTCGTAGAAGAAAAAACCATGACACCCCTCGGAGAGGACGCCCTTTTCCGGATAGTCAGCAACGCCCTGGGAAGAACGCCGCCGCCCGACTTCTTCGCCGCTCTAATAAAAAGGCCAGAGGGCACAACGAGACCTGTTCTAAGTATAATAAGAGACATCCAGCGGGCCATAGCAGAGGAGAAACTGGTCCTCAGAGACGGAAAATGGGAGCCCCCACCAGATATCGGGTGGGACGGCGTGGCAGCATATCTCTGGGGAGACGAACCTGGAGAGCAGAAAAAAAGCCAGCCACACGGAAAAATAAACCTGTCCCCTGAAGAGAAAACCGTGATGGAAATAATGGCCACCGTGGGCGAAACATCCTTTGAACTCCTCATGGACCTGGCAGGCCTGGCAGAAGAAGACCTTATAAACACGCTTGAATCCCTGATAGACAAGGGGCTTGTGAGCGAAACAGGAGAGGAAGAATGGGAGGAAACCTACGCGATATCCCACGCAGTCCTCCAGGAAGAAATGCTACGGGGAATGTCCTGGCAGAAAAAGAAAAAGATACACTCAGCCGCGTACAGATTCTACATGAGACAGGCGGAGCCAGAGCGAGACAATGAAAAGAAAAAACTCCTACAGGTCCAGGCCACGAGACACCTGGTAATGGCCGGCCCATCCTACTCGGGCGAAAAAGAGAACTTCGTCTCAAAGGTCCTGGAGGGAGCTGACATGGCCCTGGACCTGTCAATGTACACAGACGCCTTTTTCTTCCTCAAAAAAGCGGCGGGAGAAATAGACCGCGCACCACCCGAAATCAGGGCAAAAGCGTTCCTCCTCTACGGCATGACAGCGTTTTTCACAGGCAGGTTTAGAGAGGCAGAGACGTCTCTTGAAAAAAGCGAGAGAATATTCGCCGGAATATCAGAGGGAAAAAACAGGTACCTGGCCAAAGCCAAGATATACCGCGGAATGGCGCTCACAGACCTGGGTCGGATCAACGAGGCGGAAAAAGAGCTCAGAGAAGCGCTTCAGATAGCACTCGCAACAGGAAACTTCGGCTATGTGGCCTGGTGCTTTGAACGCCTGGGATACATAAGCTGGCGGACAGGCGCCTATGTAAGGGCCATGGACCTGTTCAAAAATGCCCTTGTGTACACAAAAATGGCAGGAAAAACAAGGTTCGCCACTTTCATAGAAGAGAGGGCCCTGGTGGGCCTGGGAAACGTCTATCTTTACACCAACAGACCGGAGCGGGCGCTTGAATACTACCACATGGCCATGGGACGCCTGGAAAAAATGGGCGGCAGCGCCTTTGAAGAGAGCAGGATCAGAAACAACATAGGCGTGGCGTACGGACACATGGGCGACTGCCAGCGAGCGGTGGAAGAGCTAAAGAAAGCGATATCCCTGGCCAGAAAAGCGGGGGTGGGAAGAATACTCCAGGCGGCGCTGGACTCCTGCGGTCTCTACCTCACAGAAATGGGCAGATACGACGAAGCGGAGGAACACCTCAGACACGCCCTCGCCCTCGCCGAAGAAATAGAGCGTCCCGTTGCCATGGCAAGGGTCAAAAAAGACCTGGCAAACCTCTACCTCAAGAAAGGAGAAAAGGAGAAAGCAGAGGCGCTCCTCCGGGAGGCTGTGGAGATAGCCGACGTCCACAACATCTTCAGAGAGAAATATGAAGCCCTCCTCCTCCTACACCAGATTCTCCTGGCGGAAAACAGACATGAGGAAGCAGCGGAGATAGCGGAAGAGATGAAAAAGATGGAGAAGAAGATGCGGGTGTAGAGGTGGGATGGGGTTGTGCGTTAACATTTTGTTAACATTTTTATGGGTTTTTTGTGTGTTTTTTGCACAACCAC
>CAZROC010000033.1:0-10437 GCA_964601625.1 uncultured Thermoplasmata archaeon | reverse complement strand
CCCCCCGCCCCCCCTATGGAGCCCACCATCACGCTGTTCTCAGCGGTTTTTACGATGAGAGGGATGCGGACCAAGTCCGCTCCCAGGAGGTTGCCCAGACATCCCCCGCCGTATGCCACGGCAAACCGTTTTCCGACTGCTCTCTGGCCTCCGGGGTGGGCGTACCCTATCCCGAACGCTACAAAAGAGGGAAACAGATAATAGGGGAAGAATGAGACCACCCCCATGTCGGGTATGTACGTTGTGAACGTGTGTGCTGTTAGAGCAACGGCCAGGATGGAAAACAGAGAGAGATAGGGGGATGGGCGGTGTTTCCAGAAAAAATAAGCCGAGAGCACTATCGGTATTATGGCTCCGCCGGCGTTGAGGCCCAGGAAAAGGTTTTTTCCAACGAGCAGGGGGATGTTGAACGTGGCGCTTATGAAAGAGCCGAGGAGGAGCAGGGAGACCTCCTGGGGCTCCAGGCCCACATGCTCCATGAAACCGGGGTGGTCCTCGTGGTAGACGAAAAAAACCAGAAAGACGAGCAGGGGAACGAGCAAACCCCCGGCGACTGTGAAAAGCAGAAGCAACATTTCACCACTCATCGTAAAAGATAAAACGCTCCGTGTATAAAACAGTTTCATTTCCACAAAAAATAAGAGCGGACTGACATATAGAATAAGGATGCTAGAAGGAAACAGCGCAAGAGAAAACAGCGAATGTATCAGGACACCATCTTTGAGTACTACGTGGGTTTATATAAAAAAAGAGCGGGGACTCCCTGTGGCCGTTCTCGTTGCCATTCCTGCTGTAACATTTGTCGGGGCTCTTGTCACCTGTATATCTCTGGACGATTTTTTCAGGAATGGCGGGAGGCCGCTGGTGGATGGTCTGTTCATGGCGGTGGGGACGGGGTGTTTCTTTCTGGCATGGCTGATATGGAATTCTGATAGAGAATATCGTGATGCCACCTCCTCCAGGTTCAACGAAGAGAAATTTCAACTCGTCAGAACGGAGGGGGGTGTGGAAAAGGTTGTAAAAGAGGTGTTTCTGGGAAAAAACACGGCGATCGTCCCCCTTGTCATGCATAGTAAGACGTGCACAGGGTTCATTCTGACGGAGAAAAAGATGGACGGAAAAATCGTCGGGGTTGAAATCAGCCTTTCAACTGGTTTTGCCGAAGAAGAGGTGAAAAAAGCCCTCCCGGCCCTCGTGGATATATGCAGAAAGAGAGGTGTCAGGTTCCACCCCACGTGGAGGTACGTAGAGGGGTACGGCGACCTCCTGCAAGACGTCCTGCCGCCCTCTTTTTTGGAGAGGATCCGGAGCAGGGCCAGGAGATGATGTTTCCACTTAATTTGTTCCTGCCAACACCTTTTTTAACCCCGGCGTCCTCTTCCCGACCGGGTGAAAAGAAAATGCCTGCCGGGTTTGTGCGCCGCCTGGACAGCCCCGTAGAGGGCGAAAAGGTCATGGAAAGGATAGGGGTTGACCCCGCCGGTATAGAGTTGATGAGGGAGAAGATGATCTCCCTGTCAATAGAGGTCCATGACATCTCCAGCCCCGCTGCAAATATTCTGAAACAGGAAATGCTCGCCTGCGGAGGAGAGGCGAGTGTCGCCAGGGGGACTGCTAACTGTTCCGTTGAAAAGAGCGACATTCTCATACATGGGACGATAAAACAGCTCAGACAACTCGCCCATAAACTCGCCGGGCAGCCCTTTGGGCTCCGGGATGTTGGCGCTCTGATAGAAGACCTTGTCAGAAACACCCTGGAAGGCCCCCGGAGGATAGAAGTTGGAAACCTGGGGATACCCTCCGAAAACGGGCCGGTCATAATGGGCATACTGAACGTCACACCTGACTCTTTCAGCGATGGGGGACTGTGGTTTTCTCCGGACAGAGCGGTTGAGAGGGGACTTGAGATGGTTGAGGAGGGGGCGGACATAATAGACATAGGGGGTGAGAGCAGCCGCCCCGGAGCAGAGCCGGTGTCGGCGGCAGAGGAGTGGGAGAGGGTCGGCCCCGTGCTGAGAGCGCTCCTGGACTCCGTTGACGTCCCCATATCCGTTGACACCTACAAGTGGGAGGTGGCGGAAAAAGCCCTCAACATGGGCGCGGAGATCATAAACGACATAACAGGCGGAAAGGACGAGCGGCTTCTCAGGGCTGTAGCAGACCAAGGCGCAGCGCTGGTGCTGATGCACATGAAGGGCACGCCCAGGGACATGCAGAAAAACCCCACCTACACAGACGTTGTGGAGGAGATAGCCGTCTTCCTCTCTGAGCGGGCCATGCGGGCACAGGAAATGGGGGTGGAAAAGATTATCCTTGACCCTGGCATAGGTTTCGGAAAAAACCTGGGGCACAACCTTGAGGTCCTCAGCCACCTGGACACCTTCCGTTCTCTGGGGTGGCCCGTGCTGGTGGGCGTCTCAAGAAAGAGTTTCATAGGCGGCGTCCTGGACCTGCCTGTTGACGAGCGGCTGGAGGGCACACTGGCCTCCACCGCCACCAGCATTTTTCTGGGAGCGGATATTGTGAGGGTCCACGACGTGCGGGAGAACCGGAGGGCGGCCATGGTGGCCTGGGCGATGCGCAACCACCGGAGGTACAGGTGATGAGTGGGGGTCTTCTGCGCGTTGACGGGAGCATGGGAGAGGGTGGCGGCCAGATTTTCAGGACGACCATCGCTCTGGCGGCGCTCACGGGGAGGGATGTTGAGATTTACAACATCAGGCGCAGACGAAAAAAGCCGGGGCTCAGACCACAGCATCTGACCGCCCTCGGCGCCCTGGCAGAGATTACCGGGGCAGAGGTTGAGGGCAAGGCTGTGGGAAGCGAGAGGGTTGTTTTCCGCCCCGGAAAGATCGTGGGAGGAGAGTACAGGTTTTCGGTTGGCACCGCTGGCAGTGTCACCCTCGTCCTCCAGGCGCTGTTGCCGGTGATGGTCTTTTCAGACCGGGAGTGGCATGTCACCCTGGAGGGGGGGACGGACGTGCCCTGGAGTCCTCCATCCGATTATTTCAGCCATGTTTTCATACCGCTGATCAGAAAAATGGGCGCCAGAGTGGACTTTTCCGTCAAAAAGAGGGGTTTTTATCCCGGCGGCGGGGGCGTGGTGGACGTCCATGTGGAAGGCCGGGACGGTCTGGGCCCGCTGAGACTTGTTGAGAGGGGCACCCTGGAAGAACTTGCCCTGTCCTGTGTTATTTCAGGTCTCCCCGACCACATCTGCAGGAGGATAGGGAAAAGATTTGTTGAGACTGCCAGAAAAAGGCTGGGAGACATAGAGGTGAACGTTTCCTCCACAAAAACAGCGGCCAGGGACCCGGGGGTGGTGGCCGTTGGGGTGGCAGGGTTTTCCAACACAGTGTTGGGGTGTGGGATGCCCGGCAGACGGGGACTGCGCTCTGAGACCATCGGTGAGACAATAGCCGGCGAACTGTTAAAAGACATCGTGGTGGGCGCGACAGTGGACGTCCACGCCATGGACCAGGTGGCGGTTTACATGGCCCTGGCCGGTGGAGAGAGCACTGTGTTTGTGCGGGAGATATCCTCACATGCCAGCACCTGTATGTCCCTGGTTGAGATGTTCACGGGAAAACATTTCATGGTGGAAAAGGTCTCCGAGGTCTCCGCCACAGGTAGAGACGTTTACAGGGTGGCCGTGGCTGCGGATGCTGGAAAAAGAGAGGAGATGGTGGTTGGCCATGGGAAATGATGGGAGCAGGGTGTATGTGGTTGTTAACTGTGCTATGAGCGCCGACGGAAAGATAGCCTCTTTTGAGAGAAAGCAGATGCGGATTTCCGATGAGAGGGACATGGCCAGGGTGCACCGCCTGAGGGCATCTGTTGACGCCGTGCTGGTGGGCGTGGGGACCATCCTGGCCGACGATCCGCATTTGACGGTGAAATGGGAGCACGCCGGCGGCGGGAAGAGGGGTGATAACCCTCTGAGGGTGGTGCTGGACACGCACGGGCGGTCTCCGCCTGATGCCAGGGTCTTTGATGGAAGCACCCGCACCATCGTTTACACGTGCAACCCGGATGCGTGGTTCATGGACGTGGATGGGAAAGGAAAAACTGGCGTGGAAGGTGTTGTCGTTGATATGGAAGACGGGCATGTGTCCGTGAGAGATGTTGTGGCTGACCTTGCCGGGAGGGGGGTCAGGCGGCTGCTCGTGGAGGGCGGCGGGGAGACGATATGGTCTTTTTTCAATGCCGGCCTGGTGGACGAGTACAGCGTGTTCGTCGGAAACATCATAGTGGGTGGGAGAGACGCGCCGACGCCTGTTGACGGGGAGGGCTTCCCGGGGCAGAGTCCCGTAGGCCTATCTCTCCTGGAGGTCCATCGTTCCAGCTGCGGCGTGCTTTTGCGCTATCGCGTGTCCAAGAGGGAGTTGTCTGAGAGGTGATTTTTTGGTCCATGTGGTTGTGGTTGTTGATGCCATGCTGGGAACCCTTGCAAAGCGTCTGCGGCTGGCGGGGGTTGATGTCATATATGGGCGTTCTATGGGTGACGAGGAGTTGCTGACTTTTCTGGAGGGAAGAGATGTTTTCTGCGAAAACGGGCCAGGTGGAGTGTGCACACGGCTTCTTTTCTCCCGTGACAGGGGACTCGTGGCAGAGGGACAGAGCAGGGGGCTGACGTGTTTTCTGGCGCCCTCAGGCGATCTGGACAGCACGTGGGAGTGGGCTGTCGGTGTGATAAAGTGGGCGGTAGGAAGGGAAACGGAAAAGGTTAGAGGCATGGACAAAGGCGGAGGCGCAGAGATGGAAATCTTTTCTCCCGGGACCAGGTGCAGCCGCTGCAACAGTCTGCTTGACGATGTTCCGCCTCATCTTTTCAGGGGCTCCGTGCCTGACAACGTGGCCGTGGGGTCGTGGGGTGGGGGGCTGTGGCGGTGTCCAACGTGTGGCAGGTTTTACTGGGCTGGAACCCACTGGGATGATATGAAAAGATACCTGGCTGGTTTATAGAAGAAAACCAGAAGGAAAAAATTGGGGTAAAAAAATTGGGGTGTGGGGGCCGGGGCCCCCACTTTGGTTTTGGGGGTGTAGGAGAGGAGGTTGGTCATCATCGTTATTGGTGATGCAAATGAGGAGAGGGAGTGTGCAGGGGAAAGGGGTAGAAGGAGGGGGGCTCAGGCCTCCGCTGCTTCCGGTATGTAGTATTCCAGCGCCTCCAGGTTCTCAGGGGTCTCCTTTATGGCGCCCGTTTTCCAGGCCATCTCTGCCAGGTCTTTGAGCGTCTTAAAAGCCGGTGTGGGGTCTTTTCCCTCCGCTGCCACCCGTATGGCAAGGTCCGCCAGGTCCTCCAGGGTGTGTGTTTTGAGCCATTTTAGTGTTTCCTCGTCAATAACAACTGCGGATTCCTGAACCCGTTCTCTTTTTGGAAAGTTTCTGTGGCGTCTCATCGTGCATCCCATCCCTTTTTTGTCGGACATTTAGCCGACAATAACCCATATAGCGTCATCAGTATATAAAACTTTCGCCCATCTATCAGACCCCTTTATTTCAACTGCAGAAGTATGTCTGACAAAAAACAAAAATCGTCTGACAAACTGTCATATCTAATTTTTGCACAAGTTTTTAATCTACCATAACTTTGGCGCTCCCGATGACAGAAAAAGAAAGGACGGAAGAGACGGCGGAAAAGGCCGAAAAATGCAGCCCGGCACCGGTTGAAGAGGTGTTCCAGACACTTCTCAAACACTTCAAAACAAAACCCCCATCCATGGACCCTTTCAAAGTCCTCATATCCACAATACTATCCCAGAGAACAAGAGATGAAAACACGGAGGTGGCGGCGAACAACCTACTCGCAAAATACCCGACGCCAGAAGAGCTGGCAAAAGCTGACATAAAAGATGTGGAAAAACTCATCAGACCGGCTGGGTTCTACCGCGCCAAAGCGAAAAGCGTTGTGGAGGTGTCCCGTATACTCGTTGAAAAATACGGTGGAGAAGTCCCACGGGACATGGAAACCCTGCTCACCCTGCCATCCGTCGGCAGGAAAACGGCCAACTGCGTCCTCGTCTATGGCTACGACATGGACGCCCTCCCCGTTGACACGCATGTCCACAGGATATCCAACCGCCTCTGCTGGGTCCGGACAAAGACCCCGGACGAAACAGAGAAGGCCCTGCGCGATGTGATACCCAGGAAATACTGGAAGCCCATAAACTCGCTGCTCATAGACTTCGGCAGGCGGGTCTGCCTCCCCAGCAACCCAAAATGTAAGATATGCCCCATAGCACACCTCTGCCCGAGCAAGAAACAAAGCGCCGCGAACAAAAAAGGCGAAAAAAGCGAAAAAGACAGAGGAGGCGACGTACGATGAAAAGGAAAGAAAAACAGCCCGTCCCCGAAACATGGAACGCCCCCATGTCGTTTCCGGCTACGACAGTTGCCCGGCTGTTGAGAGAAGAAATGGACAACCTCGGCTGGGAATATGAGCGCGAGAGCGACCAGAAGATATACACCCGGGTTATGGTCATAATGCCCCTCATGAAAGGCGCCCACGTCTACAGGTACAGGGTCCACAGCCCATTTGAGATAACGATTGAGACCTACGACACACGTCCCACACACAGCGGCTACGTGCCCCGCATCGGCATAAAAGGACTGAACGAAGAAAACTTCCCCCACGTAAAAAAGCTCCTGGACGAAGTTATGAAACGCCTCCCCCGGCCCATGTGGGAGTTCACCCTCCAGCACAAGCTCATGAACGGCCTCCTCTCACCCGAGTTCAGAGAGGCAAAGGTGATGTGGGCCGCCCTCGGCTATGACACACGGAAAAAGAGAAAGAAGGACGTGTGAGAGGACAAGTCCAGCAGCCGACAAGTCCAGCACAGCCGGCAACAACCATTTCAGCCGGCGAACATGAACCATATTGCCACTATCGTGCCCATCAAAGCCTCGCCGACGATGAGGCCCGTGGCGATCATGTACGTCTCAAGCACCGCGAGCGTCTTCTGCTTCTCCGTCCAGTTCTCTCTCTTGACCTTCGGCTCAAGAATCCTCTTCTCCCAGTAGTCCCTGGCAGCGCCGCCCACGATAACGGGAAGCATGAGCCACAGCGGGAAGTACATTCCCAGTCCGAAAGCGGTCCCCATGCCAGTGGTCATCTCAGCCACTATGCCAAGTATGAAACCTATTATGATAAAAGAGCCGACCATCGTCAGGTTTGAGCCACCCAAAAACGTCTGCACTATGGTGGCAAAAGCGTTCGCCTGCGGGGCAACAAGGTTCATCTCACCGCTAACAAGGAGCTTGCTGAACATTATGGCACCCAGAACAGACGCTATAGCCCCGGGGACTATACCCGTGAGCTCTCCTTTCATAAGGTGGTATGGTCGGTTTCCAACGTAAAGCCCGCTCTTGAAGTCCCAGATTATGTCGCCGGCCATGGAGATCGCTCCGGCAAAGGTCGTCGTGCCTATTATCGACAGTATGGCAGTTGTCTCCCTGTCCAGACCGAACAGTATGAACAGGCCAATCATCATCAAAAGCACGATGAAACTGGTACCGGAGACGGGCTGGGTCCCGGTCTCGCCCATAACCTTCACCGCTATGGCTCCGAGAAGGAAAGTTGTAGCGACCAGGACTATCCCAAAAATGAAAGCAACATATAGCGGTGTGCCGGGTATCCCCCACCAGAACAGGAACGTGACAGACAGAAGTGTTAAGAGCATCATGAAACCTATGTGGCTACTCGGCCACTCGTACCAACCTTTTCCCTCTATGTAGCCCGTGGACGTGCCCTCTTTCATCCCGGTTATAACATCCGCGAAGGCTGTTTTGAACGTAGGAATCATCTTGAAAAGACTGAAAAGACCGCCTCCCAGTATAGCACCGACGGCTATTGGACGGGCTATCTTCGCAAAGACCACATAGGACGCGGCTACGGGAATCGTCGCCGGGTCCGTGTACGTGCCCGTGCTGGGATCAAACACGGGCACGTGAGCAACAATACCAAGGGGTATCACTATGAACCACGTGACGAAAGTACCGAGGTTCACAAGCAGGGCCACCCTGAACTTCATGAACCACCCTATACCGATCTGGATGGGAATGAGACCAAAGCCGAAGTGGGTGTACTTGCTGAGAGGCGAATCGTAGGGCTGGACTATGGTGCCCCCGTGGTCCCAGTACCTGCTCTTCTCAAACATGGCGTCAAAGACGCTCTGCTCCTGGCGGTTTATGGGGAAATCCCTCAGAAAAGTGAAAAGCATTGTCAGACCTGTCCATTTCATCACGGCCATCAGGGACTTTTTCGCCTGTGTCGTGTCCCCCCTCACGGTTATGTCGTTGGCTATGTCCATCAACTGGAGGTTTGGCTCCCAGCCGGGCAGGTGGAGGGGGTCCTCAACCAGCCATATTCTCCTGAGAATGATAAAGTATAGTGTGCCGAGGATACCGGTTATTATTGTCGTGACGAGCGCAACCACCATTATTGATGGGTTCCCCTCTATCGTGCTCAGGTGGATTATCGTGTCACCACCGGCCACAGCATACCTCTTTGGATCAGTCAACAGATAAAGGGCGGGGAAGGTGAAGATGAAACCCGTCCCGATGTAAGTGGCACCGGTGCAAGCCCCGGCTCCGATGTTTATCTCCGCCGGCTTCCATTTCGCGGCAGCGCCGATGAAATACATTATATACCAGCCGCCACTGATAGCAAGGCCCACCTTGAGACCCACGTACTCAGTTATCACGGCAAAAATCGTCCCCATGGCTATTCCAAGGAGGGCCTTTTTCCAGCTCCACTGGGCTATGTGAAAACTCTCCTCCCGGTTCTTCTCCTCAAGATACTCTTCCAGCACGCCCGTGTTAAGGTTAGACCACACCTCCAGGTCAAGGTGTTTCAATTCACCCTTCTCTATCTTTTCCAGACCCTCTGCGGTCGGCGGCTCCCTGTAAGAGTGGTGTTTGACCGGCAAGGCAATTCCTCCCGTTTAAATGGAACATGAACACTCCCTGAAATGATGTTTGGTACTTAAAACCTTCTTTACTTCTCCCATTTACTTTTCCCACCCAGTGGGGCCAGTTGGTCTTTCATACCTTCTCCCCCACCCCCCGACACAGCAAAAACATGCCCGTCGCGAGGTCCACCTCCCACTCGCCCTCTGTGTACCTCTTCTCCCTCCCAGCCAGGGGACACGTTATCTCCCGCTCAACCCGCACCTTTATGGTCTCGGGTATCTTCCGTCCACCCCTGGCCGCCCCCGATTCTCTTCCACCCCACAGCTCCGTGTTTTCGGGATCAAATGCCACGGCGTCCCGGAGGGGATTGAAATCGTCCAGGTCGCTGCGCTTCATGGGCACAACCCTCAGCGCGGTTTTACCGTGCAAAGAACCGGGCATCCTGATAAGACGTTTGACGTCCGATGTCACCGGCTCGTCCGTCTCAGCGCTCACCACCGCCACCTCACGTCTGGCCATTTCCAGGAAGGCCCTGGTGACAGCGGAGGCAACACGCCCTCCACCCCACGAGTCTATTGAGTACTCGTATCCGTCTATGATGGCGTCAAGCCGTGTCGGGTAGCCGTGCCACGGCTCGTGCAGTTGCTGGATCAGCTGTCTGGCGGTCTTTTTACCCACTCCCTCTATCGACAGGAACAGTTTTTCCATCTCCTCCGGCTCCATGTAGGAGAGGCGACGGCCCAGTTCTCTGACAGCCCTGTTTATCCTGCCCATCCACCCCGGCGCGTCCCGCGGTGGGAGACGCAGAGCCTCTCTGGTCCGGACAACTGGTCCCGAACGATCTTCCCAGCGCTCAACAACAAGGAACCTGCGGAAGTCAATCCCTTTACCGGTCACGTAGTCAACTATCTCCCGCCTCTCGTGTGTTCCGAGCCTTAGAACACGTCTGTCCCTGACATGGGCGTGGTATCCTCTGCCCCCCGAAAACACTATTTCCACGTCTTTTTCATCAAACCCCATGTCGCCGAGGAGAAACTCGTCAACCAGCTTTATGAACTCCTTTTTGACGGCGGCCAGCATCTCCGGATAGGACATGTCTTCCGCCCCAGGGAGGTGGTCAGCGTCAAGGTCAAACACCAGGTCCGCTCCCAGCCATTTTTTCTCGGCCATGGGAACAGATGGGTCCTCGTAATATGCGGAGGAGAAATAAGCGTGCCGGGGGGCCCTTGATATCAGAAAAGCCCTCGCCTCTTTTCTCGTCCTGAAAGCCACCGGCCTGACCATGCCCTTTCCGCCGAAGAGGAAAAAACCCCATTCCCTCCTCCCGAACCTCGGCGGCAGATAGAAGGGTGCGGAGCGGTAGTACTCCGAGAACATCTCTGCCAGAAAAGAGGTGGTGCGCTGGTTCACCCGCCATCACCTCCAATCCCGCTTTTGTTTCCGCCAGAGTCGACGCTGGCCCCGGGTTTTTCATCTCCGCCTCCCCCCCCTTCTTCAGTCCCCTCGCCTGTGCCCTTTTTCCCC
>CAZROC010000032.1:5229-11038 GCA_964601625.1 uncultured Thermoplasmata archaeon | reverse complement strand
CACTGCCAGAAACGGAAATCGTCAGATTCGTCGGATGATCATAAGACTGGAGAGGCGTTATCGTGTTTGAGATGGACTGGACCGGGCCCGCTGTTTCCACTGTAGTGTTGAGGTTTCCAGCTGTGTCAACGGGCACGACTGCATAGTAGTAGTCTGTTCCGTCTGTTGTTGTGTTGTCTGTGTAGGTGGTGGCATTGGGGTCTGTTATGGTGTCTATGGGGGTCATGCTGGAGATGTCTGTTATGGGCGAAGTGTCTCTGTATACGCTGTAGTGGCTCAGGTCAGGGGGCGGGTAGTAGTCGTCCCACCAGAGGTCTATTGCTCCTCCGCTGTCGTCGGGGTGGTCTGCTGCTGAGAGGTTGTTTACTGGCGGGGGCGGGTAGTCCCGTGGTGTGTATCCAAAGTAGAGGGCTATCCCGTTTGTTATTCCCTGGGCGGCTTCTTCCTGGAACGAGGGGAGTGTGAGGTAGTGTTCTTCTGACTGGTTGCTCATGAAAGCCACCTCTGTGAGTACTGCGGGCATGGTTGTGTGCTGTAATACGTAGAGGTGGTATCCCAGGGTTGATTCGTCTGCTTTTATTCCCCTGTCCGGCCTGTATGTTGAGTTTATGAGCTCCTGCTGGACGTATCCCGCTAGTTTTTTGCCGTTTTCGGACCAGACTGTGTCGTTTCCCCAGTAATAGGTCTCTGTTCCCTGCACGGTTTCGTTTGAGGCGGAGTTGGCGTGTATGCTCACGAATATGTCCGTGTTGTTGTCGTTCGCTATGTCGCATCTGGTCTGGAGGTCAACGTCCACGTCTGTTTCTCTGGTCATTATCACCTGGAACCCTCTTTCTTCCAGGAGGTCTCTTACCCGGAGGGCTATTGCGAGGTTGACGTCTTTTTCGTCGGGGTATCCGCTCCCATCGTATCCCTCTGCCCCCGAGTCGTTCCCCCCGTGTCCGGGGTCTATGCATATTTTGACGATTTCGGTTGTGACGTTTATGGTGTCCGATGCCGTGTTCCCGTAGCTGTCTGTTGCCTCGGCGGTTATGGTGGTGGGGCCATAGGGGGTTCTTGTGGTGTCCCACCTGTAAATCCATTTTCGGAGGAAGTGGTCGTATGTCGCCTGGTATGGGGTCTTGTTTATGTACACTGTCACGTTTGCTATGCCGCTCTGGTCTCCGGCGGAGACTTCTATGGTGACAAGGCCTTTTACGGTGCTACCGTTTGTTGGGCTTGTTATTGAGACATATGGGGGTGTGTTGTCTGTGGGGGTTGCCACCACTGTTTTTTCTATTGTGGTGTTTTCGTTTCCGCTTTTGTCTATTGCGGTGACAGCAAAGTGGTACTGGACGCCGTTTGTCAGGCCGCTGACGAGACAATATGTTGCTCCCGCGTTGTCTTCTGGTGAGGCAGTGTAGAGGGTCGCCTGTGTTGTGTCGTTGAAGTCCGATGTGCTGTAGTAGACCCTGTAGCCGGTGAGGTCTTTTTCTGTGTTGGGAAGCCAGGACACGTTGACCTCCCCCCCTCTTTCGGTGTCACTGGCTGTGACGCCCTGGACGGGTGCTGGTGGGAGGGTGTCAACCGTTGTGCAGTTCGCCTCGTCTGACACCGGGCCCTCGTTTCCTGCGTAGTCCACGGCGCTCACCACATAGTAGTAGGTGGTGTTTGTGGCCAGGTCTGTGTCCTCGTACGAGTTCTGGGTTGGTGTTGCCACGAGCGTGTACGGGCCCCCGCTGGTGGTGGACCTGTAGACGTTGTAGTGGTGTACGTCCACTTCGCTGCTGGCGTTCCAGACGAGGGCGAGGGCTGTGCCTGTTTCCACGGGTGTTATGTTGAGTCCCGTGACTTTTGATGGCGGTGTGAGGTCCACCCGTCCGTAAACGGTTATGTCGTCCACCCAGAACCCCGTGGAGTTTTCTGTTTTGTTGGAGTAAAAGTTGAAAGCCACAAGCGCGCTGTGGTGGATGTATGGGGTGAGGTCTATTTCGGCGTACCACCAGCCGCTGTACGTCCCCTGTATCCCCCCATAGTAGTCCCAGTTGGCGCCGTCGTCAATGGATATCCCCACGAACAGGTAGTCGTTTGGCAGGGATTCTCCCGAGAAGTAGAATCTAAGTGTGGCCGCCTCTGCGGCGGTTAGGTTGAAAGGGTGGATGAGGTATTCGTCCATTGAGCCGCCATACTGTCCTGTGGTGTCGTTTCCACACCACCACGAGTGGTTGTAGGAGTAATAATCTGTGGTGACTATGTGCCAGTTTGGCTGTGTGCTGCTGCTGGTTTCCCATCCGTTTGTTCCGTTTTCCACTTCGTCGTAGAAAAAGACGCAGCCGATTTCCACGTTGTCTATGTAGACTCCCTCTCTGCGTGTGGAGACGTCGCTGTAAAACCAGAACCTGATTATCACCTGGTCGCTTCCACAGAACCGGTCCAGGGAGATGTGGCCGGTGTTCCACCACCACCTGGATAGGAGGTCGCCGTCTGCCCCGTCGTACTGGTATGGGTCGGAGGACGAGTTCTGGTTGAACACTACCAGGTCTGTCCATTCCGTGTCTGTGGCGTTTTTGGCTTTGACGCCGAAGGTGTCGTAGTAGTCCTCGGCGTCTGCCCAGTAATCAAACGACAGGTATGCGTTGGGGTAGCCTGTCAGGTTTATTGTTATGTCCGCGTAGGTGTCCATGTAGTCGTCGTATGATTTGCCTGTCCCTGTTATTTTTATTTCGTCTATGTACCAGCCCTCTCTCACCGTGGCCGTGTCTGTTTTCAACAGGAACATGAGGTAGAGGGGTTTGTCGTCAAAGGCCGAGAGGTTAATGGTCTGGTGCTCCCATTTGCAGGCGTTCGGGTCCCAGTCGTCCGGGTCGTAGCCGCTGTCCCTGGCAGAGGCGGTGGACGTGTTGCCGTATTCGGCGAGTGTCACCCACGAAGGGTCGTCTATGGAAGACGGCTCTGTTGATGTGGCTTTTACGTATGCCACGTCCCAGTAGTCTTCTATGGCCAGCCACTGGTAGAAATCAAGCTGGCAGTCGGTGTGACCGCTCAGGTTCACGTATGTGATCATGTAGGATTCCATGTAGTCCCTGTACTGGGGTCCCGTCCCTGTTATTTTCACGTCGTCTATGTACCACCCCGGGTCTCCATTGCTGTCGTCTGTTCCTATTCTGAAACGCACGCGGAGGTCTTTTGCACCGGCGTAGGCGTCAAGGTTGACCGTGACCTGCACCCAGTCCGTGGTGTCGTAACAGTAGGCGTAGAGGCCGCCGAGCGGGTTATTGTAGCCCGTTTCCAGCCAGTCGTCGTAGTATGGGCTGGGATTGGGGGTGGCCGAGTCGTTTATGTACGTCCACGTGTTGCCCCCATCTGTGGAGACCTCTATTATGCCGCCGTCCCAGTATCCCTGCCCATCGCCTGTGTCTTCAAAGTCACAGTACTGATAGTATGTGAGTGTTAGAGTTGTGTAGCCGGTTGTGTCTATGGGGGGTGTGGAGAGATAGGCGTCCTGGCTGTTTGAATAGACCCCGGCGAGGTTTGTCCCCCAGCAGTAGGAGCCAGAATGTGCTGATGCAGGTC
Source organism: uncultured Thermoplasmata archaeon (assembly GCA_964601625.1). Taxonomy (GTDB): domain Archaea; phylum Thermoplasmatota; class Thermoplasmata; order JAGHBH01; family JAGHBH01; genus CAZROC01. The sequence goes on along the minus strand of CAZROC010000032.1, from coordinate 7,486 downwards.
CAACGGAGGGGCTGCCAAGTTCCCAGTCGTCTGCTGTGCCGCTCACATGTCCGTGTGTCCATCCGCCCGCGCCCGATTCCATGTCGTCTGCGAACAGTGTGTTGGTGCCATATGCGGGGTTTGTGGCGGCCACATAGTAGCTGTATGTCCCCGAGTACGCCCTGTTTGTTGTCCTGTTCCATGTGGCTTCTGTTCCATCCGGGTCGCTGTCTCCTGTCGTCCAGTAATATCCTATGGGGAACTCAGCTTTGTCGTAGAAGAGGACGTGGGTGTCGCCTGTGACCCCTCCGACGCCCGCACAGTAGAGAACAGTGGAGTCCGCGTCCGGTGCCCCCGTGACAGTTGCCCAGTAGTCCTCCCCGTTGTCCGGGTTGTTGTCTCCTATGGTCCACCGGCTGACCCCGCTTTCAAAATCTTCGTAGAATATGAAAGAGTCCTCTCCCCTTGTCCCGGGTTTTGGCGGGCTGGGGGATGTTTTGTCACGGCCACCGGAACCCAGGGGTGTGGCCGGTGATGAGGCAGTTGGGGGTGTGATGGTTGACGTGAGAGAGGCCGCCGGTGTGGTCGGTGTGTTTGCTGTCAGCATCGGGTGCGGGTTTTCTCTCGTAGAAAGGGATTGGTCTGTGTAGGAAATAGAAGTTTCGTCAGAAATAGCGGGCGGGGTCTTGGCGCCGGGCACGGGATGTGTGTCGTGGGGGTTGTTAGAGGGGCATGTGTCAGAGGGGTGTGCGTCTGATGCGGGGGGCGGGTTATCTGTGGTGTCCTGGTTTTTGTCTGTGACGACCACGGTGTTGGTGGCTGCTGGCATTAAAAACATGGCTGCTAGGGCCACAAAAACCAACATGGCGGCGTATCGTTTTTTCACGTCTTTCCTGTGTCTGATATCCAGGGTCGGGTCCCCCATTCTGTCCATATTATCCCCTTTCCGGAGGCGATGTGACATTGGATGGACGCCCGGGGTGGTGGAAGTGAGGCGGGCTGCGAGAAGCAGTCAAGCCACGCTCAGAGGGAGAAGTATCCGGAATAATGGTCTTCCTCCTCCGGGTGGGAGTCGGAGTGTTCACTGTTGTATTTTGGCGCGGCATAGTAGTATGTGGTCTCACAGTTGCTGAACCCCTGTTGTATCAGCCCCCACTCAAGGAACCAGTGCGTCCAGGCCCCGTTGTTGTACTGGGGCGCGTCGTAACCATATTCGTCCCACCCGCATGTCTCGCTCACGTATCTCCCGGAATCCGAGCTGCCTGCGACCTCGTCCATTCCTCCGCTCCTGCAGCTGTCAAAGAAGATGAACACGTGTGTGCTCTGCAGATTTTCAAGGTGGTATGCCAGCACGTTGTCCAGGATGCAGCCGTGGCCGTTGCCGTCGGCATCCCATGCGAAGTAGAGAGACGGGTGTCCATCAACCTGTCCCCCATAGGTTGTGCCGGCGCTTGAGCTGTAGCCGCCCTCCGACTGGAAACCGCCGTGGCCGCTGAAGGTTATGGCCACCCACGTGTCCGGTCCCGCCGATGAGACAAGGTTGTCAATGGCGTCGTATATCGCCGCTTCTGATGCCTGGCTGTCTATGAGGAGTGTCACGCTGTATCCCTTGCTCTGGAGATAATCTGCCCAGTCGTAGGCATCGTCGTCCGCATAGGATAGGTCGTTTATGTAACGGTAATCAGATATGCCTATGCACAGCGCTATTTTGTTGCTGCTGCTGCTCTGGTCCGTGCTCTTCGCCCGGATGCTGTACGTTCCGCTGCCGCTGTAGGAGTGGACCATTATGTAATATGTCCCCGCCTGGGGGTTGTTTATCGTCACTGTTTCGCTGGCTGACTCCGTGTAACCCCTCCCATCGTAATCGCTCGTGGTGGGCAGGTCTCCGTATTTCACGTAGAGGTCAAAGTCGTATCCGCTGCCAGTGTTGTATGTTTCAACGGTGAGAGACGCTTTTCCGCTGGGGACGGTCACATAGTAGTATTCTTTGGCGCCGGTCCCCGAGAGAGAACTGGAAATGCCGCTCCCGTCAAGGGTGAGTTCTGTTGGCCCGGAGCTGCCCGTGGTTGTGAAGGTGTGGTCGCCGCTCGTAGCCGTGTTGCCAGCAGCATCCGTGGACCTCACACGATAATGATAAGTCGTGCCCGGAGAAAGACCCGAGATGGTCACACTATGAGAGGTCACACCATCGCTCCCCGTAGCAGTGCTCCCATAAGAGGTCGTGGTACCATACTCAACCACACTGGAAGACGGCTCATCAGTAACCCACGTAATGGTG
>CAZROC010000032.1:0-5129 GCA_964601625.1 uncultured Thermoplasmata archaeon | reverse complement strand
GGTACCATACTCAACCACACTGGAAGACGGCTCATCAGTAACCCACGTAATGGTGACAGAGTCTTCCGTTATGCTGGACGCACTCACGGAAGAGATCGTGGGGGCCTCTGTGTCCACGGCAGACGATGTTGTGAAGGTGTGGTCGCCGCTCACCGCAGTGTTGCCGGCAGCATCGGTTGACCTGACGCGGAAGTGGTACGTTGTGCCGGCGGAGAGACCCGAGATGGTCACACTGTGAGAGGTCACACCATCGCTCCCCGTAGCAGTGCTCCCATAAGAGGTCGTGGTACCATACTCAACCACACTGGAAGACGGCTCATCAGTAACCCACGTAATGGTGGCAGAGTCCGATGTTATTGAGGTGACTGTGATATCGGATATGGCGGGGGGCGTCGTGTCCGACCCTGATACAGTGGCGGTTATGGTGTATGACCCGCTGCCGCTGTAGGAGCGGACCATTATGTAATATGTCCCCGCCTGGGGGTTGTTTATCGTCACCTGTTCGTCCGAGGAGCTCGTGTATCCACGCCCATCGTAATCGCTCGTGGTGGGCAGGGCGCCATACTTCACGTACAGATCAAAGTCCGCACCGCTGGGACCATCGGTGACAACAGTCAGGCTTGACGCCGTCCCCACGTCTATGGAATAGTAGTCCTTGTCTCCCGTGTCCGAGAGTGACCCGCTTGCTGCCTCTCCGCTGGTGAGAGCTGTCACCTCTGTTCCGCCATCGGCTGTGGCGACCAGGGAATAAGTTCCGCTGCCGCTGTAGGAGTGGACCATCACGTAATATGTTCCTGCGGGTGGGTTGCTGAAGGAGACCGTTTCGTCTGAGGAGCTCGTGTAACCCCTCCCATCATAATCGCTCGTGGTTGGATAGTCGCCGTATTTCACGTAGAGGTCAAAGTCGTATCCGTCCTCCGTGTTGTAGGTCTGAACTGTGAGACTGGTGTATCCCTCTCCTATTGTGAAATAGTAATAGTCCTTTGCTCCGGTCCCTGACAGAGACCCGTTTACAGGCGAGCCGAGGCTTATTTGCTGGTTGGTGTTGTCTCCCAGAACAGACATGGGGGAAACGAGCAAAAAGAACAGAACGAAGATCGCTCCCAGGGCTGTTCTCCCCATCGCTTTTTTTATTTCTCTTTTCACCATGTTTCCAAATCCTCCTCTGCTTTGTTCAACAGAGACGGTAGACGTGTTGTCTTTTTTTCCCACGTTATTTGTTCCATCTGTCTTCTTATAGCCGGAGATTGTGGACGTCTCCGTATACAGATGTCCATATACAAAAGATGATATTTAAACCTTTGCTATAATGTAGCAGGGTTATTATTGTGGGTCATAACACAGTAATGATGTCATTTGCAGCCACCGATACCGGTCTATGTACATTGTACATTTATGTGGTGTGTATGTTTATCCTGGTTTTATCCTATTTTTTGTCCCTTTTTCTTTTGTCTTTCTTTTGTCCTTTCCCCCGTTCTCCCCACCCGATTTTCTCCTCCGCCACCCCCGTTCACCCGTCTGCCAGAGAGATATGCGCCCACCACCAGTCCTATGGCGACAGAGGCAATGACGGCCGGGACGAGGAGACCGCCCATGTCTATTGCGGCACCATCTTTTTCGTCTTTCTCGTCCTTTTCTCCCGGGCCTTCGTCGCCCGGTGTGCCCCCTCCCTCTGAGAGAAACACCGTCTGATATACTATGTCGCTGTCACCTCCCGCAGAGACGTCCGGGTTTTTCGTTTCCCAGAAAACGAACACTTCACCACCATATGCGGCGGCGGCAAACCCCCTGTATACAAAGCTGCCATCGTCGTACCCGTCTTTGGGGGGCGTTACCTCGTCCAGCAGGGATATGTTGGAGAGGCCCGTGTTGTTGATGGGAGACAGGAGTATATCCCAGTCGCTCCCGCTCGTGTATGTTGGATCATCGGTGTTCCACACAACAAAAACGTACCCTTTGGCTGAGAGTGTTATGGGGAATGAATCGTCTCCAGTGTCGTGGGGCGAGGTGTACTCCACGGGCTCTTCCCATGTGTTCTCTGCAGCGTTGAAAAAAGATACCATCAGGTCTCTGTCGTCCCCGTGCGAGATCGCCTTGTCCTCTGTCTCCCATATAACCCATGGTTTTCCACCATAAAAAAACGTGTGAGGGTCCAGGTCCAGCCCCGTGTTCACTGGAGAACACACCTCGTATATCTCCCCCAGTGATACGTCCATGTTGTCGGCTGTTACGTTCACGGGCGCCGCCACGATGTCCATGTCCTCTCCCGTCGATATAGCTGTGTCGTTTGTCACCCACGACAGCCATAGCATCTCGCTCATCTCGCCGGAGCTTTTTGCCGATGGGCGGATGCTCGTCCCCTTGAAATCGGCTGTGAGGTTTTCCACCGCTCCCAGGGCCCCGTTCAGGGGGTCCCATGTCCGGGCCAGGATGTCGGTTTTTTCCCCCGTTTTAGCCCGCGTTTCCCTGTGCTCCCAGAATACCACCACACCGTCGCCCCATTCTGCCAGGGTGGGATGATAGTCGTCCCCCGTGTCGTTTGCGGGTGTGATCTCAACCGTTTCCCCCCACCCGCTCCGGGGTGTGTAGGCCCTTGCAACCACGTCCCAGTCTCCCCCGCTGGTGTGGGTGGGGTCGTCTGTTATCCAGACAGCACACAGTGTTGTGGCGGTGGCAAGGAGTGCTATGTCTCTCTCCTCTCCGGGGGTGGCTGTGAGGTTCTTTCTGGCACTCCATCCGGCCCCATCGTATGTCCTGTAAACGATGTCGGCGGGATGGTATCCGTCTTCCATGTTCCTGGAGAGGTAGAAGACCCAGAGGACACTGCCAAAAACTACCGCTCTTGGCATGGTGTCTTCCACGTTGCCATCTCCCCATGTGATTTCGCCTGTTTTTCCGTTCTCAAATGTCAGGGCATGGGATATTGACGGAAACAGGGAGGTGGAGCCGGCCAGGGCAAAAACAAGGATTGCCAGCAGAATGAGTGCAAAATGTGGCCTGGAGGTGGTCATCTGTGCCTCCTCCTGTAGAGGGTTATCATGGTTCCCCCGAAGACTCCCACGAGGAATGCCACGGTTATGAGGAGTATTGGTCCCACATAAGACGCTGCCGCCCGTTCCGTGGATGTGCCCGTCTGGTTGTCTGGGGCGCTCCCGGCACCCTCTTCTCCGGTGGCCTGGCCGGTGTCGTTTTCACCCTCTTCTATAGCAGACCCTCCCCCAGCCAGAGCGGGGAGCAAAACAGGGAATAGCACGAGGTTTGTGGTGTTGTCGCTGTCGTTTTCAACCTCACAGAAGATGTACAGGGTCACTGAGGCCATAGAGTCAGATGTGGGGGGGTTTTCTCCGCTCCCGGACGATGTCCCGTCGCCGAGGTCTACGCTGACGTTTAGCACCAGAAATTCCCCGGGTGACGCCTCAAAGTTCTCCTCTGCGGACGCCTTTCCCTCCCACTCTCCCGCCCATATTTTAAGTGTCCCGGCGCCCGTTTTGTCCCCCCTGTTGTATATTACCACGGACAGGTTGACCATGTTGTATGAGAGGGTTTCCACAGCGACCCATTCCTTTTTTATGACGATGTCCGGATAGAGGGGGTTGACGTGTATGTCCACTGTGGTGGTGTTTTCAATCATCTGGCCTGTCCGGGGATCGGTGTATGTCGCTGTGATGTTCACCGTGTGCTCTCCTGGCTGTTGTGGGGGAATAGAGATGGCGGCGTACCCACTGCTATCTGTGATCGCCTGTTTGTCCAGGACGCTGCCGTCCACGGCCATCGTGAGGGACACGTTCTGTGCCGCTGTGCCGTCTTCAAAAGACGTCTGGACGACCAGTGTTATGTTGTTCCCCTCATAGACGTCCGCCGGCATTTTATATGAGAGGACCAGGTCCGAGTGTCCTATTGGTATCTTATACGTGGGGGTTGTGGCGGTGTTTCCCGAAGAGTCCGTGGCTGTGATGTTGTAGTACAGCGTGCCATAGGAAAAAGGCCCTATGGTGGCCACGTAGCCGTGTTTGGTCTGGTTCATCGCCTCCACCCCACCCACAAACGCCCCATCACCGCTCCCGCTTTCCCACCTGTATCTCAGCCGAACGGGCTCGTCCGTTGCGAGGGCGAGGTCGTCTGTGACAGAGACGTTTATGGACACAGTGTCCCCCACCACGGGTGTCTCTGGCTCAACGACGGGCGTGGAGATATTGGGGGGAACCGTGTCTCTCACCGAGAGGTTTTTTGATGCCTGGTTGTTCGTCAGGTTTGTGTCGGAGGGAGCGACGTTGTTGATGACCACTGTGAAAGTGGTGACACCGCTTTTTGCCACCCATGTTGCGGTCGTGTTCTCTGCTCCTCCGGCTGAGATGTTGAGCGTTTCCACCAGGAGAATCGTCCCGTTGGATGGGGTTCCCTCAAAAACCCTGACCTCTCCAGAGCCGTTTTCAGTGCCCAGGTTGTGTATCGTGGCGTTTACGAAAACCTTGTCCCCCGCGCTGATGTATTTGGGCCAGAAAGTTATGTCGCCCGAGAATACTGCGAAGTCTGGGGCCGGGGGGGGCGGGTTGACCACGTCTATGAAGAGAGTGGTGTAGTTCGTGTATGTCTGGGCGTTGTAAACATATCTCGCCGTTATGTTCACCGAGTAGTTTCCAGGCGTTAGATCCGCTTTGAGGTCGGCAGAAAACGTGCCGTGGTCGTCCGTTGTCACCGTGGCATTTATTGGCGGGTCCACCTTTTCCACGGAGATGTTAACCTCTGCCCCGCCGACGAGCTGATCTCCGAGCTTTACCGTCCCGTATACCGTAAATGTTTCGTTGGGATACATTTCTGCTGGGTCAACAGATGCGTCTATGCTTAGATAGAGGGGGGCGGCGTACGTCTGGCCTGAAAGAATCGAAAAGAAAGGCAAAGAGACAAATAGGATAGCTATTGTGGAGACCAGGGCGGAATGTGGGCTGGAAGATGCTTTCATGCGCTCAGATATGTGGCAGGAATATAAAAAGAAAACGTCCCGCCACGCCGTCCTGTAGCCTGCCATGGCGCCATACGGCGTTCTTATGGGTCGTTGTAGTGGTTGTCTGGTTGTGGCGGTGTTATGAGTGGTGGTGTCCAGTTGAACGATGGTGTGTTACCCGAGAGGT
>CAZROC010000031.1:0-12237 GCA_964601625.1 uncultured Thermoplasmata archaeon | reverse complement strand
GGCATGCCATCAAGGTTGACGCCCCCGCCCGGAGGAAAAGAGGGCGCCCCCGCCCCCCGGGCCCCACGGGTAAAGACCGCCGCACACAGAGACAGAAAATGCTCCGTGCACGGTAACATAGCGGTGGCGTACCACGACTGTGGAGCCGCACTGTGCAAACAGTGCCTCTTCCTGTCAACATGTCCCTCCTGTGGCCAGCCACTCAGCCAGGACAGCCTGGAATACATTGCAAAAAAAGACGAAAAAACAGGCGGAGGGGAAGATAAAAAAGAAGGAGACGGCGGAATCACGCAAAAACAACAGCGCCACGCGGCTGGAGAGAAAAAACATATCAGACGGCAACCACCGGCTAAAAAAGATGTAAAAAAAGACACAGGGAAAAAAGATGACGAACTCAGACTCTGAAATCCAGCAGGTGCTCTCCGAACTCAGAAAAGAGCGAGAGAAACACATAGGCCAGAACCCCCCCAACAGGCCTGTGGCAGTTTGGAAAGAAAAAGACGGTCTCCTCATGCCAGACGGCGAAGGCCAGCAATATGTCAACCATGGCGTGGCGGACGTCCTTGTCGTTATCCTGCGCACAAAAGGGTGTTCGTGGGCGTGGAAAAGCGGCTGCACCATGTGCGGGTACATAAACGACGCATCCCCACACGCTACCGGCGAGAAACTCGTGGAACAGATGAAAATGGCCCTGTCAAAACACGGCGGCGAACCATTTGTGAAAATATTCACGTCAGGGAGCTTCTTTGACCCCTCGGAGGTGGGCGAGAAGGAGAGAGCGGAGATAATACGCCTCCTCAGGGAAAAGGGGATAAAAAAAGTGTCCGTTGAATCCCGCCCCGAGTACATAGACGACGAGACGCTGGAAAAAACGAAAAAAATCCTAGGAGACATGTACATGGAGGTGGGGGTGGGACTGGAAACATCTAGCGACGCCATAAGGCAAAGGAGCATAAACAAGGGCTTCACCTTTTCACGGTACACGGTGGCCATGGAAAAACTCCGCCTCCACGGGTTCGGAAGAAAAACGTATCTCCTGCTGAAACCCCCATTTCTCACAGAAAGACAGGGGATGGACGACCTTTCAAGGTCAATAAGAGACGTGGCCGGGCACACCGATGTCATCTCAATAAACCCGATGAACATCCAGAAATACACCCTCGTGGAACACCTCTGGAAAAAAGGACAGTACAGGGCGCCATGGCTCTGGTCCCTCATAGAGGCCATCAGAGAAGCGCTGCGGGAACCGCCCGGTGCAGCAGAAGAAGGAGACCACCCCCCATATATAGTGTCATATCCCTCTGGCGGCGGAACAGAGCGGGGAATACACAACTGTGGAAAATGCGACAGGCACCTGCTCTCAAAACTGAGAGAGTACTCGCTGACCCAGAGCGCCCGGGTCCTCGCAGAAATGGAAAATGCAATGTGCCGGTGCAGAAAAACCTGGCAAAACCAGCTGGAAACAGACGAACTGTACAACGCCCACACAGACATAGAGTCCTGGAAAAAATCTGGAAAATGAGATGAGACACGGCGGAGGCGAGAGTGTGAAGATGAAAAAAACGCTGAGTGGCATGCGAGGAGTCGCTGTTTCAGTCCCCGGAGCGGTTCTCATAGCCCTGGACGACAGAACATATCTCTCTTTCGCCCTGGAACCACGCACGGATGTCGCCATTCTGCCGGGAAAAAAAGACAGTTATCCTGGGTTCCGAAAGGCCACCGCCGAAGAAAAAAAAGCCTTCATAGAGGGCATGGAAAATGTGGAAAGGGCCATGGGCACCGCCGAAGAAAAAACCACCCTCTCCGAGAGGAGCATCACCCTGATGCTCCACCAGAGCCCCGCACACAGAAAATCGCCCATCCCCCCAACCATCGCCCTCTATTTTCTGGGCGGCTACTCCGCCAACCTTTTCAGCGGGAAAAAACTGTCAGCCGCAAAAGTCACAGAGGCGCTGGCCAGAGCGCTCCCCAGGGCTGCCTCCCATGTGCACTACCAGATGGAAGTGGTTTTCAAAACCATGTTTTTCGGAGGCATAATACTCTTCTCAGACACCACACCCCTGGCAAGATCCCCGCCAAGAGACGTCCAGATAAAAATTGAAGCGGAGGATGCGAGAAGAGAAGGGAGAGCCGAGGAAGCGGAGAGAGAAGAGATGGCCAGTCGGATACTCCACGGCGTCCTCCCGGCTTTTCTGATCGGAAAAACGATAGAGGGGTTATCTCACATCGCCAGCGAACATGAGCCTGGCAAATGGGCTACTTTTTCAGGGTGGCAGTACGTGTTTGAGTCCCCACTGAGCACAGAGATCGCAAAAATGGAAAAAGTGACAGTGTACATTTCCAGAAAAACGGGCGACAGCGTGGAAAGCGGCTGGTCTCCTGTCACCGATGGGGTGCGCTACAGGGAACTGCTTCTCTAAAAAACGAAAAAAGAAAAAAATAAAATGGGAGCGGAAGGGGGTTGGTGGGGTTGGGTCTCAGGTTTCTGGGTTTCAGAGCCGCCCGTCTATTATCTTCTGTACAACGGAGGGGTCTGCGAGGGTGGTCGTGTCACCGATCTGGTCCGGTTTGCCCTCTGCGATCTTCCTCAGAATCCGACGCATGATCTTACCGCTCCGTGTTTTCGGAAGGCCATCAACGAACTGGATCTTGTCCGGCGTGGCTATCGGACCTATCTCCTTGCGCACGTGCTGTTTGAGCTCCTTTGCCAGTTCCTCGCTCGGCGTGTACCCTGTCTTGAGTATCACATATGCGTAGATGCCCTGTCCCTTTATCTCGTGCGGATAGCCCACAACGGCGGCCTCTGCCACGGCCGGGTGGCTCACCAGGGCGCTCTCAATCTCGGCCGTCCCGAGACGGTGTCCGCTGACGTTTATGACGTCGTCTATCCTCCCGGTGATCCAGTAGTATCCGTCTTCGTCTCTGCGGGCGCCGTCGCCTGTGAAGTAGTAACCGGGGTACATGGCAAAGTACGTCTCTTTGAACCGCTGGTGGTGTCCGTAGACGGTCCTCATCATGCCCGGCCACGGGCGCTTCATCACCAGGGCGCCCTCGCCAGGCCCTTCTATCTCCTTTCCATTTGAGTCCAAGAGGGCCGGTTCCACCCCGAAGAAAGGCAGTGTCGCAGAACCGGGTTTGAGCGGTGTCGCACCGGGGAGAGGCGTTATGAGTATCCCACCGGTCTCTGTCTGCCACCAGGTGTCCACGATTGGACAGCGCTCTTTTCCGACGACGCGGTAGTACCACATCCAGGCCTCGGGGTTTATGGGCTCCCCAACTGTTCCCAGGACTCTCAGGGACGAGAGGTCGTGTTTGTTAACCCACTCGTCTCCCTCTTTCATACACGCCCTGATGGCCGTCGGGGCGGTGTAGAAGATGTTGACCTTCCATTTCTCCACGATAGCCCAGAACCTGCTGTAGTCCGGGTAGCTGGGCACGCCCTCAAACATCACTGTTGTCGCCCCGTTGGCCAGCGGACCATAGACGATGTAGGAGTGGCCTGTTATCCAGCCGATGTCCGCCGTGCACCAGTATATGTCCCCATCGTGGTAGTCAAAGACGTATTTGTGTGTCATGGCGGCGTAGAGGAGGTATCCACCCGTGGTGTGCAACACGCCTTTTGGTTTTCCCGTTGAACCGCTCGTGTAGAGGATGAAGAGCGGGTCCTCGGCGTCCATTACCTCTGGCGGGCACTCCTTGTTCACGTCCTCTTTTGCCATCTCCTCGTGCCACCAGTGGTCCCGTCCCTCTTTCCATGCCACCTCGGTGTTGGTTCTTTTCACGACAAAGACGTGCTCCACGCTGGGCGCCTCTTCAAGGGCGGCGTCGGCGTTGGCCTTCATAGGTATGACCTTTTTGCCTCTGAACGCTCCATCGGAGGTTATCAACACCTTTGCGCCGGCGTCGTTTATCCTGTCTCTCAGGCTCTCTGCTGAGAAACCGCCGAAAACAACGCTGTGGATGGCGCCTATCCTCGCACAGGCGAGCATCGCAATGGCCAGTTCCGGGATCATGGGCAGGTAGATGCTCACCCTGTCGCCCTTTTTGACGCCGTATTTTTTGAGGACGTTTGCGAACTTGTTGACCTCCCAGTAGAGCTGTTCGTAGGTGTATGTTTTGTCTTCGCCGGGCTCGTTCCCCTCCCATATCAGGGCGATCTGGTCTTTGCGCCCGTTTTTGATGTGCCGGTCCAGACAGTTGTATGAGACGTTGAGTTTGGCGTTCTTGAACCAGACGATTTTCGGCTCTTCAAAGTTCCACTCAAGGACCTTGTCCCATTTCTGGTACCAGTCCAGGAATTTCTCAGCCATCTCCGCCCAGAAGCCCTCCGGGTCTTCCAGGGAGCGTTTGTACATTTCCCTGTACTGCTCCATGCTGTTTATGTGCGCCATCTCTTTTATCCACTCCGGTGGTGAGAACACCTTAACCTCGGCACCTTCTTCCGCCATATTTCTTCCTCCTCTTCTTTTCTATCATGTAAGTGGGTCTGTTTTGGTCGTCGGGGTGGCATAATCTCGCCTTTATTAAACCTTTCGGAAAAACTTCGGCCTTTGCCGAAAAAGATGACGGAGGCGGAAGCGGCGGGGGAGGAGGGGAATTTATATATCCCACACATATTGGAGCGTGTATGATACGGAACCTTGAAGCGGGCTCTGCTGTGTACGGCCAGCTACCCAGAGGATGCCAGTACTGCGCCAGAGGAAGCAAACTGGTTCTTCTCACAACAGGCCTGTGCAAGCAGGGGTGTTTTTACTGTCCGCTTTCAAAGGAAAAAACGGGAAAAGACGTCGTTTACGCAGATGAGATGCCCGTGGAGAGCGACGAAGACATCCTCACCGAAGCCCACCTGATAAGAGCCGAAGGGACGGGCGTGACGGGCGGAGACCCACTCCTCGTGGTTGACAGAACCGAGCGCTACATCCGCTTGCTCAAAGAAAACTTCGGAGAAGAGCACCACATCCACCTGTACACGGCCACGTTTGACCTGGAGGCTGTGAAAAAGCTCGCCTATGCTGGCCTGGACGAGATAAGGTTCCACCCCGCCCCCTCTCTGTGGAAGAACATGGACCCCCTGGCCGGGCGTCTTAAAAAAATCATGGAACTGCCAGTTGATGTGGGATTTGAGATCCCCGCTCTGCCAGACTTGACAGCGGAGATGAAAAGCCTGGTCTCATGGCTGGACCACATGGGCGTACTTTTCATAAACCTTAACGAGCTGGAGTTCAGCGAGACAAACTACGGGGCCCTTCTGGGCAGAGGCTACGTGGTGCGGGACGAGGTTTCGGCGGCCATATCGGGCAGCAGAGAGTCGGCAATGGACGTCCTGGCCTTCGCTGAAGATGAAGGGCTGTCTATGGCGGTCCATTTCTGCTCCGCCACTTTCAAGGACTCTGTCCAGCTGAGGAATCGGCTTTTGCGCAGGGCCGAAACTATAGCCAGGGCAATGGATGTCGTAACCCGCGATGGCACCATATTAAAAGGGGTTGTTGAGGCCGGCGACATGGACCCCAGAGAGGTCCTGGACCGTCTGGTGCGAGATTACCATTTCAACCCGGACCTGGTCGCTGTTGACGAAGAAAAACACCGCGTAGAAGTGGCCCCTTGGCTTCTGGAAAAAAAGGCGAAAAAACTGCCCTGGGAGTGCTATCTGGTAGAAGAGTATCCCACGTTTGACCGTCTGGAGGTGGAGAGGGTTCCTCTGGAAAAAAAGGGCGGAAAAAGGCGCCTTTTCCGTCTGAGAGAACTGAGGCGAAAAAAACTGTGAAGATAGGAGATTAACCGAAATCGTCCACCTCCAGCGTCCAGCCGCAGCTTTTGCACTGGACTGTACCACCCAGAACGTTTTCCGGCGAGTTACTCTGAGAGAGAGACAAAGAACACCCGGGACACCGGGCTTTTTTCAAAAACTCTTCCAGCCAGAGGAACATTATCTTTTCCTCGTCGTGGCTCTCAACCGCTTTTTTAAGCGCCTCAACAGCGTCTGGCTGGTCTCCCATCTCCCTCTCAACCGCTCTGAGAACATGTACCAGGCGATTTTTCCTATCGTCCGCCCGCTCAAACCTCTTCTTTTCTCCCACGGCGAATTTTTTATTCAACCACATCCCCACCACCAGGCCGGCGGCCACACCGAAAAAGTGTGCCTCGTGCGCTATGCCGCTGTGTGGATACGCCAGAGCCAGAAATGTTTCCACTAAGAGGAGAAAAACAAGTGCTATGGAAACACGCACCTTGGGGAGGACAACAAAGAAAAAAATAAAGGTCATGCGCTCATCGGGGTACAAGGCCGCAAAGCATCCTGCTATGCCCATCAGAGCACCGGAGGCTCCCAGGAGCAAAACGCTGCCGTGAAAGTGGAGGAGACCGTATCCGAGCGTGGCCACGGCGCCTGTAAAGAGGTACAGCAAAACCACGGCCCTTGCACCTATCCTGTTCTCAAGGTTTGTGGCCCAGAATATCAGGAAGAACAGGTTGAAGAAGATGTGCCAGGGCTCTATGTGAAAGAACATGCTGGTCAATAGCGAAAAAACGTTTTCGCCGGAAAAGAACACGGGCGGGTTGAATGCCAGAGATGCGACAAGCGAATAATACTCAACCGGACTGTGGGACATGGAAAATACCCTAACAACGACAAAAACAACAACATTCGCTGCTAGGAGTGAAGCGGCGGCGTAGGCGTTTTTGACTATGGGAAAAACAACACCAGCCAGTATGACGAATAGGACAAGTATGAAATACGGCGTTGTTTCGGAGGACAGCGGGGGCATGAAGGATATCAGAGTCCATCCCCCCTCCAATTCGCCCGCTCTCTCATCTGACCCCTCTGCCTTCTCAACCTCTGCATTCTCAACAGAACATAAAAACCATTCCATTTCATAGTTCCACCCTCTCAAATCCCTCCCCGATCTTTTCCAGCATGCCAGGGATATCAAGCTTTTTTTCCTCCCCGAGGACTTCTCTCATCCTCCCCCTTATGACAGGGGCCCGGGGCGCCAGGGTACAGCACAGGCCCGGCCGTGTGGAGATATCATACGTGCCTATCTCCCTGGCGATGGACACTATCTCCGTCTTGTCCAGTCCCATGAGCGGCCTTATAATGGGCAACTCGGTGGCATTTTCCTCAACAGCCATGTTGTGCATCGTCTGGCTCGCCACCTGACCAACGCTCTCTCCCGTGCAAATGCCGTCCGCGCCCACACGTCCGGCCAGAATCTCGGCCGCCCGGAACATCATCCTTCTGCACAGAATACACCGGTAGTAGGGGTCGCACTTCTTCCCTATCTCAACCTGAGACACCATCCCATGGGGGGCCAGATAGAGGGGGACCTCTCTCCCCACCACCTCGCCCACCCTGCGCACCAGGTCAAACACCTTGGCAACTTCCTGGTCGTTTGTAAAAGGCCTGTTGTCCAAGTGCAACGCCACGGCATCCGCTCCACTGGAGAGGACACTGTAGAGGGCGACAGGGGAATCAATCCCGCCCGAGACCAGAGCCACCACCTTTGAGACCAGAGCCACCACCGCCTTACAGTTCCTTCTCTCTCCCTTCCAACACGCCCCTATCTTTCCAGGCGCCACACGGGGCCATCGGAGGTGTCCTCAACAACTATTCCCGCCTCGCGGAGGCGGTCGCGAATCCTGTCGGCGGTCTCCCAGTCCTTTCTCTTCCTCGCCTTCTCCCGCTCTTCAAGGAGGATTGAGACCAGAGCATCAATAACACCGGAGAGGTCCTCGCACTTTGATCTGAAAAGCCCCAATACACGGCCATAGTCCTCAAAGACATCCAGAGCGTCTCTGAGATCAGAAACCGATGGGTCTCCCTCCGCCAGGTGCCTGTTAACCTCTTTTGAAAAGGTGAAAAGAACCGCCAGCGCCTCTCTGGTGTTGAAATCGTCGTCCATGGCCTCTATGAAACGCTTTCGGGCTTCTATAGCAGCCTTTGAGAGTTCTCCCCTCTCACCACCATCCGCGCTCAGACCAGACCCTCTGCCTCCGCCATGTCGTCTCAGTTCCCTGCGGAGGTTTTCAACCGTTGTCTCCAGACGCTTATACGCCTCCTCGGCCTCCTCCATCAGATCAAAACTGAAATCAATGGGACTCCGGTAGTGAGAGTGAAGCATAAAAAACCTTATGACCTCCGCCCTGTACCTTTTGAGCATCTCTTTTATCGTTATAACATTGCCAAGGCTCTTGCTCATCTTCTCGCCGTTAACGTTAAGAAAACCGGTGTGCAACCAGTATTTAACAAACGGCTTTTTCCCGGTGATGCTCTCAGCGATTGCTATCTCGCTCTCGTGGTGTGGAAATATCAGGTCTCTGGCACCGCCATGTACGTCGTACTGCTCTCCGAAATAACGCATCGTTATGGCCGTGTCCTCAACATGCCACCCCGGCCTACCGGGCCCCCACGGAGAATCCCACACCGGCTCCCCGGGCTTGTGAGCCTTCCAGAGGGCAAAATCCTCCGGGTTGCGCTTTTCGTCCCTGATCTCAACCCTCGCACCCGCCCTCAGACTCTCAAGTTTCTGGCGCGAGAGCTTTCCGAAATCGCTGAACTTCCTGACCTCAAAATAGACAGAGCCGCCGCTCTCATACGCATACCCCTTTTCAATGAGCGTCTGGATCTGCCAGATTATCTCCGGCACGTGCTCCGTCGCCTTGGCATAGAGGTTGACAGAGTTCACCCCAAGCGCTTCCATGTCCTCAAGGAAAGATTTGAAGTACATGTCCGCCAGGTCCTCAACGGGGACGCCAACCTCGTTGGCCCGCTGTATCATCTTGTCATCAACATCGGTGACGTTCATCAGATAGAACACGCTGTAACCCCTGTAAGCCAGATACCTGGCAATGACATCAAACGCTATGTACGTCCTGGCATGGCCTATGTGGGAGTGGTCGTACACCGTTGGACCACAGACGAACATATAAACCCTGTTGCCCACGAGCGGTTTGAACTCCTCAACCTCGCCGGAGAGCGTGTTGTACACCCGCAGCGCCATCTTCATTCCTCCTCCAGAGAAAAAAGACGTGGCATATAAAAAGGTTGATAGACCCCAATAGTCGCCGGCAAAACGCCAAACAAACCCACAGCATCACACGTCTTTCAACAGCCCAAACCAGGCCGAGGAGACGGTCTGGGTGACACACATGATGTTGGCTGTGAAAGGACAACGAGGACTACCCCACAAACAACCAGCAGACGCCATCAAACCACCACAAAACAACAAAGAAAGAAAAAAGTTACCCACGCCTCTTTCCGACGTACAAAATCTTCTTTCTTCTAGGGCTAGCCAGCACATCTATCTCTCTGAGGTCGTCAAGTCCAAGTTCACCATTTTCAATGCCTTTTTTGATCAGTTTATACACTTTGTGGGGTTTCTGAGCGTCCCCCAAAAAATATTGTACTTCTTCCCGTCTTTCATGACAATCACAATCGGTCGGCTGATTTTGCTTCCCCTTGTATGCTGAATTTCAATGCGAGCCATGCCCTTGAAGAATAAAAAAAGTCCGCTTTTTCATTAACCACTCTATGAACGTCCTTTCGGGAAATAAAAAACCCTTTTCGTATATAACGAGATTGTCATATGAAATAGAGCGAAAAAAACCTAAAAAACTACCCAGAGAAACAAGCCCGGACAATATAAAGAGCAAGAAAATCTTAAACCACGGCGTTCCCAATTTTTCCGGCAGATCTCTCCAGAAAATATATGATAAAAACAGAGACAAAAGACCAACTAAAGAAAGGCTACACCCTACAATAAAAAGTGCGTTCTGGTCTTCTCTTTATAGATCATCTTGCCCATATCCAATGTGTATCACCATCTCACAAATATTGTTAATCCACATAAATGGAAGAGAAACATATAACCACGAGACAATGAAAACGAGCCATCTCTTCTCACCCACCATCATCATATCTTTTTCTTTTTCCTCTTATCCACAATCTCAACCCGATTTCTATCAATTCTTTTCAAGATTTCGTTGAGAATTTCCTGCCTTTTTCTTATCTCTTCTTTGTAAGAAGGCATGAGGCGATCTATCATCCCCGCCAATCCAAAAGTAGTCACATACCTAAAGCCATCATCACCTACGTGGAAAAGATAGAAAACATGTTTTTTTATAACAACCTTGTGTATCGTGTTGAGCTTTACAGGATTAATTACCTCCGTGAGAGATCCATTCGGTTCCAAACGCTCCATAGAAAACACGTCATTATCCAATCTGACAACCAAAGGATACCACCGCGATCTCGTAGCATAAAATATTAATGTTAGAAAGCTCATCACAACTATGTAAGCAATGACCAAAACAGATATTTCTATCTCAACAACTACGTACAAAAATATAAGTCCTATAAGTTCTCCAAAAAAAATAGTGAGGATATCACCGTATTTTTTACATTTTCCGCTTAGCACCCATTCCATATTCATCCGCTCCAACCAGATGACTTATCTGCTAAGGTATCAATTATGGCTTTTCCAAGCCCACCTATAGCTATCACCCATTCCAGCATCGTCAAAAGCGGAGAGGTTCGCTCTAAAGTCTGCTGCCCTTTACTACTTTTTTCTACAATCATCATCAGTAGACCTCCTAGTGATAATAGTATGCCAATGGCAT
This sequence comes from uncultured Thermoplasmata archaeon, assembly GCA_964601625.1. Taxonomy (GTDB): domain Archaea; phylum Thermoplasmatota; class Thermoplasmata; order JAGHBH01; family JAGHBH01; genus CAZROC01. The sequence goes on along the minus strand of CAZROC010000031.1, from coordinate 1,623 downwards.
CGGCTGTTTTTAGTCCGTTGCCTGTTAGTTCCATTGCTGTGGTCGCTGCGTCTAGGAAGTATCCGGATATTGCGAGGGTTAGACCTAAGATGAACCAGGAGAAGGCTTTTTTCTTTGCATATTCGATAAATGTGTTTATTATTTCTATTACTGTGGCTGTGTAGGAGACTGTTATGCCGATATAACCGGAGATGAAATCCCAGAACGTCTGGGTGTCTGTTTCTTCGTTATCTACAAGCTCTTGTATACTATCCCAGAGCCCACTGGCAAGCACGCCTATGAGGGATGCGACTACCAGGTCTTCTGCCAGGCCAAAGATTGTAGTCTCTACGACAGCCTCCATTCCACAAGTGACAGCCTTTAAAGCCAGGAAAAGACCAACACCTGCCATGATGGTACCAAACATCACAAGATATACCTTTAACATAACATCAACAAAAGCCAAAACAGCGTTAAGAATATCAGAAGAAAGAGAGAACACTCTCTGACCGCCGGGCTGAGAGCCACCCAGCACGGCATCTTTTTTATCGCCAAAACCAAAGCCCCCACCCACAACATCAACACCAGAGGCACCAGCACCACCAGCACCCACCACAACACCAGCCAGAGCAGACAAAAACAAACCATACCCATCAATAACATCACTAAAAACAGACTTCACAGTGTTAACCAACATATTCACAAAACCCCTAACCCGCTCCACCACCCACTCCACCAACCCCGCCAAGACTTCCAGCGCCTTCTCTTTAACCGCCTTGAAAAACTCCACAATGGCGTTCCACACATCCTTCAACAACCCAAACCACGCTGAGGAAACGGTCTGGGTGACAGACATGATGTTGCCATTGATATCCATGGTTTTTATTTCCACCTTGAAGTCCAGCTGGTAATCAGACCAGTAATCAATATCAAGATGGGCAGAAAAGGTCCTCTGGGTCGGGTAGGAGATTGGAGTCCAGACGTATTGGTTGCCATATAATAATATTTTAAGCCTGGCGTAGTCGGCTCTAACCCCATGAGACATATCAAAGCATATGCCCAACACGACCACATCCTTTTTCGGAGTTCACTATGGGCCGTTTTCCACTCACATACCTTTCGTACGCCATGATTATATCCCTCCCCCCATTTTCTATCTTACCACCTATAATTATCGGCACTTTTTTCCCTTTTATTTTGATTTTGAACATCGTAAAACCGAAATAATCGCGTTCTGTATATATAGCATTAACTTCGTCCCAGCGAATTAGATGCTCCCCTATTAAAAACTTTAACAAAAGGCCATTTTTAGATACATAAATATAAAGTGGATCATCATAGATGTCCACCAGAATTACAAATATCATTATTACCCCTAGCAAAACAATAGGTGCATCAAATAACGTCAATTTAGACATAGAAAAATAAAATACTGAAATAAAATAAACGACTATGAATATAAACAAAAGAACTAGTTTTGTTTTAACCCTATATACCTTAACTTTAATAACATCACTCATTATTATCCCTCCGGTAGTTTTTTGAATTCATTGTAATAATAGAAAAGGCACACCCCTCCAAGTATAAAGGTGATCATAGACATTATTTTTGCTCCGGTGTTTAATTCGAAAAAGATTGGGAAGA
>CAZROC010000030.1:0-13369 GCA_964601625.1 uncultured Thermoplasmata archaeon | reverse complement strand
AGATGTTGACCTAAATCTAATGCAGCCCATCCCATAGCAAAAACTAATTCTTTTAATTCTTCTTTGCTCATATCGTTTGGATGTTTTTTCATTTGTTTACCTACTGTATTAATTTTAAGTTTTGTTAGTATCTCCTATTAAATTAGTTTTTGTTATTGAATAAAATATATTATTTTTCTCCATAGTATCTAAACACCCATCACAGTCCCATTTGTAAAAATCTTTCTGAGATTCTACGAATTTTTTAGCTTCTTCCAAAGAAGTAAAGGCACGCATAATTTCACAATTTTCATCTTCGTTAAATCCCCCCACTGTTACTCTTTCTACAATGTAAATATTCATATTATTTGGATGTTTTTCCATTTTAATTTCTCCTTTTAAAAAAAAATGATATGCTAAAACAAAAAATTCTCAATTCCCACTCCCAACAACCATATATTTGCATTACATTCATACCTAATCCCATAAAATTTGTAGATATTATAATTACAATTTCAACTTTTTTCTTTGTAACAAAAAATGCCTTATGCATCTTAATCCTCCCATCCATCTACTAAATTATGGATTTTGTAAAATATTGTTTTCTCACTCATATTACCTACACATCTATCCTTCTCCTGCCCATTCTCTACCAAGATCAATGTTGGAAAGCTCATCACATTATAATCTTTGCATTTGTCAATGTTGTTACTACCATTGATTATTTCTAATTGGATGTCATACCCCATTGCTTCAAACTTTTTTATCACATTATCAAGTTTTCTTTTAAAAGGTTTACAGGCAGGACAGTTGTCTGATATAAATAAAACTGCTTTAATCATATATTCCTCCTTCATAAAAAGTTTATTTATGATTTTGTCTGCACCTTCTTTTTCTCTTGGTATTCTAAGTAAGTTTCTAATATTCTGCAAGATACTATTATTAACTTTTAATTGTAATTTTATATCTTTCAATTCTTTTTCTAACTGGCTTCTTTTCTTTTCCAATTCTTTGCATTGGTCTAATAATAACATTTTCCATTTTATTAAACCTTCTCTAATTTTCACGGCCTTATAAAACCCAGTTTTCTCAAGAGCTTCATCAACTATTTCTGGTGAAGCTTCAAGTATCTCAGCAAGTTTTTCTGGTTTATAAAGTGTCCAAGATGCAGAACGAGGTGAATAAGCATCTCTCCTTCTTAATTTTATTTTTGGTTCTTTAATCATCTTTTCTCCTTCAATAATTCAGAATTATCCCAATAGTACCATCTATCGATTTACTCATATGTCTATATTTCCCAATTGCAAGACAATCATAATCTTTGCATTTTTCGCTTACTACCCAAACATCTACATATTTACCATTATGTTTAACTCTTATTTTCACCATTTAAATCCTCCTTTAACTTTTGATAATATCTTTCAATAATCCTTCCTGTAATATGGATACACCCGTAATTTTATAATTTTCTTCTTCCAATTTTACAACTTCTTGAAATAATTCAGGATGTATTTGCTTCAAAAAAGTAAATCCTTTTTTCCCCTGAAAAGGGCATATATAACAACCTACTCTATTTTTTTCTTTATACAAAGGAGAAACAAACGAAAATAGCTTTAATATAAATTCATCTTTAATGTTATTTCGCAAATCTTCTAAAACTTTATCTTCTGTTACTTTACAATCTACAAGTAAACTCTTAATAATTATATTCATATTAGGTAACTTAGATTTAATAGATTTTTTATAATTTTCTAATCTTTTTAATTCGCTATAACTATAACCTATAATTAATTCTATATTATCTTTAATATTTTTATAATATTTGATAGATGGATTTACTTTTATATTCCCAATACACCATCTATTATGTATAGTTGGAAAAGAATAAGGCAATCCTTTTTTCTTTCCCCACTTTCGCTTATAAGTGGTTACATAATCCTTTAAACTGTATTTAGTGTCTAAAATATGTACATTATATTTGCTTTTAGATAAGTATTCAATTTCTTTTAAGATTTCTGGATAATCAAATCCTGAAGGAATAAACATAATCTCATCCATTTTCACATTATAAATCCTTGCAAGATACAATGAATGAATACTATCTTTCCCGCCACTGTAAGATAAAATCCTATACATTTATTTCTCCTGTTAAACTCTCCTTTAACTTTTGATAGCTCTCTTCACTTATTTCAATTTCTTTACCGTCAATGATGATAGTATGCTTCTTTTGAATAGGTCGTGCATATCGCCATTTTTTAGAAATATATTTTTTCCCGTTTCTAAAATTTTCTCTATAAGAACCAGAAACGCATACATAAGGATATTCAGCCCCATCGATATAGCCAACATAATATTCTCTTACACCAATCTTCTTTATCATCGCTAAATTCAGCTTCTTCTCCATATTCAAAGGCATATCCTTCGAACATAGTATCATTAAAACAATAATATGGTGCATTATCCTCATATATATTATAACAATCTTCAGATGCGGCTATTATTCTTACTATTTTACCATAAAATCTTTTCATCGTTATAGAAAAATGATTTTTTATATCTCCATTGTTATCAAGTCCAAACTGCCTTTTCATTGCTTCCCATTGTCTAATCTTTGCCCTATCTCCTACTTTATATTTCATTTTCTTCTCCTTTTTTATTATTTTCCTTTTTTAATATTTTATACCACTTCATTATTTTATCCCAATCAATTTTTATTACCCATTCATACCAGCTATGCTTCATTTTTCTAAAACGATAATTAATATAATCAATTATTTCTATACAATTATTCATTGTCATTTTATAACCCTCCTATGCCACAGACTCAGCAAATCTTATTGCTAAAAATCGCGCTTGTTGTAAAGTCTCTATAACAAGCTTACCATCTTTGAACATACTTCTTACTTGTTGTATTCGTTCTTCTTCTTCCTCATATTTAGGTGCTCCTTTGATCCAACCATGCGATAATATAAGCAAATCATCATTATATTTAATTTTGTCTCCTACTCCAAAACTATATATTGCTCGATGACTCCAAACATACCATTGAAAAAACTTATTTCTTTTTAGTGATTTTCGAGTATAACTACTCCAACCAATATTATGAAATCTTGGATAAACAATAACTCTTTTAAATGGATTTAACATTTTTACAACCCTCCTATATTTGCTAATAGATTTCTTACAAAACTTATATCAGTTTCCCATTCATACATATTCCTTTTTCTCCATACATCTACTTGTCTATCAATATATTCCTTTGCTTCATTTAACGACCAATTATTTACTTTCGCCAAATATTGTAACGCAAAATCATATTCCCCTCTTAATTGTGTCAGCCCAATATGTTTAACTTTATGGCACATAGGACATAAAGCTATTACATCTATAAGTTTTTGTATCTTATTTTTGTTATCATATTCCCATACTTCGTGCGCTTCTACTGGCCATTTATCGCCTTTTCCACCACATATTTCACATTTATAGCCTGCTTTTTTATAAGCCCATCTTCTTATTATATCCCATTCCTCTTTATTTAGTATACTTCTTAGATTTTTATACCATACCGTTTGTGGGACTAAATCAACTGTTAGCAATATCTTATCCATTTTATAATCCTCCTATATTTGCCAATATTTTCCATTGTACAGGCATACTCAGATAAACAAATAATGCAAAAGTAAGACTGATTAAGAATAAACCTGTAATAAATTTTTCTTTCTTGTTTTCCTTAACAACTCCAGCCCAGATTAAAAATCCTAATCCACAGGCAAATAACAGCCACGCAAAAATAACTATCCCATAGGTAATCATCCAGAGTTTAATGTATACCATTTTATTCTCCTTATATAATTTATTCTTTATTAAGAAACTCGTTTTTTATCTAATGAAATTTCCAAAAGCAAAATTTGTAAAGATATTTATTTTTCAGTCTTATGTTCATTGGCTTATAGATTAAGTATACAGAATAATCTGTATCTGGGAGTTCATTTAATTTAGCCGTTCCTAAAAAAGGAGGTCGTATTGGGATTTTTAATTCTGGAATATATTTATCATACCATATATATCTCGAAGTTTCCATTTCATCCTCCTTATCTTTTTAAGACCCCACAAGATACACTACAAGATGCCCACAAGTTATCTTTTTATTTCAAGCCATGCTTTTACAAAATCCTCTGCTTGGTCTTTTCCTATTTCTATGAGTCTCCCTTCTTTGGTGAAAGCCTTAATATATTTATAACTACCGTTGCCGTCTTTCTCTACCTCGACCGCATAAATTGACTCTAAATCTACCAAGTAAAAAAGTTCATCACTCCATTCAATTTTAAATATTCTCTCCTTTGCCATAATTACCTCCTATTAATTAAATCTATAACTACAAATACAATTATAACCTGTATTATTATTAAAATAGCTCCCCAATCATTCATAATTTTCTTCTCTCTTTTTGTACAAAAGTTGGCTGTAAAAGAAATACATTGCTTGATAATTACGATAAAACTTTTCTCCATCAGGATATTCAGGCAAAATATTTCTTTGCTTCTTGGTACGACAACTGTATTCAGGCAGCCCTAATTGTTTAATTTTCTTTCTTATTGTCTCGGGACGATATCCAAGATGTTTTGCAAGTGTAGTTGCTGGTATTTTACCAGCCATTTCTTTCAGTTTTTTCAAAGCATACGAATTTTTTTCAAAAACATCGCTACCTTTTGGTCTACCTCTTTTTACTTTTTTACTCATTTCTAAGAACACATCTTCATCCACATAAGTATTACGTCCTTTATGGATTGCAGGTATTCTACAATTTTTTGTCTGGTGTATCCTCATACTTATTGTACCTGGGTTTATACCATATTTTTTAGATAACTCATTTATTGTTAGAAGCATTTAATTCCTCCTTACAATATTTTATAAAAATGGATTAGTTATATTATCTACTCCCTCAAGAATTATATCATCTACCAATTTATTTTCAGCTATATTATCCTCAATATTTTTTGTGTACTCAACAATTTTGGTCTCGTTCGTAGTTTCGTTCTTGGTCCCGTTTCTCTCATCATAAGCCAAGCGCAAACGCAATACGTTTCTGTATTTCTCTGGAAAACACTTTATCTTTTCTTCACTGGTCATACTTTCTTTTAGTTTTCCCTTCACATCCCCCCTTTCTTCATTGCTTAACAAGTTTTTATATATATATATCATCAAATCTCTTAGATTTGTTATTTGTGTTTTTATCCTTTCCTTTTCAGTTTCAAGTTCTGATTCCATTATCAGATCTTTGTATAATATTGCTTTATCTTTTATACTCTCATCACTATATTTTAAATTATCTTTGTAATAATGGTACTCCTGAGCTGGAATATAGCCATATCCCAGATCATAACACAATATTGGATCACCAGTTTGCGTAGTCCTGTAAAAGCTTCTCAACCCTTTTTTGTCGCCATCTTTCATAACCTTTCTCCTTCCACTCGTGTATCTCTAATGCTTTTGGTAACTGCCATCCCTTGCGTTCAGCTTCTTTTATTTGTTCTCTTAATATTTTTCTATGATAAATATTATCAAAACTCCATCTCAATAAATGTTGGTTTGCTTCATCCAGATACGTATCGAAATGTTCAGCCGAAAACAATGTTTCTGGTCTTATATATTTTTTCATTTTTTCATCTTCGCCCCACTCTGCTACTTTCCAGTCTATTACATCGATCAAATCAATTAGATCATATTCACGCAATCTTGCAGTTATGTGCTTGTTCACTTTACGGAAGTTACGATTGGCTCTTTCATTTAAATATTTCAATACCATTTTTGCTTTCTTATTTATTTCATCGTTACCATTGTTTTCATTCTTTTTTGGTTTCTTATTTGTATCTGGTGGGTCTTTGGTCGAAAATGAGTTTTCGACAATATATATATTTTCTGTAGTAGTTTCTGTAGTAGTTTCTGTTACTGGTTTCTTTAAATTTTTAAGATTCGTTTCTTTAATTTTTTCAGAAACGTTTCTTTGATTTTTTAAGGAACGTTCCTGTGAACTTTTAGGTTTCGTTTCTTCAAGTAGTTTAACTATATCATCAAAAAATTTCTCAGTTAATCTGTAATGGACAGTTGGATTTCCATTTGCTTTTTTTATTTTTGTTTCTATCCAACCTTTCTCATCTTTTTCTTTCCCATCTTTTTCTTTTTTCCCTTTTTCTTCTAATTTTTTCTTAGCTTTCCTCACTTTATATTCAGAGAGGCCTGTTTCTTCTTCCCAATCTTTATATGTTTTATAAACCCATCCATCGTTCACAGATTTATCATGCCAGTATATAAGTTGTGATAGTACTATTGCTTCTTCTATATCATCCGTGATTTCAATAAAAAATCTGGGTATTGCCAAAATATTCTTTGTTCCTGAAAATTGTTTAAGAATGTTGAAAATCTTTTGTTGTGTGTAATTTGATTTTTTCATTCTTTTATTCTGCCTCCTTTACTCCAATGAAGTGTCCTTTTATTCTATTATTTCTATCTCTTTTGATAATATCTTCAATCAAGTTTAATCTTTTTAATTCTTTCTTTATTTTTCTTACTTTATTAACTGTCCATTTCAATTTTTCTGCTGTGTAATCGGTTGTTACTTTTATTTGTTTTGTTTTTTGCCACATAGAGGTATAGTAGTAAAAAGTATATAAAGCAATTAAATCTGCTGTTTTCTCTTCTCCCAAAAATAGGCTCATAGTTTTACTTAATGTGATTAGACTTTTTTCGGTTTGATTAAAATTATCCATCTTGCTAACTCCTTCTAATTAATCTTTTTATTTAATTCGGGGTCATTTTCGTAGATGTTGTATACTATAAGTTTACTATTGTCCCGATAAGATGCTGGTTTAACATATTCTGCTCTGATAAGTTTTTTTTAATAGATATTTACACACGGAAATAGAAAACCCCGTATGGCTTGATAATTCTTGAAAATCAAGCTTTACGGGGTTGCCAAAAACATGCGATTTTGCTAATAAATTTAAATATACTTTTTCTGTTTGCTTATTCATAGTTTCCTCCTGTTAACAAAGAAAATAAAAAAAAGCCTACTAAAAGGCGGGTATGTCGGCAAACAGAAGGTGGAGTACCACAGAACCACCTTTCCCGCCCTTTAATAGGCTTTCTTATAAATGGTACTTTTCTATTTTTTCTGTTTGCCATATACTTATTATAATATCTCTTTTATTTTCTTTCAAGTAAAAAACCACTAAATTAATATATATAATCATTGTCTTCTTCATAATCCCTGTAACTTATGTTATGTTCCTTTCTTTCCTCTTTTAAAAATATCTGGTAATCTGGGCTTTTCTCTGTTTTCTTTTTGTTGTTTCTAAAGATAAGTATATTATAGCTCTGCCCATTCAAAGTTATTGTCCCGCTGAAATATTTATTATCATTCTTACTTACGTTTGCCCATAATACTCCAATCTTTTCTAAGTTATCCATTATTTGCCTCCATTTTCTTTTTGTTTTAGTTTTTCTATTTTCTGTTTATAATGTTCTATCATAGTTTCTAAATCATAATTTTTATACTTCACAATTACGTTGCTCCTTTTAACTAAATCTAAATATTTCTTTTCTCCAAACTTTTCTATGTACCAACTTGTGTATATTTCTGGCTGGTATTCGTGTCTGTAATTACAACTTTTGCATTGCGCAAAGACATTTTCTTCGTTCCACCTTGTGGAATATTTGTTCCTTGTGATAAGGTGGCCTGCCTGAACATTTGTTCTGCTACCACACAAAACACATTTATAGCCATCTCTCAATCGAATATATTCACTGAATATTTTATCCAGTTTTTTAATAAGTTTCTTCCTTTCGCTTTTACTGCTTTTCTTAGTTTTTTTAATACTCATTTATACTCCTCTTAATACAGTTTTTCATCCCACAATATAACACCCATTTCCGCTGCAACCTGGTCAAGCTCTTCATTAAGCAAAATTGCATCCTCAACGCTTGCGTATCTTTCGGGCAAAGGCAAAGGCTCTCCATCAAGCAGCGAATATACTATATTGCCATTTTCGTCTCTTAAAAATGGATAGCCTCTTTTTAATGCCCTTCTCTTGATGTACATCTTCAAATCGTCAAAGTCAAGTCCTCGATCCTTACAAATTAGTTGAATACCGCCGTTAAACCTGTTGCATTGACTGTTTTTCCCAGTGGAACGTGGCCTGAATGGTGGTTTAATCCTTACATGATAAAAGTTTGATTTCCTCTTTCTTTCGATCTCCTGATACCTCACAAGCTGCGCAATAGCTATTTGCTGGTTTGGGTTAACAACCCTGAAAGCCAATAAATCAGGTCTTCCAGTATGGTATCTTTCTACCGCTGGCAAGATTATTTCTTTCATAGTTTTAACTCCTTGTTCTCAGTTTCTTTGTAATATCTCTTCAAAATATTCACCCAGCTGTCAATCCAGAAATCATTTGATAAACTTTCGCCTTTATAAGATGTTTTAAATGTATATCTGCCATTAGCTCTCAATTGTAATATAGCTCTATTCAATTCTGGGTCATACGCCAAGCCATAAGCTGCCAACTGTATACCATGCCAATTTACGAATTGTCCAGTTTTAATATCTATTATGTATTTATTGCCGTTAATTTCCATAACACGATCTATATGGCCACCATAAATATTTCTATAGATAACTTCAGTTTCGCTCTCAATAACTTTTGTTTTGTTTTCTTTTTTAAACTTTTCGTAAGCTTTTAGATATCCTCGCAGACCTTCATCCACTTCGTTGCTATTTATCAAATCATCGTCAATAAACATTGTCAACAAATGTATATCTGTACCTCGATTGGCGCTCTCTTCGGTATACCACGAGGTGTCCACTATTCCCATCGCATTTAGTATATGGGTAACTCTGGGGATCACTAAATCCCCAGAGATTATATAGTTCGTTTCTTTCATGTTCTTACCCCTTCGATTATTTTTTCGATTACTTTAATACCAGGAATATTTGCACTTTTGCCCATTGCTCGAACTTTGCTTCTTATCTTTTTTTCATCAAGCCTTAAATATTCTCTTGGTATTTTATCGAAATCTTCAACCTCGAAATCATAGACAGTATAATGGTAGATACCATCGGTTTCTTTTACCTCGGTATCCACAATTTTCGCAATTTCTTTTTTCTCTTCCTGAGTGTCGACCATCTCCATCAATTTCTGTCTTTGCTTTCGTAGCTCTTCTTCAACTTTTCGCTTATATTCTACACGCATATTTTTTACTACTCTTTCAACTTTAATCAATGGTTCTTTAAATTTTTTCATCTTTTCCAATACAGCTTTGTATTCAGCATACTTTTCTTTCTTTATTGGGTCAAAATACCCATCAACCATTTTTTCAGTTTCTTTTACTCTTTTTAGCCACTGCCCTGTAACTTCATACTCTTTTTCGTTTTTAATCTCTTTTAAACTAATCTGCACGATTACATCATTAATGTTTTTCTTCAGTATTAATTCGTTCATGTTACCCTCCTATAATATTTTAAAATATTAAGACCTGCCTATAGAGGCAGATCATTAGTTTCAATATACTCTGGCTCTACTTCGCCTATTTCTCCTGTTTCGGTAAAATCCTCATTTGCGGCTTCTTTTGCTTCTTCTTTTAGTTGGTTTGCTTTGCGCTGGTGCTCAACTTCTATTAGTCTGTAAATCGCTTTCTCAAGTGCTTCCACACCAGACCATGTTGACACTTTTTTCAAAGCCTCACGCTGTTTTAATGCGATTTCATCGTCAAGTATCCCCAGGTCTCTGGCCTCTTTCACTTTTTGCCATATTTCATTAATTTTTTCTTTCATTTCTTCAGGGAGCTCTTTTCTTTTGTCTTTAGTGGATTTAGATATGAATTTATAATTTTTTTCTGCCATTACATTAGTCGCATCGGTGTCTTCTTCGGTTGCAATATTGAGAAACGCAGATATAGAATATCTTCTTAGATATGTTATTGTTGCACCAAGCGCCTGTAGTTGATTTCCTCCTACGGTCTCAACAATCTGTGACTCTACCCAGGGAGTTGATAGCTTATGACCTTTTTTGTCGTAAATAATGGTACTAACCATTACTTTAGGTTCATTAATGCTTGATGTTTGAATTTCTTGTGTTATGGCAAGTCCATATTTAGCAAGAATAGGCCTGACAGTATTAACTATTTTATCCAGCGGAGTATAGTTATATTTTCTGTGCCCTATCTGCCCCTCGACCATAGGTAATTTTTCAGGCATTTCAGCAAGAGCTTTTGTAAAGGCCTCGTAAAAATTATATTCTTTTTCCTCAATTTTTGCTTCTTTTTTCTCTTCTTTCTTTTCTTCTTTCTCTGCCATCTTAATCCTCCTATATTGATTTTTTCAAAAGTTCCCGAATTTCTTCGGGTCTTTCGATGTCTCTTAAAGTGCCCCGTAGAATAATATCTACAAGGCTGCTCATCTTTAACTTAATGTTTTGCGGATAAGTTTTATTATACTCCTCGATTAACTTATCCATTTTCTCTCTTAAATCATCAGTTGTCCGAAAATAGACAATTTTGCTTTTGTTCTTTTTGCTCATTTTACACCTCCTGTTTATTTTTTGTTACCACTATTTTATCCCATAAATTTTTTATATCTTCCCGAAAATATCTTTTGTTTTTAATGCTAAAACCACTCTCTTTAAAAAATTTTTTGATATAATCTATAGATATATCATCATAGCCTGTATACGTCCAGACTAAAAACTGTAATAAATCAAATTCTTCGTCATTTATTTCTATTTTATACATTTTCACCCCCTTGTAATTTTTTATATTCTTTTTCTTTTTCCTCTGAATTCATTAGTTGATACGTCACAATTAACATATGCCAGTATTTTAATGGACTTATTTCATTTTTCTCGGCAGATTTTTGAAGTTTATCCCTGTAATCTTTCATTTTTCTCCTCCTCTAATTTTAATCCCTTCAAGCAGGTCATAAAAAAGCATGTTATAGTTTGCCCCCTATAGGGGGAAACATCCTTCCAGCTGGGAGTAATGGAAACCCATTCTCCCAATAAATTGACGGATCAGGCTCAGTAAGCCTGACCAATTCAACGTCCGCCCCGTTGCAGCGGACACTATATCCTACGATGAAGTTTTTATTTTCATCGTAGAAATAAATCTCATTATTCCAATCAAATCCGCCCGCAAAATAACGGGCGTTTTCTGGCGGAGTTACCTCCGCCGTTCCTGAAGCCAAATAAATTCTTTCTTTCTTATTCATTATTTCCCCCTCCTATTTTGATTTTTAAAGAGAAGATTTCTCTTCATCTCTTCTTTTCTCTGAAGGGCAGCTGCCACCCTTTCAAAATCTGCTACTTCTTGCAGAGTATATGGCTGGCCTTCCTTCCAGCCAACTTTTTTAAGATAATCAATCCATCTCATTTTTTACCCCCTCTCTTGCTAAGTTCTATCATATAAATAGAATTCAGCAAATGTTTTCTGAAAGTACCCCTTTTCTTGAGATACTTGGAGAATAAATTAGTTAAGAAATAATAAGTTTTTGAAATAAATAATCTCATTTTTTTACCCTCCTATTTTTTAATTATAATCGGGTGTCTCCACCCTATTTATTTCAGTCGCTCGGCGATTGATGTGCCACTCTAAAACAACATCACTCCACCTTACTACTTCAATTTCAAAATTTTCGGAAAGCTTCTTTACATTATCCATAGTGATAATAAGCTCTCCAAAAATCTCATCATCACTATGGCAAGAAAACTTTCCATTAAAATATACATCCCCAAAGATGTCGGTACACATTCCATCTTCGGGAATGTCAGATATACAGGTATCGAGAATAATAATCCTCTCTACCTGTATGGGTTGAGAAGTGTAATACTCCTCAACCTCGTATTCTACCAAGTCATAGTCGTCCTTGGTAGAATATCTCATCATTGACGAGTTGTAATTTTCCAACTCGCCAACAACAATAATATCGCCCCTACTCCCGAATAGAGTAGGAGCGTTGAACCAAAAACTCCAATTACCGACAGGAGCTTCACTGTCGGCATTCGGAGTAAAAGGACGAGGATGTACAACCCCGTCCTTTATTATTTCAAGAAGGTCATTTATATCAATATTTCTGAATGCCTTCATTTTTCCACCTCCTTTTCTATTTCATTATCATCGGGATCGGTGAAGTAGTACTCCTCACCGTCCCTGTCCCAAGCTATAGGGAGAAGAGAATTTAACTTCTCTCTCTCCTTCTCATTTTCAGGATAAAACTTTTTGATGTACTCGTTTTTTTTCACTCTCATTTTTCTTCCTCCTTCATATTATTTACACTATAGATTATAACACTTTTTATTTTCTTGTCAAGCATTTTTTCAAAAAAAAACGAAAAAAAATTATAAAATATTCAATATTTATTCTTATACTATATTCAAAAAATATAACTTATAGTTATACAATGGTTATGTGTTGGAATATAAAATAGCCCCGATAGATAACTAAATCTATCAGGGCTTTGAAGGAGGAGGATTAAGAGAAATATATAAAAAAGGAGGGTATCTAATTTATTTCTTTAGTTTTTCAATCCCATCGATTGTTGCTTGTCCCCCAATATAAATGGCTGATATAACGAAGAAATACTGTAATGGTGTTGTGTCCTGTTTAACTATCACTAAATACACAGTGATAATCAGCCATATAACGAATACCAAAAACTTCCTGCTTTTCAGTTTACTTTTCATTTTACAAATAACCCCACTATTAATAATAATATAATACCACTACTCCCTATTGCCATCCGATTGTAACGATTTTTTAAGTTTCTGTAATTCTGTTTTAATTCTTCGTACTGTTTCAATTGCCTGTTGTAGTTCTCCTGATATTGCGCCAGTGTCTTTTTGTAATCCTGCAACAATTTTTCTTGCTTCTGCAATTCTGCTTCTGTACTCTGTAAGCTGTTTTCTGAGTTCTGTAATGCTTTCTGCAAATCGTTTATTCTGCTCTGATAGCTGTCTATTAATGCTTTTATATGCAATAAGTTCATTTCTAAGCTGTTTAATTGACTCTCGATATTGTTGATTGTCTTTATAGCTTCGTCCCCATAAGTAACCGAAAACAATAACAGCCAGAATAAGAACAAGTATAATAGTATTTCTTTTATCCCACATCTCATAATCGCTCTCTAATAAAATAGATTAAATATCCTAATTCTAACACAATTAAAATTAATAGAAATATCATTTTCCTATCCTCTCTAATATTATATCCATTTTCTTATTTAGTTGTTCAAGTTGTGATTGTACATTTTCTATTTGCGTTTCTGTTCGTGCATTACCTTCCCGCATTCTTGTTATCATCTCCTCATGCCTGTTTACTGTTTGTTGCAATGTTTCTATTTTGT
>CAZROC010000029.1:0-14087 GCA_964601625.1 uncultured Thermoplasmata archaeon | reverse complement strand
CCCTTTTTCCCCCGCCCACCCTTTTTCCCCGCCCGGCGGCGCTTTCTCTCCATGTACCGGTAGTATTTGAGGGGGTGAGTCATCCATTCCCTCTTGCACAGGTCGTCTTCGCCGGGACAGAGACCGTAGGTCTTCATGGTTGAACACTCAGGCGGCACATACTCCTTGCCAGATGTTTTCCCGGTTATGTGGTCTATCTGGTACCGGGCTATCTTCTCATTGAAGTCCGGAGAAGCGGAAAAAAGGGCGAGTATGTCCTCGCCGGAGAGACCTATCGTGTGCAAAAAAGCCGTGAGGGCGAATCGGGCGCTGTGGGGCAGGTTTTCCCCCGCCTGTGCCTTTCCGAGGAGGTTTTTCATACAGGGCGGCAGCGAAGCCGGAGACAGATACCCCACGCTCTCAACAGTGTAATTTCTCCGCCTGGAAGCCAGCGTCTGGCTGAGAGCCCGCGCCGCCTCTCCGAAAACATCTTCTATGACACTGTCCACCGCAGCCGGCAGGTTGTGAGAAACCCTCTCCTGGACGGCGTGCTCCAGCAATCGTATAAACCGCTCGGGGGGCAGAAAAACCCTGCCAGAGACTACCACCTGGTTCAGGAGCTTCCACTCAACGCTCCTCATCTGGACAGTGTGGGCCAGATAGTCCGTGAAATGGACCCACAACCCGCCCCCATGTTCCACGAAAGCCTCGTCATGGCCAGCCTCAACCCCCATGTTCCCCGCTATGTCCAACAAGAGTTCAAGGGCGTCAGGAGAAAAAACAGACCCTCCACCGCCAGCATCCCACCCAAAAACATCACTTTTGAGGCGGCGGGTGAAAAGCTTTGCCTCCGCCACAGCATAGCGAGACACGAGGTACCTGTCACCGGAACATGAGACCACCATCCTCGCCAGGGGATAAGAGAGGAGTTCCATCAGCGCCTCCGTGGTGGACGTCAGCGGCACATCCTCTATCTCCCCCCTCTCAACAGCCCCCCTGACCCTCTCAACAGCCCTCACCCGGGCCTCCTCGTAGGCGGGAGAATGCAGAAGGGAATCAATGTCCAGGCCCAGCGACTTTATCGCCTCCACGGACTTCCCTAAAAAAGGATATCTGGCAAGGCGAAACAGATCCATCTCTCCTTCTTCTCCTCTACCGGCCATGCCTATATCACTCTCTACGTCTCTCACTCCCTACATCCCTATATCTTCGTTCTCCGCAGGTTCCTTATAAAGAAGGGGGTATATGAGACATTTCCTCCCGGGCCGGAAAAAGAGTGAAAGTGTGCTATAGTGGGTAAAAAGTCATGGCCGGAGGCGAACACCATAACAATAGAAGACGGGATCCATCTTTCAAACGTGGAAAAAATAATATCAACCCACGGCCTTGATGCTGGCGCTGGTGTGATACATGGACGGCTGCGGAGAAACAGACAGGGGCGGTGTGGGAAAAAAGGACACGGTGGTCATGGACCTCCACATCCACTCATCCTATTCACCGGACGGGGCTGTCAATCCCAGGGAAATCGTAAAGGCGCTCAGGAAAAAGGGTTTTGCCGGCGGGGTCATAGCAGACCACAACACCATACAGGGAGGCGTGGAAGGAGAACGGTGGGGCAAAGAGATGGGCGTTTTGATGGTCCCGGGGGTTGAGGTCTCCACAGCCTCTGGCCACGTGCTGGGCCTGGGAATCAGAGAGGACGTCCAGAGGGGTATGAGCGTGGCGGAGACCATAGAGGCCATAGAAAACATGGGGGGCGTGGCCGTCGCCGCCCACCCCTATCGGTTCTGGTCCGGTCTGGGCGAAAGAGAGGTCAGAAACAACCCTTTCCGGGTCGTGGAGGTGAAAAACGGGCGATCTGGACCGGGCAGTAACAGGAAAGCCAGAGACCTCGCAATGGGACTTGGGAAGAATATGACCGGGGGCAGCGACTCACACGACCTCTATCACATCGGCTGGGCATACACGGTTTTCACCGTGCCCGTTGAAAGCGCTGACGATGTCATTGACGCCATACTCAGAGGTGAAACCGATGGCGCCGGAAAAGACCGGGGGGCGCTGGACACGCTAAAGTATACTGCGAAAAGTGTCAGCGAGTGGCTGGGGCGGGGCATGAAAAAAATGTGAGAACCTCAGGAGTTGATTTCAGGCAGCAGCGCTCTTCCTGTTTTTCACTGTTCTGATAATGAACCATATAATGGTTATGGGAATGCGTATTATCAACATGGGGAACCAGAGCACCAGCGATATCAAGAACACTATGCCCTTCACCGCTTTATTGGTGCTGTTAGCACCGTATTTCTGGTAGAGATAAAGGCCTCTGGGCGGCACTCTGAAAAGAAGGAGTTCCATTATTCCGCCAACCCCTTTCGCTCCTGGCCCGGGAGCCGCCCTGGCGGGTCTTATCCCGCGGGTTTTCGCCTTCCCTATCCTGCCAAACGGCAGTTTTGACAGCCACCCCGCTTTTTCCGCTGCTGCGGGTTTTTCCACGGGCTCTTCAGAGAGTATTTCCTCTGCTATGCCCTCAACCTCTTCAACCTTCACAACGGGTTTCAGGAGTTCATCTGGTATGTCCGGGGGCGTGCCATATTTCTCTTCCCAGCGCCGCCTTATCTCTTCTCCCCGGGGTTCAAACAACCTGTCAAGCTGTTTCTCAACCTTTTCAAGCTTTTCCCCGGATGGCAGCGCCCACTCTATGCCCCCCACCATCTGTTCCCCGCCGACTTCTATCTCCGCGCCCCCACCAGCACCGGCCTCTGGGGGCTCCACTCCCATCTTTTTCATAAGCGCCCGGGCTTTTTTCTCCCTCTTCTTTTCCCTCTTTTTTATCTTTTTCTCAACCTTTCTGGCCTTTTTCTCCTTCTTTTTGGCCGCTTTTTCCATCTTCTTTTTCATCTTTACCTGGCGTTTGAGAGTTTTGAGGTCAACGTTTGCGCTGCTCATATCCATCAACCCTGGGGAACAGAGGAGAATAACCGTCCGCTTATTTATTTTTTGGGTCCATCCATTTTGGTTGTAAAAAAGGCGTGAAATCTGCCGTGAGCGGATTTTCGGGTTTTATCGCATATTTTTTCTTTTCTCAGGGAGCGCCAGAACATGGCGGCTACCAAACCGGAACAGGTTATTGTCAGGCCATATAACAGGAAGGGCGTGTCGTCTTTGAATTGAAGCGTTATATCGTCAAGCGAGCGGTTAATGTTGATTGTTAGGGTTACTGTCCGGCCCTGGTATTCTGCTTTGAGTTTGTGGGGTGTGTGCATTATCATTTTTCCGTTGTTCTCAATCTCATATTCAGTTATGTACAACACCACATAAGTGGTCTGGTTGTGGTATATCACTTCCCCGGTCGCATCAGTTATGGTCAACGTGCCGTTGACATAGTTATAATCTTCGTCATAGAGATTGATCATAACACACCACTCCACCAACAAACCACCCTCCACATTCCCCCGACCATCGCACATAAAAATGTTGTCTCTCACTTTTTCCTTCGTCTGATACTCCTCAGCATCACTCTGAATACGTATGCCCCAACCCGTGTTATTGTAAATCAGGTTGTTTTTTATCGTCGGCTTATTTCTCAAATAGACGTATATTCCATCTCCATTGTTGGAATGGATGGTGTTGTTGGTTATCAGGGGGCTGCCCCCGCAGAGAATCCCACAGTCCCCATTCATGTGAATAGAGTTGTTGGCTATTATACTCTTCCCCGGCAGCCCGGTCTCGTCCACACAAACCCCACCCCCTCCATTGCCGTAAATCCGGTTATTCTCTATCCTATAACGATGAAGTGCAACGTCTCCCATCACCAGCCCCCAATCCCGGTTATAAGAGATGGTGTTGTTGAAAATCAAAGGATCAGACCAGGCAAACTCAAGCCCCTCCACGTTGTTTGTTATAGTGTTGTTGGCTATTGTTGGGTGGCCTCCTTCTATTTCTATTCCTCTATGTCCCTGGGTGATGTTGTTGTTTTCTATTATGGGGTTTCCTTTCCAGATGGTTATCTGTCTGGTGTTGCTGTGCGATACCCTGGCATCGGATGAGATGTACATATCCACCCGGATATCACAATACTCCAGAACACACCCCGTGCTGTTTCTCTCCAACCACAAAGAGCCAATGCCCTCTATTAACAGGGTCTGTCTCCGTTCCCCTGGCTATTAATGTTCCTTTTACTATGAGGTTGCCAAGCACCGTGGGAAACCCCACCGCCTTCGCCTCTATCCTGACAAAAACACCCGGCTCAAGAACCAGCGTGTCGTTCTCTGACACAACAAACTCCCCGTCTATCACATGAGGATTATCACTGGCATACCACGTCTCATCGCCCTCTGTCTGCCCGCTGTGATGCATCCCCTCTCCCGCTCCAAGAACCGGAAAAGTAGCAGGCGACCACAAAACAGACACCAGCACAAGAACAACCAGGACAGCCGCCACACTCTTCTTACCCATCATATCCTGTCCACTTAACCATTTTTTTGTTATATGCTTTTTGGAGGCTTTCTTTTCGGAGGAGAGGCGGCTATTTTCCCGCTGTCTATTCGGTTGAGGTTAACAGCGTTTTTGCAAAAAGAGTTATTAACCACAAAACAAAGGGGGTGGCGATGTCGCAGCCTCTCCCGCCGGAGATAATAGACCCCCTGCTACTAATGTCCATAGGCACGCTACTGCTCGGCCAGGCCCCGTGGAACAGAGACCGAAACATCTTTTCCGCCGCCGGACTCGGGCTTTTCGGGCTTTTCTGGGCGCTACGTGTACCGGAATTCTTGAGCGTCGGGGACGTGGTTGATGCCGCTTTTTCTCTTCTGGCCCTCCCCTTTTTTCTAAGACTGGCCATGGAACTGGTAAAAAACGCGGGCGAAAACGGGGGCGGAGGAAAAGGAGAACACGCCACCAACATCAGCGCGGGGCTGGAGATGCTCGTGGGAGCGGTGGCTTTTGGCTCTCTCCTTTACTTCCTTTTTGCGAAAATCCCTCTGCTGAGCGGATATGCCATAAAGATGGTAGCAGACCAGACGGCTTTTCTGGCGAGCATCACCGGAGGACCGTACACCATAGGGGCTCTGGACTACACGGACAGCATCTGGTATTCACCCGGCTTTTACCCTGGCTCAGGAGTCACATCACCAATCCTGCGTCCTGACGGCAGCGAGGTGGTGCGCATAGAGTTCGCCTGCACAGGTGTCCAGAGCATCATAGTCTTCGCCATGCCCATAATCTTCACAAAACGGGCCGGGTGGCGGGAGAAAAAAACCGCCCTCGTGGCAACATCTCCCACGATATACATCCTGAACCTGATCCGCAACTGGAGCATAATATACATGGTTGATTCCCTCGGTTACACCCCCGAGTTTGCTCACAACGTGGTCGGGAAAACGGGGAGCCTCGTTGCGATGGTGCTCCTGGCCGTCCTGGTGTTCCGCATTGTCCCGGGCATACTGGACGACCTGACCGACATTTACCACCTCTTTGTGCCGCCAAAAAACAGGGGGAAATCATCCTCCTGAGACGACCGTTATCATCTCAACGACCATGCCATCGCTCACACGCACGTCCTCGGGGACTGGTTTTCCGTCCACCATCGCTATAGTGACATCCGGGTGGAGGCCCATCTTTTTCATCAAATCGTATATCGTCTCACCCTCCTTCATGTCAAACGTCTTTTCTTCTCCACGGTAAAGCACTCTGACAAGCATGGTTGGACACAACCTCTTTTCGGGGATAAAACTTTTTCCCGACAAAGCCTTTCTGGTTATGAGAACCATGGAAAAAGACAGAAATGGAAAAGCATCCGAAGGAACAGCATCAGAACAGGACAAAAAACGCCTTGGCCTAGCTCTCGCCAGAAAACTGGGCGGGGGAACCGTTCTAATCTCCTTTGAAGAACATTTCAGCGGAGACAGCGTTCTCATGAACCCCATTCGCATGTCCCTTTTCCGGGAAGCCCTGAAATACCCCGGCTCAACCGCCAGAGGACTCGTTTTGAGAGCGGGCCTGGAGCCGCACATGTACCGCCACCTCCACCACCTGCGTGATAAGGGCTATCTCGGTTGGTTTTCAGAGGGAAAAAACACCCGCTACTATGTTCCCATCCAGATAAGCCTGGACAGCGTGGAAAAGATGTACGTTTTATCCAACGAAATAACGCACAGGATATATCATGCCGCCGCTTCCGTCCAGCACCCAACCCTTTCCTCCATAGCGAAGAACTTTCCTGACATGAGCCCGCAGAGGATACACTACCATCTAATGGCCCTGGTCTCCCGAGGACTCCTGGAAAAAAAAGGGCGGGAATACCGCTCAACAGGGGTCGTTGAAGATATGCAGGAGGCCATGGAAAAAAATGCGAGACACGTTGAAAAAGCCCTCATGAACCTCTTCAAAAAGGACAACCTGGCACCGGAGCGGATCAGGAGAAGAAAAAACCTTTTATGGGTTGAGGTCAGACAGGGACATAGAAGAGAAACACTTTTATTCCACCTCGTCCCACTAACCCTGTACCCGCCCAAAAGGACAAAGTAGGCTTCCGCCTTGCCTCGGCTGTCGCCTCGGTAGCCCCCGGCTCCCTCACTACGCAATATATGCTGAGGTAGCCAAGCCCGGACTACGGCGCCGGCCTTGAGAGCCGGTTCCCCTCACGGGGATCGGGAGTTCGAATCTCCCCCTCAGCGCCAATTTTCCTATTCTACTATCCCATGGCATATATTACCCGTGGAAAATTGAAGCGAAGAGGAAAACTCCGCCAATTGCGTAGTAGTTTTCCTTTGTAGCGCCATTTTCCACATCATATTAGCCTACTGCATCTTTTAACCGGGAAAATGGTGCGAAGGGGAAAACTCCGCCAATTGCGTAGTAGTTTTCCTTTGTAGCGCCACCTTTTGAACCTATTAACCCATTGCTTATATTGCCCGTAAAAGGTGGTGCGTAGAGGAAAACTTCCCCGAGTGCATAGTAGTTTTCCTCTGAAGCGCCACATACCACGTATCGCCCAGCATACTTGGCCTCTTTCCGGGCAATCTTTTTTATCCCCCTGCTTTTTTATGTGGCATAGAGATAGCGTGATGCGGAAGGTGATGTGTATGGACTGGGGAATGAAAAACCGGCTTTCAAGGATAATAAAACCGGACGGGCGGACCGTTATGCTGGCTGTTGACCACGGGTATTTCATGGGTCCCACCACAGGGCTGGAAAACCTGGGGAAGACCGTGGAGCCGCTTTTGCCCTATGCTGACACGCTGATGCTGACCCGTGGGGCGCTGCGAAACTATATACCGCCGGAGGCGGACATACCCATAGTTTTGAGGGTGTCCGGCGGCACGAGCATTCTGAACGAAAACCTGCTGCACGAGGGGATAATAACTTCTGTTGAGGACGCCATCCGCCTCAATGCCTCAGGAGTTGCTTTTTCTATACTCGTAGGGGCAAAGTTTGAGAGGGATACGCTGCTCGGGCTCGCCGAGGTCATAGACGAGGCGCAGGCGTATGGGATTCCTGTTCTGGCGGTGACCGCTGTTGGGCGTGACATGGTGAGGGACGCCAAGTACATGTCTCTGGCCTCCCGCATTGCGGCTGAGTTCGGGGCACACATGGTAAAAACATACTATGTGGAAGGTTTTGAGAGGGTTGTTGAAACATGCCCGGTCCCTGTGGTCATAGCAGGAGGAAAGAAGACCGGCGAGGACAAGGCTCTGGAGCTGGCCTACAACGCCATCCAGGCGGGGGCTGTGGGCGTGGACATGGGCAGGAACATATTCCAGTCAACGGACCCTGTGGCGATGATAAGAGCGGTCAGGAGCGTTGTGCACGAGGGCTACACGGCAAAAGAGGCCTACGATCTTTTCAAAGAGCTTTCATCCGGCAAAAAAGAGTGAGAGCACAGGGTCTGGGTGGCCGGGTGGGGCGGGTGCCAGTGGGGTGTGTGAGGTGAGACCATGCGGGTCGCCATGTACTACAACAACAGCGATATACGCATAGAGGAGATGCCAATCCCTGAGATTGGCCCGGACGAGATGCTTGTCAAAGTCGTTGCCTCTGGGATATGCGGCAGCGATGTGATGGAGTGGTATCGCATAAAAACCGCTCCACGGGTCCTGGGCCACGAGGTTGCGGGGGTTGTTGTGAAAGTGGGCGAAAAAGTGGACGGATTCAATGTCGGGGACAGGGTGATGGTCACACACCACGTACCATGTCTAAAATGTCACTACTGTCTCCGTGGACATGAGAGCGTGTGCGACACCCTGCGCACCACAAACTTTGACCCGGGGGGTTTCAGCGAGTATCTCCGTGTGCCGGCGATAAACGTTGACAGGGGCACGTATCTCCTGCCCGACAACATGAGCTTTGAGGAGGGGACCTTTATTGAGCCGCTGGCATGTGTTGTCAGGGGCCTCCGTTTCGCCAGCGTCCAGCCCGGTGACACTGTGGCCGTTCTGGGCAGCGGTATAACGGGCATATTAATGGTCCAGGCGGTTCAGAGTGTGGGGGCGGGTCTGGTTGTGGCCACGGACACTCATCCTGCGAGACGAAAATGGGCGGAAAAGTTCGGTGCGGTGTCTCTGGACGCCAGAGAAAACGTGGCTGAGGAAGTGAAAAAAATGAACGGCAGGAGAGGGGCGGACGTCGTGGCGGTTTGCACGGGCTCCCCGGCGGCAATAAAGCAGGCGTGGGATGTCGTGGGCAGGGGCGGGAGAATCCTTTTCTTTGCGCCCACAGACCCGGATGCCAGAATAGATTTCCCCTTCAACAAAATATGGAAAGATGAAGTGTCAATTGTAACCAGTTACGCCGGTCCTCCCCGGGACATCGAGGCGGCTATTTCGCTTATTTCAAACGGGCGTGTGAATGTCCGTGAGATGATAACTCACCGTCTCCCCCTTGAGCGCACCCCGGAGGGTTTCCGCATCGTCATGGGGGGCGGGGAGTCCATGAAGGTGATCATTTTCCCCCACGGTGTCCCCGGCGAGTGAGAGCTGCGACAACTTCTCCCATGTGGCCCAGCCCTTTTCTATGCCATTTTTTGTCACTCCCCGGTGTGCAACCATTCTAAACCGCCCCGGTGCCATCTGGAGGAAAAGCACTCCCCGCTGCTCCATTTCTCTCAGAAGATCCGCCGGTTCCACCCCCTGGCATAGAAAGGTCAAAGAACACTATGTTCGTTTCCACCATCTCCGGGTCAATCCGTATCCCGTCTATTTTTTTCAGGCCGCGGGCCAGGAGACGTACGTTTTCGTGGTCCTCCGCCAGGCGGCCGACCATTTTTTCAAGTGCCACAATGCCCGCCGCCGCTATAACGCCGGCCTGTCGCATTCCGCCGCCAACCATTTTGCGGTATCTTTTTACCCGCCGTATGAAATCCTCGTTGCACAATAATTTTAATCTTCCTTTTCTCTCAATGCGTCTTCGCTATGTAAAGCCATGTTTTTGCCTCTCCACCGCAGACCGGACACCGCTCCCCTCCTACGTCTTCTTCTTCTACGGGGGTTCCAAGGGTGGATACATCCAGGGCGTCTTCTATTTCGTGTCCACAGTCGGGGCTGCCACACCAGGGTATTCTGCCGATGGTCCCCTCTTCGTACTCGGAGATGTCGCGGATTGTCTTTATTTTACCACACATGTAATTTTCTGCCACGGACCGCAGGTTTTCAGCTATCTCTTCAAGCAATTGCCTGGCTTTTTCCACCATGTCCCCGCGGGAGACAGATGTTTTTTCCATTGTGTCTCTCCGGGCCAGCACAACCTGGCCCTCTTCTATGTCCCGCTGACCGATCTCCACCCGCAGGGGAACCCCCCGCATCTCCCAGTCGTTGAACTTGTAGCCAGGGCGGAAATCCCTCATATCCAGGTGTGCCCTCAGCCCACCCTCCATCAATTCTTCTGCCACCTTTTCCGCCTCTTTTTCCACCGTCTCCCTGCTCTCCTTCTTGAAAATGGGCACCACAACCACCTGTATGGGGGCAACGGCGGGGGGGAGTATCAGGCCCTTGTCGTCTCCGTGCACGCCCACAATCGCTCCCAGGAGACGTTCGCTCATACCATAGGTTGTCTGATGCACATGTCTGTGCTCTCCCTCGGGCGTCTCGTATTTTATGTCATATGCCTCTGCAAAATTCGTCCTGTACTGGTGGATGCTCCCTATCTGAAGCGTTCTCCCCGTCGGCATAAGGGTGTCTATGCCAATGCTATAATATGCACCGGCGAACTTGTCCCAGTCAGGTCTCCTGGTCGCTATGTATGGCAGACAGAGGTCTTTCGCTATTCGCTCCATTATTTCCAGGTCCTCTTTTATCTGCCTCTCCGCATCCTCAAAATCAGTGTGACATGTGTGTGCCTCAAAAAAGTGTATCTCTCTCATCCTTATGAACGCTCTGGTCTGCTTAGTCTCGTATCTGAATGTGTTGACTATCTGATACACCTTGAGGGGGAGGTCGGAGTGGGAGCGCACCCAGAGAGAAAACATGGGGTACATGGCCGTTTCAGATGTTGGCCGGAGCAGGAGAGGGACGTCCAGCTCGTTGTCTCCCGCGTGGGTGACCCAGTACACTTCCTGGTTGAAACCTTTTATGTGCTCCGCCTCTTTGTCAAACTCTGTCTTGGGGATCAGAAGTGGAAAGCACACCTCCTGGTGTCCCGTGGCGTCCATCTCCCTCCTTATGAGAGAGTCTATGAGCTGCATGGCCCTCCACCCATAGGGACGCCACACGTTCATTCCCTTTACCGGGTATCTTTTGTCGCACAGGTCTGCCCGCTCTATTATGTCGTTGTACCACTCGCTGAAGTTTTCCTCTTTTTTCATTTACACCACGCCCGTGCAACCACGCCTTTTTTTATTAGTTTTTCGCCGCTGATATCTCCCCCTGGATAAAAAGAAAGTTTTATATATTCATCCCTATTTTCTTTCGGTTAATACTGAAAGTTCAGAATTGTGCGGGGTTGGCTGTTGCTGAAACGGCCAGAATCGCCAGAGCACACGGTCAGGGGAGGTGAAAAATGATGAACAGCGAGCCAAACAACGACCCGGGAAAGAAGAAAATCAGCCAGGGAATAGCCAGGATTCTCCGCCGCCTGGGTTTCTCCGATGCGGAATCGGTTGTTTTCTCAGAACTCTCCATATCACGTGAGCCACTGAGCGTGGAAAAACTCGTCTCAGCCACCGGGTATGGCTATTCAACAGTGACAACCGCCCTCAACAAACTTGTGCGCAACCATCTCGTTGCGAGGCAGAAATCCGGAAAAAAATATCTCTACTGGAAAAGAAAAAGCTTCCTCGGCGGGATTGAAGAGATGCTCAGGGACATACTCCAGCACGAGGTCATACCCCTGAGAGAAGAGCTTGAAAAGAGGAAAAAGGACTTCAAAGAACTCTTAGAGGAAATAAAAGTAATAGAAAAACGCCTATCTTTTATTCTCTCAAGTACAGCCGGGTTCGCCGACCACATTGAAAACGAAAATAACAACACCGTGGCCAGAGAGACAACCAGCAAGACAGGGGGTGTTGCCTGATGGCGGAGGTTGTTCTCACAACAGACAGAACCATGATGAGCAACCACCACGGCAAAGAATTCCTGGGCTTCGGCGCCACAGGGGTTCCTCTTTTGATGCCAGAAAAGATGTGGATGTACCTCTTCGCGCCCAAGATAAAAAACCACAACGGCCTGCCCGCCCAGGCTCCCTACGGAATGAGAAAGATAGAAGCGGTGCTCCAGGACGCCGGGATAGACGCAAAGATCGTTGACCCCGCCCACCTCAAAAAACATCTGAGCGACGCAAAGGTCTTGATGTTCTCACACCACGACTACTTCGGTTTCGGACCGCCGTCCAGCACCTTTGCGTCTCTCTTCCAGACCGACCCGCTCAATGCCCGCTCTTTCTGCCGGCTCATAGAATCCGAAGAGGTCAGAGAGGCAAAAAGACGCGGAGCGATCTTCATAGCGGGCGGTCCTTCTGCGTGGCAGTGGAAATACAGAGAAGAGGAGCGAAAAAAATGGGGCATAGACACCGTTGTTGAGGGAGAAGGGGAAAAAATAGTGGTCCCCCTGGTCAAAAAGGCGCTGGAGGGAGAAAAACTGCCGGAGTGGGTGGAGGCCCACCCGCGCAGAGACGCCCCAGACATATCTGAGATACCACTGATAAAGGCCCCGTCTGTGAATGGTCTGGTGGAAGTGTCCAGGGGATGTCCCAGGGGATGCAAGTTCTGCTCCGTCACCCTGCGCCCATTCCGCCACATACCGCTTGAAAAGATAGAAAAAGAGATACTTGTAAACGTGAACGGCGGCGTCCAGGATGGTGTGCTCCTGGCCGAGGACGTGCTCCTCTACGGCCAGGAAAGCATTTATCCACGGGCCGACAGAGTGCTCCCCCTGGTGGAGATGGCAAAGCGCCACTACCGGAGGGTTGTTTTCAGCCACATGTCAATAGCGGCCATGGTCTACAGCGAAAGAAAAGAACGGCTCATAAGCCGCATAACAGAGGTCCTGCTGGACGAAAACCAGAAGTTCTGGGGGGCCGAGATAGGGGTTGAGACCGGGTCTCCTCGCCTGGCTGAAAAAATAATGCCCGCCAAGGCAAAACCTTTCAAAACCTCTGAGTGGCCAGAGCTCGTGCTGGAGGCCGTTGGGGTAATGGAGGACAACAACGTCATACCAGCCATGACGCTCATCGCCGGACTGCCGGAGGAAACCGAAGATGACGTGCTAAGAACAATAGAACTCGTGGAAGACCTGGGAGACTTCCGTGGTCTCATAGTCCCCCTGTTTTTCGTTCCCATGGGGATGCTGGACGACAGGGACTGGTTCACCAGATACAAAATGAGCGATGTGCACATGGAACTCCTCAGAGCATGCCTCACCCACGGCATAAAACAGGCAAAAAACATCTTAGACATTTATCTGCAGGGATACTGGTACGGCCCAATCCTCAGAGGCGGACTGAGCTTTTTCCTGAAGCGGGTTGAAAGCGCCGCCAGAAAACACGGCTATCTGCGGGAGAACACAGCCATGCACAGAAAAAGCAGCATAGGAGAAAGGAGAGACGGCGAAACAAGATACGTTGGAGGCGAGGTAGGAGGCGAGGAAATGCACGGGCGTGACAGAGAGGGAGCAGCCGCCGAAGCATGATCCGTGGCCGGAGAGAATACGGGAGACCCCATGCTATCTCCGATTTAGCCGGTTTTCTCCACCATTTCCAGGAGCCTCTCAACGATTGAATTGAAAGCCCTGGCAATCCCCGACTCCGGGAGTGTCACAGGCGGAACACCGATGTCTCCACCCTCCACGGCGTCTGGCTCTATGGGAATCTCACCCAGAAAAGGGACGCCCATCTCTTCGGCCACCTTTTTTCCGCCGCCCTTTTTGAACAGGTCTATCTCCTTTCCGCAGTGGGGGCATATTAGCCCGCTCATGTTCTCCACGACGCCCAGGACCTCCATTTTCAGGCTCCTGGCAAAGTTTATGGCCTTTCTGACATCAAGCAGTGAAACCTCCTGGGGCGTGGTGACCACAATGGCGCCATCGGAGCGCGGGACCTGCTGTGCCACGCTCAACGGCTCGTCCCCTGTCCCGGGCGGAAGGTCTATTATGAGATAGTCCAGGTCTCCCCACTCCACTTCGCCCAGCAGCTGTTTTATCGCACCTGTTTTGAGGGGGCCGCGCCATATCACAGGCGTTGACTGGTCCTCAAGCAAAAAACCGATGGACGCCACCTTTACCCCATATTTTGTTTCCACAGGGACCATCTTCCCGTTTTCGTTGGCCAGTATCCTCTCCCCCTCAACGCCCATCATCCTGGGAACGTTCGGACCGTGCAGGTCTGCGTCAAGTATGCCAACCTTTTTTCCCCTCATGGCGAGAGCAACCGCCACGTTAACAGCCACGGTTGTCTTTCCCACCCCCCCTTTTCCGCTCATCACAACCACGACGTGTTTTACACTGCTCAGTTCGGGATTGAGCACCATGGGCCTCTTCAAACCGACAGCTTTCGCTTTTTCTGCCTTTTCTGCCTCTTTTGTCTCTGCTTCGTCTCCCATGTCTGTTTCCTCCAGACACAGAGGGACAACCGGCGAGATTGTTTTAACTTTTCCCCAACATATAAGGGAGAAACGCCCCCCCGCCCTC
>CAZROC010000028.1:0-16611 GCA_964601625.1 uncultured Thermoplasmata archaeon | reverse complement strand
GCCACCTTTTGAACCTATTAACCCATTGCTTATATTGCCCGTAAAAGGTGGTGCGAAGGGGAAAACTCCGCCAACTGCACCGTGATTTTCCTCTGAAGCGCCATTTTGCAGCGCTGCTCTGCCACTCTGCATCATATTATGCCCAATGTTTTTATTCCACAGGGTTCTTTTGGATGTCATATGACGCTTGAGACCCGTGGCAGGGAGATACTGCGTGAGGTGGGATTTGACAGGTTCCGCCAGGCACTGGTTGACGAGATAATGAAAAAGATAAGCACGGAGGCATCCGCTGGAGAAGACCTGTCAAAGATTGTGGAGGAGGTTTTGCGGGAGAAGGAGTTTGAGTCGCTTTTCAGAGAGATTGTTGAACGCCTTGTCAAAGAGGCTGATCTGTCAGAAAAAGAGGGCGAGGAGGCTGCGCCCCTCCTGGTTGAAGAAGAGGTGGTGTCTGAGATAAAGGAAAGCCTGCCTGGTCAGGTGGACGAGGAGAGGTGTTCTCCCACAAAGGTTTTGGTAGAAGGGGAGAAAAAAGGACTGTGGATTAACCGGAACGTTAAAAGGCTCCTCGGCGGCTCGTCGCGTGGCGTGATAACCGGTTTTTTGCGCTCACATCCCATAGTCCGCTTAACACTGGCCATGGGGTTCGTTCTCCTGGGTGTGTCGGCGTATCTTTTTGGGTCTGTTTACAGGGCGGTGATAGTGGGTCTCACGCTCACAACCTTTCCCGGGGACTCGCTGGAAACAAAGCTCGCCAACGTTCTGGGAGGCTTCGGCGGCCTCCTCATATTTTTCATATCCATAGCTCTGTTTTTCCAGTACGTCACAGAGACCCGCGCCAGAGAAGAACGTCTCCGGGAGATGGCCAGGCGTTATCTGGAGAAAAAAGAGGCGGAGGGAAAGACCGGCCGGGAATAGGTGGGGCGGGTATGCGGGTTGAGAGTTTGGTCACTCTCCCCCGTCTCTCTCAAACCCGTAGTTTTTGAGGTCCATCAAAATTGATGGCAGAGTGGAAACGTCGGTTATGACCAGCAGGTCTATTTCCATCGTGGGAGATGGTTTGGGGTAATATATGGTGGGCTCTGGGTCCCGTACGAGGAGGGCGCTCTCCCTGTTGACGACCTCAACGTTCTGAAAAACGTCCCTGGGCCCCCTCCCCGCTCTCTCAAAGATCATCTCGCAGTAGGGCTCAAGGACCAGTCCCTGTTCGTAGGGGTTGAGCATCTTGTAGGACGGGTTTTTTCTCGTCTCAATCTTTTGTATGAGATGGCGGGCCATCTCGCGGGTGTTCGGGTTGTTTGTGTTTATGCGCCTCCGTCCCTTTCTTATGTCTCTGACGACCTCCCGGAAAAGATCTTTTCTGACGTCAAAACGGAAGATCCAGTCAATCCCCATGGGCCTGCCGTGTCCTTTTTCCATGTGCGGGTCAACGCTGGGAGAGACGTGGCAATAGACCTCTATGCTGGGACACCGGAGGGTCTCGTTTATGGCCTGTCCAACAGTCTTAAGATAGCGGAGTTTTGAGAGTGTGACGCCCTTTTTCGTTACCTCCACCGCCAGCGCCACGGGGTACTCGTATTTCTCAAGCAGTCCCCTCTCAAGCGGGAGCTCCCTGAACCCGTTTTTCATCCGCTCCCCTCCTCTCCGGGTGAAACGGCTCTTTCAAGTAGTGCTCTCATGTGCACGGCAGCGCTGTTAATCACCCCGACGCTCACATCTCCCTCGTGGATGAGGAGGGGTAGTTCCGTGCACCCCAGCACCACCCCGTCCACCCCCGCTTGGGAGGCGTATTTTTCTATGAGGTCCACCGCCCACCATTTGCTCCGGGTGTCGCTGAACATCAACTCGTCGGTTATTATCCTGTTCACCTCCGCCATCTCTTCTTCTGAGGGGACTACCACCTCCACCCCCCTCTCTCTGAGTGCATCCCTGTAAAACGGCTGGCTCATGGTGGTCTGAGTTCCAAGGAGCAGTAGACGCCTCATCTCCCGCCTGAGCGCCTCATCCGCCACCACGTTTATTATGCTCACCATCTCCATTTCCACAGCATCTGCAACATCGGAAAAGACCATGTGAGGCGTGTTTGAGGCGATGCCAGCAACCTCCACCCCCGCTTTTTCCAGGGCCCGGGCCGCTTTTATCAGGATATCCTTTCTTATGTCCCAGGTGCCGGCGAAAAACTCGCCGAAATTCACGCTGTACACAACAAGGTCCGGGAAGACCCTGGGACCGAACATCTGCTGTGAAAACTCAATGTACTTCCGATAATAATACGCCGTGGACTCGGGGCTCAGCCCGCCTATTATGCCGATCCTTCTGAACCCCCGCATCCGCTCGCCTGCGCCCTTTTTGTGGTTTTCTCCGCCTGCCAAGCCCATCACCGCCGTCCCCAACACAATGTGCTGGGATAAACCTTTCCGCTGAAAAACAAAACAGTTTTTAACACCCACGCCATGTACGGCTTTGCAGGCTTGTTGTGGGCGAAAACAGAGGCGAAGTGGGAGACATGGGAGAAGAGGAGCGCAGACGGGATATATACGTCGTACTTGAGGGCATAGACGGCACGGGCAAGACCACCATTGGAAGGCGGCTGTGTGACGAATACGGTTTCTATTTCACCTCCGAGCCAACGCCCTGGCTGAAAAGCGTTCTCTCAGGTTTTGGGGTCAGAGAAGACGGCGGCGAGAAAGAAGATGGCCACCTGTCATCTCATGAAAGGGGTTTTTTTGAGGCTCTCATGTTCGCCGCTGACAGGGTCCTGCACATGCACAGGATCAAAGGCGTCCTGGACGAGGGCCAGGGGGTGGTATCGGACAGGTCATATTATTCAACCATGGCATACCAGGGCACCCGCATGGAGGATTTCTTTGGCTCCCTGGACTCGGCCCTGGAGTGGATAGAAAAGACCCACACACCCTTCATCCTTGAGCCAGACCTGGTTGTCGTCCTGGATGTGGATCCAGAGATTGGAATGGAGAGGATAAAAAACTCCCGCCAGACCCTCGCAACCCGGTTTGAGCACGTGGAGTTCCTCTCCCGTGTGAGAGAGGCCTTCCTCCGCCTCGCAGAGAAAAAGGGTTTCAGCGTCGTGGATGCCTCCCGCCCGCCAGAAAAAGTTTATGCCGACGTGAGGGCGCTGGTTGAGAAACTGCTGTGAAAAGGTTATTCCAGCTCATATCCACATAGCGGGCAGACCTTTTCTTTTCCCGTGAGTTCTATGTGGCACCGGGGACATCTTACCTCTTTTTCTTCTTCTCCGTCCCCCTTTCCCTTTTTATCCTCTCTGCCCTTCTTTTTCCTGTCTCCGCCTTTCTTTCCTGCCCCGCTCTTCTTTTTTCCCTCCCGTCTTTTGCCTCCCATTTCTTTCTTTTCTGCGGCACCTGTGTCTTCCTCTCTCGCCGCCTTTTCCATCTCACGCACTATTGAGCCCAAGAAAAGCTCTGAGATGTCCTCCGCCATTCCTCCGCCGCTCTCTCTCCCGTCTTTTTTCTCCCGGGCTTTTTTCCTTTCCACCACAGGCTCCTCTCCGGGTTCTTCTTTTTCCCCGCCTCCCAGTCCGCCCACGGGCTCTTCAACAACTTTTTCTTCTGCCTCCTCCGCCTCTCTTTCTTCTTTCACCATGCTCTCTTCCTCTGCGATTTCCTCTTTTACCTCCTCTGTCTTCTGCTCTCTTTCACCCCCTCTCTTTTTCTCCCGCCGCCCTCTTTCTTTCCTGGCCCTGCTTGCTTTCGGAGGCGCCTTTCTCCTTGCCACCCGCCGTCCCTCAACGGCCTCAAGTGCATCCCGATAGCGGTCAACATCCGGAGCCAGCTCAACGCTCTTTGCGAGTGCCTGGGAGGCGCCCTCTTTGTCTTTTATCTCAAGCAGTATCATGCCCTTTATGTACCAGGCGTGGGGGTTGTGGTCGTCCAGCCACAGGGCCTGTTCAACGGCCTCAAGGGCTTTGTCAAGGTCGCCTTTTTCCATCAACAACGTGGCCCTGTTGATCCACACATATGGTTCCCTGTCGCTTATGGAGGCGCTTTTCTCAAGCATGTGGGAGGCGTCGTCCTCTCTGGCCATGCTCCGGTAGACAACGGCGAGGTTGTTCCACGGGACGGGGTTGTTTTCAAACAGGTCAGCGCTCTTCTCAAAACACTGCGCCCCGTCCTCTTTTCGCCCCATGGATACCAGGACCACCCCCCTGTTGTTCCACACCACGGGTATGTCGGTTCGGGAGACCAGGTCGTCGTATCCCTCCAGGGCCTCCTCGTCTTCTTCGCCCAGCCAGAGCGAGAGGTTTTTCAGGTTCTCCACAAGATAGAGGTCGTCAGCGTTGTTCAGGGCCTGAGAAAAGGTTTCCACGGCTTCGTCGTATTCCTCTTCTTCCATTCTGGTTCTGCCCACGTATATCCAGGCACCGGCAATGTGGGGGTAGAGTTTGGCGAGTTTGTCAGCCATTTTCGTCTCCTCTTCAAGGTATCCACCGGCGTGGTATGCCTCTATGAGGTTCATCATGGCCTCCACAGAGGATGGGTTGTTCCTCAACGCCCTGTTGTAGGATTCTATGGCCCCATCAACCCTGCCCAGCGTGTAGAGGATGTTCCCTCTGAGCACCCAGACCTCGTCGTCCTTTTTGTCTATGGCTATGGCGCGGTTGCACGCTTCAAGCGCCGCATCTGTTTTTCCCAGCAGATACAGCAACCTGGCTGTTTTTACCAGACCGGAGAAATCGGACGGAAACTCAACGGGCCACGCAGGGGCTTCCGCCTTTTTTTCTTCCCCTGTGCCCTTTTTTTCTTCTTCGGCCGCACCGGTCCCGGCGGCGCTCTCGCTCTCCCGGAGTATGGTGTCTATCTCCCGCAAAAAGGCCTCCATGCCGCCCAGGCCAGCGCCCTCTTCTCCCTCTCTCACATCTTTCTCTGCCTCTATCTCTTCCCCTTTTTCCTCAACAGGGACAGGCGGCATTACCTCTCTGTACACGACGGGTTCTTCCGGGGTCTCCACCTCTGGCTCTTCGTATGACACGGTCTCTGCGGTCTCTTCCTCCTCTCCTTCCTTTTCCCCCTCTTCCATTCCAGCCTCTTTTTCCACGGTCTCTATTCCTGCGACTTCTTCTGTCTCCTCAAAGCCCACCTCTTCCCCGGCCCCCCGTTCCTCCGCGACGGCCTCCACGTGCTCCTCCCCCTCAGCGGTTTCAACGGGCTCCTCCGGGACCCCCAAGGTGGATGGCTTTTCTCCTTCCAGGCCTTCCTCTATATTTGTCTTCCCGCCAGTTTCCCCTGCCGCCGCTTCTCCCCCTTCTTCTCCCCCCGCCTCTATTTCTTCTCTCGCCTCCTCTGTTTTTGCACCCTCTTCTTCTGTTTCTACGCTCTCTTCTCCCGCCCCCGCCCCGCTCTCGCTGGGCTCTTCTCCCGGGAACACCTCTTCTTCTCTCCGTGGCGGAAAAATCGGCTCCCCGGGCTCGCTGTCGCCGTATTTTTCCAGCAAGAACTCTATGTCCGCCCTCGCCCGCCTTATCTTGTCCGAGGGCATTATCTCATATGCTTTTTTGAGACACGCCAGGGCCTTGTTGTACCTGCCCATGGCTTTGAAAACCATCGCGGCCAGATACCACACCCTCTCGTCGTCAGGTGCGATCTTGGCGGCCTTCCTGCACTCTTCCAGGGCCTCGTCGTAGCGCTGGATGTTCTCCAGCAAAAGGGCCTTGTTAAGGCGTGGGTCAACGTATTCCGGGTCTGTTTTTATGGCGGTGTCGTAGGCTTCCAGGGCGCCCTCAATATCTCCCATCTTTTTTCTCAGAAGTCCGAGGTTGTTCCACGCACTGCTCATAAACGGGTCGTATTTCACGGCTTTTTCAAAGCACTCTTTTGCTTCCTCAAGTTTTCCCATCTCAAACAGGGTGGCGCCCCTGTTGTTCCATGCCCGGGCGTGTTTCTTGTTCAGTTTGAGCGCCTGGTCATAGCATCTCAGTTCCTCTTCGTGGTCTCCCATTTCGTAGAGCATCTCAGCGAGCTCAACCCACATGTCCGGGTTGTTCACCTCCATCACGAGGGCTCTTTTGTACTCCTCAAGCGCCTCCTCCCTGTTCCCCATCTCAAAAAGACACCTGGCCTTCATCCTTATGGCCTGAGAATAGGATGGCTTGATCGCCTCAGCCCGCGTGTAATACTCAAGTGCTTTCACATAGTCGCCCCTGTCAAAATACCTGTTGCCCGCGCTCATTATCTCCTCAAGCTCGGCAACGCTCGGAAGATACCGCTCAACACCAACTCCGCCCCCCGCCTTTTGCTTCTGTGCCCGTGCCCCACGTTTTGTTTCTATGCTCATTTCTATGGCGGGCTGCTCTTCCATCCCCTCTCTCTCCACAGCCGGTTCTCCCCCCATGGCCTCGTCTCTGGCCGCAGCAGATTCATCTTGCCATTCCCTCTCTCTCAATTCTTTTTCCCTCTGCTCCATGCCCGCCGGCTCAACACCGTATTTGTCAAAGAGAGAGAAAAGCCCGTCCCCGTCAACGAGGCGTATCTCTGCCTCTCTGCCGTATTCCCTGGCCCGGGAGGTAAACCTCCCATCGGTTATCAAGACCACCCTGACATCTTCCAGGTCCAGCGTGTCATCAACCAAGTCCCTCAAAACGTCCACGCCCACCTCCCCGCCACCTGTGTAATATGCTCTTATGAAGTACCTTTTTCCACCGTGGCGCTCGCACTCAAAATCGCTGAGACACCCCTTTGAGACGGTTGACAGAACACGGAGGCCCATGGCATCAAAGAGGGAGAGCAGGTTTTCCTCAAAGACGTCCATTGAGGGGAACACGCCCCTCTCTCCCCGTTCAGTCATGGCTCCCACCCCCGCTGCTCCTTCGCCGGCGCCTCGTGCTCCTCTTTGGTGCTATATCTCCCAGGTCTGTCTCTGTTTCTCCCCTTTCCGCCCCGCCCATCTTTTCTATTTTAAGCTGGACCCTTTTTATTGACTTTTTGAGACGAGGGTCTCCCGGGTTCTTTTTCATGGCCTTCCTGTACTCTTCCAGCGCCTTTTCATATCTGCCCAGTTGCTCATAGGCCCTCCCCCTCAGGAAGTGTACGTCCACGCCCATGTCTGCCAGAACGTCACAGGCGGTGAGACACTCCTCGTACCTTCCGCTCTCGTAGAGCGCCTCTGCCAGCGCTTCCCATATGTCCGTCCGGTCTTTTCTGGTCTTTGCGACCAGTGTCAGGGTCTCAGCCGCCTCGTCGTATTCGCCTGCGGCAAGGAGGGCTTTTCCCTGGAGGAACCTGTAATCTCCGTCCGGGTAGTATCTGGCCAGTTTTGCGTATGTCTCTGCCGCTTTATCGTATTTTTCCATCTTCTCAAGCACCCTGGCACGGTTTTCCAGGGCCACCCGGTGCTTTTCATCGTACAGTAGCACCCTGTCATAGCACTCCAGGGCCTCGTTGAGACGCTCCATCTCTTCCAGCAGTTCACCCCTGCCCAGCCATGCATCCACTGCTTTCGGGTTTATAGTGAGAACCTTTTTGAAAGCGGCCATGGCGCCCTTTCTGTCTCCCATGTCCCGGAGGATTTTTCCCCTGAGCTCCCAACCGCGCCAGCTCTCGGGTAGCCGGGAGAGGAGTTCGTCAACGCTCTCCAGGGCCCTGTCGTACTTTTTGTTCAGGTAGAACATCCTGGCTTTTTCAAGGGCTGCGCTCTCGTTTTCGGGGTCAATGGCAGAGACCCTGTTGAAGGACTGGACAGCGGCGCCCCACCGACCCATCGCCGCCAGTATCTTCCCCCGCTCAAACCACAGGTCCGGCCGGTCTGGTTCAACGTCCAGTGCTCTCTCAACGGCCGCCAGTGCTTCTTTGTAGTTTTCTCTTTCGGCCATTAGACGTGCCTTTCCCAGGAGGGCGTCAACGTTGTCAGGGTTCATCTGGAGGGCCGTGTTGTAGAACTGGAGAGCGGCCCCCCACTTGCCGGAGTTTTCAAGCAACACACCCTTCCGATACCATATGTCGGAGTTGTCCTGCTCAACCTTGAGAGCACGGTCGTAGCACCGGTTCGCCTCCGAGAGCCGGCCCATGTCCCTCAGTATGTCACCCCGGAGGACCCACGCCTCAACGCTTTCTTCGTCCTCCGAGAGCATGTGGTCTATCTCCCCGAGGGCCTCGTCGTAGTCGCCCATCCTGGCGAGGGCGCTGGCCAGCAGCAGTTTTGCCTCCCTGTCTTCTTTCTTTTCCAGCCCCCGCCTCAGAGCATCAACCGCCTGTGGATACGAACCGCTTCTGTAGAGGGCCTTTCCCAGATAGAGCCATCCCTCAGCGTTTTTTCTGTCTATTTCAACGGCTTTGCGAAAAGCAGCAGCCGCCTCGTCGTATTTTTCCTGTGCAAATAGGAGTTTTCCTTTGTCAAACCACAGGTTTGCGTCGTGAAGTTTTGCCCGGGGGTTGAGGCGCAGGGCTGCTTCGTAGCATTTGACTGCTTCTCCTTCCCTGCCCAGGATTGAGAGGGCGTTGCCCTTGTTCAACCAGACGACCTCAACGTGGGGTGCTATGTCCAGGGCCCTGTCATAGCAGTGGAGGGCCTCTTTGTACCGTCCCATCTGTTCCAGACAACGCCCTTTGAGGTTCCATGCCTCCCAGGACGTGTTTTTAAGGGAGAGCAGGCGGTCCAGGGTGGATATGGCGTCCCGGGTTTTTCCCGTGGCATATTGAACTCTTGCGAGGCCGTAGAGGGCCTTTTCGTCCATGGGTTCTATGTCAATGGCGGTCTGGAAACAGTTTTCCGCCTCTTCAAGGCGGCCGGCGGATAGCAACAACCATCCCCTGCTCCGCCATGTGGGGGTGTATTTTTCGTCCTTCGCCAGAGATTTGCCATAATAATACTCTGCCTCGCCGAAATATGCGTCCGCTATCTCCCCGGGCAGGATTGAGAGGGCGTTTCTCTCCCTGTTCATGTAGAGGAGTGCGAAGAGGTTCCCCACAAGAAGGTATAGTTTGTAGGAGCCGAGGTTCTCAAAACGGTCTTCCACGGACTCAAGCTTTTCAAGGGCTATGGATACCAGGCGGAGGTCTCCTTCCCTCACAAGGAAGGGCGTGTTCTCTTCTATTTCAACGGGTATCCCGGCGTGGACCAGGAGGCTGGTTATGTGACCCAGGAGCTTCTGACAGGCCCTCTTTTTCATTTTGTGGGTGTCGGCCCTCTCTATGAGTTCAAAAAAGGAGAAGTCGTCCACAACCGCCCCCAGGTGCGGATCCTCACCCGCGTAGAGTGCCACGGCGCTTTTTTCCATGAGCCGGTTGATGTCGCTGCCCACGGTGTTGGAGATCAGGAGCACGGGCTCTGCGAGAAGAGCCTCAGTGCAGTCTCCGCAGATGGGAGAATCGGATTCCTTTCCACATGAGAGACATCTCAAATTCCCTGCACCTCACCCAAACATATAAAATCTTCTGGATAAATAGGTTTTCCACCATGTCCACCGGCTCCACGTCCCCCGGCGCCCCCACATCCAACGCCCCCATTCCCGACGCCAGTCCCCAGACGTCTCTTCTGGCCATCTATGGCACCCTCAGGAGGGGCTGCGAGAACCACCACGTGATAGAGGGTTTTCTGGCCGCGCGAAAAATGGCATACATTGGGAGGGAGCGGCTGTGGGGGTGGAAGATGTGCCTTTCACCGTCTGGCAGGTATCCTTTCTGTGTCCCTGGCAAGAGAAGCGTGACCGTGGAAATATACAGCATACGGGAGGGCTCGGAAGAAAAGGTTTTTTCCGTCTTGGACAGTTTTGAGGGCATGCCCGACCTGTACAGGCGGGAGGTGGTGGAAACCTCCCATGGTAAGGCGTGGATGTACGTGTGGAACAGCGCTCCCGGTGGGGGTGGGACCCGGGTGGAGGAGATCTTTTGCGGCGACTGGTCTGTCCACAATTGTCTGCCGGGCCAGAGACGTGGCACAGGACGACCGCCCACAAAGGGCTGCTGTGGACCGCTGTTTGTTTTTCCGGTGGAGACACCCCTCGGCTCTCTTCACGTGTGGGCAGTGGGAGACGTGGTTGTTGAGATGTCC
The DNA here is from genome assembly GCA_964601625.1 of uncultured Thermoplasmata archaeon. Taxonomy (GTDB): domain Archaea; phylum Thermoplasmatota; class Thermoplasmata; order JAGHBH01; family JAGHBH01; genus CAZROC01. Next base: position 6,594 of record CAZROC010000028.1, on the reverse strand, counting down.
TTCGCGAAGAAGCCGTCCCAATTCCCTCAGGCCAGCCGCCGGGAGGAAAAAAGGGACACGGAGGCACTGTGGCTGGAGAAAACGGTGAAAGCCCAGATAGGGGAGTACTTTGGTGGGCGGCGAAAAGATATCACTTTTCCTTTCCACATGATAGGGACCCCTTTCCAGGAGAGGGTCTGGCTCGCGGCCATGCGGATCCCGTACGGCGAGACGAAAACTTACACAGACATAGCGAAGGCCATTGGCAACCCACTAGCGAGGAGGGCTGTGGCGCAGGCGCTTAAAAGAAACCCCCTCCCGCTGGTCATCCCGTGCCACCGTGTGGTGGCGTCGGATGGCATTGGCGGTTTTTCCGCCGGCCTGTGGCGAAAAAAAGCGTTGCTGGAAATGGAGGCAGCAGTGAAGGGGGCGAAGTGAATATATTTCTGTCATAAAATCGTGCAAAATCGTGCCGTTTTTTTCACCTTTCATCGCCTTTGTTCTTTCCCCCGTGTTTTTCTGCGTTTTCACAGTAAAAGTTTTATAACCTCTCTCTGTGTGGGCGTTTCAACTCTTTGAGGAGGAAAGAGTATGGCGCAAAGGGGAATCAGAGAGGCAGACGCCAAAAGGATTCTTGCGAAGTATCTGCCCGAGTTTTCGGGTGGCAAAATAACCTACCACGGAAAAGTGGTCCTCGTGACGCCGGAAACAGACATGGAGAAACTGCCAGAGGAACACCCGTGGCTGCTGGAAGAGAATCTCGTGGCCAAGCCCGACCAGCTCTTCGGAAAACGGGGAAAGCACGGCCTGGTGCTGCTCAACGCTTCCTGGGACGAGGTGAAAAAGTGGATAGGGGAGCGCATGAACAAGGAGGTCACGATAGGACGGGCCACGGGAAAGCTCACACACTTCCTGGTTGAGCCGTTCACACCCCACTCCGAGGATGAGGAGTACTACGTGGCCATAAAGGACGCCAGAGACCACGACACGATATTCTTCTCCCTCAAGGGCGGAATATTCGTGGAGGAAAACTGGGACAAGGTATTGCAGATACCCGTGCCAATAGACGAGGACATTGAAAAGGCGCTTGCGGAGGCGGGCATTGACGAAAAGATACCAGAAGACATACCCGCCGATAAAAGGGAAAAAATAGTCGTGTTCATAAAGGCACTTTATCGGCTCTATGCGAATCTCGGTTTCACGTATCTGGAGATAAACCCGTTCACATTTGACGGCGATGGCAACGTTGTTCCCCTGGACCTGGTGGCACGCCTGGACGACACCGCCGCCTTTGAGTGCGGCAAATACTGGGGCGACATAGAGTTCCCGCCGCCCTTCGGAAGAACGCTCACCCCGGAGGAAAAGTACATAAAAGAGATGGACGAAAAGAGCGGTGCCTCTCTGAAACTCACCATCTTGAACCCCAAAGGTAGGGTCTGGACCATGGTCGCAGGCGGGGGAGCCAGCGTCATATACGCGGACACCGTCGTAGATCTGGGCTTTGGAGAGGAACTGGCGAACTACGGCGAGTACAGCGGAAACCCGACAACAGACGAGACATACGAGTATGCCAGGACGATACTTGACCTCATGACACGGGAAAAAGACCCCCGTGGGAAGATTCTGATAATAGGCGGTGGAATAGCCAACTTCACCGACGTGGCAAAGACCTTCACGGGCATAATAAAGGCCCTGGAGGAGTACGCTCCCAAACTCAAAGAGCACAACGTCAAAATATATGTGAGGCGTGGCGGACCCAACTACAAAGAGGGGCTGAGAAAGATGAAAGAGGCAGGGGAACGGCTGGGACTGGACATACAGGTGTATGGTCCAGAGACCCACATGACCAGGATCGTCAGGATGGCCCTTGTCGGTGAAAAAACCGGTGAAAAAACGGGCGAGTCCTCACAGGAGGTGAGCGCATGAGCGAGGCAGGCAAGACGGTGGAGACGGTGGAGGCGAAAAAGAAACCGGACTACGTCCTCTTTGACAGAGACACACAGGCGATAATATATGGCCTCCAGGCGAGGGCCATACAGCGCATGCTGGACTTTGACTACGTGTGCCAGAGGGAAAAGCCGAGTGTGGCAGCCGTTGTGAACCCCACCCGCTCCGGTTTCCACAAGGCGTTTTTCGGGACAAAGGAGATCCTCATCCCCATGTACAGGACCATAGCCGAGGCGGTGAAAAAGCACCCCAACGCCGATGTGATGATAAACTTTGCGAGTTTCAGGAGCGCATATCCCACCACAAGGGAAGCGCTTTTGACAGACACGATAAGGACTGTCGTGGTCATAGCAGAGGGCGTGCCGGAGAGAAAGGCCCGCCTTCTCATCAAACTCGCAAAGGAGCGCGGCAAGTGGATCATAGGCCCTGCCACGGTGGGCGGAATAGTGGCGGGAGCCTTCAAAATAGGGAACACCGCTGGCACCCTGGAGAACATCATTGAGTCCAAGCTCTACCGCCCAGGGAGCGTTGGCTTCGTCTCCAAGAGCGGTGGGATGAGCAACGAGATGTACAACATCATCGCCCGGAACACAGACGGCCTCTACGAGGGGATAGCCATAGGGGGAGACAAATACCCCGGTTCCACGCTCCTGGAACACCTGCTCCGCTACGAGAAAAACCCCGAGATAAAAATACTGGCGTGTCTCGGAGAGGTTGGCGGCAGAGACGAATACGAGATCGTTGAGGCGCTGAAGCAGGGGAAGATAACCAAGCCCCTTGTGATATGGGTGACAGGGACATGTGCAAAGGTGTTCCCCACAGAGGTTCAGTTTGGACACGCCGGCGCCAGGGCTGGCAGCGAGGAGGAGACAGCCGACGCCAAAAACAGGGCGCTCAGGGAGGCGGGAGCAATCGTGCCCGACTCTTTTGACGACTTCGGAGACAGACTCAGAGAGGTCTATGAGCGTCTGGTCTCGGAGGGAAAAATAACGCCCAGGCCGGAGCCAGAGGTGCCTGAGATACCTATGGACTACGCCGACGCGCTCAAACAGGGAGTGATAAGGAAACCAACCACGTTCATATGCAGCATAAGCGATGACCGGGGAGAGGAGCACAGCTATCTCGGAGTGCCCATAAGCAAGATAATAGACGAGGGGTACACCATCGGAGATATCATAGGGATGCTCTGGTTCAGGAAAAAGATGCCCAGGTACGCCTCTGATTTCATAGAACTGGTTATAAAGATAGTCGCAGACCATGGTCCCTGTGTCTCGGGGGCGCACAACGCACGGGTTGCGTCCAGGGCGGGCAAAGACGTCGTGGCCAGCCTGGCTAGCGGGATACTCACCGTCGGGCCCAGGTTTGGTGGAGCCATAGACGACGCTGCCAGGTATTTCAAGGGCGCGCAGAACAGGGGCCTGAGCCCGGAGGAGTTCGTCAAGGAGATGAAGGCGAAGGGAATAAACATACCCGGGATAGGCCACCGGATCAAAAGCGTCCAGAACCCTGACAAACGTGTGGAAATACTGAAAAACTATGCCCGGGAGCACTTCCCCCAGACGTCGCTCCTTGACTACGCCCTTGAGGTGGAGAAGATCACCACGGCGAAGAAGAACAACCTCATACTGAACGTGGACGGGACCATAGGCATCCTGTTCGTGGACATGCTCAGGGGCATGGGCTACACCGAGGAACAGATAGACGAGATAATTGACTGGGGTGCTCTCAACGGCCTATTCGTGCTGGCCAGAAGCATAGGGTTCATCGGCCACATCATAGACGAAAAGCGGTTCAAGTCCAGGCTCTACAGACACCCGTGGGACGACGTGCTGTTCCTCGGACCGGAGGACGTGGATTTCTAGCCACGCAGGAGATTCCGCCCCAACCCCCTTCCCTGTGTTTTTTTATTTTCTGCACTTTTTTTTATTTCACCCAACCCCGAACATCTTCTCGTTGAAAAACCGTATCGCCTTGCTTATCTCCTCCTCGGGTATTGAGTTTCGGCGGAGGAACTCGGTGAACTTGGCCAGGTCTGGCATCTCTATGAGTGTGCTGTCTCTCATGCGGAACAGTATCTTTTTCCGCCCCCCCTCTTCCTGGTAAACCACGGTTCCGAACAGGGTTCCGATGTCATCAAATATGGGCAGGCTCTCTGGCAAATTTTTTCCCTCCTGTGTGCATATCTATCGCTGTTTCCTGTTATGTATCACACGGCCTTTGTACGTTATAAACTTTGCGCCTCTGCTCTCAATTACAGCATGTATTGTCCTGGAAAAGTGTGACATGCCATCTCCCATCGTTGGCGCCATTGGAGGTGGAATGGGGTTAACCTTTTTCAAATGGGAGTCTCAGCGGCGGGTCAGCGCTCCCCCCCTCTTTTTTGCACACCTCCAGGTCGCCGTTGTAGGGGCATTCCTTCCGGTAGTGTGGGCTGGAGTATCTCATGCAGATGTGGTATTTTTTGAACCGGTGCTTCTGCGGGGTGTAAAACGGGCATCGCATGGGTGTTGATGGCTGTGGGGGTATTTCTGTTTTTTTATGAAGGGTTTTATGAAGCGCGTGTTTTACGTGGTTTTTACGAGAACGTGTCTCCGCTTCCCGGCAGTTTTTCAAATGATTGCTTACTTTAAAGTATGGTACTCAAGAGTAAGAAAAGGGAATGAACAAAGAAAAAGAAGGGGAAAAGGAGGGGAGGCTCCCACCCACAAAGCACATAAACCCCGCTGGCTTTAGGTGGTGTGATGGCTGACATGGGCGGAGAGAAGGGCTCCGGGGGCGGCGAAAAGGGGGATGCTGGCGTTAATAATTGGCACAGAAGGATCATCCTGGCGTCTTCTTCTCCCCGCCGGATAAAGGTTCTGTCCAGGGCGATCCCGGGGCTGGTCATTGTGCACCCTGATGTTGAGGAGGTTTTGCCAGAGGGCCAGGTATCTGTTGAGGATGTGCGGAGGTGGGTTGTGGAGAACGCACGTAAAAAGGCCCTGTCTGTGCCACGTGATAAGGGGGATATTGTGGTCGCCATGGACACTGTGGTTTTTGCCGATGGGCGGCTGGTCGGCAAGCCAGACAGCATGGAGCACGCCGAGGAGATGCTCAGGGGTTTCTCAGGTGGGGAGCAGGTTGTTGTGACGGGTATCGTTGTGGTGTCTGATGAGGGTGTTTTTTCGGACACCGAGGAGACAACACTTAAGTTCCGGGAACTGTCCGGCGAGGAGATAAGGAGTTATCTGTCCACGGGGGAGTGGGCGGGGAGGGCTGGCGGATATGCCATCCAGGGGCGGGGTGGGGATCTGATTGAGCGGGTTGATGGCAGTCGTGCGAATGTCGCCGGTGTTTCTGTGGACGCCCTCCGCCGTTTGTTGAAGCGTGCTGGTGTGGAGTTTTCTCCGGAGGAGCTCAGCGAGGAGATGGTGATGAAGAACCTGGAGGAGAGGCGATGATAGTCCTGGTCGTCGGGATGCCGGGCGCTGGCAAGGAGGAGTTTTTCAGGGTTGCACAGGAAATGGGATACGGGATTGTGCGCATGGGCGATGTTGTGCGTGAGCATGCTGCCAGAAACGGCGTTCCCATGGACGACAGGAGCATAGGCGGTTTCGCTTCCAGCGAGAGAGAGCGGTTTGGCCCGGACGTGTGGGCTGTCCGGACCGTTGAGCGGCTGAGGGAGATGATGGGCAGCGGGGCCGATGAAAAAGGCGCCAGTGGAAAGAGCGCCAGGGGGCATGGCGTGGAGCATTTGGGGCGTTTTGTCATTGATGGTGTCAGGAGTATGGCCGAAATAGATCGTTTCAGGGCAGAGCTGGGAGACGACATGGTGATCGTGGCCATAGAAGCGGACCCCGAGAAACGCTTCCAGCGGCTCGTGAAAAGGGGGCGGAGTGATGCTCCCCGCACCTATGAGGAGTTCCTTGAGAGGGACAGGCGGGAGCTGGCGTGGGGCCTGGGCGATGCCATGGCGAAAGCGGATGTTCGCATTGAGAACAACGGCTCGCTTGAGGAGTTTCGCCGCCGTGTGAGAGAGTTCCTTGACGGACTGGAGCGTGGATGAGGAGGCCCGTTGGGCGGCTGCTGAGCCAACCTTTTTTAACCCCGACGCCCATATTCGTTGTGGTGTCCATGTCACGGAAGTGCCCTGTTTGTGGAAGTTACGTTGTTGGCGACGAGTGTCCTATATGTGGGTGGGCCGATTCGGGGGAGGATAGTGGCAGGGGTGCGGAAAAAGGTGTGGAAGAGGGTCTTGTTGTGGCGGAGGTTGAGGAGGAGGCGGTGGAAGAGGATGCAGCGGTGGATAAGGATGTTGGGGGGCTGGTTTTCAGGGTCTCCCGGTGTCCCGAGTGCCACAGTTTTCTTGTTGGCGACGGCGTGTGTCCCATCTGTGGCTGGGTTGCCTCGGGTGAAGATCTCCAGAGGGCTGTGGCACGTTTCCTGGCCAGCCGCCTGGATGTGAGCGTTGAAAAGGCACTGCGTTTGTACAGAGCTAACCCGGACTTGGTGTCTGTTGTCGTTGAAACCGTTGAGGAGAGAGGGGGCGGGAGAGAAAGAGGAGACCAGGGAGAGGAGGACGTGGGGGAGATGGTTTTGTCTGTAGAAGCAGAGGAAGACACCGGAGGAGAAGGCGGAGGTGAAGAGAGGGGAGAGGAGAGGGGAGAGGGAGGAGAAGAGGTGGAGGGG
>CAZROC010000027.1:17638-18660 GCA_964601625.1 uncultured Thermoplasmata archaeon | reverse complement strand
CGAATCCGGGCGAGCCCACCAATTACCCTATTGCTTATATTACCCGTGCAAGCCCGGATGAGACAGAGGAACACGTCAGTGTTCCTTGAACGAATCCGGGCGAGCCCGATTTTCATGACATTGAAAGCCGGCGGTGTTCCGTAAAGGTTATAAACCATGTCTTTCTTTTTTATGTTGGTGTGCTGGTGCGCTGGCCTTGTGCCGGCGGCGGAGACCGGCGTCATGGAAACATCGGTGTGCGATATGCTGGAGAACGGAGTTGCGCTGTCACGGATGGACATGGAAGGTGTGGTGACAGAAACAGGATGTTGGAAAGGTCTGAGTCTGTGTCATGGGGAGTGTTTTTCAGGGATCTTAACCCGAAGTGTGTGAATCTGTAGGTATCACGCTCCAGAGATGGAGAAGAAAAAGGAGGTGAGACAAGATGACAGAGAACGAGGAAAACACGGTGTTCGTGGGAAAAAAACCGACGATGAACTATGTCCTCGCCGCGGTGACCCAGTTTAACTCCGGGTCCGATGAGGTCATAATCAAGGCGAGGGGCAAGTCCATCAGCAAAGCAGTAGACGTAGCGGAAATCATCCGCAACAGGTTTGAGAAAAACGCCAAACCATACAAGATAGAGATTTCCACTGAACAGCTGACAGGCGAGGATGGCAGGACCACGAACGTCTCTTCCATAGAGATATACCTCAGGAGAGAGGCATAGGACGGAGACGGATCTGGTTCTGAAAAACCCTCTTCCTGTTTTTTGCTTTAATTTATTTTTTCATATCCTTATCTGTGTATCTGTCTTGTTTTCTAATTGTTCCTGTATGGGAAAAAGTGAGTAAATAAAAAAGTGGAGGAAGGGTGTTAAAGGGTTTTGTGTTAGGGTGTTCATGGGCTTCGCTAGGTGTTCTCAGAATTCGTCTGTTTTTTCCTGCTCAGGTTTTTTCTGCGGCTGTTGCTCCAGTGGCTGCTGTGGCGGCTGCTGCGGCGGATACTGCTGTGGCGGATACTGCTGGTACTGTGGTTGAACC
>CAZROC010000027.1:384-17538 GCA_964601625.1 uncultured Thermoplasmata archaeon | reverse complement strand
GAATACTGGGCAGGCGGCTGCTGCGGCGGCGTCTGGGGCGGATATGGCTGCTGGGCGTACTGTTGTGGTGGTTGCTGGTACTGTGCCTGGGGTGGCTGCTGGGGCGGTTGCTGCGGCGGATACTGCTGTGGCGGATACTGCTGGTACTGTGGTTGAGCCGAATACTGGGCAGGCGGCTGCTGCGGCGGCGTCTGGGGCGGATATGGCTGCTGGGGTGGATAGCCGGGTGGTGCCTGCGGCGGGTGTCCTGGCGCTGGCTGTTGATATCCGGGGTACTGCTGTGTTGGGTACTGGGCGTATGGTGGCGGCATCTGTGCCATGGCCTTTTTCTTCTTCTTGCTGCGGAGTACGAGGGCCACGGCCACTATTGCTCCAACGACTGCGACCACGATGAGGATTATCATCCACGTGTCCAGGCGGAGCGGCATCTTCTGTATCTCTTTCATTCCCTCCTCGGCCTGTGTCTCTGTCATCGGTTCAAGGGCGAAGGTTGTGGTCCCTGTGCCACTGGTTGTTCCACCGGTTGTTCCACCGGTGGGTGCGGGGGAGAGAGGCATGTTGAAGCGCTGGCTGACGATGAATCCCTCATCCGGTGAGTAGAGGAGTTCCGCCGGTTCTGAGCCAACAGCGAAAGTGGAGTAGCCGTAGTAATAGTCGTCGTAGTAGTCGTATGTGTCGTAATATGGGATTATTACGTATACTTCAACTGTTCTGCCGTCCGGGAGTTTAACCGTGTCGGTGCCTGTGCACTGGAGGCTGAACGAAACAGGCACTGTTGTCGTTGGGAGGGTTGTTTCTCCGCTGTAGGGCAGGGTTATGTTGAACTCGTTTTCAAGCTCTTTTTCCATCTCGGGCGGGAGACCCTTTATGTCCAGGCTGCCGCTAACTTTTCCGCTCATTGTGGCCGTGGAGTCAACATACCATGTTTCTCCCACTTCTATGGGGAAATCAAAGACGTCCAGGGGCGGGTCATATGTGATTTTGTATTCCACGGTGATTGAGCCGTCTATTGACACGTCCAGGCTTTTTGTTTCCACCTTCCCTTCGTATGTGTTGGGATCGTATTTTTCTTCTGGGTATGTGCCTTTGTAGTGTGCTTTGACTTCCATCGTGGCCTTTACGTTGATTTCTTTTATTGCGAGGGACTCTTTTTCCACCTTTGCGTCGCCCTGGATGTCCAGGGACCAGTCAAAGTATCCCTTGCCGGATATAGATATCTTCTCTCCGTCCATGTCTCCGCTTGCGGAGTAGCTGCCGGATACGTGCAGGCCTGCGCCTATGTGTGCATGGAGGTTGTACTCGGTTGCGGAGACATCTGTGACCTTGTACACCTCGTAGAGCCCGGTTTCTCCATCTATATCTGCGTCAAAGCTTACTCCCCCAGCATGAGCCTCCTGTTTGAGCGCGTCAAGGATGGGGTTGAACTGCTGTCCGAGGTCCATTTTTCCACCCATCGCCCATGTTTTTCCTTCAGTCCACTGCGGCACGTTTGCCTGGGCGGACGAGTTTGATGGTATCGTTCCCAGAAAGATTGTCCCGACCAGCAAAATGCTCAACAGAGCGGTTGTTTTTTTCATTTTTCTCATACTTTTTCCCTCCGGCGTGTTTTTATGGTATCTTTACATTGTTATGGAAAGAGTGGTGTGTGGTATATATACCTTTCTAATCTTTGTTTTTCAGAGACGCCTCGTTTTCCGGAATGCGGCCTGTATGGCGATGAAAATAACCCCCCATACAAACATGCCTCCAAGGTAGGGGAGGTAGTCGGCGGCTACTGGTCTGTGCAGCAGAAGGATGCGGGCTGTTTCTGTGAACATGGTGAGCGGGGACACGTATGCTATTTTTTTGAGCCAGGGTGGGAAGAGGAGGGGAAAGGTGGATGCCATTGTTAAAAAGAGGAGGGGCAGGTATATGAGCGTGGAGAAGAAGATGGCCGTGGTGCGGCTGTCCGCGAGCCCACCAGCGGCTGTCCCGAGGGCTGCCATTGAAAAGGCGCCCATGGCTGTTGCGAGGGCAAAAAATGCATAGTTGAGCGACGGGGGTCTGGCCTGGAAGAGGTAGAGGCCGGCAAACGCTGTGATGGCCACGCCGGCGATGGCCAGGACCATTTCTGGCAGGGTTACTGCCGTGGTCAGGTGGAGGGGTGCCGCGCTGTCCGGGTGTTTTTTCCGGTAGTGGAGCTGTAGCATTCTGAGGAGGCCGCGCTCCCTGTAGGAGGACATGGCCGTCGCACCACCGTATATGCCTATCTGTGACACTGCTATGGCTATTGACATGGGTAGCAGGGCGTCCCTGTACCCCCATCCCTCGGTGACGGGGATTTTTTTTATTTCCACTGGCCCCGAGGTTTTTTCTCCGGTTATACGGCTGTTGATCTCAGCCTCTGCGCCCGCGAGGACCGCCTCAACTATTTTTTCTGGCGTCCTGTCCCCTCCGCGGTAGTAGACGGTGAAAACCATTGTCTCGTTTGTTTCCGGGCTGGAGGATATGTTGAGCCATTTCTGCTCTGTGCCGTTGGGTATGACCAGCACCACCTCCACTTTTCCTCTCTCAAGTAGAGAGAAGGCCTCATCAACTGTGTCCACTTTTTCCACTTCTGCTCCGCCCACGCTGGCAAGTGCGTCTGCTATGAACCGGGACGTGGGTGTGCGGTCCATGTCCACTACTGCCACAGAGACGTGGAGTGTTGTGAGGGAGTGGAATATAGCGAAAAATACAAGTGTTATGAGCAGGGGGGTTGTGAGCATCACGGCCAGCGCTTTTTTCTGTCTTATCCTTTCGCGGAAAAAGGTGTGCGTCAGCAGGGCCATGTCTCTGAGAGATGCTAGTGTGGGTTTTTTTGTGGGTTTTTTTGTTGTCCCGGTGGCTCTGGCCGCCCCGGGTGCCGCAGGGGCTGTCACCTGCTACCACCCCCCACACCTCTTTTTTCCATGTGTGTGCCGTCCGGAGGGGCGTTCAGAGGGGTGGCGCTCACGGGGAGGCCTGTTTCCCGTTCTATCTTGGTCATCTCTTTTTTCACCACGTCCCTGAGGTCTGTTTTTCTCAATAAAACGGTCTCTGCTCCTGGTATGCTGAGGATCTCCCTGGTCTCGCTCATGCTGTGTGGAGAGTATACTCTGAGCAGGGGGGTCGTGGGCGTGGGGATGTCTGGCTTTGCGCGCTCGCTCTGGGTGAAAGCCGCTGGTTGCCCCGTGACTGAAAAGCCCTCTCTGGTAAGAAACGCTTTGATGTCTCTGGCCGTTTCCGGGCTGTCACACCTGACCTCGGCGTATGTGGGGTACTGGAAGAATCTGTCCATGTTATCAACAGTGACGAACATGGTCTGGGCGCCGTTTTTGAGAAACAGGAGCGATGAGGCTCTTGCCACCAGCTCGCTGTCGTGGGTGGATGCCACAACCGTCCCCCCGGCCGCGATGTGTTTTTCAATTTCGCCTATGAACCAGTCCCTGGCGGTGGCGTCCAGGTGGAGGGTTGGTTCGTCCAGGAACAGGATGTCCGGGCTGTGGAAGAGTGCGAGAAACAGCTGGAACGCTGTCTGTTTCCCGGATGAGAGGGTTTTGTATGGGAGGTCAAGCACGGGTGCCAGCGGGGTTTCTCCGGCCTTTTCCAGTGCTGTTGCCATGTCACAGCCCCGGGAGCCATGGAGGGATGAGAAGAAGGTGATCTGCTCTCTGATCGTCAGGTTCTGGAAGGGGCGCATTTCCGGGAAAAACACTCCTATGCTGGGGGCGTGGTCTCCGCGGCCTCCCTTTCTTCCCCCATCTTTGGCATTGCCGCCGATGGATATGTTCCCGCTGGAAGATGGGTGCTGTGGGTGGTATCCGAGGAGGGATTCAAGCAGGGTGGTCTTTCCGCCGCCGTTTGGTCCGCATACGACAAGCATCTCCCCTCTCCTGACATGGAAGCGGAGGGGGCCCAGGATGAAACCCTCTTTTCTCTGGAATATCACGCCATCAACAGATACCGCCGTTTCGGCCATGGTTTCATACCTGTCTCCCATCTTATCCAACCTGTACCGCTGCCCCATATCTCTATCTGACCCTGCTGCCGGGTTTTATTGGTCTGTCTGTGGTTATGCGGACGCCGTCTTCTGTTTCCATGAACACTCTTTCTCCGCCGGCCGTTTTTATGGCGCCGAAAACCCGTTCGCCGTCTCTTTCCGGGTCTTTTTCAACGGTTATTTCGTGTTTGAGGAACCTGTCAAAGGATATCTGCGGCGCCCCCCGTGTCGTCCCTTTTATCTGCGTCCCGGGCGGCACGTCTTTTTCGGGTGTTAGCACGGACACTTTTCCCTGGCCGTCGTCTGCTGCCAGGAGCATTCCCCGGGACAGCACTCCTCTGAGCTTTGCGGGTTTGAGGTTGGCGACTATGACCAGGGCTTTGCCCCGCAGCTCTTCGGGGGCGTAGTATGGTTTCAGGCCTGCGACCAGTGTGCGTGTTTCGTCTCCCATGTCCACTTTCATGACATAGAGTTTGTCGGCGTTCGGGTGGTCTTCTATTTCTCTCACCACCCCGACTCTCAGGTCAAGCGTTTCGGGGGTTTCTCCCATCTTTTCACCTCCGCCTTTTTCTTTTTCTGTCTCTGTTTCTGCCGCTTTTGTTTCCGCCGATGTTTCCTCCGGTCCGGGCTCTAATATGGGTTTTATGTCGTCTTCTGTGAGCTTTTTGAACAGCACCTCGGGTTTTTCCAGTTTGTGGCCGGTTTCTGGCGGTTCCTGCGCCGCGTCCCACCCGGCTTTTTCGGGATTCCCCGGCTCGCCCAGAAAGGACCAGAGGCGGGCCATTGAGAAGGGCATGAACGGGTAGCCCGCAACGGCTATGGCTTTCACCGCCCGGAGGGACACGTGTAATGTGTCTCCGCAGCGTTTTTTGTCTGTTTTTACCGTCTTCCAGGGTGCGGCGGCGTCAAGATAGCGGTTTCCTTCTCTGGCGATGTCCATGAGGTGTTTCAGCCCGTCCCTGAAGTGGCATTTTTCAAGGTTTTCCGCCACGCCGTCAACGCTCTTTTTCACTTTTTCCAGGAACTCTTCGTCCAGCGGCTCAAGCGTGTCGGGGGGCGGCGGTATCTCTCCAAAGTGGCGGTGTGTGAAGCTGAGCACCCTGTGCACGAAGTTTCCAAGCGTGGAGACGAGCTCTTCGTTGACCCGTGTTATGAAGTCCTCCCACGAGAAATCTGTGTCCCGGTTTTCCGGCATGTTGGCTGTGAGGTAGTATCTGAGCAGGTCGGGTGGGAGGTGGGCGAGGTAGTCTTTTATGGTCACCACATTTCCTCTGCTCTTGGACAGTTTTTCCCCTCTGAAGTGCATGTATTCGTTTGCCACCACGTTGTACGGCAGGTTGAGTCCCCCGTGTCCCATCAGCATTGCGGGCCAGATTATGGTGTGGAAAGGGATGTTGTCTTTTCCGAGGAAATAGTAGTGTCTGCACGCGGGGTCTTTCCAGAACTCCTCCCAGGCATCCGGTTTTCCGCTCCGCTCAGCCCATTCCATTGAGGCAGAGAGGTATCCTATGACTGCCTCAAACCAGACATAGAGGCGCTTGTTTTCGTATCCGGGGAGGGGCACCTCTATGCCCCATGTTATGTCTCTTGTTATGGGGCGGTCTCTGAGGCCCATTTTGAGCCAGTTGCGGGTAAACCGGAGGGTGTTGGACTTCCAGTAGTCCTTGTCGCTCAGATACTCAAGAAGGGGTTTTTCAAAGGCAGAGAGGCGGAAGAAGAAGTGCTCCGTCTCCCGCATCTCAGGGGTTGTGCCGCATATCTTGCATTTCGGGTCAACGAGCTCTTCCGGGTCCAGGGTTCGTCCGCAGGCATCGCACTGGTCTCCCCTGGCAAAGGGGTTTCCACAGTGGGGACATGTGCCCTCCACATACCTGTCCGGGAGAAACCTGTTGCATTTCGGACAGAAGGGGGATCTCATCGTGGCTGGGTATATGTATCCCCTGTCTTTTAGCCGCAGAAAGAAGTTTTGAGCCACCCTTTTGTGGTTCTCTGTGCTGGTCTCTGTGAAGAGATCAAATCTTATGCCAAGACCTTTAAGGCTCTCAGAGTTTATCCTGTGGTACCTTTTGGCCACCACCCAGGGCTCCACACCCTCTTTTTCGGCGGTCACTGTTATTGGTGTGCCGTGTTCGTCGCTGCCTGAGACCATGAGGACCATGTTTCCGCGCATCCGCTGGTACCTTGAAAATATGTCCGGTGGCAGGTAACAGCCCGCCACGTGGCCCATGTGTATCGGTCCGTTTGCGTAGGGCCATGCTACGCCTATGAATATTTTGCGCCCCGCTCCGGTCCCGTTTGCGTGTTCATCGCTGTTATAATGGCCGTCTATGCTTGCCGTATCCTGGTTGTCCTGTTTGTGCTGGTCCATGTGTGGGGAAAAGAGGCGGTGGTATATAACTTTTTGAACATAAGTTTTGAACGTCGGAGGAGACCTGTCTTTTGCAAATGTTTTACAAACAGGCCGCGCTAACGACTCGGCACCGCCCCGGGTGAAAAAGTTGACAAAAAGCAATTTTTTCAGGAAGATTTATAAATCTCGTTGATATTATTCTTCCCAGAGGCAGGGGGCATGGACCCGAAGATCAAGAAGATTATTGACACCCTGGAAGAATATGCCGGTCCGATATCCCGTTTCGTTGTCGCCAAGCAGGTATCAGATCTGGGACAGAGCATGGACGGTTTCCCGGACCACCTGCTCCCCCAGCTCGTGGACAGGTGCATAAATGCCGCTGTGTTCAACCCCATGCTCAAAGAAGAAGCAAAGAAGAAGTTATCTAAAGCCATCAGAGAGAGTTAGAGGATTGACCGCAAACGCCGGCAAACATTAGCGCCGGGAACTGTGGGAGAGGGTTTATATCTCGCCTCTTTCCACCATGTGACAGGCACACATGTGTCCATTCTTGATTTCCACCAGAGGGGGTTCTTTCTCGGCACAGATGTCTGTTGCGTATATACACCTGGTTCTGAACACACAGCCAGAGGGCCTCTCAACGGCTGAGGGCAGCTCTCCTTTAAGCGGGAGCGGCGTCCTCTCCCGGGTCGGGTCAGCAACCGGAACCGCTTTTATCAGCGCCTTTGTGTAGGGGTGGAGGGGGTCTTTTATCACATCTTCCGTGTCCCCCAGTTCCACTATCTTTCCGAGGTACATCACGGCTATCCTGTCGCTCATGTACCTGGCAACGGATATGTCGTGGGTTATGAGTATGATCGACAGACCGTATTTTTCTCTGAGTCCCAGTAAAAGCTGCATTACACCGGCCCGTATGGACACGTCCAGCATGGAAACGGGCTCATCTGCTACCATGAATATAGGGTCAACCACAAGCGCCCTGGCTATTGAGACGCGCTGTCTCTCTCCCCCGCTGAGTTCGTGGGGGAACCTGTCAAGGTATTCTTCCACGGGTTTCAGGCCGGCGTCTCCCAGGGCCTTAACCACCTTTTCAAGCGCCTCGTCCACCGATGAGACGATTCTGTAGTTGAAGAGGGGCTCTGATACCCACTGGTTCACCGTCATCCGCGGGTTTATGGACGCATAGGGGTCCTGGAATATCATCTGCATCTTCCGTCTGAATTTTTTCAGCTCTTTTTTGTTCAGAGAGGTTATGTCTGTGCCCTGAAACAGTATTGAGCCCGCGGTGGGTTCTTCCAGCCTGACAACAAGCCTTCCTATGGTTGTTTTGCCGCACCCGGTCTCTCCTACCAGGCCGAACACTTCTCTCTCTTTCACAGAGAACGTGACACCGTCCACCGCTTTGACATATCTGGGTTTAGAGAAAAGCCTCTCTCTCTTGAGTGCAAAGTATTTCTTCAGGTCCTTGACGTCCAGTATGTTACCATTCATCTCCAGCACTCTCCGCTGCGGCCTTATGGCACCACACAACATGGTTCGGGCCCACCACGGTGGCCTCGGGGACCTTCTCCGAGCATATGGGTTTCGCAAAGGGACACCTTGGGTGGAACCTGCATCCACTGGGCGGGTTCACCAGTGGCGGTGGGCTTCCGGGTATGGACTGGAGGCGTGAGAGAAGTGTCTCCCTGTCCCCCTTGATGGTGGGTATTGAGTTTAGAAGGCCGATGGTATATGGGTGTCTGGGGTCCATGAAGAGGTCCAGGGTGTTGCTGGTCTCCGCCAGCCGTCCGGCGTACATCACAGCCATCCTGTCCGATATCTCGGCCACCGTGGATATGTCGTGGCTTATAACTATCATGGCCATATCGTATTCTTTCTGGATGTTCTTTATCTCTCCGAGTATCTTGTACTGGGTGATGACGTCCAGTGCTGTTGTGGGCTCGTCTGCTATCATCAGGGCGGGGTTGAGGGCGAGGGCCATGGCTATGAGGGCTCTCTGCTTCATACCGCCGCTGTACTCGTGTGGATAGTTATCTATGCGGTCCTTGGGTATGCCCACTATTTCGTAGAGCTCCTCCACCCTGCGTCTGGCAGCCTCCTGCATTGCCCCGGGTGTGTGTCTCTGGTTCTCGGACAGTTCCATATACGCAAGGTCTCTCAGCGCATCCGGGTGAGCCAGCATAGCCTCTTCTATCTGTTTGCCCACCTTGTAGACCGGGTTCAGGGCGTCCATGGCGCCCTGGAAGATTATGCTTATTTTGTCCCAGCGGATTTTGCGTATGTGCTCGTTGAATATGTCTATAGTTCCGTCTTTGTTGATGTATTTAAGCAGGTTTTCACCCATGAACCTTATCTCTCCGCCCTTGATGTAGGCGTTTTTCGGGAGCAGTTGTGTGATGGCGTACGCCGTGGTCGTTTTTCCACACCCGCTTTCTCCCACTATGCCGAGGGTCTCTTTTTCGTCAACGTAGAAGCTGACACCGTCCACTGCCTGCACCCAGCCTCCTTTTATTTTGAAATGTACTTTCAGGTCTTTCACTTCCAGCAGGTGCATGTTATCTTCTCTCCTTTGGCTCTCTCCTTTGGCACATTTCGGGCTTCATTTCACCGGCTCCTGAGACGTGGGTTGACCACCTCATCAAAGGCTCTTCCGATCAGGTAAAACGAAAGCGAGAGCAGGGTTATTGCCACTCCCGGCGGCAGCAGCCACCATGGCGCGGTGAGGGTGTTCCCGCTTATGCGGAGGTACTGGAGCATCATGCCCCATGTTACAATCCTCGGGTCTCCGAAGCCCAGAAACGCCAGTATGGCCTCGGTTATGATAGCGCCGGAGGTTGTGAATGTCATGTAGAGGAACGTGAAGGGGAGGACGTTGGGGGCGAGGTGGCGGAGGATAATCTTTGAGTCTGTCGCCCCGGAGATTCTGGCGGCGTCTATGAAACTCCTGGTTTTGAGGCTGAGAGTCTGGGCCCTTATCACCCTGGCTATGCCCGACCAGCTGAAAAGAGCGATTATGATTATTATATTTATTATAGAGCCGCCCAGTATTGCTGCCATCAACAGTATTATGACCAGGACCGGCAGGGTCAGGAATATGTCCGTTATTCTCATAAGAATCGTGTCCACCCAGCCGCCATAGTACCCGGATATCAGGCCAATACCGGTCCCGACCCCCACGGCTATCAGGGCCGCGACTATACCAACTATTAGCTCTATTCGGGTCGCGTACACAAGCTGTGAGAAGATGTCGTGTCCAAAAACGTCTGTTCCGAGGAGGTACCTGTTGCCTGAAGCGTAGACGCCTGGCTTGAGGGGGGCGGCGTAAAACCCGGTTATTGACTGCGAGTAGAGGCTTCCGTCTTTTGTGATCAGGGCGAAGTAGTTGCCCTGGTACGATCCGACGTTGTTGATTATGTTGCCCACATATGAAACCGGTGTGGACACCCCTCCCGACACCGTGAACGTGGCGAACAGTTCCATTGTCTCTTTGAGTATGTAGACCACGCCTCTGTCTGTGCTGAAGATGTATAAACGGGAGCTGGCTATGTACTCCGGCACGGAGTTTATCGTGCCGTCCATCGTGTAAAGAGCGGTCCCGTTTTGCGCTATGAGCCCTGTGGACGGGTCTATTCTGGCTATGAAACCTCTCCCTTCACTGCTCCCGATGGCCAGCACTTCTCCGCGGTATGTGGCATAGACTGCCTCAAAGGATGGCTCGCGTATCCTGTTGCCGGCTATTGATGTTGACCAAGCGAGGGACCCGTTTCTGGTGTAAAAAGAATAAAGGTAGCCGTCTGTTGATGCGAAAACGACTATCTCTTTGCCTATGTCCTCGGCCGGGTCGTTCTTGTAAAAGGATATCGGCCTGTCCGGTATGGGGCCGGGTTCTCTGTCAGGTCCGGCGTTCACCTCTGAGTAGACCGTCTGCCACACCAGATCTCCCAGTCTCACACTGGTGGGGGGGTTGTCTCCTGTTTTTTCTATTCTGAAAGCCACAAGAGATTCGTTGAGGGGGACTATCATTAGAGAGCCGTTTTCCATGTTCGGTCTGTCCATAACGAGGGGCGCCCCGACCACGTGCTGTCCGGCGGTCTCGTTCATGTCCCCCAGGTTTTTAATGCTGACCACGGTCCTCTCCGTGTATTCTCCCAGGAGCTGGTTGGGCGGGATCTTCGCCATGAGAGCGATGGCTGTGTCGTTGGCCATACCGAAGAGCATTATGCCCGCCGTGTTCGTGCTGGACCACCTGTTCCACATGTTGCTGAAATAGGTGGGATGGAAGCTCAGCTCTGTGACCTGGATCGGCGCCAGCGTGTTGTAGGATATCTCTGTTATCATTTTTTCCGCCACAACAAAGTATCTGTGGGATCTGAAATAGAGCGGCCTGACATAGGTGGCGTTTGCGGGGAAAGTGTGTGTCTCCGGATCGGTCAGATCCATCCCGACGACATCGCTGCCCTCAACGACTTTGGTTGTCTTGGATACCTTGTACCGGACCAGGTGGCCCTCGCTGGAGTACACCATGATGGTGTCCAGGTTTTCCATGTTGCCGCTGTAGCCTACAGGAGCGTGCCAGTGCTCAGATAGCGGGTCGTCCAGACCTATTGTCGGCGCTGCCGGAAGCTCAACTTTCACGAAATCGGCGCGGAAGACGTCTTCGCTGGGCGCTATGAAACCGGGCGGATATGGGGCTATTATGGGCGCAAAAATGGCCAGGAAAACGAATCCTATCATTATTCCCAGGCCTATCTTTCCAACAGTGCTCTCCTTGTAAAGGTTCCATCCCGTCCGGAGCCGTTTGATATACCCTTTGGAGATCTTTTTTGCCGGTATCTGGATGGCCACCCCGCCCTCGTCCCCACCATTTTTGTTCCCGCCCACGGCCTCCTTCACTGGCGGGGTGGTCAACTTACCTCACCCCCCAGGCGTATCCGCGGGTCAAGCACGGCATATATGATGTCAGCGAAGAAGTTTCCTATCAAAACCAGCAGGGTGATTATGTAGATGGTTGCCTCGGCCACTGGAAAATCAAGCTGGAAAAGAGATTCTATGTAAAGCAGGCCCACCCCAGGAAAACTGAACACCTGTTCAAGCACGACGGCGCCTCCCACCGCAAACGCCATGGCGATCACAAACGACGTGACCAGGGGCAACAGTGCGTTTCTGGCCGCGTGGCGGAATAAGACCTCTCTCTCCGGCAGGCCCTTGGCTATCGCCGTCAGAATATAGTTTTCCCCAATGACCTCAAGCATGCTGGTTCTCATAAGCAGTATCGTGCCCGCCAGACTCAAGAGCAGGAGCGTTATCAAAGGCAAAAAGGTGTGGTGGAGTATGTCAAGTATCGTGTAGGGATATTTTTGCGGCCATGCCGTCAAAGGAAACCATCCTAACTTTGCAGCGAAAACAAAAAGTATTATGAGACCCAGCCAGAAAGAGGGCATGTTGTAAAACACCAGCGAAGAAACAACCGCTGTTCCATCTGCGATACCCCCCCTCCGCCAGGCTATGTACGCCCCTATCAGAGCCCCAAGCACGTACGATAAAATCACCGCAGCCCCAAAAAGAAAGAGGGTCCGTGGTATCCTTTCCCCCAGCTCGTCCCAAACCGGCACCCCCTTTGAGATGGAATAACCGAAGTTGAAGGTCAGCATGTTTCTCATATAGATTATGTAGCGCTCCCAGCGGGGCTTGTCAAACCCGTAGAGGTGAATCATATACTCCTTCTGAGAGGGTTTTATCATGGGGTTCTGGCTCAGAAGGTCGTATGGTTTTGCGGGCAGCATTTCAAAGAGCAGAAACGTTATCGTCAGAACCGCCAGGAGAGTGATGATCATCTGAATAGTACGGCCGAGTATGAAGCGCTTTAGCCCTGACATGTTTTTCCCCTACCGTATGGTTGGTATTTAACTGTTTTTGTAACATTCATAAAGAAAAGAGGAAAAGGGTTTGGGGTTTTGTACAGGAGACGCTCCTCCTGTCCACTGTCCCATGTGCTATGCGGTTATCCCTGTTCGCCTGCAGGTGGCTGTTCCTCCGATGGCTGTGCCTCAGGGGTCTCCGCCGGGGCTTCCTTAGGGGTCTCCGCCGGGGTCTCCGCTCCAGGCGCTGCTTCCTGGACGGGTTCCTCCGCAGGAGATGTCTCAACTACCTCAGGTGCGCCCGTGGGTGTCTCCGGTTTCTTTTTGAGCACCAACAGCACCACGACCACTATTATGATTAGCACGAGCACGCCCACGGCTATCCAGAGCATCGGGAGACCCTCTTCTTCTTTTGTGACGCCGCCGCCCTCCTCAGACACGGAGAGGGTGTACGTGTACGTCTTCTCAGCTCCTGTTGAATCAACGATGGTCACCGTGACGGTGTGCTGGCCCGGTGTGAGGTTGGTCAGTGTGTATGTGAACGTGTTGCCGTCCAGCGTCACGACAACAGGTTCGCCGCCGTCAACGGAGATGGTTATGCTCGCAACATCGCTCGGGTTGTCCACTGTCCCGGTTATAGTGTACGTGTCCCCTGTGATCTCTATCGTTCCGCCAGCGGTCACATTCGGAAGAGAAACCTCTGGCACCGGGTTCTGGACCAGCAGTTTGTAGGTCACAGAAACAGCACCGTACCCGTCCATGGTGGCTCCGAGCTTGAGCGTCGGGACAACAAACAGGGTGCTGTTCATCTCTCCAACGTCATATGTGAAAGTGAACTCCCCGTTGGCATCTGTTGTGCCGTTGCTGGCTGAGAGCGTGCCTGTGTCAACAGACAGATCAAGCCCAACGTCGCTCAGCATGTTGCCCATGTCGTCCGACACCGTTATAGTGAAATCGGCTGTGTGGGTCTCATCGTAGTTGATGTACATTGGGCCATCAACAGTCAGGTAGAGCTGCACAGGCGTGTTGAATATCTCCGTTGAGGCAAACACCGAAGCGTAGCCCTCCAGGTCCGGTGTCATGTAGAACGGTTGTTTGACAGTGTTGGAGATCCCCGCCAGAGCCATTATCGTACCCGACGTGGTGCCGTTGGCATCTGTTTTCCCGGCAACAGTCACGTCAAAAGCAGGGCTGGCTCCATACACCTTAACAAACATGTCAACGGTCACACCGGCAACAGGCTGGTTGTCCTGGTCTATCACCGTAACGGTCACGTTGGTGGTGTTGCCAGGAGCCATGTCACGGAGCAGGCCCGTCTCAATCTCGTATTCCACAGAGAGGATCTTCTGTGTCCTGGTTATGACAAAGTCCGTCTTGAAAGCGGTGCCGCCATCAATCTGCCAGTAGAAGTTGCTGTAATCGGGGGCGACATAGAAACCGGCCTTTGAGAGCGGCACAACCACTATGCTCGGTATGTTGTCGGAGAGAACGAGGTTGTCCACAGTTATGTTGAACGTGGCTTCTCCGTTCACAACCTCAAATCCGCTCATGTTGTTGTAATCCACAAACGTCCACCAGTCGGCCTGCAGGGAGGCCCAAGAGTCGTAAAGGCCGTCGTTGAGTTCGTTGATCTCGGTGTCGTTGTACAGGTCGCTGAGGAAGTACCCGCCCGTGCTTATGGCACCGCTGTCATAGGACGTGAAAACCTGTATGCCAGCATAGTCCCAGATGCTGGTGTAGAGATAATCGGGTGCGTTTTCCATCGTCGCCGTGCTGCCCTGCGGTGGCGCGCCTATTATTAGACCGACAGGGACAGTGCCCGTGGCCGGGTTGCCGTCAATGTCATAGAGCTTGATGGTACACGGCAGGGACACGCCGCTGTCAGCGTCCACCATGGGAACGCCGTTGAACTCCACTATCCCGCCGTAAATCGGGGTCGAAGGCGTCGTTGTACCCTTGTACAGGACAGTCACACCGGCGCCCACTCCGTTGGGGACCATCTCGTTCTTGAACCATATCTGGGTCGCGTTCGTGTCAATTCCGCCACGGAACTGGACCGTTATGTTCGCCACACCAGTGGCGTTGGTCACAACAGAGGCGGGCGGGTTAAACAGCACATCCGGGTTGGAGTATGATACCGTTATGGTCTGGTCCGCCACGCCAGCGCCGTCCTGGTCTATCACCTGGAAGGTTATCGTGGTGGAATTAGCAGTAGCATTGCACGCAAAAGAAGACACGTCAGTTATCTTCACAAACTGCCACTCACTCGCAGCGGTGTTCTTGATAACCACGTACTGTGTGGCTGTGCTTGTGAAGTCACTGGTGTAGCCCTCCATGGTGGCCGTCAGGGAGAGGCGCACCTCGGCGTGTTTGTTCATGGGAACGGTGTCCGGGGCGGTGTACGTTATCGTAGCCTGGCCAGAGGCATCTGTTGTAACTGTTGCGTGGTCCACACTACCGTATCCCATCAGCGCCTCGTCAAGTTCCACAGTGGCACCCTCAACGGGGTCACCGTTCTGGTCGGTCACTTTCAGGGTTATAACATCTGTCTCTCCGGCCGTGAGGAAGACTTTTTCAGGTGACACTGTGAGGAACAGGACGTCGGGTTTCGCCTTCACCACCTGCACTATCTTCTGGACGGTAAAGGTGTTTTCTCCGCTGGTCGCTGTAGCCTGTACAGTAACATATCCCGCAGCAGAAGGCTGCACGTGGAAAGAGAATACCCCATTCTCATCCGTGGTCCCGGAGGCGTTGTGGAACGTCAGACCCGTGGCCTGCAGAGAAACCGATGCACCAGCGACGGGTTTTCCATCGCCGTCAACCACCAGGACTTTTCCATCGGCTCCAGAGGCATAGTCAATCTTGTCATTTAGATTCAGTATGGCGGTGACTTTCTCACCCACCGGGGTGACAGCCTCGCTCTTCGTGAGAGCCGCTATTGAATAGCCGTTGAAGATTTCACCCATAAACGGTATCCACCCGTTCCAGCGTGTGTTTATGGCGTAGTTGTTCACCCTGTAGTAGAGGACGTTGACCGGGACCGCCTCGGAAATCACGCCCTGTGCCCATTTGGTGTATTTGATCTGTTCTTCGCGATCAAAAGAGGCTTTGGCTTTTTCGCCGAGCTCCTGGACCTTGTCAGCCAGCGCCTGTGTCTCTGCGTCTGCGAGGGTGGAAACGCCGCCTATCTTGTTGTACCACGGGTTGTCGTTGTTCTCAGACCAGAATGCCCAATAGTTATTACTCGCCTTTGGACCAAAGATGTCAAAGACGTTTCCTATCGGGTCGCTTGAAAGAGCCCACCCGATGATGAGCATGTCATAGTCAAAAGCGTTCATCTTGGCCACAAGGACGTCAAAGTCCAGAGGTTTGGCTGTCGCATCAATCCCTATTTTCCGCAGGTTGTTGGCAATCATCTCACCCGCTTTGATACGAATCGGGTCGTAGTCAGCCGGTGGAGTCAGAATGACCAGAGGAGGTACAAGCCGCCCATCGGGCATAAGAAGGTTGCCGTTGCTGTCCCAGGAGAAACCGGCGTCCTGAAGCACCTGTCTGGCCATGGTCAGATTGTACGGGTAGTGTTTAACACTGCTGTTGTACCAGTCGGTCCAGAAGGGCGGCTCACAGCTGTCGCCGGCCTGACCATAACCACCCATATACCGCTGCACGATTGTCTCCTTGTCAATGCAGTGGCTCACTGCCTGGCGGAAAGCCAGCATGTTCATCGGCTCGCGCTTCTCGTTAAACGCCAGATAGAAGTACCCGTTGTCAGAGATGCTAATAACGTCCGTGTTGGGGTTGCTTATCAGGTCAGGGACATAACCGGGTGTCACAGCCCATGGTATGTGGTCAACCTGCCCGGTTTTCAGAGCCAGAATGGCGGTGTCAAGGCTGGTATAAAGCTTGAAATATATCCTCGTCACCTCTGTCGGATAAATTCTGTGACCTGATGGGGTGGTGAAGTCTTTGCCCCAGTGATCCTCAAACACCTTGACCTCTCTGTAAACGTTGTCCTTTCCGCCGGCATAGTAGAACGGGCCGGTACCAATGGCAGCCTTGGGGTCATTCCAGAGTGTGTCAACCACCCCATCACTTGTCAGGTGGTCTTTCCAGATGTGCTCGGGTATTATGGGGACGCCGAGCGTTGACAGGAAAAACTGCCCGTAGGGTTTGGCCATGACGAACTGGACGGTGTAGTCGTCAATCTTCTTCACACCCTCAAACACGCCATCGCCGTCGGCATCGATGCTGCCATTAACCTCCTCAGCAGACGCCTTTCCGTCGCCGTCGGCGTCAAAAGCGTCAATGATGCTGGACGAAATCGTCGTCCCGTCTCTGAGAGCCATGTAGCTGAAAACAACATCGTCCGCCGTCATCTCAACGCCGTCATGGAAAAGGACTCCATGGCGGAGGTTGACGGTCACGGTGAGGTTGTCTTTGTCAAAGGTCCAGTTTTCTGCCAGCGCCGGGTAAATGTTGCCGTCCGGGTCCAGGGAAGAGAGACTGTCAAAGCACCAGCCGATTATGTACGACTTCCACACCGTGTTTGAGGACAGGTCAAAATAGTTGAAGTTCGGCATGTCCTCCTGCATTGCTATATAGAGGGTGGTTTCTTCATCTGCCCTAGTTGCAGCCGGAAGAGCTGCTGCCGGCGTCGTAACCAGCGGCATAAACATCTGGATTACAAACAATCCTGCCAGACCCACTATCATCTTTTTGCTCATCATATTTTCTTCCTCCTCTGGTTGATTTCCACCGTTTAATGGACAAGATGATTAATAAACTTTTCTGTAACAACCAGCCACCGCCTTTGTAGTATAATAATATATAAGAATTTGAAAATGAAAAAACAATGAACAATGCCTCCGCTCGTTCCCCGTCCTGCTTTCCCCCCTCCTCTTGGCTAATCGGTTCTATAGGTTAATTGGTGGCTTTGAAGGAACACA
>CAZROC010000027.1:0-284 GCA_964601625.1 uncultured Thermoplasmata archaeon | reverse complement strand
CCGGAGGGGATTTGATTTAGAGAGAACGCCTTCGGCGTTCCTCTGCTCAACTCCCTCCTCTTGGCTAATCGGTTCTATAGGTTAATTGGTGGCTTTGAAGGAACACAAAGTGTTCCTCCTATCCCTTCCAACCAGATAACTGAAAATAGAGTTCCTATACAAGTTGAAATGGACCGGAGGGGATTTGATTTAGAGAGAACGCCTTCGGCGTTCCTCTGCTCAACTCCCCTCCTCTTGGCTAATCGGTTCTATAGGTTAATTGGTGGACCGGAGGGGATTTGAAC
>CAZROC010000026.1:0-21829 GCA_964601625.1 uncultured Thermoplasmata archaeon | reverse complement strand
CCCGCCCCCAAAACCGCCCTGATTAAAAAATATGTTGAACAGGTCGCCGAATCCTCCGCCGAATCCTGTCCCAAAAAAGTCCTCAAACAGGTCTCTTATGTCGTTGAAATGGGTGAAATCCGACCACTGGAACCCCCCCTCTCCGAACGAGTCGGATACGCCGGCGAATCCGTATCTGTCGTACGCCGCTCTTTTCTGGGGGTCCATCAGCACCTCGTATGCCTCTGATATCTCTTTGAACTTCTCTGCCGCCTCCTCGGGGTTGTCTTTGTTCAGGTCAGGGTGGTATTTTTTTGCGAGCCGCCTGTAGGCTTTTTTTATCTCCTCAGGCGTGGCATCGCGGGATACGCCCAAGACTTCATAGTAGTCTCTTTTTTTCGTCATTTCTCGTCCACTACCCTGTAGTCTGCGTCAACATAGCCGTCATCTCCGCCCCCACCCGTTCCGCTTCCCCCATTGTCTTTGCCGCCGCTACCATCGCCCATTCCACCCATCGCCTGGTCTCCGGTTGGCTGACCGGGTGTCCCTGTGGCCCATGTTCCACCGGCGTCTCCCATCCCCGCCTGGTACAGCCTTGTTGTGACGCCGTGCAGGATCTTGGAGAGGGCTTCCATCTTTTGCTTTATCTCTTCCACGCTGTCGGAGGACATCACACCGCGGAGTTCTTCTGCCGCTTTTTCTATCTTCTCCTTTTCGTCGGCGGTCATTTTGTCTCCCAGTTCGTCCATGGTCCTTTTTACAGCATAGAGCAAGGAGTCGGCTTGGTTCCTTGTCTCTGCCAGCTCCCGCCTCTTTCTGTCCTCCTCGGCGTATTTCTCTGCCTCTTTGATTTTCTGCTCTATCTCTTCCTGCGAGAGGGTTGATGCCGCTGTTATGGTGATCGCCTGTTCTTTTCCCGTTGCCTTGTCTCTCGCAGAGACGTGCACTATCCCGTTTGCGTCTATGTCAAATGTGACCTCTATCTGTGGGACCCCCCTGGGGGCCGGGGGTATTCCCACCAGGTGGAAACGTCCCAGAGAGATGTTGTCCGCGGCCATGGGTCGCTCACCCTGGAGAACGTGTATTTCAACCGTCGTCTGGTTGTCCGCTGCTGTGGTGTATATCTTCGTTTTGCGTGTTGGTATGGTGGTGTTTCTCGGGATTATCACATCAAACACCCCGCCGAGGGTCTCAACGCCGAGGCTCAGGCTTGTGACGTCCAGCAGGACGATATCAGTCACTTCGCCGCCCAGCACTCCTGCCTGTATGGCTGCTCCTATGGCAACGCACTCGTCGGGGTTTATGTTTTTGTACGGCTCTTTTCCGAACTTTTTCTTTATAAGGTTCGTGACCATGGGCATCCTGGTTGACCCGCCCACGAGGATTATACGATCTATGTCGTCCGGGCCCAGCTTCGCGTCTGAGAGGGCCCTCTCAATGGGGCCAACGGTTTTTTCCAGGAGGTCGCGGGTCATCTCCTCAAACTGTGCCCTTGTGACTGTCATTTCTATGTGTTTTGGTCCCTCCGCCGTTGCGGTTATGTATGGGAGACTTATGGTGGTCTGCGGCAGAGACGAAAGCTCTATTTTGGCCTTTTCGGCGGCATCTCTTATTCTCTGGAGAGCGGTGAGATCGCTGGACAGGTCTATTCCCTCCTTCTTTTTGAACTCGGAGAGGATGTGGTCCATCAATCGTCTGTCCCAGTCGTCGCCGCCGAGGTGTGTGTTTCCGCTTGTGGACAGCACCTCAAAGACCCCGTCGCCAACCTCCAGGATGGAGACGTCAAACGTCCCTCCGCCCAGGTCATAGACCAGTATCTTTTCTCCCTCCGCCTTGTCCAGCCCATATGCCAGAGAGCTTGCAGTGGGTTCGTTTATTATGCGCAATACTTCCAGGCCAGCTATCTTTCCGGCGTCTTTTGTGGCCTGCCGCTGGTTGTCGTTGAAATACGCCGGGACCGTTATAACGGCCTGTTTGACCTCCTCCCCCAGGTATGCCTCTGCGTCCATTTTCAGCTTCTGTAAGATCATGGCGGAAATCTCCTCTGGCGTGTACTCTTTTCCGTCAATTTTCACCGTTTCTCTGGTGCCCATCTTTCTTTTTATGGAGCGTATGGTTCGCTCGGGGTTCATCACCGCCTGGCGCTTGGCTGGCTCTCCCACGAGCCGCTGGCCGTCCTTTGTGAACGCGACGACTGATGGTGTCGTTCGTCCGCCCTCTGCGTTTGGGATGACCACAGGGTTGCCTCCCTCCATCACGGCCATGCAGGAGTTGGTGGTTCCCAGGTCTATGCCGATTATCTTCGCCATCTCTATCACCTCGCCGGATTTTCGTCAACCAAGCCCTCGTTTTTACTGTCATCTGTATCGTCCTTTTTCTCATCATCTTTCTCGTCATCTTTATTTTCTTTCCCCCTGTCTTCTGGCACGGCCACAACAACTTTTGCTGGTCTGAGAACTTTTTCCCCTATCATGTACCCCCCAGAGACCTCCTCTACCACAACCTCTTCTTCAACGTTGTCTCTGCGCACCATCACCGCCTCGTGAAGGTTGTGGTCAAAGGGCTTCCCAATGGTTTCCATCCGCCTTATTCCGATGCTGTTTAAACCCTGTATTATCTTTCTGTGTATAGCCGCTATGCCCTCTCTGACACCGTCTCCAACAGAGCTACCCACTCCGCCACCCTCTCTTTCAAGCGCACATAGCGCTCTTTCAAAATCGTCCAGGACGTCCAGGAACACCGCCGCTACCTCCCCGACGGCTCTCTCACGCCACTCCTCTTTTTCTCTAAGCACTCTTTTGCGGTAGTTTTCAAAGTCCGCCTGTAGGCGGATGAACCGGTTTTTCAGATCTTCAAAGTCCCGCTTCAGCGCTTCAAAATCGGCTGCTGTGTTCTCGCCCCCTTCTCCCATCACATCTCCATCAATGCCATCTACCCTGTCTCCGCCCTCGCTTTCGCTGTTTTCTGCTCTGTCTCCGTTTTCCGCCATCCAGTATCACCCGTCTTCGACCTACATGTTTAGTCCTATTTACCGTTTTTCAGAACATCTTTGTCGGGCGAAATGGCGCCCTCCGACAGACGGAGACGGCGAGGGCTCACTGCCAGCCGAGATTCATCTATTCAATCTTGATGCGCTTTCCCCGGGGGACCTCTTTTTTCAGACGGGGCAGAGTGACGTCCAGTATTCCGTTCTTGCACGTAGCCTTGACACCCTCTTCC
The DNA here is from genome assembly GCA_964601625.1 of uncultured Thermoplasmata archaeon. Lineage (GTDB taxonomy): Archaea > Thermoplasmatota > Thermoplasmata > JAGHBH01 > JAGHBH01 > CAZROC01. The sequence continues at coordinate 18,631 of CAZROC010000026.1, read as the reverse complement.
TTCACCGGGGCTGGCAACTGGACCTCTTTGTAGTATCTGCACTGCGGCCCTTTGGCGTCTATTATGAGAACATCGTCCTGCAGAACCAGATCAACGTCCTCTTTTTCAACGCCCGGAAGCTCCGCCGTTACGCTTATCGTCTCCGGACCCTCGTTAATATCCACGATTGGTTCTCTCAGACATCCCCCCTCGGATGTTCTGAGCATCGGACGGGTGTTTCCGAACTCTTCTATCTGGGGACGTCCATCAGGGCCGACTCTCATCGTGAAACCGTACACAAAGGGCTTCCCCTCTTCAAAGGCGCCGCTCTTGAGAGCCGCCTCAAACAGAGAGTCCATGTACCTTCTCATACGCTCAAACTCCTCGTCTATTTCGTCCCACGATGGGAACAGACTGTCAAAGCCCCACCTCTTAGGCCAGAAGTCGTCGTCCCATGGTTCTCTTTTTCTGTCACTTCGTCTTACCATTTATATCACCTCTCGCTGGAAGGACGTTGATTGATATTAAACCCGGAAGATGGAAGAAGGGGGTTGGGGGGGTTGGAGACAAGAACTCTCCGTTCAGTCCTCGTCAAAGTCGCCGCCTTTTCCGCCCTTTTCTGACTTGGAGACCTTCGCCGCTATGACGTCGTCTATGCGCAGTATCATCACCGCTGCGTCAGTGGCAGATGCTATGGCCTGTTTGCCCACGGTGTAGGGCTCTATCACTCCGGCTTTGAACATGTCCACAGGTTCCCCCGTCTCAACGTCAACGCCGGCGTATTTCTTCCCATCTTTGTGTGCTTTGCGCAGCGCTATTATCACGTCTATCGGGTCCAGTCCGGCGTTCTCCGCCAGCGTCCTGGGTATGGTCTCTAGGGCGTCAGCGAAGGCCTCCACGGCCAACTGTTCTCTCGTTTTTATGGTCTTGGCGTAGTCCCGGAGTTTGAGGGCCAGTTCAACCGCCGTAGAGCCGCCGCCTGTTACCACTTTTCCGTCCCTCAGAGCGACACGCACGACGTTTATGGCATCCTCCAGGGACCTCTCCGCCTCGTCAACCACGTGTTCTGTTCCGCCCCTGATGAGGATGCTCACGGACTTGGGGTTTTTGCACCCTGTGACGAAGGTCATGTTGTCCGTGCCGATCTTTCTCTCCTCTACCAGGGCAGCGCTGCCGAGGTCTTTTGCTGTCAGGTCAGAGGGCTTGTTAACTATGTTCGCTCCCGTAGCTCTGGCGAGTTTTTCCATATCGCTCTTTTTCACCCTGCGGACGGCGAGTATCCCTGCTTTGGCCAGGAAATGCTGGGCCAGGTCGTCTATGCCTTTCTGACAGAAGACCACGTTGGCTCCCGCCTTTTTGATGTCATCAACCATCTTTTTGAGCATCTTTTCCTCTTCGTCAATGAACGCCTGTAGCTGGGTTGGATCCCTTATCTGGATGTTGGCGTTGACCTCTGTCTTTTTGACCTCCAGAGCGCCGTTTATGAGGGCGATTTTGGCGTTTTTGACTGATCTGGGCATTCCAGGGTGCACCGGCTCTTTGTCAATTATCACCCCGTCCACCAGCTCGGTCATCTCCAGCGAACCGCCCTGTTTTTTGACGATCTGAATGTTGTCCTTGTCCGCTATATATTTACCGTCAATCGTTTCAGCAACCTTTGTCACAGCCTCAACGGCTATGTCCGCCAGGTGCTCTCTGGAAGCGGCCACGTTTTTGCTTATCATAGCGGTCATGGCGATCTTTTTAAGCACATCCCTGTCCCCGGGGCTGACCGGTTTTGCGATATTCTCCAGCAATTCCTGAGCCTTTGATGCAGCCATCCGATATCCAGAAGTTATAACCGTCGGGTGGAGCTCCTGGGACAGCAGGTCCTCAGCCTTTTTTAGAAGTTCCCCGGCCAGAACAACCGCTGTGGTTGTTCCGTCTCCGCATTCGTCGTCCTGTGTTTTTGCGACTTCTACCATCATTTTGGCTGCTGGGTGTTCTATGTCTATTTCTTTGAGTATTGTTACGCCGTCGTTTGTTATTACCACGTCTCCCAGGCTGTCCACCAGCATCTTGTCCATTCCCTTCGGACCCAGCGTGGAACGAACAGCGTCCGCCACCGCCTTAGCCGCAGCAATGTTGCTGAACTGGGCTTCTCTGCCTGTCTCTCTCCTTGTCCCCTCTTTCAGTATCAGTATTGGCTGTCCCGTCATCATACCACATCACCTCCTTTTTCTTCCTTTGCTCCTCCTCACCTGGTTCCATCTTTCTGACCTACAGACAGGTCCTTTTTGCACAAACAATATAACAGATGTTCTATATAAAAGTTTCTCTACGATGCTCTGTTTGTAGTATCCCGAGTTCCTGTTAGGGGTATGCGTAAGTTGAATGATAGGAAGGTTCGTTGGATTATCAGGGAGATTGAGAAGGGTTCCAGTATGTCCAGGGTAGTTCGTATTCAGGGGGTTTCCCGTGTGCGTGTTTGGCAGTTGTGGCGGGAATACGTGGCCACTGGAGAGGTTCCACGGTTACGGAAGCCTGGTAGGAAGCCTGTCCCTATACCTCGGCATGAGAGAGAGCTGGTTTTTGAGATGTATGAGAGATACAAACTCGGCCCCCTGGCTTTGGAAAGAAAGATCAGGCGGGAGACCGGACAGCATATCCCACACAACAAGATATACCGGATCATGTTGGAAGGAGGGCTGATTGTGGAAAACCCAAGAAAGAAAAGACAACGCAGATATGTGAGATTTGAAAGAACACACTCGATGAGCATGTGGCAAGGCGACTGGAAACAAGTCCAAATAGACGGCGAAAAGAAATGTCTCATTGCCTTTATGGATGATGCCAGCAGACGAATAATGTGCTATGGAATCTACGATCATGCGACCACAGAAAACACCATACGGACACTAAGAGAGGGTTTCCGCAGACACGGGTGTCCTAGGGAGATTCTCATAGACCACGGACCACAATTCACAGCCAACAAAAAAAGAGACAAGAAAGGACGCGGTAAACATCCTTTCCCAGAGTTCCTGAGACAACACGGCATAAAACATATTCTAGCAAGGGTCCAACACCCACAAACAAATGGCAAAATAGAACGCTTCTTCGGCACCCTCGAACAAAAACTCCCACTGTTCAACAACAACATACACGAACTCATACACCGGTACAACTATGACAAACCACACATGAGTTTGGATTTTGAGAACGCAGAAACACCAGAAGAAGCATTCTGGAGAAAACTCCCACCAGAAAAAATCCTTGAATACGCGGGGTGGTTACTTGAAGCGTAAAATCAATTCAGGATACTACAACCCATGTGACGCAGCCACACAGCATCACATAAATACCACCTGGCAGTAAGGGGTAACACATGAAAAACATGAAAACAGGCGGCACCAGAACATGTCGTATGTGCAGGGACCGCGGGCTGAAAAAAAGGGCCGTGGTGCACCTCCGCCATCACCGTCTATCGCTATGCGAAGAGCATTTTCTGATCTGGTTTGAGCGCAGGATAGAGCGAACGATAAAGGAGTTTAAGATGATAGAACCCGGCGAGAAGGTGCTGGTCGCTGTGAGCGGAGGAAAAGACAGTATAGCACTGTGGTATGTCCTTGACAAACTCGGATACGAAACGGGCGGTCTTTATATAGACATGGGGATAGGAGAGGGTTCGGGGGGATACTCGTCTCTGTCAAAAAATGTGTGTGGCGGTTTCGCAGATAAAATAGGACGCCCCCTTCACATTGTATCGGTGGAAAAGGAGTTTGGGAAACCCCTCCCCCTGCTCATGGAACACACAGGTAGGCCGGCGTGTTCTCTGTGCAGTACCATAAAGCGGTATTACATGAACAGGGCGGCAAAGGAATATGGCTACGACGTGGTGGCGACGGGGCACAATCTGGACGACGAGGCGGCGGTGCTGCTCGGGAACACGGTAAACTGGGAAGTTGAATACCTTCGACGCCAGTATCCCGTGCTTCCGGGCGGAGACGGTTTTGTCAAAAAAGTGAAACCGATGTGCAAAGTGACAGAAAAAGAGAGCGCCCTTTACATGCTCCTAAAAGGGATAGACTATGTGCGAGAAGAGTGCCCTTATTCCGTTGGCGCGACCACCATAAAAAACAAGGAACTTCTCATTGAAATGGAAGAAAAAAGCCCCGGGTTCCGTATCAGGTTCTACACCTCTTTTCTAAAAAAGATGTACCCGGTGCTGGCCACTCTGAGCAAAACTACAGACATATCCGGAGGGCACGGCCACGGCAGTCATGCCCCTCTTAGCAGGTGCAAGATATGTGGAGAGCCCTCCTCAGCCGACGTGTGCCCAGTATGCAGGCTGAGATATAAAACAGGGGCTCAAAATTAAGTGAACGTTTCACAGAAACTCAACGTTATCAGGCATCTGTCCCACCCTCTTCACAAACTCTTCCGGCCAGTTTTCCGGGTCAAGCCCCTTCTGCGCCAGAAACGCTGCGGTCCACCTCTCAATTCCGATACCTGTGCACCCGCTCCAGAGTGTTTTTCCGCTCTGGCTCTTTATGTTGAATGCGCTTGTGTACTTCTCACCCACTATGCTGAGGTTCTGGAACTCCAGCCACTCGCTTTCTTCCCTGGAGCCGCGGTAGGGGAGATACGCCTCAAAGTCAATCGTGCCTTTGATGTGCTTTTTGATGTCCTCTTCGTCCTCTATTTCGCCGGACTGTTGAAGATAGAAAGGCGTGACCCATGCCATACGCCACTCAAGGTCCAGTATGTCGTTGAAAACATGCCTGTACCGGTCAAGCAGTTTTTCCCTTATCTCAAGCAACTGCTCGGGGGTCCCGATATAAACGGGTTCTATGCGGTGGAACTCGTCCACCCGCTCTATCCCGTGCCTTCCTCCACTCTCGTATCTGTTTGAGTTGGCCGCTCTGTCAAAAACAAGGATGGGCAGAGAGCGGTCCGCTATGGTCTCCCCCTGAAAACTCCAGTATATGACCGGACACTGTGCATAACAGGAGCCAGCAACGGGCGGGTTTATCAGGTCCACGAGTTTTTCCTCTGGCACCTCTCTGAGGATTTTCACGTGGTCTATGAACTCCTCCCACTCTTTGGGGTCCCTGGTCTTTGGCTCGGAGATATAGTATATCTCGTTTGGCACACCCTCCATGTGGCCTGTTTTTATCCAGACATCAAACGGGACATGGTGGGATTCCACGACCTCTTTAAAACCCAGCGGGAGAAGAACCTCCTCCACAGCGATCCTTTCCATGGTCCGGAAAATGGCCGCCGCCGGCGGGCGGAAGAACCATTTTCCCTTGGTCGGGCCCTGTTTTATCCACTTCCGCCTCAGCATCTCCTCGGTGGGATCCTTATTCCACACCATCTTTTTCGGGCCGTGGTATTCCATGAGCTGCCAGAACTCGGCTTTTCCCTCATAGTGCTGAAGTTCAACCTTCTCTCGCACACGCCTGACCATCCTGTCCACGGCGCCTCGCTCTATGAAATCGTCCTTCACGTCCCGCAAAACAAGAGTACAGGTTTTTTCCTCAATCTTTATCTCACTGGCAAAGGGTATCCGTATGGGAGCAACCGGCTCGTGGGGCAGATCAAACGTGACCGTGTATTCGTCTATGACGACCTTTCTCACCCCTGTCTTGAACTCCCTGCCTAACACAGAAGCCAGGTGCTTCCTCAGACGCAGCAGGCCCTCGTGGGCTCGCACACCCCCACCGGACCTCAGGGTTAGATACAGGGTGTTCTCCCGGAGATTCCACTGCACCACCTGGCACCCTGCCCGGCGTTTCTCGTCTCCGCCTTTGAGATGCTTCGGGAGCCCCCGCAGCAGGATGTCCCGGTTTGCCTGTTCAATTTCGTCTCTGATTCTGTCTATGGCCTCTTCCGGGGGCTCGCGACTGAGGACCAGCCGTGCCTGGAGATGTATCTGCATCATACCGGTTGAAAAGCAATTGCGATATAAACCCTTTGGGCTCAGCCGGTTTTATCAAGTGGTAAGTTTTTTACGCCGTCAATGTTTTGTTATGAAAAAAGTGGGAAGGGATGGAGATGCTGAAACCAGAAGATGTTAAGGTCCTTGATATGAACTCCGAGTACCTTGGGGTGCCCACCGAGGCCCTGATGCGCAACGCCGGGGAGGCCGTAGCCCGTCTCATAGTTGAGCGTTTTGGAGAGAAAAAGAACGTGCTGTTTTTCTGTGGCCCGGGAAACAACGGAGGCGACGGATTCACGGCGGCCAGGTTTTTGCTCAAAAAAGAGAACGTCAGAATCGTGCTTGTGGTTCCTCCGGAGAAGATAAAGACTCCCCTGGCCAGGAGGGCATACGAGGAGGTAAAGGAGTATGTGGAAGTGATAGGTGGGGCTGACGAAGTGGTCTCCGCGATCACCTGGGCGGACGTAATAGTTGATGCCATGCTCGGCGTCGGGATAAGGGGACAACTGAGAGAGCCCTATGACATGGTCTGTCGCCTCATAAACTCCTCTGAAAAACCGGTGGTGAGTGTTGACGTCCCCACGGGCCTGGGCACCGAAGACGCTGTTTTACCGGACATAACAGTCACTTTCCACGACGTAAAAGAGGGGATGACGCCGGAAAACAGCGGGGAAATCGTTGTTGCGGACATAGGGATACCGGAGGAGGCATGGACGTGCACCGGGCCGGGGCTTTTCGTGTTTTATCCCAGAAACCCCTCTGAGAGCCACAAAGGAGAGAACGGCCATCTGCTGATAATAGGCGGGGGGCCCTACACGGGCGCCCCGGCTCTGGCAGCCCTGGCGGCTTACCGTGTGGGTGTGGACCTGGTTACGGTTGCCGCTCCTGAAAAAGCGGCGGATGTGATAGCATCCTTCTCCCCCAGCATAATACCCCTCCGCCTGAGTGGGACTGCTCTATCTCCTGAACACGTTGATGTCCTGCTGGAATATGCCGGAAAAGCCTCTGCCGTTCTCATAGGCCCCGGCCTCGGGAGGGCGAAGGAGACACGCGACGCCGTGGAAGAGTTCATGTCCCGTGTCGGAGAAGGTGTTGATGTCCCGATTGTCGTTGACGCCGACGGCCTGGCTCTCCTCAAAGGAAAGGCGGAGATGTTGAAAGGAAAAAATGTGGTTATCACCCCCCACGAAAGAGAGTTCAGAGACCTTTTCGCCGGCCAGAACATCCGTAAAAAGAAGAGAAAGGAGAAAGCACTTGAAGGAGCCAGAATCATAGAGGGCGTGGTGCTTCTGAAAGGCGTAGAGGACGTCATAGCATCCCACGATGGCCGGGTATTGCTAAACCGCACAGGGAACCCTGCCATGACAGTCGGCGGCACAGGAGACGTGCTGGCCGGCCTGGTCGGCGGTCTCCTGGCCAAGGGCATGGAACCGTTCCACTCCGCATCTCTGGCGGCGTTCATCAACGGATACGCTGGTGACATCGTTTTCGGAGAAAAAGTCTATGGACTGATGCCCATGGACCTGGTGGAAAATATACCACATGTGCTAAAAAAGTTTCTCTAGAACCGGAACGACTCTGTGAAAAAGAGGCGAAAAAGGATGGCGGACGAAAAAACAGAAGAAAAAGGTGTTTCTTCCTCCGATGTAGCCCTCCCCAACACCGAGACTGGCTCTCCAAAAAAGGTGTCCCTCCACCTTCTCCACGGTGGGGGAAATCTCCGGCTGAAAAAACCGGGCGGGAGGTTGAACAGCCGGCTTGTGACAGCGGGAGTGGCGGGAATCCTAGTGTTGCTGGCTGTTCTGATAGCGTTCATACCACAGCACAAAGAAGGCACTGTATCAACGTCTCCGCCACCCGTGCCGGAGGAGGTCCTTGAGGTGGGAAAAAACCTCTGCCTCACACCCAACGTGCCGGAATCAAACAACGAGCCATCAATAGCGGTAAACCCCACGGACCCGGACAACATAGTGGCAGCGGGAAACGACTATGGCACACCCCTCGGCGACGCATGGGTGGGCTACTACACATCCACAGACGGGGGAAAGAACTGGACGAGAAACCTTATACCAGGATATTACGATCCGCTGCACCCGAAACCCGGCGAGCCGCTGTGGGGCTACAAGGGGGCGGGAGACCCGGTGGTGGCCTTCGGACCGGACGGGACATGTTACATTTCCGGCATAGCGTTCAAACGCAACCCCATGACTCCGGGCAGGTTCTCCGGCATCTTTGTCGCCCGAAGCACAGACAAGGGCAAAACGTTTGAGGTCCACATGGTCATCTCCAGCATGACCGCCGCAACCTTCCACGACAAAGAGTGGCTGGCAGTGAACCCCAACAACGGCCACGTCTATGTCACATGGACCGCCTTCAACCTCTACGCCGCATCCAGCCTGGTTTTCAGCAAAAGCACAGATGGGGGAGTCACATGGTCCACGCCGGTGGTCATAAGCGACCTCAGGGAAATGGAACTCCAGGTCCAGGGAAGCGCCATCGTGGTGGACAGAAACAACACGATACACGTGGTGTGGATAGACTTCGCCACCAACACAGTCAGATATGCCAGTAGCAACGACGAGGGCGAGACATGGACCCAGCCGAGATCAATAGCCAGCGTAAAACCCCTGCCCTCCTCCCTCCCCAATGGAGACTACCGCACACCAACGCTCATGGCCATGGCGGTGGACAACTCAAACAGCACCTACGCCGGCTCCCTCTACGCCACATGGAACGACTACTCAACAGGGGACGCAGACATCCTGCTCATATACAGCAGAGACCACGGAAAAACATGGTCAGAGCCCATACTGGTTAACAACGACAACACCACAAACGACCAGTTCTTCCCGGCCATAGCGGTCTCAGACAAAGGGTGGGTCCACATGATCTTCTACGACCGCCGGGACGACCCGGACAACACCCTGCTATCGGTCTATTATGCCCGCTCCACAGACGGTGGGCTGAACTTCACCAACCAGACCAATATCACCACGGTTATGTTTGACGGAGACAACAGCAGCGGCCCTTTCATAGGCGACTACCTGGGTATCGCCTGCGGCCCAACAAAAGCGCACGCTGTCTGGTGCGACACCAGAAACGGCACACAGGACCAGCCAAACAGCGACGTTTACTATGCGGCGGTGACATTCCTGAAAGAATGGGATGAAAACGGGGGCAAATAAAAAATAATGGGGGGTGTGGTGAACAGACGAAATATATGAGAACGTTGAAACCACACTTTCAACTTTTGCGTGATTTTTGAAACTATACTTTCAACTTTCGCAAGATTTATATGTGAGAAAGCACATTCCTTTTTCCAATGACAGACACGGATACGCTTAGAGAGATACTGGCAGACGGAGAATGGCTTCTTAACAGAGAAGAACCTCTGGTTGAAAGGGACCTTGCCACTCACATGCTTGAGAGGGCGAAATACAGCGTTATAGAGGTCGCAACGGGGGTCAGGAGGGCGGGAAAAAGCAAGCTCCTGATGTGGGTTGGCAGACATCTCATAGAAGGGGGGCGCAGGGTCTATTACATAAACTTTGAAGACGACAGATTCGTGCCTGATGCAAGGGATTTTCAGAAACTCTCCAGTTTGATGGACCTTTCAAAAGCCGTCCTTCTCGTAGACGAGCCGCAGAACATGCCCCGCTGGGAACTGTGGGTCAGGAGAATGCACGACAGAGGGGTTAAGGTGTACGTCACCGGCTCCAACTCACGTCTCCTTGGGAAGGAGATGGCCACAGCCCTCGGGGGGCGGAAAAAGCAGCACGAGGTCTTTCCATTCTCTTTCTCGGAATATCTGCGAGCACTGGGAAAAGAGGATCTGCCATCTGACCAGAAGGTGAAAGAATTAGAAAGATACATGGAAGAGGGCGGTTTTCCGTATCCAACTGTGTCAGGGGACTACTCCGTTCTTGTGGACTACAGAAGGGACATACTGGAAAGGGACATACTTCTCCGCCATGATATACGGGACGACGTGGATATGCGAAACATAGTCCGTTTCCTCATGTCCAACCCAGGACTATACCTCTCTCACAAATCCATAAAGGGCTTCGCCGACATAAGCCACCCGACCCTCAGAAAGTACCTTGAATACATAGCCCAGGCCTACGCTGTCATTCCGCTTGAAAAGTACGGTTATTCCCAGAGAGAGCAGATAAAGAGCCCGAAAAAGTTCTACCCCGTTGACAACGGCCTTTTAATGAAAAAAGATGACAGAGGACGCCTGCTTGAAAGCGTTGTCGTTCAGCACATAAGGAGACTAACAGATAGGATTTACTACTGGAAAGACGACAGGGGGCGAGAGGTGGACATCTTTCTCCCGGAAAAAAACCTGGCCATCCAGGTGGTGTACGACCTAACACCCGAAAACCTGAAACGGGAAAAAAAGGGACTTGAAGTGGCGGCTGAAAAGATAGGAGCCAGGCCGCTGATCGTCTATCTCCACGGGGGAGGGGATACGAAATATCCAGCCCTCAAAGCCACAACCTTTATTGAAAAAATTGAAACCACACTTTCAACTTTTGCGTGATTTTTGAAAATACAGTTTCAACTTTTGTAGCAGTTTTTGAGACCGCCGCCGCTCAACCACTTTCCCGCCTCAAAAAGTCCCTCACCATCCGGATGGCACACAGGTCGCCGCACATTGAACAGACCTCTTCAAGGGAGGGAGACCTCTCATCCCGATATTTTCGTGCTCGTTCGGGGTCGGCGGCGATTTTGAACATCTCCGACCACTTCAGGTTTCCCCGTGCCTCTGCCATCGCCTTCTCCACGTCCCAGCCCTTACCGCGCATCAGATCAACTGCGTGGGCGGCTATCCGGGAGGCGATCACACCCTCTTTCACGTCTTCAACTGTGGGGAGGGCGAGGTGTTCCGCCGGTGTGACATAGCAGAGAAAGTCCGCCCCCGCCATCGCCGCCAGCGCACCTCCAATGGCTCCCACTATGTGGTCGTATCCGGGGAATATATCAGTCACTATGGGTCCAAGAACGTAGAAGGGGGCTCCGTCGCACACCGCCTTCTCCAGCACCACGTTTGCCTCAACCTCATGGACGGGGATGTGGCCAGGACCCTCAACCATTGCCTGGACACCCGCTTCTCTCGCTCTTTTGACCAGCTCACCCAGAATGAGCAACTCCTCTATCTGTGCGGGGTCTGTGGAATCAACCACGGCGCCGGGCCTGAGGCCATCCCCCAGGCTGAGGGTGAACTCGTACTCACGGGCCAATTCCAGCAAATAATCGTAGTTGGCGTAGAGAGGGTTCTCCTCTCCGTGGTGCAGTATCCACGCCACCAGAAAAGACCCGCCCCGGCTCACAACCCCCGTTATGCGTCCGCTCTTTTTGAGTTTTTCAATACTCTTCTTTGTGACGCCGCAGTGGACGGTCATAAAGTCCACACCGTCTTTTGCGTGCTTTTCTATGGCGTTGAAGATGTCATCCTCAGTCATCAACACTATTGCATCTTTTCTGGCCCGCTCAGTCCCTACCTGATATATGGGCACCGTGCCGAGGGGCACATGGACCTCTTTGAGGATCGCCCTCCTTATAGCATCCAGGTCTCCCCCGGTGCTCAGGTCCATCACAGCATCAGCGCCATATTTCACCGCAACCCTTGCCTTCTCCAGTTCCTCTTCAAGGTCCACATGGTCCATGGACGTGCCGATGTTGGCGTTGATTTTCACCCTCAACCCCTCTCCTATCCCCCTTGGCTCTATCTCATGGCGCGGGTTGTGGGGGATGACCACCCTGCCCCGTGCAACGAGACGCATGAGTTTCTCAACAGGTATCCCTTCGGCCTCCGCCACCTTTTTGAAGTCGTCTGTGACCACACCTTTTCTGGCGTCTTCCATTGTCGTCATGGCATACCACAACCCCATACACAACAAAAGGTGTATTTGGGGTTTGTGCCTCATCACTTGTGCGCTCGAACGGCACCCCGCCCTCCCAAAATTTTTTCTACGCCGCCGCCTTTTAAACTACGCTCCCGCAAAACAGTACTATTTCTGTGGGGTATGGCGTTGGTATGGCGTTGCAGCGGAGGTTTAAGAGAAAGGGGAGGCTCTGATGCGGTTTATCGCCAAGTATAAATACCACTTCTTTATACATCCCTTTTGGCTGACGGCCATAGCGGCGGGGAAACACCCGGTCCCATCCCGAACCCGGTAGTTAAGCCCGCCAGCGTTCCATGTTGTACTGTGGTGCGCGAGCCCACGGGAAGCATGGATCGCTGTCAGCCACCCACCATCCCTCTTTTTATTCTCTTTTTGTTGGCCTGCTTTATTCCTCTGTCTGGTGGAGGGGGTAGTGGCATATCACGCATTCCCTATCTTTTTCGTAGTTGAGGGCCTTGCATATCGGACACTCCACCCACGTCGTGCCGTCTATCTCAATCTTTTTCGGACGGGCTATGGGGTGGGCTGCCATAGCGCTCATCTTTTATCTCCCCCTTTCTCTTTCTGGACGTCTTCTTTTCCCGCCTGTTTGCCGTTCTGCTGCCAGCGTTTTTTCCCGTTGCCCCGTTTCCCCATCTCCCTCACTGCCCAGTAGATGGCCAGTGCACCCAGGACGGGTACCGCGGTGCTGGAAAACTCCGGTATGACGTGTGTGGTGTCTGTGGCAGAATCCGAACATTTTCCGAGCCAGTTCACCACCGTTATGGTTGTCACGTCTGTTATTCCGGGGGTGGCGTTTGCTGGCACGTGAATTTCAACGGTCAACGCAAAGGTCTGGCCGGGGAGTATGAGGCCGGTGTCGGGGTTTCCATCGTCGTCTGTGTCGTAGGCGGGGTTTACGTAGTCCCACACCCCGTCGCCGTCTGAGTCGTATGCCATGAGCGTTCCGTCGTCGTATATGGTGACGTTCCATCCCTGTGTGCTGGTTGAGAAGATGTTGTACAGGTCTGCTCCTCTCCCTGTGTTGTTTATGTAATGGGTGTATAGCACGGTGTCCCCCGGATATGCTATGGCTGTGTTGTTCGGCTCTATGGTCACGTTGCATGGTATGAAAAAGTGTGTTTTTGAGTAATGGTATGTGTCGTCTGATTCGTTTGCCCGGATTTCAACGGTGTATTCTCCTGTGGGGGCGTCTGATGGGAGTGTGAACGAGGCGTTGAACAGTTTCCAGGCGGACAGGGTGGAGGGGTCTGTGGCTTTGACGTCCATCAAAACGTTGGTCAGGAGGGGTGTGCCGTTGGGATAGTACACGGTCATCGTGACGTCTCGTATGTCGTAGCTTCCGAACGGGTCTGACACGTTGGCTTCAACGTTAACCGTTTCTCCGCTTGAAAAGGTGTACGTCTCTGAGGTAGCGTTGGACAGGGTGATATTGTCCACGTGGACATGGGTTGTGGTGCTGACTGTCAGGTTGGATGGATATGCGGTGTCGCCGTAGTATATTACCGCGTATCCGGCGTTTCCAGCTATGCCTGAGTCTGCGTCTGTTACATCCACCTGGATGCTGAGAGATGAGCCCGCCGGTATGAGGGTCCCTTCAACGTCTGTTATGGGGAAGGTGTACCATCCGGCTGTTGAGACTTCGTCGTATGTGAAACTGCCGAGGGTTGTCCCATCGGATGAAAGTGTAACGGTTATGTCTGGCCATCTCTGGTTGAGCCACCCGGTTGCTCTGTGTGGTTCTATGTAGAGAGATATCATGACCGTTGAATTGAGAGCGAAGTCTTTTGCGAATGGGGGGTCCTGGGTCCACGTGTGTGAGTCGCTGTTGTTTATTGTCAGTTGTGTCCGGGTGTCCCCAGGGGTCGTCTGGAGGGTGTCGTCACTCCTCAGATACAGTGTTTTGTCTGGCCAGGAGAGGGGGGTGGTGGTTGTGAGGTTGCACGTGTCTGTGATGGATGTGTTGGTTATGGATGTAGCCACAACTCCGGTGGTGTCGGATGTTCCCGGATCTGCGTCTGAGGGAACGGTTTTTACAACGGTGTATGTCTCATTAGACAGGCTAGAGAGGGAGACATCCGGGTTTCCGTCTCCGTTGCTGTCGTATGTCCCGTTGACGTAGTCCCATGTGCCGTCTCCATCGTAGTCGGATGCTATGAGCGTGGTCCCTGTGGAATCGTAGAGGTCTGTTCTCCAACCAGCAGACGAAGCGGTGAGGGTTATCTCGTATGTGTCAGATAATACACCTATGTTTCTCACGTTTATCGTGTAAGAAACCGTTGATCCGGGACTACCTGTTTTTGTCTGCTCCGGGTACACGGCCACACCATACAGAGAGGGTATGAAAAACTCTGTTGAGTAGTTGTGTGTCACTCCGTTGCTTTCTATACCCATGACTTCCACGGTGTAGATGCCGCTTGGTGCTGTGTCGGGAATGGTGAATGAAGCGTTGTAGGTGGCTGTTGAGCTGTTGGACGCTGTCTGGGTCATCTGGCCCTGTACCAGCACCGTTCCGTTGGGGTAATAGACGGTGTAGTTTGCCCCTTCTATGTCATAGCTTCCGAAGGGGTCGGATATGTTTGCCACGATGTTAACTGTGTCTCCGGGGTTGAAGACATCGGTCTGCGCCGTTGCGTTATACAGAACCACGCTGTCAACGTGCACATATGTGTTGGTCGCCATCTCTATCCGGGATGGGTACGTGGCTGAGTCGTAGAACACGTCTATGTATCCATCACGCCCAAGTATACCTCTTCTTGCGCCTGTGACCTCTATGCCCAGGAACATGGAAGCGCCTGTGGGTATCGTGGTACCATTTGCCGTGGGGAACGTTATAGTGTACCATCCAGCGGTGTCCACTTCGGCGAGCGTCACCGTTCCGAGCGTTGTGGCGTCGTATCCAAGGGTGAAGGTGACGTCTGGCCATCCTTCATTGTTGATTCCTGTGGCCCTTGTTGGCTCAATATAGATGCTGAGGGTCGGGGTGCCCGTGATGTTGAAATCCAGAGCGAACGATGGCGTTTGGTCCCACTGGTTGTCCCTGTTGTTTCTTATCCGGGTGGTGGTTGTGGCGTCCCCTAGTGATGTGCTCAGTTCGTCGCCTGAGTTCAGGTAGAGCGTTTTTGTTACTGTTTCAACGGGGTCGGCTGCTTTTGTTCTATCAGGGTAAAACCTTTTGTTCTGGATGGGTGTTTCTATTCTGCTGTCGGTCATATCTCTTGTGTTGTTCCATCCCCTTATCTCAACTCCTACTATTGCAAAGCTTCCTGGAGGAATCAGGCGTGCTGGTACCTGTGTTTCAATGCGGCTCATGTCTTTTCCAACGCTTATGTTGGAAAGGAACCTCCATGTCCCGTTGGTGGGGTCGTATGCGGAGAGGTTTGCGCCGGTGACACTTCCATCTCTCCCCCTTATGAGGGCGACGTATTCTGCCCCCAGGTCCATCCCATCAGGGCGGTACCCGGTCCGCCTGTTTGTGTCAGCGTCTATGTATATAAGGATCGCGTCTTCGCCTGACACATAGCGGATGGTGGGTTCTGGTATAGGTCCAATGTAATAGCGGGCTCCCGTCTCCTGCTGGATTAGGAGGGTGTCATTGCCGCCCCAGTCGTAGTCGGTTGTGCCGTCGTTGTCTTTGTCGCTGTCCATGCTGTCGGGTATGCCGTCGTTGTCAAAGTCGTCGGGCATGGGGTCTTCTTCGTCGGGTATGCCATCGTGGTCTCTGTCTTTTGGACGGGCGACCACGGGAGGGTGTGAGGTGGTGGACACGGGCGCTGGCGGCGATGGGAGGATGTAGTTCTTTCCACCGAGTATTGTGCCATCAACCTGTATGTAGAAAGAGAGGTTGTTGTTGTCCATTGCGAGTCGGATTTTGTTCAGGTCAACGTTTTCGTTGATCACGTCTGATGTTGAATTCCGGACGTCGTTGTCTCTGTCCACTATCGGGAAGACGTTCTGCCAGTCGTCGAATGCTCCGTCTATTTTGATCGTCGTCGGCGCTGTTTCTATGTACGAGTTCCAGGCGGAGTGTGTATAAACGGCGGAGGTGGTGTTTTCTGCGAGTATTCCATCCTGAGGGAGATAGAAGCCGAGTGCCTCGCCTTTGGGTGCGGTGGGCGAGATGTCAGCGGTGATGAAAAGGGTGATGTTCGTCCACTCTTCAATGTGGATGGGGCTGTAGAAGGAGATTGTCGCTGTGGCCATGTTTTCGGGGGATGATAGGTTACCGGATGTGACCGTGTTTGATGATTCGTTCCATGTGCCGCCCGCGTCCAGGGGTATGTACACCCTGTCTCCAAAAACGAACGGGTTCCTGTTCTCTTTTGTCCATGGGGTCACCTCTCCGGCGGCCCGTTCGGACTGGGTCTGTGAGCTAACCGTGCTGCTCTCTCCCTCAATGAGGTCTCCCATGGAAAACTGTCCGTCCATGTCCGAGTCAATGTACGCCCTCAGAGCGGTGACTGCTCCGGGCGGCGTGAACATCTGCACCTGGACGCCCCCAAGGTCAACGGGCATGTTTCTGGTGGAAATATTGATTTTGACCACGGGCAGGTCTGTGGAACCCTTCTCTATGATGTTCGGTGCGGTCGTCCAGGTGTGAACAACGAGCATCTTTTTGTCCCTGGATATCGGGGCATCAAACAGGTCTTTTATGCCGCTCTCTGTTGTCATCAGGGCGAATACCTCTGCTCTGGTCTGGTCGTATCTTTCCATGACCCTCTCCGTTTTTTCTATGTCCACCTTCGTCTCAAGCTCCCGCAGCCCGATGGCTGTTTTTATGTTGGCTCCAAATCTAAACCCGCTCCAGGCGTTCTGTCCGAGCGACTGGTTGAAGTAGAACAGGGCGGACCTGTCCACGTGGCCATATTTTCCCATTATCATTATGAGGTTGTCTGCTCCAAGGCCCCGATAGAGGTATCCTGTTGAGGAGTTCCCATCCCCGTCGATGAAAATAAGCAGGTAGTCTTCTTCTCCGGATGGGCTGTTGAATATTTCTCCGTGCGTCTGGACGAAAAATCCCAGGTAGCTTCCGTCCATGGCAACCCGACATGACACCATGTCCACGCTGCTGTCGGCGGCGTCTCCTGTGGTATCAGAGTACTCCGGGTAAGCGTTCCATTCGTCAAATTCTCCGTCTATCTGGATGCCGCCTAGTGGGGGTGTAGTGTAAATCAGGGTGACAAAAACTGGCAGGACAAGGACGAGAATCATGAGCACCGCAATGGCGGCCGTCCCCCTGAGCCAGGAGAAATCGGCTGGCAGGCGTTTTGGATAATATATCCTCCCCAGACCGTTTACGAGACCGTTGCCGTTTATCAGCCCCCTCCCGTTGACCAGTCCGAGACCGTTTATCAGGCCGTTGCCGTTGATCGCCCCTCTGCTGCCCCGCTTTTCAAGGAAACCGTTTATCAGCCCCCCCTTTCCGTTCACCCGGTTTCCACCGGCAAGCAGACTCGTACCGTTTATCAGCCCGTTTATCTGGCCGTTGATCCTACCGTTTGTACGCCCGTTTACCTTTCCCCTCCTCACAGGCATGGTGGACAGGGAGAGGCCCCGTTTTTCTTCTTCTCTGCCAGAGAGTACTCCCGGACCGGTACCGGGAGAGACCATCGCCCCCTCTTTTTCTGGCCTCGTTTCAAGTGCGATTCTGGAAAGCAGCTGGTTTTTAAGATTCTGTGCCTCCCCTTTTGTATCATTTGTCTCTATGGCCTTGTTGTAGCACTCCAGCGCTTCCTCGTACCGTCCCAGTTTTTCCAGAAGCTCGCCTTTGAGTTGCCACACACGGCCGAGGTTTGGTTTTTCTGCCAGGAGCCGGTCATATGCGTCCAGTGTTTTTTGAATGGCCTCAGCATCTCCTCTCTCTCCGGCAATGCCTCCGATTTCCTTTTCCGGACGGATTCCTGCTTCCTCAAGCCGCTTGCTCAGTATCCGTGAGATGTCCTCTTTGTATGCCTCGGGGTTCCACGGCACAAGAGATGCGGCTTTCGCATAACACTCCAGGGCTTCTTCCAGACGGCCAGCTTTTTCAAGGAAACGCGCTTTGTTTTCCCAGGCGTGAACCAGGGTCGGGTCCAGCTCAAGCAGGTGGTCATAGTATGCGATGCCCTCCTCAATCTCTTTCTCTGTCGCACTCTCGGAGGGGGTTAGCGTTGCCATCTCTTTCTGGCTCGTCAGGCGTTCCCATCTGCGTAGGAAATCACTGGCAACACGCTTTTTCTCTCTAGTGGCGGGGCTAGCGACAGGGGCGGGTCTGGAAGTGACCAGAGAAGAATTGCATACGGGGCAGACGGTGTCCGTGTCGGATACCAGTGCTCCACAGGTGGGACACAGCGAAAAGGTTTTTTCACCCGCACCATGGGGCGGTTCTCTTTTTCCAGTAGAGTCGGCTTTGCGAAACTTTTCAAGTGTGTCCTCAACAGAAATCTCCTTTTCCTCTTCGCCACCCCTTTCCATTTCCCCTGCGTCTTTTCCGGCTACGACTACCTTGCCGGCTATATCAGAACCGCAGACAGGGCAGGTCTTTGCATCCTGCGCCACGAAAGCACCACAGAAAGGACAAACACCGGGAGTTGTGGGAACTTCTCTGTACCAGAAACCATCCACGCCCCCCCCTCCAGCAGTGACGCCCTCCCTCTCCCCGACCATGCCCTCCTCTTCCGAGACCTCCCCGGCCTCTTCCTCTTCCAGAAGTTCTTCGCTGGCCTCTTCCCCCACCAGCGAAGCGCCGCAGACAGGGCATTTCTCAGCGGACTCACTGACAAAAGCACCGCACTCGGGGCATAGATACAGCGATGGCCTCTCCCTGTACCAGAAACCGTCCAGG
>CAZROC010000025.1:0-21983 GCA_964601625.1 uncultured Thermoplasmata archaeon | reverse complement strand
AGTGGAGCGACGCAGTGAACTCCACGAAACGGCACCAACAACCAGTTTTAAACCATTACCAGCGAGGGGGGAGGAGATGACGAGGAACGAACACGTGAGTTCCTCTGATAGGCGCTCCCACTCGGCACCAACGATACAGCTCAACACTAACATTAAATAGAATCTCCGCTATACGGAGAAATACAAGTAGAGGTGAATAATAATGCCAAAAGAAAGTTTTTCTTCTTTAGATGAGGCAAAAAATGCATATAGAGAGTATTGGAAGAGAAATGGAATTGAATATGTGCCCTTTTTAGATCGTGCCTCTTTTTCCACATATGAAAATTTTAAAGAATTTGTTAACATTTATAAAAAAAGAGGGAAAAGTAGGAGCGCCGATTCGGAGAGATATTTTATACTGCTGTTTCTTTCTTTATTAGAAAAAGTTCCTAATAAAAATATCTCCCATACATACAGGATAGAAAACATCAAATTGGGCAGTCATGGCACTATTGAAAAAGTAGTTGATATCTCTATAGAATTGGGCAAAAAGAAACTGTTGTTTGATATTAAAAAGAATATTGATAATATTGAAAAAGACTTGTTCAAGGGTATAATATTTAAGAGCGCTGGAGTGCTGAAAGAAAGTGATAAGTACTATCTAATTATATGGCAGGAAGATGATCAAAGTAAAAATAAAAAAGGCGTTCCAAGCCATTATAAGATTCTGCTAGATGATGCTAAGGAAAACGGGTGGATAAAGGATTATTTTTATTTCTACCTTAGAACTCGGAATGGAAAAGAGGCTCAACGTGATTTCAAAAGAGAAATGGAAGGCTTAAAGAGTGTTTTTAGTTCTACCACAAAATACCCGAAGAAGTCACGCAGTATATAAACAACGTCCGAAGGTAGTACGGAGGGCTGAGGTAGTCTGTGGGTAAAGGTGACCATAAAAACGGGGAGGAGGGACGGGAGTGTGGGTGTTCAATTTGGCAAACTTAGTTAAAGTCTAATCCATCCAGCTAGGGATGAGATAAGAGTGCCCAGCGGCGTCTTTCTCCACTTTTATGTAATAATCCACATAGTTTTCCAACCCGTCAATGTGGCTTATCAAAAATATCTGCTGAAAAGTGGTCTCAAAATTCTTTATGAAATCAATGAAAGCATCTCTTCTACCCGAATCAAAAGAACTAAACGGCTCATCCAAGAAAATGAAAAGCTCGTTGTCCTTAGAATTCGCAGAATTCAAAGCACGAGCAAAGCCCAGCCGCAACGACAACAACAGTTGGTCTATAGTCCCCCCGCTTAGACACGTGATGTTCACAAAATCCCCCTTATCCTCTGAGAACACCTCCATCTTAAAATCCCCACCTATTCTGACCATCTTATACCTATCATCCGTAATCCGGGGGAGTATCCAAGAAAGATACTGCCGTATCTGAGGAGTAATTTCCTTTCGGATGTCCTCCTGCAACTCTTTAAACTCCTTTTTCAATTCCCTATAATACATTACAAAGGTCTCCGCCTCTTTGACCAGTCTCTCCGCCCTATTTACGGCGTCCAAAATATTCTTGGCCTCTTCTTCACTACCGAGCTTCTCCCGGATACTGCCTTTCAAATTGCCCTTTCTTTCCTTCAACTTCACGGCTTTATCCCTGAGACTCTCAATCTCCTTTTCCAAGCTCTCAAAAAACTCTGGGTCAAACACATTCTCTTCCGGGAGCTCAGACAATTGGTCTTTTATCCCCTCAATCTCCCCCGATAAAACCTCAAACTTCTCCCTCAAATCAGGCAACGAACCGGCTAACTTCTCAAGCTCAGAAATACTCCCTTCGTTCCGGGACATCTCTTTCTTAATCTCCTCAATCCTCTTTAATCCCTCCTCAACAAGACCCCAAACATCCACGTCCGGATCCAGAGGAATCCCCAAAGCATCCAACTTCTCCCTCAAAACCTTGAAAGCCTCCTCACTTTCCTTTTTAAGGGAAGACAACTCTTTTTCAACATCCTCACGCTCCGCCTCCACGTCCCCAATCTCCTTAACATCCTTCGAAAGATCTTCAACCCGCGCCTGGCTCTTCTTCCTTTCGTCCAAAATAGCATCATAACGCTCCAGATCATACAAAGCCTCACGGACTGTTTTATACTTATATTCGCCAAAATCAACCCCTTCCAACTCCCTCAAAACCTCGCTTATTTTATCATGGACCCTCGGGGCCAACTGCAAAACCTCGTACACTTTCATCTCCGAAAAATTCTGAAAAGACCTCAACGTTAGGTCAATAATCTCCACCATCCGTTCGCACTCCTCAATCTCGTTGCGAATGGCGGCGATGTTCTCCTCAACGCTCTCCCGATGTCTCCTGAGCGCTTCCACCCGGCCTTTATCCTCAACCAACCTGCTAATCTGGTCGCTCACCCTCTCCCTCTCCTCCTCAAGGAGGGGGATATCTCCCTTCGCCCTCTGAGCCATAACAAGAAGGGCCAAACCACTAACAGCAAAAAGAACCGATAAGATACCAAGAGACAAGAACAAGAACAAAATACCCACTGCAAACAGCCCGACCGCGCCCATGTTAAGCGCAGAAGCCCGACTCCTCTTAAAATCAATTTGCTGAGCCAAGTTCTCACGCCGAGCCCTCAGCTGGTAAATCGTATTTTTTATCTTCCTCTCCCTGCCCTCCAAATCGCCCTTAACAACATGATGAGGAACCTTCTCAAGCCGCGCCCTCGCCCTGTCGCCCCTTCTAACCACCTCCTCCCGCTCTTTCTCCAAATTTCCCACAAAACGCTCAACAAAATCATAGACCGACCTCAAACGCCGAAGAGCCCCAACGACCGAAGGAACTCCCTCCGTCTCACGCAGCCTGACAATCTCCTCATCCAAAGACCTCTTCTTATCATACAAAGCCCCCAACTTTTTCTCAATCTGAGCCAACCTATCGGAAAGATAATCGATCCTGTCCGACAGCCGGTCCACCTTGTCCAACAACTGCAAAGAAATCCTATAATCCTCCTCCTTTTCAAGGAGAGATCTTTTATCCTCATCGCTAATCTGCTCCTTCAAAAAAGAAAGCTTCTCCGCCGCCTCCTCCGCCTTTTTAATCTGAGCAGAAAGAGCCTCTGCCTGCTTCAACTTCTCGTCCAAAACCGCAGAAAGCTTCTCACGCCTCGCCTCAACCTCCCTCAACTCCGACAGCTCGTCACGCAACCGCTCCTTCTCCTCTAAAACCGCCTCCACCGCCCTTATCTCCTCGTTCAACCGAGCCAGCTCCTCTTTGAGCAAACCCGCCTCTTCAACCCTGCTCTCCTTCTCTCTCAACCGCTCAAGAACCAACTCAAGACGCTGCTTCCTCTCAGGCAACAGGTCATCATTCCACCTCTTCCGTTCCTGCTCACACCTCTTCCTCGCCTCGCCCAAAAGATCAATCCCCAACATGTGATTTATGACAGCCCTAACATCCGTCTCATTCTTCGTTAAAAGATCAATCTCCTTCTGCGCCACATAAGAAGAATACCTATACTCCTGAAAACCATAGCCCAAAAGCACGTTCTGGATATAATCATCAACTTCCCTAACACCAGAAGCAATAATTTCGCCAGAAACAACATCATTTATCTCAGCTTTTGTTCTCCCTGACAAAGAAACAGACCTGGAAACCTCATACAACCGACCATTTATTTCAAAACGAACACCGACCCAAGCCAAAGAAGCCCCCCACCGCACATAATCAGCCTTGCTGAACTCACGAATATGCCCCTTAACATTAGCCCGAGGAGTCTCCCCAAACAAAGCAAAACTTATGGCATCTGCCAACGTGGACTTTCCATACTCATTCTTGCCAAAAATACCAATAGTCCCACGCTTAGGAATACCCTCCAACCTAATCTCCGGGTACTGCACGAAGTCATACGCGTGAATGGACCTCAAAATCATCCTGTTGACCCCCAATCTCAACCAACAATTTAACTCCATTTTCCAGCATCCACTTATACTTCTTCTTCAACTCCACATTGCCCTCCTCCTCCGCAACCCGCAGCTTCTCAGACATCCTCTTCTTAAACTCCTCCACCACATTAATGCTCTTCAAATCTTCAAACTCGTATTCTGAAACCGGATCATAAACAGAAAACAACTTGTCAATCTTCACTGCAAACCAATACTGGTTGAGATAACTGGCCAAATGAGAAATCCTCAATCGCTTATACTCGTCAAACATCACTTTTCCCATCAACCTCACATCCAACAGCCTGTCTCCACCATCAACCGGAACCTCGTTAAGAATAACCTCCTCCAAATTAGACATAGACGTGTCCAACACAACATCCTTTACCACCAACTCCCTACAAGGCAAAGGCACAAACTGAACGTTGCTCTCAGAAAAACCCGGCTCCAAATCCAAAACCACCACGCCCTTCTCCCCCTCCGCCTCCCTGAACGAATACCTTTGTGGAGAACCCGGATAACAGAACACCCCCCAATTCTCTGATACAATCTGATGCGTGTGAAAATGTCCCAGCGCATAATAATCAAACCCGAGTTCTGAACAAGATATAGAAGAAAAAGGAGCGTACTCTCTGAAAGCAGAAGACCACTCATCATACACGCTTTTGGCGCGATCAAGAGACCCGTGAACCACCGCAACATTCACATCATCATTAGGAGAAGGGGGCTCCAAAAAAGGACTGACCGCCGGCTTCAAACCATCATAACCCCTCAAATAGAGACCCACATCAAACCCGCCCCCGGACAAACGAAAATGCTTCCACTTGCCACTGGAAACAACCCGCACGTTCTTTATCAGACCCAGAGGATCCAGCGGGCTCCGAGAATGAACAGTCTTGGGCTCGTCGTGGTTCCCGGACACAATAAACACCCTACAATCAACATCCCGAGTAAAATCCCGGAGCGCACGATGAGCAAAATAACGGGCATTGTTCGTCGGGTTCACCTTATCAAAAAAATCCCCCGAAATCACCAACACATCCGCCCTCTCCTCCCGACAAACATTCAAAATAGAACTCAACGAATCCAAAAAATCCTCCCTACGCCTCTCCAACCGCTCCCCCGTCAAAAAAGCATAACTAGCATCAATATGCAAATCAGCAGCATGAACCACCCTGACCATACAACCACCAAAAAACAAAACCCAAATAAAAAGATACCTCACAAAACAAATAACAGGAACTCCCCAATCATAACTCTCCTCTTTTCAATAGAAAGTGTCATTGCCCTTTCTTTACAAGAGCGTTATCTATAACATTTCACAAAGGACGCAAAAAATAAAGAGGAAAAAACACATAGGGGATAACGGGATCTCTATGCAAAGACAATGAACCCCAGCGGAAACAACAGGAGGGCTCCCTGCTAAATAATAAAATACTTGTAAAAAGAAAAAAGCCTGGAGGCGGATGGATGTACGAGAAGTACATAAAAGACCTAACCGCTTTTTTCAAAGGCAAACGGGAGAAGGCAAGGGACCGCCTTATTTATGCCATGGCAAATGATCCCTACAACCTCACAAAAGAGCTATTAAACGCCCCCGAGAGTGTCTGGCCATATGTCCGTGAAATAATAAAGAGCAACCGCTACGGAGTTTTTCTCGCAATATTAGCAACTGGGCTGAACCACCGCGGAGAAAGATTCCTGCAAGAGACAGGCTATGGGCACATGGTAGAGAAAATATACCAGTTCCAAAAGGAGATAAAAAGGGCTGATACATATAAAAAACAAGGAATTCCACTAGACTATGATAGGATAGTGTCCGACGAATTTTTATCGGGCAACGTGGAAAAAGCTCTGAGAGATATCAAATCCCTGAACGACGTAGGAAAAAAGCTCTCTGCTGCACGTAATAAATGGAAAGACCTCAAATCCCTATCCGGCATGGCAGACGAAACGATACCTGACATAACACCAGCAATCAAAAACTTGGACGTAGAAAAAGCAGAGAAAATCATACAAAACATAGATGAAGAACGCCTACGAGAAAAAGCACAAATCATGGAAAAATATAGAGAGACAGCATCTATACTTAAAGAAATAGGGGGGGTCACGGGCGCAAAAGAACTTGGAGAACGGCTCAAATCTGCGAAAACAGTGGAAGACCTTGAGAGGGTCAAGGAAGAAATTTTAGCCCTCAAAGAGACTGTTGATGGAATTCTCAGTATATGGGATGATGAAGAGATCAGAGAACTTATGAGAGAGGACCTTGAAAAAACCAGACGAATAGCCGAACTCAAAAGGAAAACCCTCCCTCTGGCAGAAACACTCGGCGAAGAACACGTGGAAAAACTCAGAGAATCCTCAGAAAACATCAAAGAAATAATAAAAACCTACATAGCCAACGTAGCCCCAACCCCCTCAAAATCCTCCAAAGAAATACTAAACCAAGCCCTTAAAACAGTAAAAAAAATAAAGGGCACAGGAAGCCGTGATAGGAAACAACGCGTATCGGCAAATATAGCAATCCAACTGGCAAAAACAAACCCAGAAAAATCACTGGAAATAGCAAAAAACTTGGAGGGCAATGATAAGGATGTGGTCTTCGCCAAGATAGCCGTGGAACAGGCAAGGATTGACCTAAAAAAAGCCTTGAATATAGCGAAAAACATAGGATCAAACTATAAGAAGTTCTCTGCGTTTTCTGACATAGCGGCGGAGCTGGCAAAAACCGACCCAGAAAAAGCCTTGAAAGTGTCTGGATATATCGGATTCGATACTTATAAGGCTCAAACGTTTGCCAAGATAGCGGTGGAGCTGGCAAAAACAGCCCCTAAAAAAGCAAACAAACTCTTTGACCAGGCAATTCGGGCTGCAAAAAAAATGGATGAACCTGAAGATAAGGCAAGGTGGCTTGCCGAAATAGCAGCAGAGATGCTGAAAACGAACCCTAAAAAAGCAAACAACGTGATAACCCAGGCAATTCGCGCAGCAAAAAAATAGAATTCGTGGACTCTAAGGCCTGGGCACTTGGCAACTTGGCGATGGAACTGACAAAAAAGGATTCTAAAAAAGCCTTAGCGATAGCAGAGGAAATAGTGAAGGGGCTAAGATATGGTGAGTGGGATGAGTACCCAGTAGATCCGCTCATCAAAATAGCGGGAGAGCTATTGAAACCGTACCCGGAAAAAGCAAACAACTTGATTGACCAAGCAATTCGCGTAGCAAAAGAGAAAATAGAAATAAATGAATATGAGATGAGAGCCGGCGTACTTGCCGAAATAGCGGTAGAGTTGGCACGTATAGACCCGGAAAAAGCATTGGCCGTGGTGAAAGAAATAGAAGAAATAGAAAGAGAACTAGATGAGGAAGAAGACGGGATTTATTCTGTTGTCCCAGATAAAGCCCGGGCTCTTGGCGAAATATCAGTCGAACTGGCAAAGAAAAACCCCAAAAAAGCCTTGGCCGTAGCTAACAAAATAGAAGATTATGCAATAAAGGCCAACGCGCTAGCCAGAATATCTTTAGAACTGGCAAAAATAAGCCCCAAAAAAGCAAGCGACAGATTTAATCAAGCAATCAAAACAGCAGAAAAAATAGGGAATTATGAAAAAAGGGCCTATGTACTTTCCGAAATATCAGTGGAACTGGCACGGATAGACCCGGAAAAAGCGTTGTCCTTGGCGAAAAAAGTGGAAGATTATGCAATAAAGGCCAACGCACTAGCCAAAATAGCAGTAGAACTAGCAAAAACCAACCCCAAAAAAGCAAAAGAAGTAATCACTCAAGCAGCAGACGCGGCAAACAACATAATAAGTGATGAAGAAAAAGCCCAGGCGCTAGCCGAGATAGCAGTAAAAATGGCAATAATAGACACCATGAACCTCCTTGAAAAGGTTCCTGAGAAGGTGTTTTTCATGATTGTTGAAGACGGATGGGATGCAAAACGAATACGGGAGTTCCTGAAAAACTATGAAAATTCCGGCAGCTGATGGTAGATTTATCATATAACGGCTATCATACGGAGATGGCATGTCGCGAGCTAACCGTCCTGGTACACCGGACACATCTCTGAGTACCCACACCATGGACAGCGGGGACCCAGCTTTGGCGGGTACTCGTCCGTGGATTCTATGACCTCTATCAGTTGGTGGACCTGTTTTTCCACTTCTTCCACCATCATCTCGCTCCCGCTTAGAGATATCATCTTTCCGTACCTCAAAAAGTGCCAGCGGAGTTCTATGGGTCGTCCCTCGGCTATGCTCTGCTCTGCCGCCCGGTAGTACAAAGACAACTGCCGGTCTGCTGCGAGGTCCTCTTTAGAGGATAGCTTGCCTCCGGTCTTGTAGTCGTGGATTACGATCTTATTGTCCTCTAAATCAACGCGGTCCATAACGGCCCGGAACCGGTCGCCGAAACTGGTAGAAAAATAGACCCTCTTCTCCACGGCCAACGTGGTGCCCCTATCAAAGGGGTGGTGCGCCCTATAAAACCATTCTATGCACGAAATCCCCTCATTAAAATAATCCTCCGGCGTCGTATCCTGCTTGACTACCCTGACATGAGGATGGTATTTTTCCTCCCATCTCTTGGCATAAAACTCCAAGACCTCCTTCAAACCCAATATCTTGCCCTTCATGACTCCCTCATAGAGGCGCTGGAGAGCTTCATGTACCCGGTTGCCCATGAAACCCTCAATTCCCTGAACCGGGCTCTTCCGCTTTTCAACATACTGGAGGTAATACTTGAAGGGACACTGCTCAAAAGCAGACAACCGAGTATGGGACCAACACGTCATCCACACCACTCCACCACCAACAACAGGCCACTATAAAAAACCCACTTTCGCCGAAATGGGACGAGATGAGACTAAAACACCCTGAACATCGAAAGAGGCTGCACAGGCAAAACTAATTGGGGGCTGCCTCAAAAGCAAAAATTCAGTAAAATTATTTATACTATGAAAAAAGTGACTTATAGCTAGGTGATGTCATGGAAGACAAAAATTGTGAGGGATACGATGACTGGCGGCGTCGGGAAATAGATCGTTTAAAATTAGAATCAGAAATGGTGTCGTCCCTTTTTCATTATGTATCGGAGGCGTTGTGCGACAAATGGGAGCGTGATGATCTTAAAAAAAATGATGAAAAAATGTCTAATGAAGACAGGCTCCTAAAATATTTTGATGAAATCAGAAAAGAAATAATAGACGCAACAAATTGGCTTATTGAAACTATGGAACCCGCCTTGACTCAATGGGTTAAGGATGAAGAAAATGCAGATGTGGGGTATCTCTGTGGGGGGATATGGCATTTGGAGGATAGCGCATGGGATGACCGTATTGGCGTACCTGAGTTTGAAATAGAAGAACTGGATGATAAGAAATTATCTTTACATTATTGGGTAATATATTACTAGGAGGTTAGAAAAATGCCAGAGGATTTAAGCGAATTAAAAGAGTTAGATAAGGGGTGCCCCAAACAGCGAGAATGTCCCATCTGGCGCTACGCTCTTGAAAAATACCCGAAATGTAAAGAAAAGTATAAACCCAACTATCCACCCAAAATTGAAAAAGTTAAAGATGCCGAAATATGCTTTATTGGAATAGCCCCCGGTTTTAACGTTGATAGGTGTAAAAAAGATGGTGATGTCTGGGGTAAAGAGATAATGGAGGGAGCGTATACTGGAAAGGGATGTTTCACAGGGGAAGAAATATACCGTGCAATGGAGACAACAATGAATGCGATTGGGGACGGGGATGTCAAGTACTACGTGACTAACATATACAAATGCCCCACTATAAAAATAGACAAAAATGCAAATTATACCTTTGAGATAGGCGGTAAGAAATTTGAAAAACCAGAAGATTATTGGAGATTTTGCGCTCATCATTTTCTTAAAAGAGAGCTGAAAGCACTGACGAATTTAAAAGTAGTAATCACCATGGGAAGATGGGCGTCAGAGTACTTTGGCAAACTGTATAATCCAGATACGGAGCTGTGGGAAGAGTATTTTTGGGACAGACCAATAGAAAGCAAAGAACACAACCCCATTAAATTAAAAATTTATAATAGAGAGGTCTCGGTACTAGTCTCGCTCCATCCCAGGAATTTCTCTCGCAACATAAATAAAAAAATATTTAAAAATGATATCATATCAAATTTACAACAAGAAGGAAAAAAACTAAAGTTTTCAGAAGTTATCCCAGAGCTATTGAAAGAGGTTTATGAAAAGAAGGATACACATAGGAGAACACGACGGTAATATCAAGGTCCGATAAGTATCTGAAACTGCGGTCCAGACATCCTCTCTTACGTGATAACCCCCGCCACCCCCTCCGCATCCACCAGCGTCTCCATCTTCCTGACCATTTCCCTGAACAAGGGGTCTTTCGCCTCTTTTTTGAAGTACCACAAAGCGT
Source organism: uncultured Thermoplasmata archaeon (assembly GCA_964601625.1). Classification (GTDB taxonomy): domain Archaea; phylum Thermoplasmatota; class Thermoplasmata; order JAGHBH01; family JAGHBH01; genus CAZROC01. Next base: position 11,640 of record CAZROC010000025.1, on the reverse strand, counting down.
GTTTTCGCATCTTTTTTATGCCTCTTTTTTCGCCGTAGAACTCTGCGCTGAGGCGGGCGTGGCGGAGGAATATCTCTGCTGTTTCGTGTGGCTCTGGCCCGGTTGTTTTTTCTCCTCGCAGCTGTCGGTTCATGTTTCCCACGGCCCATGGTTTTCCCAGGATCGCTCTGGCCACCATCACGCCGTCTGCGCCTGTGAAGTCCATCAGTGCTTTTGCGTCTCTGGCTGTTTTTATGTCTCCGTTTGCCACCACGGGTATGCCGTGGTCGTGGAGGATTTCCACGAAAGTTTTTGTCCTCCGGTGGTCTGCGGGGGTGTTGTACCGCTCTGAGACGGTGCGGGGGTGGAAGGTTGCCATGTCAACCTCTGCTTCCACCAGAGCGTTCGCAAGCGCCGCCACGGAGGGGTTTTTCCATCCCGAGCGGAGTTTGACGGATATGGGTGCGTCCACGGCTTTTTTCATCTCCACGAGTATCTGTCTCAGCGCCTCCGGTCTTTTCAGCAGTGCCCCGCCCATGCCTTTTCTGACGACGTGTGGGTCTGGGCAGCCAGCGTTGAGGTCCACTCCCTGGGCGCCTTTTTCCACGCATATCGCCGCCGCCCTGGCCGCCATAATGGGATTGGAAGAGACTATCTGGAATATCGTCGGTCCTGGGCCGGGGGCCGCCATCTTCTCTGTGCGCGGGTTTTTTCTGACGAGTGCCTCTGCGCTGAGCATCTCTGTGAAAAAGGGGCCGGGGTGCCACTCTGCTATTATGCGGCGGAAGGGGAGGTCTGTTATGCCCGCCATGGGAGCGTGCAACGCCAGCGATAGATGTGTCCTGGACATGTCCTGGGCCATCTCATGTGGTAGAACAAGGATGGTTAAAGAGGTTTGGGACAGAAAGAGTTATCAACGCCAACACACCTTTTCCTCTCCGATGCACCCGTCGGAGCACATAAGGGCCAGCAAGGACGACGTCCTCAGCGGAAAAAGGATAGTCCTGGGGGTCACAGGGAGCATCGCCGCTGTTGAGACGGTCAAGATGGCCAGGGAGCTCATCCGTTTTGGGGCAGAGGTTTTTCCGGTGATGTCCCCCGCTGCCACACGTATCTTGCACCCCGACGCTCTGTGGTTTTCTACGGGCAACAGGCCTGTCACGGAGACAACCGGTGCCGTGGAACACGTTTCCTTCTGCGGAGAGGTGCCTGACAGAGTGGATTTGCTTCTCATCGCCCCCGCCACTGCCAACACGATATCAAAAATAGCGTGTGGGATAGATGACACTCCGGTAACGACTTTTGCGACCACCGCCATCGGCTCTGGCGTTCCGATCCTCGTTGTGCCGGCGATGCACTCTTCAATGTACAAAAACCCGTTTGTGACGGAAAACGTCCAGAAGTTGAAAGACAGGGGCGTAATGTTCGTTGAGCCCAGGTGGGAGGAGAAAAAGGCTAAGATGCCCGAAGTGGACGTGGTGGTTGACCACACCATACGGGCGATCTGTGGGAAGTGGAAAAAGAGGGTGCTGGTGGTCACCGGCTCAACTGTTGAGCGCCTGGACGACATGCGGGCGCTGACCAACATGTCAACGGGTGCGATGGGCGTGGCTCTGGTGCGGGAGGCCTTCAGGGCCGGGGCGGACGTAGAGGTCTGGTGCGGGAGGTCTTTCAAGGAAGTGCCGTCTTATGTGCCGGTCTCATGTTTTGAGAGCGTGAGCGACCTTGTTGGTCTGGTGGAGAGAGCGGAAAAAGACCGGACAGACGGGGCGGAAAAGAGGTGGGATGTTGTCTTTGTCCCCGCCGCCATTTCGGATTACACCCCTGAGCGTTTTGAGGGAAAGATTCCCTCAGGACAGGATGAACTCGTCTTAACTCTCAGAAGGACGCAGAAGGTTCTGCCTCTCCTGCGAAAGTTTGCGGGGTTTCTGGTGGGGTTCAAAGCTGAGAGCAGGGTTGACCCACAAACGCTTGTTGAGAGGGCGAAGAAGAGAATGGAAGAGTGGGGCCTTGACATGGTGGTGGCAAACCGGCTTGAGGACGTGGGCGTGGATGAGACCAGGGTGTTTCTGGTTGACAGAGATGGCGATGTCAGGGAAGTTTCGGGGTCGAAAACACGTGTGGCCAGGGAGATACTGGGGGAGGTAAAAAGGCGTGTACAGGTGTAATGTTTTTGTTCCGGGGCATATAACCGGTTTTTTCTGTGTTCCGTCGCCTCATCCTGACAGGAAGAAAACCGGGTCCAAGGGAGGGGGCGTGTGCGTGGACAGGGGGGTGCTGGCTGATGTGACTCTTTACGAGGAAGCGGGGGGTGTGGCGCTCTCTGTTGATGGCGAAGAAAAACACCTGCCCGTAGTTGAACTGGCCGTCGGTGGGGTACTTGGAGAAAATCGTTACGGTGTCGCAGTTGATGTGGTCAACGGCCTCCCGCCCGGACAGGGCTTCGGCATGAGCGGGGCCATAGCACTTGCATCCGCGAAGGGCACGTACCACATTTTACACCAGATGGGCGTTGAGCCAGCGATGGACCCCGTTGAGGCAGCGCATCTGGCAGAGGTGACCCTGGGGACAGGTCTGGGGGACGTGATTGCACAGGCAGTGGGGGGTGCTGTGGCAAGAAAAAAAGAGGGGGTGCCGCCGTGGGGGGAAACGGTCAAAAGCGAAGAGACAGGGAAGATACTGGCGCTGGTTGTGGGACCACCCCTCGAGACGAAAAGCGTGCTGGCCAGTGGAGAAGCGATAAATGTTATAAACAGCGTGGCAGAGAGGTTCGTGGACTCTTTCGCGGTCTCGCCGTCTATAAACCGCCTGTTTGACATATCTGTCAGGTTCACAGATGCGATAAAAAGGACGATCAAAGTTGACGATAACACCCTGAGAGTAATGGAAGGCCTGAGCAAAAAAACAGATGTGGCGATGGTTATGCTGGGCAACGCCCTCTGGGCGCCGCACAGCGACAGAAACGAGGGCATATTCACAGATGTTGCCAGCGAGATGGGTCTGGCTCCCCCAATGGTCCTGGGGGTTGACACAAGAGGAGCCAGGGTGCTTGATGAGAATGATAAAAATAGCGGGGCAGAAATTGGGACGCCAGAACCGGATATATATGGAGGTGAGTGATATATGTTCATCGCAGTTGGACACGGCGGTGCCGGGTCAAAGCCGGAGATACACCTTGAGGGTGTGAAAAAAGCTGTTCAGCGGAGCAGGGAGATACTTGAAAAAGGCGGGAGCGCCCTTGATGCCGCTGTTGCAGGGGTTGTTGAGATGGAAGACGACCCCATTTTCAACGCTGGCAAAGGCTCGTATCTGGACCTGAGCGGTGAAATGAGCATGGACGCCGGGATAATGACCGACGACGGAAGGATAGGGGCTGTGGCGGACGTCCGCCTGGTCAAAAACCCAGTTCTCCTCGCCAGGAAAGTTCTGGACTCGCCCCATGTCATACTTGCTGGTACTGGGGCTGAAAAAATGGCTGAGATCTGGGGGCTTGAGTTCGCATCCCCTCTAACAAAAAAAGCTCTGATGAAGCTCGCAGAGCGGCGGAACCAGGTCGCAAAGAGAGAGATACCGCCATGGGCCCGGCCCCTGGGCTGGGAGGAGTTTCTGGACCGAAAAGAACTTCCAGCGTACATGGCGTCTCCTCTGCCCGCAAAAAAGAATGAAAAAAGCGACACGCCAGAGAAGGGGATTGGCGTAGAGAAAGGTAGAGAAAAGAATGGAGAGACCGGCGACACGGTCGGGGTGGTATGCCTTGACACAAACGGGAACATGGCCGCAGCTGGTTCCACCGGCGGAACGAGCCTGAAGCTCCCCGGCAGGGTTGGAGACACGCCCATACCCGGGGCGGGTTTTTACGCCGGAAAACACGGGGCGGTGGTCGCCACCGGCGTGGGCGAGGAAATAATAAAGCGCTTTACGTGCCTGCGTATTTACGAGATGCTCTCAGAGGGGGTGCCCTCACAGGAAGCGTGCGAAAAGGCCGTTGCCATGTTCCCGGCAGAGGTTGACGTGGGTGTCATAGCGGTAACACCCGGGGGCTGGGGGGCGGCGTCAAACACCAACATGGCATGGTGGGTGGAGGAGGGATAGGGCTTAACCTTTTTCTACCCCCGGGTTATTAGGTGGTTTGGGGAGAGACGTGAACGAAGTGTGGATTGAGAAGTACAGGCCGAAGACCCTTGACGAGGTTGTTGGACAGGAGCACGTGGTGGAGAGGCTGAAATCCTACGTGAAAAGCGGCAACCTACCACATCTCCTGTTCGCCGGTCCTGCCGGCACGGGAAAGACGTCCTGTGCCATAGCTCTGGCCAGGGACCTCTATGGCGATGCGTGGAGGGAGAACTTTCTGGAACTCAACGCCTCCGATGAGAGGGGAATAAAAACGGTGCGGGTGGCCATAAAGGACTACGCCAGGACAGGTGTGATAGGCAGCTTTCCTTTCAAAATAATCTTCCTGGACGAAGCCGACGCTCTCACACCGGAGGCGCAGGCGGCGCTCAGGAGGACAATGGAAAAGTACAGTGCCACGACCCGCTTTATCCTATCTTGCAACTATTCAAGCAAGATAATTGACCCTATCCAGAGCCGGTGCGCTGTTTTTCGGTTCAGGAAGCTCAGTGACGAGGCGATAAGGGAGTTTCTGCTGCGCGTGGTGAAAAACGAGGGATATGAGATTGACGAAGAGGCTCTCGGCGACATAGTTTATTTCGCAGAGGGAGACATGCGGAAGGCGATAAACGTGCTGCAGGTGGCCGCTGCGACCGCCGAAGACGGCAGGATAACACGGGATTCCGTTGTTTTTGGGGCCGGGGTCGCAAGGCCCGAGGAGATAGAGGAAATGATCTCAAAGGCTCTGAGCGGCGATTTCCGCGGAGCCAGGGCGGTCCTGGACCACCTGCTTGTGGAAGTCGGGCTCTCGGGGGAAGACATCGTGAGGCAGATCCAGCGGGTGTTGCTCAACATTTCAATAGACGAAGAGAAACTGGCAAAACTGATGGAAAAGGTGGGCGAAACGGAGTTCAGAATAGTTGAGGGCGGGAACGAGCGCATACAGATTGAGGCCCTCCTGGCATATTTCGTCGCTGTGGGAAAAGGTTTGCACGTGTGAGCGGCGGTTATCGGTCGGGTTGGGCCGGAGGTGAGGGAAAGGCGGGGAATAAACTTTAATATACCCTCTCTTTTTGCGGTGTAGAGGGACGCCTATGGCCAGGTTTCCTGAAGCAGAAGCGAGGTTGCTCAACAAAAAGATATGCATGAAATGTTATGCCAGAAACGCACCCCGGGCTACGAGGTGCCGGCGGTGTGGGTCAAAGGAACTCAGACCAAAAGCTAAGGAAAGCAGAGGACACTGAGCGACCCACCGGGCCACAGTACTCCAACGTTATATCTATAGCGCTGCGGCGTTTTTCCTGGCCAGGGGCCGCTCCACTGGCTTAATACCATGGAATGGTTGGAGGCATACCCCCGGAGAGATAAAATCGGATTTAAGAGTGGTGAAGGCGTTGTTCAAAAACATACTCATCGCAACTGACAACTCGCCGGCAATTGAGAACGCAATGAGATATGTGGCAAACATATTCCCCTATGCCAGGTTTTATATCATCTACGTGGTGAACACCAGCGACGGCTCTGTTCCCATGACCAACCTGATGATTGAGACTCTTGAAAAAATAGGCGAAGAAGCCATAGAAAAATCCCGGGAAGTCATGGAAGATATGGGCATAACAGACGCCACCTATGAGATAAGGAAGGGTGTGCCCTCAAAGGAGATCCTGTCTTATGTCAACGAAAAAAAGATAGAACTGCTTGTCTTGGCTCGCCATTCAAAGTTGGGCGGCCAGGCAGTTCATCTGGGAAAAACGTGTATGCGTGTGCTTGAGCACATCCACTGTCCGGTGATGGTTGTGCCACCGGAGTTTCAGAGCGACAGACAACCAGAGAGTGTTTTCAATCCGACCAGCGGCAGCACGTACTCCATGTCAGCAAGCGAGCTTGCGGTCCTCGTGGCAGACCATTTCAGGGCGCGTCTTTTCGCCCTTTTCATTGGAAAAAGCAACGGAGAGCGTGTTCTGGACGCCATATCCACCATGGCAGAGCGGTTAAACGTGGAGTTCAGCGGCAGAATATGTGAGGGGCGTCCTGACAAAGAGATACTTGAGGAAGCAAAAAACCATGATATAATGGTCATGAGCCGCGGGTACAGGGGTCTGAAGTATAAGTTCAGGTTTTTTGACCCCCACCTTGCCCTTGGAAAACTTGAGAGAGAGGTGCTGGCCGGCAGCCCGATACCGGTGATAGTGGTGAGCGACTGAGCATTCATTTACCAAGAAGAGGAGAGATACCATGCCGAGGCGAGGCCTGTGAGCACAGCCGCATATGTCGCCCTGGGAATTCTCGTTATAACGTATGCTCTGATAATCTCTGAGAGAGTGCACCGTGCGGTCGCGGCGATGGTCGGTGGGGTGCTTATCGTAATAGCGGGCAGGATAATAGGATTCTTTTCTCAGGAAGACGCGCTTTTGAGCATTGATTTCAACACGATAGGGCTGCTCCTGGGGATGATGATACTGGTGGGAGTCCTCAGTGAGACGGGGTTTTTTCAGTATGTCGCCCTGAAAGCAATAAAACTTGCCGGCGGGGATCGTGTTAAACTTCTTTTCTATCTCACAGGTGTAACAGCGCTGGTTTCTGCTTTCCTGGACAACGTCACAACAGTCCTCCTCATGGCCCCGGTCTCCATTTCAATCTCCAGGCACTTCAAAATGAGCCCCTATCCGTTCCTTATAGGAGAGGTGCTCGCGTCAAACATAGGGGGGACAGCAACTCTGATAGGCGACCCACCAAATGTGATGATAGGAAGCCAGGCTGGAATACCTTTTTCCGCCTTTTTAATGCATCTTGGTCCTATAGTCGTCGTTGTATATTTCGTCTCATATGGTTTCATATACCTTTTTTACCGGGAGGAACTGGCTGTCGGAGAACCGCTTGATGTGAGTGATATCCAGGAAGAAGAAGCGATAAAAGACCCACTTCTTTTGAAAAAGTGTCTCTTCGTCTTCGGACTCACAATCGCCCTGTTTTTCATACACGACATGATAGGCGTGGAGCCCTCGTTTATCGCCCTGGCAGGCGCGACACTGCTTTTACTCCTCACAATGGCACACCCGGAGAAGGTCCTGCACCACGTTGAGTGGACCACACTGGTCTTTTTCGCCGGTTTGTTCGTGGTCGTAGGCGGGCTTGAAGCCTCGGGTCTGATATCTGCCATGGCCCTGTATCTGACAACAGTCACCGGCGGAGACCTTCTGACAACAATGATGGTCGTGATATGGGTGTCCGCCCTGTTTTCCGCCGTAGTGGACAACATACCTTTCACCGCCACGATGATACCCCTGCTCATGTTCATAAGCAGCCATGGGGCCATTGCGGCACAGGTTTCTTCCTATTCCGTCAACCCGCTCTGGTGGGCTCTGTCCCTGGGAGCATGTCTCGGTGGCAATGGGACGCTCGTGGGCGCATCCGCCAACGTGGTAGTGGCGGGCGTATCTGAGCGGATGGGATACCCCATTTCTTTCCTGGATTTCACCAAAAGAGGCCTGCCGGTCATGTTGCTGAGCGTGGCCGTTTCATCGGCTCTTTTATACCTGTTCACCTTCGTATTTCACTGGTGAAGGATGGCTAAGAAGAGATAACACGCAGGGTGAAGCGTTGGGTAATAGACCAACAACAGGCACCGGTGTGTGATACAGTGTGTGATACGGCGGAGACGGCAGACGAAGAGGAAAAGTTCCATCCGTTTGTGGTGGAAAGAGGGTGGTTCAGATACGGCCACACGTTTGTCAGGTTTTTCCCGGGGAAATGGAAAAGGGATACAGAAACCGGAGAGTTGCTCAGAAAAACCGTGGAACACAGAAAAAGAACAGGAGTGGATGTCCAGTTTGTCAACCCCGAGATGATAGAAGGGGGTATGCATCTTCTCTCAGCGTGTTTTCAGGCTCTGCGAGCGTTTGAGAGAGGAGAAAACCGTGCCGCGACTCCGGGCACAGAAATGCTGCTGTTCTTGGCGGGGACCAGGCAGATACGAAAAGCCATAGATATGGTTGGTCTGGGAGACAGCGTCCGGTCCGGAGAAAAAGGGCTCGCGGTGGTTTTCGCACCTGTGGGAGATAAAAACGCTGGAATGGACCGAGTGAACACGGATGCGGGGGATGCGGCTAAAATGTTGGACGTGGCTAGCATAAGTGAGTTCCTGTCCACGCTCGGCTTCGCTCCTGACCACGTGGATATAAACGAGATGGAGTGGAAGACAGAAAAAACATTTGACGCCGTGGAAAAGACCGCCGTTTATGAACGTGTCTTCCGGGATTGAGCTTGTTAGCCGGCTAGCCCGTCCGTCCTGTTAAATGTTCGTGGAGCCAGTTTGATAGACGGGCCAGTTCTTCCATGGGCAGGGAATCAACCCTTTTCCCGGCCAGGTCGGGGGGCAGCGAGAGCCGGCGAGAGTCATCAACCACGCCTCCGAGAGCTAGAGCGTTTTCTATCTTCTTTCTCCTGTACCTGAAAAGCACGTCAACGACCTCAAAAAACAGTTTTTCGTCCGCGACCTCAACCGCCGGTCTGTCTCTGGGCTCTATAACGACTATAGCGGAATCAACCCTGGGCGGGGGCGAAAACGCTGTCCGGGGCACCTTTCTGGCCAAGGTCACGTGGTGGCCGTACTGGACTTTGACGCCTATCCTGGAATACTCTTTTTCACCTGGCCCGGCGACCAGGCGTCTGGCGAACTCCCACTGGTACATCACGACGGCTCTTCTGAACCTTTTTTCTATGAGTTTGAAGGTCAGAGGAGACGAAATGGTATAGGGTATGTTTGAGACGAAAACGTCAAACTCCGGCCAGGGCACTTTCAGGGCGTCGCCTCTTATTATCCTCACCCTGGGCTCCGCTGGTGTTCGCTCCACTTCACCGCCCCACCCCACATCGTCTCCTCCCTCCACTTCACCGCCCCGGGTCCCGCCCCGGGCCACCTCCCATCCCACTTCCTCCGCCCGCTCTGCGCCCAAGCCCGGGACCTCTCCAGTTTTTTCCGTTCCATGTCTTTCGTCGTGTCTGGCCCTTAGCTCCCCGGCCAGGAGGGTGTCTTTTTCAAAAACATATATCCGGAAGGCAGGGGTCTGAACGAGAAGGTCTGTGAGTGCTCCGTGTCCACCCCCTATCTCCAATACCACGTCGCCCTCTTCAATCTCCGCTATGGACACCTGGTACCTTGCTATGTTTCTGTCCACAAGAAAATGCTGTCCCAGCCTCTTTCTGCGGCGTGTGGGCGTCATATGTTCGCTTATCCCCCCGGTCCGGTGTTATTTCGCAACGAACAGGCGGTATTTCTGGTGCGGGTCTGAGAGCTCAAGTTCTATTCGGGCGGCGATGAGTTTGTCGGGGTGGTGCACTCCAGCCCGTGTTTCTATGTCTTTGAAACTGGTGAACCTGCCCTGTTTCCTGGCTTCAAGGATCGCCTTGAGAGACTTTTTTCCTATACCAGGGAGGAGTTCAAGGGTGTGGAAGCGTATGTTTATGGGCTGTGCGTTGTTGAAGAACTCCACGAACCGCTTTTCCTGGCGGCGCACGATCTCCAGCAAAACATATGGGAGCTCGCTCTGGGCTGCGTGGGTGAGCTTATCATAGCTTATGCGCCTTTTGACCTGTGCTATTTTCGTCCTGCGCTCCAGGTCTTTGCCTATGTACACCCTGTCCCCTGTGAGGAGACCGGCCCCCTCTTTGGGTATGAGCTCAAACAGTTTGAACTCCTTTTCCCCCACCGCATAGGCGATGGGCTTGCGGTGGATGCGCCTCTCTTCCACCAGTCCCTGTGGAAGATAGTCCAGTATGTAAGCGTACTCCTCCAGACACACACCCCCCGTTTTACTGGTATTTTTCCATGGTCTCAAGTATGCGAGAGATCAGGTCCTCTGTGAGGTCTATTCTCTCCTTGTAGAAAACCGCCCTGACGTCATCAGGGTGTTCGGCTTTTATGTCAACAAGCGTGACTGCTATCTGCTCTGTTACGCCCTCTATCTGTTTGAGTTCCTCAACTATCTGCCTGGCCACATCTCCAGGGAGACGGGACACTTCCCTGGCGTGCTGGAGTGCGAAACCCTGCTCCGGTTTCATGTTTTCCCGGGCCTCGGTCTCTTTCTCAAGTATCTCTCTGGCTTCGGCGATTGTTATGTACTGCCCATCTCCCTCCATGTCTATCCTCTCCTTCTGCCTCATATCATTTCTACCATGCTGTTTCTATGCTATTTTTTTGAGGTGCTCTGGTCTGGCTATGACCTTCTTCTTTTTGTTTCCGTCTCTGACCTCAACCACGTACGCATCTCCTCTCTTTTCCACGACGGTGCCTGTGAGCCCGTGAAATCTCCTGTGGGGCATGCCCTTGTGTATGCTGGGGTCTATTTTTATCGCCGCTTTTTCGCCTATCTCAAACTCCTGGAGTGTGTGCGTTACAGGCGGCATGCCCCTCTCTCTGGGGCTTTTGCGGAGCACACGTCTCGTCCGTACACGCAGACCATGGGACCTTTTCACCATATGGATTCCTCCTCAACCTGGGGAGTTTCATTGTATTTAACTTTTTTCCTTTTGTTATCTCCTTTTTTGCTACGGTCTCTTTTTTTTACTGTCTTTTTCAGACGTTTCCATTCATACTATTTATACGCCGGTTTCGGGCATGTCATCGGGGTAGTGGATTTCAACCACATCCAGAGAGAGCACCCTGCACGGTATGCCCACTGTTTCATGTATGCTTGGAGTGGTCCGGCCTTCGTCCCCATGGACAAACTCCTTTATATATGTTCCTGAAGAGGCTTTTATCCTGAACTCGTACACTCTCTCTTCAACTTGCCTGTATTCTATGCCGTGTATTTTTTTCTTCCGGATGAGGTCTCCACGTCTGTGAGCCACCCTTTTCGGAGTGCGCTGGTCTATGGTTTTGCCTGCGAGGCTCTCAACCTTTTTTATTGAATCGGAGGGATCTCTCTCAAACTCAACCACAACAATATAGCTCTTGTCCGGAGCCGCGTTTTTTATTTCCCTGACCTCTTTCTTTGACGACGGCCGCAGAAAGAGAACCTCCACTTTCCCACTGGCCCTCCGGTTTATCTCCTCAACAGCCTTTTTGAGGTCTGTTTTTCGCCTGTGGGGTTTTTTTATCTCCACCACAAACGGCCGCCCGTTGCCCAGCATTCTGGCGTCTATGTCCTCTCTGCCCATCCCGTGGAGGGCATAGTTTTCTCCCCCAAGGATTTCCATGAGCGGTTCAGCGATGAGTTCCTCAACGCTGGTCCGGTAGAGCTTCCCCGTGTAACCGCATCTCTCACATCCCCTCCCGCCGCACCTCCTGCATATCCACCTCGTCTGCGGTATGTCCCGCACATATTTTCTGTACCGCCCATAGAAAAAGACAGAGATCACCTCCACCTCAACGCTGTCATAGACCGTGTCTATTATCACAACAACGTCCGGGTTGTGGGGGTCTCCCTCTTTTCCCGTTATCTCTGCTATCCGCTTCCCCACCTCTCTGTTGAACTCGTTTTTTATGTTCTCCCGCCAGAGAGTGTCCAAAACTGTGTCCAGGTCTGCTTCCACCCCCGCCATGTCCCCCCC
>CAZROC010000024.1:0-25145 GCA_964601625.1 uncultured Thermoplasmata archaeon | reverse complement strand
AATCGCAACCAATCCATCTTCTTCCAAGTTTCTCCGCTACCGCGAGAGTTGTTCCTGAGCCGCAGAAGAAATCCGCAACGATGTCGCCGGGATTGGATGAGGTAAGGATGATGCGTTTTAAGAGGGCTTCGGGTTTTTGGGTAGGATAGCCTAAATTCTCTGTTTTACTTCTTTTAACAATTGCGTAGTACCACCAATCCTCAGGAACTTTACCCTTTTCCATGTATTCTTTTGTCTTCTCCTCGTCTAATTCACCTTCAAATCCTCCTACATGGACTTCCGATGGAACCCTAATTTCCTCACGATTAAAAACATAATTATTTGTCTTTGAATAAAATAGAATAACATCATGTTTTCTATTAAAACACTTCATATTTGGTGAGCCAGGACCATGATACACCCAGACAATTTCATTAATGAAATTTTCATACCCAAAAATCTCGTCCATTAATACTTTTACATAATGAGATAATCTCCAGTCCAGATGCACATAAATTGTCCCATTCTCAGCCAAAAGTTCCCGCATCAAAACCAGTCGCTCGTACATATATTTGAGATACGAAGCAATTCCTCCACTCCAAGTGTCCTTGTATGCTCTTTCTTCAATTATAGAAGGTGCTTTTTCTATCTGCTCATCTCCAATTTTTGTCCTTATCGTGAAATCAGCACCAGTGAAAAATGGAGGATCAATGTAAATCAAATTTATCTTTCCAGCCCAGCCCTGCTTTACGAGCGAGGACATCACCAGTTTGTTATCTCCCCATATCAGCAAATTTTTCCAATCTTTTGGATAATTCTCTGGCCAGTCCTTTAAATCTTCCTCAAAATCTCCCAGACCAGCCTGTTTTCTTCTGGGTTTGTTGATTGTTTCCACTACCTGAAATGGAAGATTTGGTCTTTCAAAGGGCATTTTATTGCCCAGGTCTATTTTGTCGTATTTTCCGTGCCATAGGAGTTCTACATATTTTTTGTTATTTGCCATGAATATCATCTCCGCTTATACATGGGGTATGATTATTCATCCTTATTTCCTTTTTTGATAGATCTTAGCCCCAATCCTCACTTATCAGACCATCTTTCCATCCCATCGGTTCCCGGCGCCATCTTTCTGGTATCCGGCGAGCATTTCGGGCCGGTCTCTGAACAGGTGGTCCAGGATTCTCTGTACGACGAAGTTTATCATGTCTTCCACCGACGTGGGTTTTGTGTAAAAGGCGGGCATCGCTGGCAATACGACAGCTCCCGTTTCGGCGAGTTTTTTCATCGCTTCAATGTGAAAAACAGAGAGGGGGGTTTCCCGGGGAACCACGATGAGGGTGCGTTTTTCTTTTACACAGACCTGGGCCACCCTTGTTATCAGGTTGTCCTCTATCCCATGGGCGATTTTGGACACGGTATTCATGGAGGCGGGCACTACCACCATTCCCAGGAATGGAACGCTGCCGGATGCTATTGGTGGTGTGAGGTCTTCGTTTTCGTAGTAAAAATCGGCCATCTGGCGGAGGTCATCTGCGTCTTTTCCTGTTTCATGGCGGAGTATCTTTTTCCCGTTGGATGAAAGGACCAGGTGGACCCTGATGCCGCCTTTTTCTCTGACGCCTTTCAGCGCCTTGAGCAATGAGACAGCATAGGGTGCGCCGGATGCCCCTGTTATGCCTATTATCACGTCATCCGCTGTGCCATCGGCGGCAGAGGTTTCATGTTTCATATTCGTGTTGAGGTAACGGTAAAATATAAGAATATCGGGGGTGTTTTATCGGGATACGGTAGTGTGTGGTGCTGTGCCATGGCTCTCTCTGTTGATATGGACTTCTTGCTGGGTCTCGCATTTTCGCTTGGCATGGGGGCTCTCATAGGACTGGAGCGTGAGCGTTTTCACGAGAGGGATATGGTGCTCGCCGGCGCCAGGACTATACCCCTGGTCGCACTGTTCGGTTTCTCTGTGGGGTACATGGCCAGCGCTTTTTCGTTGCCGATAATGGCCGTTGGCGGTTTGCTGGCTGCGACAGCTATTTCTCTTGCGATGATATGGACAAAGGTCTCATACGGCCACAAGGGGTTCACAACAGCCACATCCATCATCGTGGTCTACATGATGGGCTTGATGGAGGGATACGGGCTTTTCTTGCCCGGCGTTGTTCTGGGGGTGTCCGCCACGGCCATACTGGTTTTGAAAGAACCGCTCCACGAGATGGCCTCTGTGCTTACCCGTGAAGAGATAGTCGGGGCGATAGAGTTCCTGTCTCTGTCGCTCATTCTAATACCGCTGGTGTACCCAATCCAGTATGGTGACGTGGTTGGCCGCGGGAAAATAATAGACCCTGTGTGGATTCTCCTGGTTGTCGTCCTGGTATCTGGGCTGTCTTTCGTGTCTTTTATACTCCAGCGAAAATACAGAGACCAGAAGAGTCTGTGGGTCACCGGGTTTTTTGGAGGTCTCGCCAACTCGGAGGCCACGACGGCGAGCCTTTCCACGGTTGCCAGAGAGCATGGGGAAGAGGTTGAGGGCGTGGTTGTCGGGATTCTCTTCGCCAACTCCGCCATGTTCATAAGAAACATACTGGTCTCGCTCATAGCTGATCCCAGCGGCTCTGTTTTCAGGTATGTGGTTCTTCCCCTCCTGCTCATGTGTGCCATTGAGATATCCTTCGCCGTTTCCAGGGGAAAAAAGTTGACCACCACGGCGATTGACAAAGCCACAATATCTTCGCCCTTCGCAATCGTCCCTGCTCTCAAGTTTGGAGGTTACTTCCTTTTCCTCTCGCTGGTTGTCTGGTTTTTCCACGGCTTTTTCGGAGAAAAAGCTGTTTATATAGCGTCCATCGGCGGTCTGGTCTCAAGCGCCGCCGTAACAGCGACCGTGTCTTCGCTCGTTTTTTCACACTCAGTCGCATCAATTGATGCCGGGGTAGTTGTGGTTTTTGCTTCCACTATAAGCACCCTGGGAAAGATTGCCATAGCCGGCACATACTCAAAGGACCTGGCCAAAAAGATCTCACTACCCCACCTTGTAACGGCGGGGGTCGGGGCGGTTTTTGCTGTTTTGATGTTCTTCGCCTATCCCATTTAGGCAATGTTATTGTCCATTGAGTGGTGAACGAGTTTGGGACAGGAAAAAATGGGCGGGGAAAGCAGTCCCCCGGACACAGGCTCGGAAAACATCGCCGAACTGGTAGAAGATGCGGCCATGGAATATCTCGCCCACCCCTCCGCCGACGAGGTCTCCTCCCTGATGGGTCGTGCCAGGAGGGATTTTCCAAAGAAACCCGTGGTTATTCTGGTGGGCGTGTGTACTGTTGAGTACTCCGGGAGGGCCAAAAGTTTTCTCGGGGCGGGGGAGAGGGTGGTGATCATAAAACCAGACGGTGTGGTCCTCGTCCATCGGGTCGGGGGGAGGGACCCGATAAACTGGCAGCCCCCGGGCACTTCGCTGTCCTGGTGGACAGAGGGCGACGATTTCATCGTTGAAGCGGTCCACAGAAAGAGAGAGGAGAGGATGGTAATACGGTTCTCTTCCATCTCAATGGTACTGACAAAGGTGTTGCGGGACAGCGGCGATTTTTCCATTGTTGGAATGGAAAAAGACCTCGTGGATGCGATCGTAGAAAACCCCTCTCTTCTGGAAGAAGGGCTGCAGGTAGTAAAACGTGAGTACCCCCTGGCCAGCGGGTTTGCAGATATTCTCTGCCGGGACAGAGACGGCCGGTATGTGATAGTTGAAGTGAAAAGGAGCGCCGCAGGGCCCTCTGCTGCGTCCCAGCTCCTGGCATATGTGCGTGACGTGCGGCAGAAAAACCCCGGCACCGACGTGAGGGGACTACTTGTCGCACCCAGGATACAGCCAACTGCTAAGAAGCTGCTGGAGACAGAGGGGCTGGAATATCGGGAAATGGAGGTGCCCCGCTCTGAACTGCCCAGAAACCAGCTAACCATGGACTCTTTCATGTGACATATGTGATATAGTGCAATGTGATATGCTGCACATATCGCACGACGCGTGTAGAGTAAACGCATGCGTAAACGCCTGCCAGACCGCAAATTAAAAATACCGAAAAGAGGCTTTGGGGGAACCAATGGAGGTCGTGTGGGCATCGTTTTTGAACCTCGTTGCGGGGCTGTCCCTGATATTGTGGTCTATCGATTTCGTAAGAAACCGTTTTGACGAAACAAAGCTGTTTTTCTCTATTTATATGGCCTCCCTCGGTGCGTGGGGCGTGCTTCTGTTCCTCCTAACGAACACTCCACCCGAACATGAAGATCGGGCCGAGACCTGTGCTCTTTTAGTCAGCGTGAGCATAGCCTTTTTCATAACCTCCCTGGCTCTGTTCACCAGGAGCCTTCAGAAGCCCATCTCCCCGCATGAGATTTTTCTCCTGTCGTTTCCAGGGGCGGCCACCATAGCCATCTCCTTGCTTTATCCCCCGCCCGTCCACTACCACAGCAACATATCCGGGTGGCATTTTGACCTGCACTCGGGATCTTTCACAACAGTTGCCGGCAGCATGTTCATAATAACAATGGGAGCGTACTCATTTTTTTCCCTTTTGATCTCTTACAGTAGAGTGACAAAAAAAGAGCTGAAAAAAAAGATGGTTGTCGTCGTCGGCAGCATAGCCGCTGTTTTTTTCCTGTCTGCCATGATGGTGGTGGTTTACACTTTTGTCCACCCTCAGGGGCCATACCTCGGTCCCTTTGGAGCTTTCATGGCCTCCATACCGCTGATGTACGTCCTGAGAAACAATGGGAAGAATGGGAATCAAAGATGTTAAAAAGTTGCTTCATTTTGAAATAAGCCGAACACGCCACTCTTTTCCTTTTTCACCGGTCTCTGACATCAGCTCAATCAGGGCACCATAGTTTTTCGCTGCAGGACCGGGGTTAACAAACACAGTTCCCTCAACGTTTTCCACGCCCCTGGCCTCGTGTATGTGACCGGAGACGACGAGAGAGGGCTTCCAGCGTTTGACAGCCTCCAGGACGCTCCTGCTGCCACCGTGTGTTCCCATGAAAGTCCGGTCCAGGATGCCAAGAGGGGGCACATGGGTTACCAGCACATCAACACTGTCCCCACCCCCACCGATGGCCCCATCCATTTTTTTCATCTCAGCGTCTATCTTCTCCTCAGATGACCATGTCATGGTTGGAAAGGGCATGGGATTTCCCCCTCCGAAGCCAGCAAATGAAACCCCCATCCAGACGTGTTTTTTTCTGTGCAGAGAAACCCCTCCCCCTTTTTCTATTGAACCTTCAACCTCTGGGGGATCACAGTTGCCATGCACCCCCATGACCTTCACACCTGTGGACGCGATTGATCTTATGAACTTCTCTGCCCACTCCGGTGGACCAAAATGGGTTATGTCACCCGCTATGACAACGGCATCCACATCGTACAGGTCTATCCACTCTCTCGCGAGGTAAGAGGCGGAAGCGGATCCGTGCACATCTGAAAGGCACAGAATCCTCATATCGTAGCGTTTGGCCCCGGACTTTTCCATGCTTTCACCTCCTGCTATCACCTTCTACACAGGTCACATGCCCAGGGAGAGGTCTCTGTAAAGAGAGAGGTACATAAAAACATACCCCAGGACGGCTCCGGTGTTTAAAAAAGGCAGCCCGGCCTGTGGCCTGCCACGCAGGACCATCCTGGCCAGATACACATATGCTACGGAGATGCCCGCCAGAACCCCCAGCGCCACCAGACGCGGCCCCCACACGCCTATGACAGGATGCAGTGGAAGAAAGGCTATGGACGAAGCAGCTAGAACACCCGGCACCACCATGTCTCCCAGGCCCATGTACATCGCCGAGGGCTCTTCCTTTCCCTCAACTTTTTTCCTTATCGCTCCTCGTCTGAAAATTTCCCCATCTTTTTTTCTCCTCCGCCCGCCATGCCGCGGGACAGCCACCAGCATTGGAGCAGATATGCCCAGCACACCGTCGGCGAGTGTGAGCATGTGCTTTGTGACATAAACCGCTATGAAATCGTATATGGCCAGGCCGCTCAGGAACACAAAAGAGGGGAGGATGGCGAAGTTGATTCCCAGAAGCGCCGCTCCACCCCCCGCTATGAGGACTCCCACGGCGTCGTTGAGTCTCCAGTCCCGGTAAACAGCGTTCAGGGCCATCAGAAAGCCTGAAAAGATCAGAGCGCACAGAAATCCCACGTTGGCAACGGCTGTGCCGCGGATACCTATGTAATAGAGGGCCAGAGCGAAAAAGGGATAGAGGACATACAGAAGAATGAGGCCAAAGCCCACATAGAGAAGATATCCCACGCCGCCTCCCCTGCCGCTGCGGAAAGCGAACAGAAGAAGGGCGCTTATTCCTACCATGAAAAAAATGTATATCAAGGGGTTGGTGGGGCTCTCGGGGTTTTCAAAAGCCGTGTTGTACCCGACGATCTGGAAGGGCAGGGAAAATATTATGGCCAGAAAGGTGCTGCTGACGAGCATTACTCCCAGCAAAACAGCCGGTGCAACCTTTTCCCTCACTCTCTCACCACTTTTCCAAACGCCCTGGTGCCGCTGACCTTCTCAATTCGCACCTTGACAATGGTGCCCTTTGCAGTCCCCGGCACGTATATTATATAATCCCCCCTCCTGGCAACACCGTCTCCCCTAGAACCAACGTCCTGTATCATGAGCTCGTAGACCTCACCCTCCTTTATCCGCTCCTCTTTTTCCCTCAGCAAGATCCCCTTTTTGACCTTTATAGGCCGGCGGGCACCACAGGCGTCGCATGCCAGTATGAGAACACGTCCCTCTTTTTCAATGCGCGTATCAGGTCTACCGCACTCAGAGCAGAGCACATAGTTTTCCACATATGATTTTATTCTCGTCCCGATCTGCTGTGGAGTGAGCTTTCCTTTGAAGATTATCCTACGGCCCTGGAGAATGCCACTGGTTCCGAGCTCCCTCTGGAGGTACTGAAAAACGTCCTCCGGGTTCCGGTTGAGAGCGTCCGCTATGTCCCCAAAGTTTCTGAGAACGGTGTTCTTTCCCTCTATGAGGACATCTGGCTCGGGTACCTGGAAACGTTCATGGCGTGCGATGTCCTCTGGAAGCCGGGATTTCGCTCTCTCAACCAGAGACATGTATTCTTCGTCGTTCATCACACCACCATACACGGCCCCATTATAAAATATTTGGCGTTTACCCCCCACCTGTGCCGTTCACCTGTATCGTTCACTCGCCTGACTCGTCCAAGGGCCCTGGTCTGCTCACAGAAACGTTTGCCCCGGTCATGTGGGAGTGTTTTTTCACCAGAGTGCCGTCTCCCAGTATGGTGTTCTCAATTCTGACATCGTCTTCCAGGACGCAATTATACCCGACAACGCTTCCCAGAACAACGCTCTTCCAGCCAACATAGGTGCCATCAAGGACTATGCTCCTCTCAATGCGCGCCTCCTGGTCCACCTTTACCCCCGGGTAGAGGAGGGATTTTTCAACAACACTCCCGGCGCCGATTTCCACACCGTCCCCGATAAAAACAGGGCCGCGGATCACAGCTCCTTTCTCAACCTTTGCCCTATCAGATATCACAGCCCTGCCGCTTATGCGGACACCGTTTTCTTCTTTTCCCTCGCCGTAGTCCACACCCTCCCGGGATACCACGTCCAGCGATGCCGCCAGGAGGTCCCCGGGACGTCCTATGTCCCTCCACAGCCCCCCTATTTTCATGCCATAGAGCGGTTCGCCTTGTTCCAGCAAAAGCGGGAAGACGTTTTTTGAGAAATCAAAAAAGGTGTCAGGCGGTATGTAGTCCAGCACCTTTTTTTCAAGGATGTATATCCCGGCGTTTATCAGGTTTGAAAAGGCCTCTCCCGGCGCGGGTTTTTCCTGGAACCGCACCACCCGCCCATTGGTATCCAGGTCAACGACGCCGAACTCGCTGGGATCCTCCACCTCCGTGAGGGCCATGGTGGCAACAGCGCCCTTTTTTTTGTGAAACTCGTACAGAGCCCTTATGTCCACGTCCGCCAGGACATCCCCGCTGGCGACCACGAAAACATCGTCAAGGAAGTCAGCGACCTTTTTAACAGCCCCCGCAGTCCCGACAGGCTCGGGCTCAAAAGAGTAGAGGACAGACGCACCATACCTTTTTCCGTCCCCCACCTCTTTTATCAGCTTGTCCGACATGTACCCGGTGGTCACTATTATCTTCCTGAAACCCGCTTTTGAGAGCGAGTTTATCACATATTCTATGCACATCCTCCCCCCCACGGGCACCAGTGGTTTTGGCCTTTTTTCCGTCAGGGGACGGAGCCGCTCCCCCTTCCCGCCTGCGAGTATCACCGCCTTCAAACAAACCGCCTCTCCAATGTATTTGTCTCGTCGGCGCTCATATTTCCAGTTTTCCTTTTTTGAAAAGCTCTTCAATCGCTTTGTCCACAGCTTCTTCAATCTTCTGCTCGTCTTCCAGGTGTTTTTTCACCTGTTCGTTGTACTCTTCTATCTCACGCATCTTGGCCAGGTACTCCTCCCGTCTCTCCTTTTTGAAAGCGATTATCTTTTCCCGCATCTCAACAGCTTTGCGGTGGTACTTGTCCGCCTGCTCCCGGAGAGCCATCCCCTCCTCGTGTTTCTTCTTTGCCTCAACAGACAGATGGACTATCTCCTTTCTCAGATCGTCTATCCTGTCTTTGATCTCTCTGTACGCAGCCCCCAGAGCCACGACCTTCTGATGCTCCTCCTCGCCTTTCGCAAAGAGTTCGTCAATTGACCTGTCCAGGTCCCCTATCTCCTCCAGGACTATGTTCTGCTCGCCAAACTCTTTTTCCAGGCGTGCCAGTTCCTCTTTTTTCTCCTTTATCTCCTCCAGGAGACGCCGCTCTTCTTCTATGCTCAGTACATCCGTCTCCTGTTTCCTCTCAAGGAGCATTATCTCTGCTTTCAGAGCGCCGATGTCCCCGGCCAGATTTCTCCTCAAACGCTTTTTCCTGCTGCGCCTGGCATTCACGAGCTCCCTGGCAGCGGACTGGTATTCGTCTCTGAGTTTTTTATGCAGGTTCAACTCCTCCGCTATTTTTTTTCTCTCAGCCATCAGACGGTCCATTTCTTCGTAGAGCCGCCTCTTCTCCGCGTTCAGATTGTTTCTCTCCTCAAAAGCGACACGGGCCTTTGCGTTCAACTCGTCCCTTTTTTCTATGAGCTCCTGGTACCGCTTCTCAGCGTTCTGTATCTCCGCCCGCCTGTCTCTCTTTTTATCTCCCTTCTTATCTCCCTGGTTTTCGTTCCCCATGAGGAGACATATCCACTCTTTGGGATAAATAGTTTTTTCAAAACTCCACAACACAGGCGGCCGCAGGGTATCTGCTGGTGAGGGCACGGGCCAAAGAGAGGCATAGGTGTGGGCGGGGGAGTAATCTTAAATATGACACACGCAGGTTAATATGGGTCAGTGATGAGAAAAAGAGTGGAAAAAGAGTGAGAGGTCTTCACACAGACACGACAATAGGGTGTTGAGGTGCCCCAGGTGGATGCTGACATAAAGAGATACGAGGAAATAGAAAATTCGCCCATCGTCAGAGAGGCCAGTGCTTTGTCGGAGAGAGGGGAGTTTGAAAAAGCCCTTGAGAAATACAGGGAGGCCCTTGAAACTCTGGGCGAGAGCCCCCTTTTATACAACAACATGGGAGTCCTCTACGACGCACTCGGGAGACACGAAGACGCCTTGGAATGCTACAGAAAAGCGGTGGAACTGGACCCCCAGTACGATGTGGCATGGTACAACATGGGCAACGCCTACTCATATCTTGGACGTCTGAAAGAGGCCCTGGAAGCGTATGAGAAGGCGATAGCCATAAGTCCCAACTATGAGCCGGCGTGGTTTGAAAGGGGCGTGGTCCTCGCCCGGATGGGGAAGATAAAAAAGGCGATAGAGTCCTACGACGAGGTCTTGCGCAGGAACCCCGACAACGATGTTGCATGGTACCGCAGGGGGATGCTGCTTGAAGAACTCGGCCGGTTTGATGAGGCGATAGAGTGCTATGACACTATACTGGAGAGGACGCCCTGGTACGAGGACGTATGGAACAGCAAGGGAAACGCCTATTTCGGGAAAGAGGACTACGAAAAGGCGATAGAGTGCTATGACCACGTCATAGAGATGAACCCACGCAACTATGAGGCGTGGAACAACAAGGGGTTCACCTTTTTCACCATGGGTCTGAACGAGGAGGCGCTCAGGTGTTTTGATCTGGCGCTCAAAATAAACCCCAGGTACAAACATGCCTGGTACAACAAGGGCTACACCTACCACGGGATGGGCGAGCTTGAAGAAGCGGCCCGCTGTTATCTTGAGGCGATAAAAATAGACCCGTTTGACGAGGTGGTGTGGAACAACCTGGGAAACGCCCTCTACAACCTCCGGTACTACGAGGAATCAATACCCTATTTTGAGAAAGCAATAGAGGTGAACCCCAACTACGAGATAGCGTGGAACAACATAGGAAACGCTCTGGATAAGATGAAAAAACATGAGCACTCGCTCTTTTATCACGACAAGAGCCTGGAGATAAAACCAGATTTTGACTACCCACTGTACGCGAAGGGATACGCGCTTTTCCACCTGGGGAAGACTGAGGAGGGGCTGGATTATGTCAACCGGTCTCTGGAGCTCAACCCCAGCTACGACCACGCATGGTATGCCAAGGCGGACATACTTTTCAGCATGGGGGACATAAAGGGGGCCATGGACGCCATTGACATGGCACTGAAAACAAACCCGAACTTCGGGGAGGGGTGGATAATGAGGGCCCGGATCCTGGAAAAAACAGGAGATCTTGAGGAGGCCGATTTCTGTTACCGGGAGGCGCTCAGGTGTCTTGAGGGAATACTGGTGCTCACGCCCGAAGACATGGACTCTCTTTTTGAAAAACTTCACCTGCTTAAAAGGCTGGCCATGTTTGACGAGGCGATAAAAACAACGGACGAAATAATACGGGTGGACCCCCACCACGAGGACATATGGGTGGAAAAGGCGGAGATATACCTCACCATCGGCGACTACAGACGTGCCCTTGAGACGTGCGATGAGGGCATATCCCACGGCGCCATAGGCCCGGGCATACTTTTGACAAAAAGCAGATGCCTGCTCTGGGAAGGAGACCTGGACAGAGCGATAGAGACAGCGGAAAAATCTCTGTCTCTGGCAGAAAAGAGAGGAGACAGAGTGGCGGAGGCGGAGGCCCTGGTGGTCCTGGCCCACGCGTTTGACAAAAAAGGACTTGTTGAAAAAGCGGCGGAGACCATAGAAAAGGCCCTTGCGATGGCTGGAGACATGAGTCATGTCTGGACGCTCCACGGTGCAATTCTCAGAGAAAAAGGGCGGGCCGATGAGGCGGAAAAATCTTATCTCCGGGCGCTGGAAATAGAGCCCCTGTGCGAGGTCTGCTGGAAAGAACTTGGAGACCTGTACGCCTCAACCGGCCGCTATGGGGACGCAGAAAAGTGCTATGAGGCGTCCATAGGCATAGACCCGTTTTACACAGATGCATGGGTGCAACTGTCTAATGTGCTGAGACAGACGGGGAAAGAAAAAGAGGCTGAAGACGCGGCAGCCAGGGCCCTGGAAATAAACCCCATGGCCGGAAAACTGCTCCAGATAGATAACACCGAAAACAGAAGCGACCTCACGGCTGAAACGTCTGACAACTGGTCGGATAACGAGAAACCCTGAGAGAGGTTTAATGAGGCAGTTTATTCTCTCACAACTACCCTTCCGTCAACCACGTCTACCTCAAGCAGGACCTTTATGCCCACGCCTATTCTGTCTTCTATCTCCGAGAGGTTTTTGTGTTTGTTGAAAACTATGATAACATCCACCAGATCAACGCCCATCTTTTTGAAAGCATCGGCCACAGGTATGAGAGTTCCTCCGGTGCTTATCACATCGTCAACGAACACAACCCGGTCGCCTTTTTTCAGTCCGTTTATGTAGAGAGGAGAGCGGCTGTACCCTGTCTCCTGGGTCAGGGCGTATTCGTCCGGGAAACCATACCGGCGCTTGCGGACGATGACCATCGGGACACCTGTCTTATGGGAAAGAAGCGTGGCCAGAGGGATTCCCATCGCTTCACATGTCACTATCCTGTCACAGCTTGAAAAGTCTCCGACCTCTGCCATGGCATCCGCCACTTCTTCCAGGAGGGCCGGTTCAACGAACGGTATCCCATCGGTTATGGGGTGAACGAAATAGTTGTAGTCCCCCTTTTTGACTATCGGCACGTTTTCAAGACTCTTAACCAGCAAAGGCAATTCGTCCTTTTTCTTAACAGCCATCTCACACACCACCCGTTTTTCTCTGCATTTCTCTACCGCTTTTAAACTTCTTTTCGTTCTTTTTAGTTTCCAGACAGCATCTTTTTCGCCGCCAGCGAGGCCTTTTCCAGGACCTCTTTTTCGCCGGGGACAGCCCGTTTATACATAAGGATTTGTCCATCGCATATGGCAGTGTCCACGACGCTCCCACTGGCAGAGTACACGACGAGCGAAAAAGGGTTGTGGAGGGGTGTCATCTCCGGCCTCTGTGTGTCCAGGAGAATAATGTCTGCGGGATATCCCTCTCCAAGAATGCCGCTTTTGAACCCCAGTGCCATGGCACCCCACTCGGTGGCCATCTCCACGGTCTCTTCCGCTGGCAGGACAGTTGGGTTCCCTCCGAGCTTTTGTAGGAGGGCGGCGAACTTCATGCTCTCAAACATGTCCAGGTTGTTGTTGCTAGCCGTGCCATCTGTTCCCAGCGTGGGTTTTATGCCGGCAGAGCGCATCTCTCTGTAGGGCATGTTCTTTCCCACGGCGAGTTTCATATTGGACACCGGGCTGTGGCTGGGCCAGACACCGCTTTGCCGGTATATTCTTATGTCCGTATCGTCAAGCCACACGGAGTGCGCTGCCACTGTTTTGGGCGTCAGAACACCTAGCTTGTGGAGGTGGCGCACGGGGCTCTCCCCATATTTTGCGATGGAATCTTCTACCTCTTTTCTTGTCTCAGACACGTGTATGTGTATTGCCAGGTCTTTTTCCTCTGCGAACTCCGCACACCACCGCAACCCCTCGTCGGAGACCGTGTATATGGCATGGGGGGCAACAGCCGCTTTTATCCTTGGGCTGCCCAGATTTTTCACAAAAGAGACGAAATCTTCGGTCTTCTTTATCTCCTCCTCCCTTTTTTCTTCGCTGAAAAGGTCTATCATCCCGTATCCGAGGAGCGCTTTCATGCCGCAGTCCTCTACGGCTTTTGCCACCTCTTCCATGTAAAAGTACATGTCGTTGAAAATGAGGGTGCCAGTTTTTATCATCTCAAGACAGGCAAGCCGTGTGCCCCAGTAGACGAGCTCTGGTGTCAGGCGTGCCTCTGCTGGCCATATCTTTTTTTCCAGCCACGGCTGCAGTTCCATGTCATCGGCGTAGCCCCTTAGCAGTGTCATGGCGGCGTGGGTGTGTGTGTTCACAAGGCCAGGCATAACTATTTTATCCGAGGCGTCAACGACGAAATCTGCTTCCACTCCTATTTTTTCCCCTCTGTCCCTGTTTTTCATTTCCGATATGACCCCGTTCTCTATGTACACGTCCACCCTGTTTTTTTTCAGTGTGAGGGCGTTCTTTATCAATATGCTCCTGGGGTTCCGTGGAAAACCCTCATCTCTATCCTCGCCTGTCATCGTATCACCTTTTTTTCTCCGCCAGCTGGCCCAGGCTCTTCTTCCCACTCTGTGAGGAGCTTTTTTATCAGGAGGATGGTGTTCTGGTGGTTCTCTTTTGCCCTCCTGACTATCTCTTCAAAAGACAGTTTTTCATTTCCTATCCCGTGGGCGTAGTTGTCAACGCTGCTTATGTTTGCGAAGGGGATGCCAAGCTCGGAGGCGAGGGCTGCCTCGCTGCCCATGTTCATTCCCACCACGTCTGCGAAGTTTTTTATCATCTTCACCTCCGCTCTGGTCTCAAGCCTTGGTCCGAGGGTCTGGAAATACACGCCCTCATCGCGGATGGGTAGGCCCAGCTCCCGTCCTTTTTCCACCAGTCTCTTCCTCAGCCCCGCATCCAGAGAGGGGACGGCGTGTACGACCTCCGTGTCAAAATAGGTGTCCACACGGAAAAGCGAGATGAAATCGTGGGGGATGACCAGCGTCCCGGGGATTATCTCTTTCTTAAGAGAGCCGACGCTGTTCACTCCGATGACGAACTCCGCGCCCAAATCTTTGAAAACATACATGTTGGCTCTGAAGTTCACCATGTGCGGCGGGACACTGTGATCTTTTCTGTGCCTGGGAACGAAAAAAACTCTCCAAGGCCCAATTTTGCCCGACATGACCTCAACAGTCCCATGTGGGGTTTCTACAGTCCTTTCCTCTTTTTCAAAGAGACCGGGGAAATCATAGAACCCCGTCCCGGCTATTATTCCGGCTTTTCGCTCCATCTTTCACCACACCACCCCAACATTGACAGGAATAAAAGGGTTTTTGGTATTCCCATCATGTGTACGCTACACTACGAAACGCGCAGGTCAAATAGCACGCACCCAGGCTTTTTTCCTATGAGCGCGTAACGAGCTGTCTATACGTTTAGTGTTATCTGTGCTTCTTTGTTCTGGTCCATCACAATGTATTCCGTTTTGGTTACGTCTGGTATGCCGTCTCCGTCTGTGTCCAGTTCTGCTTGGAACCTGTAGAATGTTTCGTAGTTCATGGTCCCAGAGTTGTCAACCTGGTATTCCGTGACCGGGGTCTGGTAACTTTGTCTGTTGTCTCCGAGGTTCCATAGCACCCTGCCATCTGACTGCGACCATCCCACGGCCACCAAGTTATAGTTCTCGTCCAATATGGCTGTGCGTGCTCCTTCTACCGGGCTGCCGGTGTTGTTTAGCACTCTGGCCCTGGCCCACCACTGTTGCCACACAGCTCCCCCGGTGTTGTTTTGTCCTATTGTGTTGTTTTCGTACAAACCAACCCCGTCCACGGTGTCTGTTCCCAGTAGATATATGCTCCAATTGTTGTGGTCCATTTCGTTGGCGCGGACGACCGGGTGGTAATAGGTGGTGAAATCGGAGTAAACGTATACTCCTGTGTCACAGTATGATACTGTGTTGTTTTTTACTGTGGCGTTTGACCATAACAATACGCCCACGGTGGCATTGATTATTGTGTTGTTCTCTATTACTACGAGGCCGTTTTCTGACACGCTACCATGGGGATAAACGGCTATTCCGACGTGGTATGTTGTTGTGGTGTTGAAATCCGACATAACGTTGTCACGGACCACAGGCACACCGGTGGAAGGCCTGGTGTAAACCACCACGGCCTCCCGGTAGACCTCTCTGAACGTGTTGTTTGAAACAACAGGAGAACCCTCTGAGACATAAACCTCGCCGTAGATGGTGTTGGAGTCAACTACCCCGGTACACTCGTACAAAACAACATTTCCCAGACGCGAGTTGTTGAAAAGGTTCACACTGGATTCTTCACAGCTGACACAGGAGGGGCCAGAAACACTATTGTTTAGGAATATAACACCGTTTTTCACATCCACCCCGTTACGGTAGTTGCTGAAAGCATTGTGATACCCCACAAGAGAGCCGTTCACAACAAGGAGGCTCCCACCGTTACCAACAACCTCGCCTTCGCCGGTGCCCACGTGGAACCACGTGTTATTATTAACCGTGACACGGCTCCCACCCTCTACTGCCAACCCGGTGGGCCAGTTGAAAATTTCGTTTTCTACAACACTTCCCACAGAGTCATTCACAAACGTGATGCCGCGGTGTGCCCGCTTAAACGGCTCGGTAGGAATAACATGTTGGATGTAATACCCTATGCCCTCAACGATGTTGCCCGGGCCAACAGAGACATTCTCGCTGCTTTCAATCACAACGCTATCCCAGTGACCCCACAACCTGTTATTTTCCAGTACAACGCCTTCTGAGTTGTAGACATAGATTCCACGGTCATAAATCCACCTGACAGAGTACCCCCCGCCTCCGCCCGGTGGTGGCCTCACAAGACCAGAGCCTGGAGTATCCCAGTCGCCCGGGAGACTTGGGATCTCTGGTGGCCTCCAGGGCGTGTACGGGTAGCCTTCTGCAGCGTACTGCAAAAACACGTTGTCCACAACACGACATGCGCTCTCGTTCAGGACCAGCCCGTATACGGCGTCTGTGACATTGTTCCCGACAAAAGAAACATTCGTCCTGTACAAATAGGCTCCGGTCCCGTTATACCTGTACAGAGGCAGGTTGAACGGGTACTCGTCAACAGTTTCCACGCCTGTCGCCATGTGATGTACAAAACTGTTATTGTTTATGCTCCCGGTGGTGGTGTTGCCCTCCCAGAACAAACCATAAAGGTTCCAGTAAAAAGTGTTGTTGACGACTTCGCCGTTGCTATGGTCGCTCCATAAACCAAGATAATTGGCTGTGAAATTGTTTGAGACTATTGAAGCTTCTTTTTGCGGGGAGATGTAGAGACCATATTTGTTCTCTATGAACTTATTGTACGAGACGCTGAGCTTGCTGCTCTCGGTCCATAGGCCAAATTGGTTGTGCTTAAAAGTGTTGTATTCTAGGTTTGCTGTTCCTCCTGAGGAAACGTAGATTCCATATGTTCCTGTGTCAAACACGTTGTTTGTTATTTCGGCCATGGCTCTGTCATGTAAAGACGTTCCTGTATTATATTCTGATATGTTGTTTGACGATATATATGTTGCGAAGTTTTCTCCATAGTATAGGTCTATTCCGCAACTGGTGTTAATGAATGTGTTGTTTTCAATGTACAGATTTCTGGTTATTTTTGAGTTTGTCAGCGGGTGTAATAATATTCCTGTTTTGCTGTTTCTAAAAGTGTTTCCTTTAATTTTGCTGTTGTTATATAGAAACTGCCCGTTATAAGCGGTTGCATAGAGTATAGTTTTATAGTTGGTGAATGTGTTGTTGACTATGTTTAATATCTTGTTTCCAAAACAATTTATAGATGTCGTTGTTTGCTTCCCTGTGAAGGTGTTGTTAATTAGCCAGCCACTGCCTCCCCCGGGTCTGAAAAGGAAGTCCCCATTTTCTTCTGTGAATCTGTTGTGTACAAAGTAAAAGTTGTAAACCCCGCCTCCGCACGTTTCTGTTAAAAATGCGAGGTTGTTTTGTATGAAAGTGTTGTTTTCTATCCACAATTTTACTTCTGGTCCTCCGCTACCGGTTTCATACCCATAAATTGAAGATTTGGCGTAGCCGCTCAAAAACCCGTTCTCTCTGAAGGTGCTATTTGTTATAGAAACACTGGCGTTTTTAGAATAATAAGGGAGGTGTACAGCGACATCTGTGTTGTTGTAGAATACTGTGTTGTTTATGAGAAGTACTTTTGTTGGTGAGGAGAGATATGCTATTCCGTAAAACACTCCCCTTTCCGTGTTAGAAATGGTACAGTTGTCTATGCTGAAGTTTATGATGGGATAACCCCTATAAGACGCCAGATAAATGGCCGTTGAGCCATAAAAAACCCCTACCGGATTAGTGGTTGGTGTGAGATTATATATCTCGGAATTCTTTATTCTCATATTATTGGATGAGAAAACGTAAATGCCTGTGTTTTCTATGTTGTGTATTTCTGCATAGTCTACAGTGATTTTTTCTGTGTAAGTAGCTTGCAATCCCATGCTTGTGTTTTTTATTTCAAAACCAGAGAGCACACAGTTTATAGAAGACAGCACATGTATTCCTTTTCTGAAATCTCCAACTAACGCCCCTTTTATAGTTGTATTATTAGATGCGGCGACCTCAACACCAAGAGTTGCTGCTGTGGACATCGGGGGTAAAACCACAGTAGACCCAGTAGCGTTTGCCACTATTACTTCGCCTGTGAGATATGGAACTGTGTACTCTGAGCCGTTGAGGTTTGAAACATATCTTACGGGCAGGTTGTTTACGGTGTTGTTCGGCGGGATGTCATGCGACGAGAAATATCTGGATAAATCGTATAAACAATCTCTTCCGGTTAAGAAGATGCTGGTGTTTACCAAAGAGTTTTCCCATAAGGATATGTTTTCCGATGACGCAAGCTGGGCTCCCCAATATTCACCATTTTTAATAGTGTTCTTTTGCACCATAGTATTCTTCGTGCAAACCAGTAATATCCCGTAAGAACAGTTCTCCATGGAGATGTTTTTTATCTCTGTGCCTGTGTTGCTCCATCCCGTCTCTACGCCCACCACTGCGTCTTTTATTGTGGTGTTTTTGCCGACAAAAGAAACGTTTGTGCAATTTGCCACGATCAATTGTCCCACATTTGCCAAAAATATTTCTTTTTCAGTCTCATTTTTATAGTAATAAACCGGCTCCCCATTTACAAGATTTGATTTTATCGTATGCGTGTTGAAATAAGACCTTTTGGACGGTTCTGTTTTTGTGTTTATTGGGGAAATGAAAATCCCTCTATTCATTGTGTTGTTAGTTATCGTGATCCCAGTAGAAGAGCGCAAGTATATGTCTATATAGGACGTATTTGTAAATGTATTGTTGTCAACGGTGTTATCTTGGACAGAGTATAGTGTCACGCCTATTCTTGTGCTATTAATAATGTTGTTTGATATTTTTGATCGGATTGTGGTCTTTTTGAACATGATGCCGCTGCCGGTTCCAGGTACTAAGCTGGAGATTGTGTTGTTTTTGATGGAAATGTCCCAGCCGGTTACGTGTATTCCACCACTTATCGGGTTTACAAGCAGGGTGTTGTTTGTGACTTTTGTGTTTCTGGCTGATACCAGATAGATGTCCCAGCTGCCTCTTTTTGTTCCTGTGTTTGTGCAAACTGTATTATTTTCTACTATACCGCCGTTGACGTGTGAGAACACTATGCCTCCGAGCTCGTTTTCTGTGTTGTTTATTGTGTTGTTTATAATTATTGGGTTTGATGTGTAAACTATGTACATGATGTAGAAATCATTGAAACCGTCAATCACGTTGTCTTGTATATTTATTTGAGATGTTTTTGTGGTATATATCACATTGCTGTAATATATGTTGTGAAATAGGTTGTTTTTTATCGTCACTCGGCTATATTCTCCCGTAACACGTATTCCCGCATATGTTGTAAAGTAATTGTTATGGATGTACGCTCTGCTGTTTTCAACAAAAACGCCATATTTGTTTCCGAGCGATTGCATACTAACAGGGTCCCATATCCTTTTTAGACTAATGTTTTCTACGATTAGAGAGCTGTTGGCGTGGGCTTGTATGGGTGTTGCCATGCCAGAGGGGGCTGTGATAGACGTGTTTCGTAGGCGGGCCGTGGACCTTTCCAGATAGAGGTATATTGTCCCTGTTTCGCCGTATTTGTATTCAAAAGAGGCGTTCACTATTTCAGCCGCGCTGTTTTTCAATAGTATTCTTTTCTCTCCTGCGTTTGGGGCCAGGAGGGTGTTTTCTATTTTTCCGATGGACTCGTTTAAAATAACAGGAGCTGTGGTGGTTTTTTCTATATGTGAGTTGTGAACAAAGATCGTGTGATACTCGTCCTGTGATTTAAAGAACAGCTGGAAGGAGTTGTTTATGGGTATAAAAGACTCTTCTCCCACGAATATTTGCTTTGCTGGTTTTCCGTCAATAAAGGCCGTGATGGTGGCTGATGAACCGAGGGGCTCGTAAAGAAACAGTGGCCACTCTCCGTTGGCGGACACCGTTCTGTCAATGTACTGTTTCTGTCCGTTGCTGTCGTTAACCCACAGGGTGAAACGGTGGTTTTCGTTGTCACTGCTGAGATTTATGTGCAGATACCCGTTTTCGTACCAGACAAAAATGCCCAGATCCCCTCTCTTGTAATCTGGTTTGCCCCATGGGTTGAGGTCGCCGCTTTTCTCGGCAAAAATTCCGACACTGGTGTTTTTTATTGTGTCTCCGCTAAGTTCCAGTCCTCCCCCGCTTGCTAAATAAACACCACTATTGCTGTTGTTCTCAATGCTACAGTTCACAACCTCAGCCGAGCCCCCGGCTATAAATACTCCACTATCAGAGGAAAAACGGATAACACAGTCAACAATCTCTGGCATCCCGTTCTCGTCAACAAAAACTCCGGAACCGTTTCCACCAACACCCGCTCCGATAATCTGAGTGTTTTTTATAACAGGCGAGCATCCAACAATATAGATATTGTGTGTTTTATCATATTTTATTGTGCTGTTCTCTATTCTCGCCGTACTATCAGAGTACAGCTGTATTCCTCCTTCGTCGCCACCTGTGGTGTTGCCCCACGTCCATCTCACCATGCTTGTGTCTGTGTAGGGGCTGGTTATGTTAAGCCATCCGTGGACGATGAACTTGTATGGACAATCCTTATATGCAGGTTCAACTTTGCTGCTTAGTATGTTCAACTCACCGCCATGCTCAACGATAAGAGAATACGGTGGGTAAAAATCAGGATTTTCTGATGCTATTCTTAGTGTGCTGTTTTTTATGTACACGCGGCCTGTGGAGGTGACTGTAAAGTTCCCTGCAATAGCATCGGGGAATCGGTATGTTTTGTTCTGTGTTTCGTTGTAGTATTTTACGTCGTTCCACCAGATAATAATCCCGTTCTCTATCTCGCAATATCCGGTGGCAACCCAGTCGTTTTCAGATATCTCAGCATTAGCCCGTACCACGTTTACTCCCACATCCAGTTCGTTGTTTGTTCTGTCTTTTTCCAGGGTGTTTTCCAGTGTTGTTGTGATTGTGTAGGTGCCTGTGCTGGTGGGGGTCCATGTGATGCTTGTTTCTGCTGTTTCTCCCGGGGCTATGGTGTCTATGGTTGTTGTTCCTATGAGTGTTCTGCTCTCTTCTCCCGGGGGTGGGTCGTAGAAATAGATCGTCACGTTATGTGCTTTTGTGGGGCCGTGATTGTAAACCGCTGCGGTGATTGTCACCGGTTTGTTCTCCACGGCTACCAGCGCGTCAAAGTCTATGCTGGTGATTTCAAGGTCCGGAGAAAGAAGTGTCATGGCATCTTCCAAAAGGTCTGGTTCCAGTTCATAGACCATGTACATCATGTCCCAGCCTTGGTTGATTTCTTCTAACGGGCTGTGTCCTCTGGCTATCGTTTCCAGCGCTTCAACATAGTGGCGCATGGCGTTTTCCAGAATCTCTTTGGCAGGATGGCCAAGGTCCTGGCTGAGAACACAGAACACGTCTTTAACCGTATCAACAAGGTCATCCACATATTCGCGCCCGTACAACGCCACCCGTATCGTGTCCAACAGGGTGTATTCTATTTCCAGGTGGTTGCCATCCCTGTAAACCATGTATAGGGCGTCTGTTAAAAAGGACACGGTTTTGTCTGTTCGGCCACGCTCGTACATCCACAGTGCCAGGTCCAAAAACCTCACAGCGCTTTCCAAGAAGTGGGTTTGTGGGAGAGTTTCTATCATGTCTTTTGAGAGGTTTATTAGATATGGCACGGTCCACACGGTGAAATTGGCTGTGGCATTGTTGTTGTCTTCATACACCTCTGTCACACTGTTATCCGGGTCAATCATAGCCTTAACACTGTGAACACCACCAGAAAGACCACTAGTGTCCAGCACATATCTTATCGTGTCAGTTGTAAAAGCGTAGTCTGGCTCAAAAACCCCGACAGAGACACCGTCCACCCATATCTCCACACGACCACACAATACGATGTCTCCGCCTACTACGACGGTTACTGTAACCTTTCCTCCAACAACCACGGGGTCAGGGCTTATATCAACCCGTTCTATGTAAAGGTCTGGCCCGGCCAGGCCTCCGGGAGAAAGAAAAGACGGGCTCACATCGCCACCACCATCGGGGGTCTCCTCTAGGGAGTCATAGGTGTTAGTGTTTGTTTCTGGGAGAACAGGTCCTTCTGGCGGGTCCAGAACTATAGTCCCAACGCTTGTACTATATCCGTTCCAGGTTACTGTCCTGTTTTCTACGCAGACGCCGTTTGTGAAAACCAGCCGCAAAACGTCTCCGGGGCTGGCACCAACCACTTTGGCAGGGTCTATCACAAAACTACCATTAACAGCCCACGTGCTGTTAGCAACACGTGTGCCAAGGTCTGCAACCAGCACCAGGGCGGTGATCGGCTCGCCGTATGGGTTTGTCACAAAACCGGTTATAACACCATTTGCCGGATAAACAGGCGTGTTTTCTCCGCTGTTAGTAGACGTTGAAGACGTTCCCATTTCTTGGGAGCTGAGCACGCTCCCTGCCGGGACAACAATCACCACAGCCAGCAAGAGCACAAACATAGGGTGTAATCCCCTCGCTGACAAAGACTTTTCCCCAACAAACTCACTCATCTTATTTTCCTCCTAAATGGCTCTATATAGGTGTCCACGTGGTGTATGTGTCGCATAGGATGAAGAGAGCGTTAGCGTTCCACGTCATGGGAAAGACCATGCCAAGAGTGTTCTCCTGAATCGCAAAATCATCACTATTATCACTCCCATTATAAATACGATAAACTTGATTTTCTTCATCCCAGTCAGCCACCGCCAGGATATGAGAATTTTGTGCCATGATGTCGCTGGCATACAAAGTATTGTTGCTATATGGTATAGAAACAAGGTTCCAACCCACACACAAACTCAGTGAGAGAGGAGCCGTATAATTGATCCCGTTTGGCGTCCAATAAACTATCCCACTGACATTCTTCAAATGCACCAAATAACCCAAACTATAATCCACAGAAACATTGTTTGTCCCACCAATCGCCTTAACCCACTGCTCCCAGTGGTTGCTCCTGTACCATACTATTTCTGGGACTGTTCCGCCTGTGTCTCTTTCTATCATCGCAGCCAGGTCACCAACCCTTATGTCGCCGAGATAAGAGGGTAGAGCCAAATAGTTGTACCCGTTGGTTAGTGGGATGGACCCGGGGGGTGGGAATGGGGGGCTGCGCTTGTAGTAAACCTCGCTTTTGCCTGTTCTGCCGTCGTCCCACACAAGATGCATTTTGTCATCTTTTGACACGGTAAAATCATAGCCATAACTACTGTTTGGCACGTATGCTACAGGAACAGGCGCACTCCAGTTTTCACCAAAATCCTCACTGTACATATAACAAGTAGAAGGAGGAGACGTCTTATTAGTCCCAAACATCAAATGAATAACACCCAAACTATCCACACAAATCCTCGGAGTACCACTAGTACAATTATCCCACGTCAATCTTTGTTCTGGAAACCACGTGTCTCCGAGGTCCGGACTCCTCCGAAGATATATTTCGTCTTCTGGTGTGCGGTTTTCCCAGACTACAAAGATCCAGTTATCATAAATGGCCATGCTACCATCAATACTGTCATGCTCGTCATGATAACTCAAAAGCACTGGCGTAGTCCAAGTCTGCCCAAGATCAGAAGACTTAGTAAACATCGTCTCATAATAACCAGTATCCGGAAAACCACGATCAAACAACAAATAAATATTACTACCATTAACCAACACCCACGTAGGAATATCATCATACCTATCATCCACATCAGTTATGTTCGTAACTCTTATCTCAGGCCCCCACGTAGTACCATTATCCAGACTAACACGCAAATAAACAGAATTAGAGCCCAAGGCCGGGTGGTCCCTGTCATCCCCCCAAACCACCACCACAGTACTACCATCAACAGCTATGTGCGGCCAGCTACTATAACAGCCGTCTATTTTGCTCAGGTTGAACTCGCCAATCCATGTTCTGCCTCCATCGTGGCTGATGTTTATCCATGTTTCAGGAGCATTGTTCCTGGTATCACGCCAAACGACATAGACATGTTCGTTGTACGAAGCTATGTCCGGGAGCCCACTCTCAGGCTCCTCTCTATAAGAAATGTTTATGGGAGTTGTCCATGTTTTTCCCCCATCCTCACTCCTACAATACTGTATATGATCATAGAGAATAGGAACAGACCCCCACCACGTCTCAAAAGCCACATGAACCGTGTTACCAGAAACACTTACCACAGGATCCCGGGACTTATACACGTCACTACTATCCGTCAACTCTATGTCCTCAGACCAACCCAAACCGCCACGAGTCAAAACACCCACAGGCGCTTTTGAAGGGAGAGGAGGCAACTCTGGGGTCCCGGATACCTCCTTCACATCATCTTTTTTTTCGCTCGGTCTCGGGATCCCAAAACGTAACACCACAACAAAAGATACCATAACAACAACGATAACAATAATTAGAACAACAAAGACTTTCAAACGATTTATGCCTGCGCCACATACCATCAAATATCCCCCCTTGTAGGTAGTATACGGTTCATCAACAATAAGTATTATGGTGTATATAAATGTTGCTCCCATGAAAAAAGTGTATGTCAAGTTATTAACTTATCTCGCTATATATTAAGATAAAAGACGCAAACACATTTACGCCGGCGTCCAAGTCGTATAGTCATCGCATAAGATGAAAAGGTTGTTTGCGTTCCAGGTCGTGGGAAAAACCACCCCAAGGGTGTTTTCCTGTATCCGAAAGTCCATGCTACTATTACTCCCGTTGTAGATTCTGTAGGTTTGTTTTTGTTCGTCCCAGTCTGCCACCGCCAAAATATGCGGGTTCTGGGACAGAATATCGCTGGCGTATAGTGTGTTGTTGGCGTAGGGTACTGGTATCATGTTCCATCCAACACACAGGTTTAATGGGAGGGGGGATGTGTAGTTTGTTCCTCCCGGGGTCCAATACACAGTGCCATTAACATTCTCCAAATGCACCAAATAACCAAGAGAATAATCCACAGAAACATTGTTTGTCCCACCAATCGCCTTAACCCACTGCTCCCAGTGGTTGCTCCTGTACCATACTATTTCTGGGACTGTTCCGCCTGTGTCTCTTTCTATCATCGCAGCCAGGTCACCAACCCTTATGTCGCCGAGATAAGAGGGTAGAGCCAAATAGTTGTACCCGTTGGTTAGCGGGATGGACCCGGGGGGTGGGAATGGGGGGCTGCGCTTGTAGTAAACCTCTCTGGTCCCGGTTCTGTTGCTGTAAAAGACCAGGTGTTTTATGTTGTCGGAAATGACCATGTCCGGGGCTGTGCTGAAACCTGTGGAGTTCGTCAGCTGGATAGGAGTGGACCAGTTTTCTCCAAAGTCTTCGCTTTCCATAAGCCATATCTGCGTGGATCCACCCCGTGCGTCAGCAAAAACAACGAACACATTACCAAAACTGTCCA
>CAZROC010000023.1:0-25965 GCA_964601625.1 uncultured Thermoplasmata archaeon | reverse complement strand
CCACCACCCCCACCCACCGACCCCGACGACGAGCCACTGTCAGCGGATGTTTCATTGAAAAAACCGCTGAAAACATCTCTCACCTCGGCTGGACTGGAGGTCACAACACGCACAAGAGTAAAACCCCTTCCCATGCCGAGCAAAAACCTGGCATCAGAAACATTGAGAACCACAAAATCAGAAAGCGAGCCATCCACAGAGCCCACAACCCGGAGGGCCAGAAAAGACACGCCCACGGGAGAAGGGACAAAAAACACGTCACCCACCGAGAGGCCAGTCCGGCTCAAAAAACGGTCGCCGCCCAGACAGCCCCCGACAGGAGGTAGAGACATCCCCCTGACCCCGCTCTCCAGCCCAAAAAAAGCCTCCGAGCCGCCCGCCTTGAAAATCACAGGCCGATCATTGACAACCGAAGAAAAAACGATCTCAGGGCTCACAACACTCACATTCTCCATAGACAGCAAAACAGAGACCATCTCATCTGTCACCACATGGCCCCGGGGAGCAGCCAGAACAACAACATCAGAGGGGCCGACAACAGAAACAGAAGAAGACTCAATACCAAAAAGAAGAGGAGAACCGAAACTGAAAACGAACACAGAAAGAAAGAAACCAGCCAGCAGGTTCTTTCTCAAAATCACACAACACCCCCCCTGCTGTACATATAAA
This sequence comes from uncultured Thermoplasmata archaeon, assembly GCA_964601625.1. Lineage (GTDB taxonomy): Archaea > Thermoplasmatota > Thermoplasmata > JAGHBH01 > JAGHBH01 > CAZROC01. The sequence goes on along the minus strand of CAZROC010000023.1, from coordinate 25,296 downwards.
CCGCAGTAGCAGACGCAAAGAAAGATGTCAAAACAGAGACGCCAACAGCAAAAAACGTGTTAAAAAGCGAAAACGAGGGAGAAAGAAGAGAAAAAGAGCCAAAAAAAGTGATAGCGGTGGAAATGAAAGAGGCCGCCAGAGTGCCCAGAGCCACACCGAACACACCACCGAGAAAACCCACAACCAGGCCCTGCGAACCAAAGACCAGGAAAAGATGCCGGGCTGAGCCCCCGACACCCCTCAAAACCACCACGTCCCCTGCCCTGGCCAGAATCTCAAGATGGACAACCGTGTAAACGATCAGACCCGAAATGAGAGAAGCAAAAAAGACCACCAGAAACAGATCCCTCTCAACGTCCCTCAAACCCTCAGAAAAAAACGAGCTCAAAGAAGGAAAAGAAGAAACAACCAGACCGCTCTCCACAGAAACAACGCTGCCGTTCACCACGGCAAAATTGAAAAACTCGCCACCCACCAGACCCTGCACAAAAGAAAGGTTGACAACAACCCAGTTCTCCGGAAAAAGAGACGAAGAATAAACCCCCGTCACCCCCAGAACAAAATCCTCGCTGGCATAGCCCGGAAAAACAACCGAAATATTACCACCAGCCAGCGAAGACAGAGGAGAAGACGACGGAACAAAACACTCCCCCATAGGAGGCGGAGGAAAACCCATCACACCCACATCATAAAAGCCAACGCCAAAAAAAGAGCCATTGACCCCAACAATCTCCATCGGCAAAACAAGACCAAAAACATAAGAGCCGTTCAAAACAACATCATCCGCAGTAAAAAAAGAACCAGCGTCACACGAAAAAACCCCCTCAAAATCGTCCTCAGGCGAAAAAAAAGAAGAAACCCTGTGAAGACCAGAAACAAGAGAAAAAGAGCCAAAAATGTACATGGTACAAACAGCGACCCCAACCACCGTCAAGACGAAACGGCGTGTGGGACGCAAACCCATCCTGAGCAGCAGCGGAAACATACACCACCAATAAAACACCACCTTAAATCCCTTTGCGAAAACTATATAACCAGAAAAAAGAACAACCCAGCGATGGAAGACAGACCGGTCATAGAGGCCATAAACATAACAAAACGCTACGACGGAAAAGAAGTACTAAAAAACATAAACCTCACCGTAAAAAGAGGAGAAATCGTTCTCATAAGAGGCCCATCCGGGGCCGGAAAAACAACCCTCCTCAACATCCTCGGATGCATGGACACACCAACCGCAGGAAAACTCTACATAGACGGAGAAGACACGGGCCAGATGAACCAGAAACAGCTCGCAAACCTCCGCCTCCACAAAATAGGATTCATATTCCAGGAGCACAACCTCATAGAAAACCTCACCGTGGAAGAAAACATCCTCCTCCCCATGAAACTCGCCCACAGAAAAGACGCAAAAGAAAGAACACGGGAACTCATGCAAACCTTTGGCATAGAGCACATAAGACACAAAAAACCCGGCAAAATAAGCGGCGGAGAAAAACAACGAGCCGCAATAGCAAGAGCGCTGGCAAACGAGCCGGAGGTGATACTCGCAGACGAACCAACGGCTAGTCTGGACGAGGGAAATTTTGTCACAGTTCTCCAGATGTTCAGAAAAATAAACAGCGAAGTTGGAACAACCATTGTGATATCTTCTCACGAGCCGGTAGTTGGAACTTACACTGACAAAAAATATGTTTTTAAAAATGGTTCTTTGGTGGAGGTGGAAAATGAAAATATATGATTTTTTTTACTACATAAACAGATTAAAAAATTTTGATTTATACATGGTTTTTGCTGTCAGTTTCATTTTCTTTTTAACAACTACGTTTATCCCGGATAATATAGTTGTACGTATCGTCTTGGGAGTGCCTTTTGTAATTTTCTTCCCGGGATATGCACTGATGTCATCTCTCTGGCCAGATAAAAAACAAGAACTGGATTCGCTGGAAAAAACGGGTCTCTCCATAGGTCTGAGTATTGCCATCGTTTCTTTAATAGGCCTCGGACTAAATTACACATCGTTTGGGCTGGAACTCCAGCCTTTACTCGTTGTAATATTCCTTTTTAACACAATTTTTGTTGTAATTTCTCTTATAAGAAGGAAAAAAACTGATAAACCATATGTGTTTGAAATAAGAATCGGAAATTTACTGTTAAATAAGCAGGAAAAAATTATGTTTTTTTCAATGATTATTTTGATTTTTGTAATTTCACTCCTGATAATATATGCCATTTTCACCCCGAAACCAGCAGTGACTTTCACAGCAATATATATCCTTGATTCAAAAGGCGGAATACATGACTATCCCAAACTCTTAAACGAAAACGAAAACGCAACGGTAATCGTAGGAGTACACAACAGAGAACACAAAACCATGACATACACTATCGTTGCAGAGATAAACGAAAACGCCACTCTTACATATGTGGACGACTGGGACACAACATTTATATTAACAAACTCAACAGCGTATGCTCTAAACATAACCCTGAAAGATGGACAGACGTGGGAAAAAGAGTTCAATTTTACAATAGCCGAAAAAGGCCATTATGAGGTCACATGGTACATTTTGGTCAACGGCGAAAAAACACCCTACAGCGTCAGGTTAAATGTTGACGTGGTATAGGCGTTCTTTCTGAGAGAAATATGGGAGAGAGAAAAATGGCAACCGGGGTAATGAGAAGGCTTCACACATCACTATCACTATACAAAAACTCAGCTTTTATTTCCTTCGCTACTCTGGTAACAGCAGTATCAGGTTTTATTTTCTGGAACCTCGCCGCTCGCCTATACGACTCCCACATCGTAGGAATCGCTACTGCCATAATCGGTTCTCTCAACACTATATTTGTTTTCTCCATGCTGGGTTTTAACTATTCTATTATACGTTATTTTCCGGAGCACAGAGAGAAAGTAATAGGAAGCGCATTGCCCATATCCCTAGCCTTTTCGTCTTTCTCAACCGCAGTGTATTTGTTCCTCATCAGAGACGTAACAGATTTGAGGGAAATACTCTCCCCGGCACTTTTTGCGATAATATTCATCTCCGCGGCTGCCGGAAGCGCTTACAACCTTCTTTATCCATATTCCATATCACAACGCAAAGCATTTCATGGCACTTTGATGGCTACGATTTTCTCCACCAGGGCCCTCTTCCTTTTTCTATTCCTAGATGAAGGGCTATTTGGAATACTTCTCGCTTTTTGCTTAGCTCTGCTTCTTGCAGATATTTATTCTTTGACATCTATAAAAAACATTTCTTTTTCCATTGATAAAGGTTATCTGAAAGAGTCGTTTATATTTTCCGTTGGGAACTATATAGGGGACGTGTCAAACAGAGCCCCACTTTTCATCATGCCGATGATGATCCTCACACTTATAAGCAGCGAATACGCGGCGTATTTCTATATTGCATACACAATCAGTAACATCGCCTTATTTGTACCTGCTGCGATCAGCATGTCCTTCTTTGTTGAAGGAAGCCATGGTCTTACTGACCTGAAAAAAACTATGAAAGAGGCCATGTTTCTCTCTGTTACATATATAACTGTCGTAGCAGTTATAACAGTTTTATTTGGAAAATATATATTGCTTTTATTCGGCGAAAAGTACGTTGCCGGGTTCAGATTGTTAGTTCTTATGATACTGGGCGGATATTTCGTTGTGCCTTTCCGATTTTATACCGCTGAACTGAACATAAAGAAAAGGGTCAAAGCGGTCACCGCCATAAGCGTAATACGTGCTTCTCTGTTTTTATTTATAAGTTTTGTTCTGGTTCTCTACTCTAAAAAAATAGAGAGCGTTGGATTTGCATGGATTATGGCCAACGCCATCGCCGCAGCCTTGGCAGGAGCTATAGAGTTAAAACGGAGAGGAGACGGCAGAAGCGACGATACAAAAAATAAACACAAAGGTAGTACCAGATAAAACAACTAAAATCAGAGGACACAGAAAATTTTATAAAGCGCAATCTATGGTTATGCTCACTAAACGTGAAAGTAAGAAGGAGTTAGAAAAAATGAGCGGCGAGACATATATCAGTACAGTAATATTAGCAGCCGGCAAAGGTGAACGTTTTGGAAACGAAAAACAATATATAAACCTCAATGGAAAAACCATTTTGCAGCATTCTATTGACACCTTTAGAGCATGCCCAGAGGTCAACGAGATAGTTGTTGTGGTAAATGACGTGAACAAAGCAAAAAAAACCATCAAAAATGTAGATAAAATAATTAAAGGCGGGGAACGGAGGCAGGACTCATCCTATAACGGTCTCCTCGCATGCAACAAGGATACAGATTACGTTCTTATCCATGATGCCGCAAGACCACTTGTATCGCGGGAGATAATTGAGAGAGTCATTGAACACCTTAAAAAAGGATATGACTGTGTCTGTGCCGCTGTTCCGGAAACAGACACGATATCAATTGTAGACGATGATAAAAAGATTATAGACATTCCTCCACGACGTTACGCCTGGAGACACCAGACACCACAGGGATTCAAATACAAAAAGATTCTAGAAGCATATGAAAGCACTCCTCGAGACATCACATTCACAGACGATGTTTCTGTGTTCAAATATGCGGGATACGACTGTCATCTGGTCAGGGGGGACTACGTAAACATAAAAATAACCACTCCGCCAGACCTTTTTATCGCCGAGAGGTTGTCTCAGTGGAAAGGCGGAAAAATCAAAGTTCCAGACGTTTCCGGGAAAAAGATTCTTGTATTTGGCGGAACGGGAGGAATCGGAAGCGAAGTCGTAAAAATACTGAAAGACCTCGGAGCAAACGTATATGGAATGGGTAAAAAAGACGCTGACATAAGCGGCACCACGCTCCCGGAACATTTGTACAACGTGGAATGGGATTGCATAGTCCATTGTGCCGGTGTTTTAAGAAAAAATGATATAACTCTGGATTCGCTCAAAGATTTTGATGAAATTTTCAGGATAAACACAAGGAGCCTGATATTAGTTTGTGATCTCGCTATGAAAACCATGAAAAAGGGCGGTAACATCGTGGTTGTAGGAAGTAGCGCGGCATGGAAAGGCAGAAAAGGGTATACATACTATTCGGCCTCCAAAGCAGCACTCAACAATCTGGTAGAAGGACTTGCAGAGGAACTCATGCCCTATAATATAAAAATAAACTGCGTAAATCCAGCACGGACGTTAACGGAGTCAATAAGGACATTTTATCCGGACAGACCTGCATCTGAGTTCCTTGATCCACATTATGTGGCAAAGGTCATCGTAAGCTACTGCGATTCCGAAGAAACCGGCCAGATAATAAACATAAGAAAAGGCGTAAAAACCTTTAAAGATGACTGGGAGCTGCCAAAAGTAGGAAGCGACCAGGGGCAACAGGCATGAAAAGAAGATATTTACCCATCGTCTATAGAATAACAAGGGAAGCAGGGAGATGTGTTTTTGACCTGGCTCTTGTTATATTATCATATGTTGTTCCCAAGAATGACGATCTTTACCTTTTCACATCACACCATGGCGATCTATTTAAAGGGAACCCACGGTATCTGTATAAGTATTTTGAGAAAAAGAAAAAAAAAGTTGTGTGGATAACCACAAAAAAAAGTTTAGAATCATATCTGAAAAAGCAAGGAATTAATGTTGTTTTTACAGTGTCTCCCAGGGGAATGTGGAGAACATTAAGAGCAAAGTATATATTTGTAGACAACGGGGTCAGAGGGCCTTTTCTCTCAGGCGCACTAGCATTTCTGGGCAGATTCAACATCATACAGACATGGCATGGATCCGGATGGAAAAACATCGCGCTTTTAGACGATAACTTTCAGGGGATAGATAGGATATACATGGTTTTGATATGCAAATCCTTCAACCTTATTTTGGCCTCTTCTGAAGTGGACCAAAAACACTTTCGCGATTCTTTTAAAAACGAAAATGTGGTTATAACAGGGTTGCCTAGAAATGATATATTCTTCAATGAAGAGTTAAGATACAAAAATTATAAAGGAGTTTTTGGGTTGGATAAATATGAGAAAGTGATACTCTACGCCCCCACATTTAGAGAAAGATACGAGACAAAACCTTTCACATCAGAGTTCTTAAAGGAACTGGACGAGTTCCTACTAAACCAGGGATATATAATGCTTCTAAAGAAACACCCACAGGATCACTCACTAATAGTACCCAATGGGCTGAAAAGAATACGGGATATAACCGGGGACGTGGATGACATACAGGAACTTCTACCCGACATTGATATTCTCATAACAGATTACAGCAGCATAAGCGTTGACTTCGCTATCACAGGAAAACCGATAATCTTCTATACATACGACATGGATAAATACTTAACTGAGTGCAGGAGCACCTATTACGACATAAGAGAGATCCTTCCCGGGCCTTTTGCATCCACGGAACACGCTCTTCTGGATCTTCTAAAGGATATGTCCTGGTTTGAAACCCCCGATTACAAAAAGAAATACAAAAAATTCAGAGACCTTTTCCATAAATACAAAGACGGAAAAGCGTGTGAGCGGGTGGAAAAAATTTTAGAAAATTAATTTTTAAATGTCTGAATAAATTTTGTTTATTGTTTACAAAGCCAAATGTTCCCATCATTATATATCACATTATATCTGTTTTTATCAATATCCTGTGGTTCTATAGGTTTGAATTTGTTCCAGTGTTGAAGAGACTCATAAACTAGATTTTTCCTGTAAGTCATATGATTATATGCAAAAATGTGTGTGGAATTATAGTTTCCATTTTTTATTTTTTCATAGGAACTTAATGTTATTGATAAGAATCTTATAGATACATTATCGTACCCTTTTTCTTTTCCATACCAGATAGCCATGTATCCCACTGTATTTGCATCTGAAAGAACTGTTGCGCCCGACTTCGCATGGTTAGTTAACCATAGAGCCGAGAATTCATACTCTGAAAACTCCGTATTGAACTCCGGAGAACACGTCACATCTTCGTATACGTTGTACAAAAAAGACAAAGTAAAAATTCCAAGTACAAAAATAACTGAAACTTTACGTACTAATGTATATAATTTCTCCTTTGTATAAACATTTTTTTCGTGCTGTTGAACGATCCTAGTTAATGACACTAAAACAAAAAGAGGTAAAAGAAAGACTATTATCGGGGCCGGTCCGATAGTTCCGGTTACAATAAAGTACAGAAATTGAAAAGTTATTCCTCCAAGTAAAAATGAAATGTAAACAACTCCGTTTGAATCAATTTTTTTATATCGTATAGCACAAAAAAAGATTATAAAAAATGAGACGTAAATGGTAGCATACGCGGAATATTTTAAAAGATCTAATGCACGAACGGGCATAAAAAATGCGTATTCATACTGATATTCCGGAGGCAAAAAAGAGCCTTTTGAAAAGATTCCCTGATAAAAAGCTTTTAAGTTTAAATATCTATGTATATCCAGTATTGCCTTAAACGCACTACTTTTTCGCACCACCACCCAGGCCAAAAAAGAGATTATCGTAGATAAAAGTATAAGCAAAATAGAAAAATCTTGAATTATAAATTTTAAATTTTTCCTATTTATAACCACGTTTATTAAAGCGAAATAGATAAGTGGCATAAAAAACAATATGTGTGCACTGTGCCAGTACAAAGACAAAGAAAAAAACGCCAAAAGAAAAATAACGCCCTTCTTAAACGCAGATATATTTTTCATTATTATGTAGATAGATAACATTCCTATCAGCAGAGGTACCGGAGCCCAGGTAATAATCAAAGAGAACAACCCCCCCAAAAAGAACCTGTACTTTTTCAAGTCGTTGAACGGAGTGAAAAATAAGTAATATGCAAAGAAAGTAAATATGGGGGATAACACATATATTATCTGATGAAGGAGCAATACGTCATTTCCTATCAATAATAAAAACGAGCGCAAAAATGTGTATTGAGTGGCTGCCGTTTTATAATAATGCGGTAATATTGAAAAAGGTTCATTTAGGCCGAAATTGGGCAAATACAGATTATAATAATGCGCAGGCATATAGAACGTGCCAGGTGCAGTCGGCAAAAAAAACAGCCTTAAAATTATTGAAAAAGAAAGAAGTGCAAAACCAAATATTTTTGATTTTCCCCCCATCAATTTTACTCCACCTCACTCAACAGGTTTTCGTAGATGTGGTATGTTCGATCTGCAATTTTCTGCCAGGTGAATTGACTTCCGTATTTTTTAATTTCATCACGGTTCCAGGTCTTATCCAATGCCATTAAAATTTTCTCCGCCAGACATTCAACATCCGCGGGGGGGCAGAGAAGGCCATATTCGCTGGATGTTATTATCTCCGGCGTCCCCCCAACTTCTGTACCTACGAAAGGTAAACCCACTCCAAGTGCCTCAAACATGACCACCGGATTTCCCTCACTTAAACTGGGCAACACAAACAAATCGGCAGCATTCAGATAATAATTGAAAAGATCCTCAGGGATATATCCAGCTATCACGACATATTCTTCTAACTTTAGATCTTTTATCATTTTTTGCAGTTTGTCTCGTAAAGGTCCGTCTCCACCTATGATGCATAAGACATCTTTTCGGTAATCTACTACATTTTTCATGGATTGAATCAAAAATTGAAAACCTTTTCTTTCTATCAAGTTCCCAAGTCCGAAAATTACCTTTTTTTCCAGAGGAATATTCAAAAGATCTCTGCATTCATTTTTTTCCATAGGGTAAATTTTCCTATCATTAAACCCATTGGGTATGGAATAAGTGTTTTCATTAAACTCCTTAAGCAATGGCAGATCTTTCTTATTAACACGAATTAAGGCATTGGCGTTCTTCCAAACATAATGGGCTTTACTATTTTTTAACTTGTATTCTTTAATAAACCAATCTCTGTTTTCGTGTATTGTTACGACCACAGGCACCCCAAATTTCTTGCCCAACCTTACCCCCACATAGCCTGATGGCCAGGTGAAGTGAGCATGGATCAAATCAAACGTTATATTGTGATTTTCTATATATTTGCAATATATGTCAAAAAGTTTGTCTCCAAGTGATCTGTTCTTTCCATCGGGAACCAGATAAAAGGACGATAATATATGAACTTGTACAGCGCCGGGAATTTGAGATAAATCTACGAGATTTCTCTTTGAAAATTTTTCTATATGACGAAAATGAGAGAAAGGCAGGTAACATGACAGTTCCGATAGAACATTGTGATGAACACATACGTTTATTGAATCTGTATGGCGAGATACGGCCTCTGTGAACTCTTTTATAAAATGTTTGTAGTGCGGAGCTACCACAAGCAGATTCATTCAAACACCCAATTATTTTCTGATACTAATCAATTGCGGTAGTATTAATAATCGGCTGTTTAGATGTCCTCGCTTCACCTAAAAATAAATGGTACATCCGGGTTCTGTTTAAACTCGTTCATACTTTCCGGAAAGTTTTCTATGAACCACACCATGAAACTTGTTATATCTGTTTTTTCTTTCAGAAGTTTCTCTCTTTTCTCACACCATTCTTTTTTAACGCTCTCTGATCGGGCGATTTCTATTGCTTTTTCAATGGCTTTTTCCGGATTTGGGATATTAAACAAAAGCCCGAATCTTTCCTGGAGTTCTATAAAATTCCCCATGTCTTTTGAGCCAACGAACTTATTGCTCCTTATTGTTGGCGTTCCGAGAATTGCTGCTTCTGTCGCCATTGTCTGAGTGTCCGTGACAAGTAGTTTTGCGTAGTATAGCACGTCATGTATTTCATTCTTCTTTGTTGGCAATTTAGCATCCTGTATTTCCGGTGGGATGGGTGCTTCTGAAGAGACGAAAACAGGAACATATTTTTTTATCTCTCTGACCAGTTTTACTTTTAACTCACGACTAAAACCGCTTATCCCTTTATCATGGACTGCGTCAAAAGCATTAAACCTAATAATGGCATAATCTTCTCCTTTTTTTAGCCCGAGCTTATTGTATATCTCAGAATCAGGGGTAAAATAATCAGGATGGAGATACGCTAGCTCTTTATAACTGTTAACTCTCACATGCTTTTTACCCAAATCCCTTTTAAACGATTGGGGTGTTATAATCACCGTCGTAAAAGGAAGCATAAACTTATACTGGACCCTCAAAAGGTTATGAACATCGGGTTCCGAGTCATAAAACTGCACATACGGGGCAGATATCAGTTTAGAGACGTAGGCGCCATAAATCTCAAAACCGGTTACAACATCTATGTTCTTGTTTTTTAACCAACGAACAGCTCTCAGAATATCTTCAGGAAGCTTTAAAACTTTAATTGCTCCGGGGGGCGGCGATGAAAACACATAATAATCAAATCCCTCCGACTCAAGTATTTCTAAAGTTTCTCCGTACTCCCTAGCGAGTATGTGTACTTTGTTTCCCCTATTTTTTAGTTCTTTAATTATGTTTTTATAAAAATGTGCTTGTGCAGGAGTTGACACGAATACAGCAGCGTTTCCGGACATTGATTTCACCAATTTGTGTTTATCTAACGGACGATTGGCGTATAAAAGATTCTTTTACCAGCCTCCCCATTATCTTCGCCCCATCCCTCAGCGATCCCAGTTTGCTGGGTCCTTCTCTTCTCCCGTAGTGGATAGGTATTTCTCTGACTTTTAGCCCGTTTTTCATGGCTTTTGCGAATAGTTCTGCTTCTATGTCAAATCCGTTGGCGGTGAGGAGGGGGGCGAGGGTTTCCTGTGCTTTTCTGTTAAAGCCCCACATGCCGGTGCAGAGGTCTGTTATTTTGTATCCGTTGCTGAAGAAGAAGTTGGCGGTGGCGGTGAGTATCCTGTTTCCGATGTAGTTCATGCGTGTCATGGCCCCGTTTTCTATTTTTCCAGACAGCCTGGAGCCCATGACAACGTCTGCTTCTTTTTTCTCAAGGATGTCCAGCATTGGTATTATGTAGTCGGGGGGATAGGTGTTGTCTGCATCCAGCATGAAGAGGAATTCTCCTCTCACCTGTCGGAGGGCGTATTTGACCGCGTCCCCCTTCCCTTTCCCCGGCTGTTTCAGGCAGATGGCCCCGTTCTGTTTTGCAACGGCGACCGTCTGGTCTTCGCTGTGTCCGTCCACGACGACTATCTGAGGTTTGTATCCCCTGTTTTCAATCTCGGCAACCGGAATGCCTTTCAAAACATCGGATATGTTTTTTTCTTCGTTGAGTGCGGGCAGCAGGATTATTATTTTTTTTGTGTGCATATCCCATCCCTTTGTTTTAACCATTTTTCTTTTACTATTTATGTTTTTTGTCAGGTAGCTTTTGTTATTTTCAACACTGTTACTTCAAAAACGAGGGTTTGCCCATACACCTCTGAGTTGAAGTCTATCGTTATCTTGTCCGGGGTGGTGTCAACCACTATGCCGTCGCTGACCTGTTTTTGTTCTTTTTGCTGTGTGGATTTTATGTCGTTTATGTCCTGGAGTAAACCTGCGAGGTCCTGGGTTGGAACGAGGTCTCCCACCTCCGCGTTGTTCAAAACGGCGATGGTGTCTTTCCACGGGTTATCCGCATTTTCTATGTCTGTAACCGTTATGCTCCACCCCCACAACGAGTCGTATGTTTCTCCCACGGCTGGTTTGTTGAAGATCGTCACCTGTTCATCTGTGACAGATATAACTTCCGCTGGCCACCCCCAGATGGCGTGTGTTATCTGGTCTCCTATCTCCGGCTCTGGCTGTTTGTATATCCTGGTGTACTCCGAAAAAGAAAGGTTTTCATAAACAGGGACGTTTTCTGTCCTGTTCAGACTGTATAGGAGGGATTCCAGACGTGGCTGGTAGCCCTGTTCGGGGGGTATCACCCATTTAGCGCTCTCTCCTTCTTTCATTCCTATTATGTTTTTGTCCCATCCTTTTATGACCTGGCCTTTTCCTACTGTGAATTTGAATGGCTTTGGCTCGTGGTACTTATATGTGAGCGTTTTGGGGTATGTTATGTTGTCCGTTGCCACTTTTTCTATGTTGGTGTCAAACACCCTCCGCTCGCTTCCATAGATGCGGGGGTCTGAGAGCCAGCCGACGTATTCCACCTCAACGGTGTCGCCTTCCTCAACTGTTAGGCCGTTTTCTTTTTCGCTCAGCGCTCCCCTGGCCCACCTGTATCCGCCATAGGCGATTATCAGGAGGAAGATCGCTGTTATGAAAGCCGCGATTTTTTTGTCTGTCTCGTCCACGGTCTCTCCTCCTTTTTTGCGCCATAAAACCTCTCTATTATAAACCTTTCCGCCCAGAAAAGGCGCTATTTTGCGTCTTGTAGTTTTTTATACCACTAATTCTTCCACTCCATGGAGGAAAACCGATGCCAGCAGTAGTAGTGGTAGGCACACAGTGGGGAGATGAGGGAAAGGGCAAGGTGACAGATTTTTTTGCCAGAGAAGCGGATGTTGTCTGCCGTTTCCAGGGTGGAAACAACGCTGGCCACACGATCGTTGTCAACGGGGAGAAGTTCGCCTTCCATCTCATCCCCTCTGGCGTGCTCTGGAACAAAGAACTGGTCATTGCCAACGGCGTGGTTGTTGATCCCTATGTTTTGAAAAGGGAAGTGGAGACTTTCACAGAAAGATTCTCTCGTCCGAATCTCTGGATTAGCGACCGGGCGAATATCATAACGCCTTACCACCGCCTCCTGGATGGCGCTGAGGAGCGGCTCCGCGGCTCAGCCAGCGTTGGGACCACAAAGAGGGGTATAGGCCCCGCTTATAGCGACAAAATCGCCCGCCACGGCATCCGGATGGGAGATCTGCTGGACCCGGAAGCGCTCAAACAGAAGGTTGATATGGTGGTGGAGATAAAAAACAGGTTGCTGGCCGCCTATGGGCTGGGCGAAAAGATCGACGCGGAAGCGCTATACCGTGACCTTCTCGGGTTCGGAGAGTTTTTCGCCCCGATGATCCGGGACACCTCTGCTCTTCTAAACGAAGCTCTGGACAGTGGAAAGAGGGTGCTTTTTGAGGGCGCCCAGGGAACGATGCTGGACGTTGACTGGGGTACATATCCATACACCACGAGCTCAAACACCATAGCCGGCGGAGCGTGCACCGGGGCGGGTGTGGGCCCAACCAGGATAAACCGTGTTGTGGGTGTTGCGAAGGCTTACACGACCAGGGTTGGGGCGGGGCCCCTACCAACGGCCATTGATGGAGATCTTGAGGAGAAGATACAGAAAAAAGGTGGAGAGTTCGGCACAACCACCGGGCGGAGGAGGAGATGCGGCTGGCTTGACCTTGTTGTGCTCAAACACGCCGTGCGTCTCAGCGGAATAACATCGCTGGCCCTGACCAAAATTGATGTCCTGGGAGGATTGGGGGACATAAAAGTGGCGGTGCGATACGAAATTGACGGCGAGGAAACAGACTTCTTCCCCGGCTCAATATCCAGGGTGGAGCGGGCAAAACCCGTATATGAGACCCTCCGGGGGTGGCCGGATATGAGGCCAGAGGAGTGGCGTTCACTTGCAAAAGGAGGATATGAAGACCTGCCAGGGGAGGTCAGGGAATACGTCTCTTTCATTGAGAAAAACACAGGAGCAAAGGTGGAGATGGTTTCCTTTGGACCGGACAGGGAGGACACCCTTGATCTCAGAGGGGAGGACTGGTGGGATGTCAACAGGTAAAAAAGTCCTTGTGACATTCAAAATATGCCTGGTTGCCGCCTCCCTTTTTGTAACGAGTGCACTGGCTGTTGGCGTCTATTCTGCATACCTGTTTTTTGACAACGGAGAGGGCCTACCCATAGAAATACCTGAGCCAGACCAGGTCACCATGACCATGAAAAGCGGCGGAGTCCTCATGTTCACCGCCCCCCTCACCATAAAGAACAACGGCATATACCCCGTTGAGGACCTGAACATAGACCTGCACCTGTTTTACAACGAAACTGAGATTTTCACAGGAAAAAACCCCCTGGGCGACATACCAGCGCACCATACAGTCACCCGCACAATCGTCTTCCAGACCTCCATCCAGCACCTCGTCTCCCTGGGAATGCAAAAAGTTCTTTTTGAAGACCTGAACACAACACTCCGCCTGGAAGTCCGTGCCAGGTACGTATTCTCCTGGATAGGGTTCTCGCTGGCGTTTTTCACCGAAAAGACCTGGAAGCCACCGGTGAAGGTGTCCGCTGACACGGGCAACACCACCTTTACCCGGTCCAACGCTGAGATCATCATGGGAGTTCCGGTCACCGTGGAAACAGCCGGGTGGCTTGAGGGAAACGCCACGGCAGAAACAACCATACAATTCAACGGCCAGACCCTCGGAAACGGCACCTACGAGACCCCCTTTGGAGGGAAACACACGGGAACCATGAACATAACAATGACAGAAAACACCATGGACGTCCTCGCCACACAGAGCGGCACGATGGACCTAAAAACGGACATAACCGCCTTTATAGGGGGGCAGCGGGTTGACTATTCAACCACATACCAGGAAGAGTGGCATGCGCCCCTTAGAGACCTGTCCACCAGCGTATACAAACAAGCCGGGGACACAATACAAGTTGAGTACTCTTTCACAAACGACAGAGACACAGGCGACCTCTACAACATAACCATAGCCTTTTTCAACAACACCACGCCCACGGGATACACCATAGAAAACCAGCACTATGTTTCACCAGGGGAATACTACTATTTCAGCAACAACTACCCCTACACCGCCTCCCAGCCAGCCAACAGATATGTATTGACCGTGGAAACCGATGAAATGGGCCTGGTCTACGTGGAGGAGGGAGCGCTGTGAGCGATGAGAACGAACACAAACAGGAAAAAAGCCAGCAGCGTCCACCCCCTGTCCACCCCCAGCCCATCTCATATTATCCCCCACAGACGCCCACACCACAACAGCCACCACAACAGCCCATCCAGCCCAACCAGGCCCAGCCATACCAGTACCCGGCCCAGCCATTTCCACAACACCAGGACCCCCAGATAGCCAAGGCGAGGTTGCTGATGGAAAAAGACCTGAAAGGGGGGATGGGAAAAGGCGTCGGAGGAGCCATAGGGGGAGCGGTCGTGTACATCGTTCTTCCACTATTCATCGTATACTGCCTTTTCCCCATGATAGCCCCGGCGGACCAGTCCGACATACCCGACGTCATAACAGACCTGCTTGATGGACTCACCTTCATAGCTCTTTACATCGGCTGGTTCATGGTCGTCTCCGGCTTCGTACATGGATATTACAAGAAGGGGACCCCCAGGCGAATGCTCGGGGGACTGGGAAAACTCGGCGGAAAGGCGGCGGCCATTTACATCCTGTTCAGCCCCTTCGTCCTCTCAGTCACGGTGGGAGACGAGGGCGGGTTTTCACTGGACTACGTGCGATACTTCAGAATAATATACATCTTAATTTTGCTCACATGTGTATATATAATAGCGGAGTTCGCCGTCTACCGCAAAGATTACAGAGTCTGGAAAGATGGGGGAGTCACAGAGGAATACCTTGAAAAGGCCGGACCAGCACAGCAACCGGCGCCTGTGGTCACAGCCCCACCACCACAGCCCGCATATGCCCCACAAGCTCCCCCACCACAGTTCTATCCCCCTCCTCCGCCACCAGCACCACAGTACTCGCCGCCGGAACACACGCCACAGACGCCGCCGGCCCCCCGAGACGAAAAAAGAGACGAACAGACGGAAGAAAAAGAGGGCGAAAAGACAGAGGACAAAGACTTGGAGAGCAGCGAAAGCGGCGGAAGAGAAGAAAGAGGGGGCGGAGAAGAAACAGAGGAAGAGATACCGGAGTTCTAATCCCTCCGACGCGGTTCCAGGCCGAGGGATATGAGCATTGAACACGCCCTGCAGACCCTGTCCACCGTTGGCTCGCCGCATATCTCACATGGACGTAGATGGGACTGCTCGTATTTTTCCAGCAATAGGGGGCGGATGGTGTCATAGGTGTTGAGTATGGCATGGCGGGTCCCGGGAGACGCCTCCTCCAGCATGTTTATAACCTCTCTGTAG
This sequence comes from uncultured Thermoplasmata archaeon, assembly GCA_964601625.1. Lineage (GTDB taxonomy): Archaea > Thermoplasmatota > Thermoplasmata > JAGHBH01 > JAGHBH01 > CAZROC01. Next base: position 9,324 of record CAZROC010000023.1, on the reverse strand, counting down.
AGGCCACGCTGGGCCTCAACGGCATAGGGGCACTCGCCGTCGTAGAAGGGGATCCTGTTCAGGAGCGCGTAGAGATATGTCTCTTTTTCAGGAATCCTCCTGAGCGGCTGAACCCGCGGTATGAGACCCCTCTGCACCCTCGTGTGCGGCCCCATCCTCGCGAGACGCTCCACGTCGCCGCGGGCTATGTTCATTAAAATACCCTGTGCGGTGTCATCCAGGTTCAGCCCGGTGACAACCACGTCCCCCCCGAGTTTCCGTGCGGCGAGGTTTATCGCCTGCCTCCTCAGAACGCCACAGTAGCTGCAGGCCCCGAGCTCCCGGGGGCGAGATAGGATCTCGTCCAGGGTGGCCCCGTAGAGTTCTCTGAAAGAAAAAACATGGTGGTCAACCCCTATTCTCTCCGTGAACTCCCTGGCAGCGGAGATGGAAGGTGGGCGGTAGCCCTCTATCCCCTCGTCAACCGTGACAGCCATTATCTCCTTGTCCCGATGGGTACCAAATGTCCTGACCGTCACATCCAGGGCGACGGCGCTGTCCTTTCCGCCGCTGATCGCAACAACCAGCACACTCTTCTTTGGCAGGCGGATCTGAGCCCTGAACTCCTTCTGTGCCCTCTGGAGAACAAAACGGTTGAAATGCTCTGCGCACAGATGCCTCCCGCTGTACCTGACGAAAACAACAGCCGACCTGTTGCAAAAAGAACAACCGGGGGATCTGGACGTGGCTCCAGACATGCCCGGTCCCCTGTCCCGCTCGTCTCTGGTTGTGCCGTCTGCCATCATTTCCACACCCCCATCTGGCTCGAGGCTCATGGTATTATCTCACATCCGTTGTTCGTCTCTGGATAAAACAGTTTCTCCCGTGTTATAACACCGTCCCTCAGCAGGCCGCGAACCTCCTCCACGTTTTTCTGCAGTTCTCTTATCAGATGTTTAACGGTCCCACACACCTCTTTTTCTCCCTCCGTGCCCCACAGTTTGTGCCTGTTGGCGAACAGACATCTGCCGCCGCATATGTCTCTGACCTCGCAGGCGTCGCACGGTGGGCCTACCTGCAGGAGGCCGGAGATCGAGCGGATGGTCTTTTTCTCCCCCAGGAGGGTGTCCATGTCTCCGAGCCACATGTCCCTGAACTCAGGGGCGATCGGACATGCCATGACCTCTCCCCGGGGGGTGATGGCGAAGGCGTTCAGACCCGCACCGCACCTCAACCCGGTTTTTTCCTCTCTGACAAGAGAGGTCATTATCGCCTTGAAAGGAACTATGCCCTCTACCACCCCATCTCTCATCTTTTCCACCCACTCTTCTACCAGGCGTGAGATCCCGGGGTTGTAGTTTTCCTCGGCCCATCTCCCAAAGTCCCACCTGTCCCCCCATATGGCGTCCAGCTGCCAGTGGACGTGGCTGAAAATCCCCAGCGACAGTAGGTGGCGTACGTCCCTGTATATGTCAGATCTGTGGCTGACTGTCATCCTTGCTATCATGTCACCGCTAAACCCCCTGTCAATTGCGTCTCTGACGTTCCTGACCACAGTGTCATATACCCCCCTTCCGCGGTAGCCATCTGTTATCTCCCTGGGGCCATCAATGGACGCCAGGATTGTGTGAAACCTCCGCAGGTATTCCGTGGGAACCCTGTGCAGGAGGGTGGCGTTGGTCTGCACCATGAAATACCTGGCGGGGAGGGTGTCCATCATCTTCAACATGAGAGGTATGCGCAGGAGGGGTTCGCCGCCGTAGAACTCCACGTCAACGACGGGGTGGGTTCTCATAAAACGGACCAGCACGTCCAGGTCGTAGGAGACCTCGGCTTTTTTCGGGTCCTCTATTGTGAATCCGCCGCAGTATTCACAGTGGAGGTTGCACACGTCTGTGAGAAGGATAAATAGCAGGACAGCGCCACCTTTTCCGGCAGAGCCACTGACATCAACCACCGTCTGCGTTTTCAACTGCCATCATCCCCGCTTCTCTGAAAGCCCTGCTGACCCCCCCGACCCCGAGCTTTACTCCCCCGAAGATTCTGCTGACGACCAGGAGGTGGCTGTCCAGCCCTCTGCTCTCCAGGATTGACAATAGGACCTTCCCGGGGTGGCCAACTTCGCCGTCGTCTTTGTACTTCTCCACTACACGCCCATCCCTGGCCAGGCGCAGCGCCCAGCAGTGGTGTCTCGCCCGCCTGTACTCTTTTCTGTGCCATTTCATAACATCTTTGATCTCTTCTTCATCGCTTATTTCATACAGGTGTGCGTGGAATCTGCTCCTCTGAACCACGAGCTTCGCCCTTGAGACCTCAGTAGCCATGTGACCAACTCCTGTCCCGGGTTATCCGCCTGTGACAACAGGCACTATTTCAACAACCATGCCCTCTCTGACGGAGACGCTCTTCCAGTCTTTTCCAGGGAGGGGCTTTCCGTCCACGCGGACGACTAAATTCGGGTAGTCCACACCGACAACTTCCACTACGTGGGCCAGCGTGGCATCCCGGGGGACGGATATCCTTTTTCCATCAACCGTGACATGTACTGTGGGAGATGCCATGGGCTTTTCTACGCCGACGTGGTATAAATAACTTTATAGTTAAAACAGTTATGAGACGGAAAAAGAGATGTGGAAAGAAGATGGTGGTGGTGTGGAAAGAAAATGGTGGTGCTCAGATGGTCGTCTGCGACAGGGAAATGTGTATGGGCTGCGGCGCATGTGTTGCTGTCTGTCCCGTAAACGGCATCGCTCTCTATGAAGATGGGGCTGTCGTTGAAAAGTGTGTTGAGTGCGGAAGATGCCTGATCGTCTGCCCCGTGGGGGCCATGAAAAAAGAGGGGGCATAAACCTTGGACGTTGCAAAAGAGTATGATGCTATAGTGGTGGGCTCCGGGCCTGCCGGGGCCATGGCGGCAAGAGCCCTCGCAGAAAAAGGGCTGAAAACCCTCATCGTTGAGCGGAGAAAAGAGATAGGCGTCCCTGTGCGCTGTGGAGAGGCCATAGCGGAAAACGCTTACAGGATGTCCGGTTTGCCCGTGGAACCGCCCATAATAGCAAATGTTGTTGATGGGGCCTGGTTTGACACTCCGCAAAAAGAGGGAATAACTCTGGACATGCCCCTGAGGGGGTTTGTGCTCAACAGGGATGTTTTTGAAAAAGAGCTCGTGCAGAGCGCCGTTGAGACGGGGGCCGGCGTGGAAAAAAAGACGACGGTCACCGGGATGAAAAAAAGCAGGGACATGTGGGTGGTTTTGACAAACAGGGAGAGATATGGTGCAAGGGCGGTGGTGGGGGCGGACGGGGTTGAGTCACGTGTTGGGAGGTGGGCGGGTATAAAAACAGCGATAAAGGTGGAAAACACCGGTGTGGCCGCACAGTACGTGGTGGGTGGCATGCGTTTCGGGGAAAACGCACACCGCCTCGGGTTCGCGGTGGACTGGGATTTCACCGAGACCGGCTATGCGTGGACTTTTCCAAAGGGTGGGGGGAAAGCGAACGTTGGGATACTCCTCTCTGGAGAAAACGGCGGCCGGGTATGGGGGTCCCTGGACAGATACGCTGCTCTGATGAAAAAGAAGAACCGGGACATGAAAATCCTGGCCAGGGTAAACGGTGCTATACCACTCTCTCCCCCGGCGAGAGTTGTGGCCGCCAACGGGGTCTTTCTGTGCGGAGACGCGGCCCGGCTGGCAAACGCTTTCAGCGGGGGCGGCATAAGAAATGCGCTGCTCTCGGGCAAAATGGCCGGTGAGGGGACTGTGGAATACCTTTCCGAACCGGGTGGCTTTGACGTGGAAAAATACCATGACACCTGGCACAGGACCTTTGACAGAGACCTCCTCCGGGGGATAAAGATGCGGGAAGAGGTGCTCCATCACATGCGAGAGACGGGGAAAATCGTTCTTTTCGTGCGCATGATGGATTTCGCCCAGAAGGTGCTCCCGGAAAATGTTACAAAAACAATTGTAGCAGTGCTGTTGCAGAGGATGAGCAGGTCTTTTATAGGCCCCTAAATAAAAAAGGGAGCGGAAATCGGATGCGATGGATCCGGGGGTGATAGAGCTGGGAGACGACCGGGGAGATGCAAACCATTTTCCGCCGGACAGGCTGGAATATCTCAGGAGCAAGGAGAGAAAGAAGAAGACCGATCCCATTGGTTTTCTCAAAAAAGTTGAGGAGTACACCGGTTCGCTGGCTGGGCGGAGGGTCGCTGATCTGGGCTGTGGCCCGGGGTTTTTCACAGAGGCTATGGCAGGGTTCGTTAGAAAAGTAAACGGAGCGTGTGAGGGTGTTCAGGGCGGTGTTGTTTTTGCCATAGACGTGGAAAAGCGGGCCCTGGACATGATAGACGGGGAAACAGACGGGGCAATGAGGGGCACAGTCGTGAGGGTTCTTTCAACGGAAAAAAGCATCCCTCTTCCCGATGGAACGGTGGACGTGGTTTTCATGATAAACGTCTTTCACGAAATAGTCGTCACTGAAACACTCCAAGAAGCCGTGCGAATACTCAGAAACGGAGGTTACGCTGTGGTCAGAGACTGGCACCCGGAGGCAGAAGAAACGCCCGGGCCCCCACCAGAGAAGAGGATTTCACCTGCCGGAGTTGAGAACACCATGGAACGTATGGGTTTCAAAACCATAGCCCATCTGCCTGACAAAGCGTCTCATTACACAATGGTTTTGCAAAAAAGAGCGTAGAGCGTAAATGAATTTCATTCAAAAGCGGTTTCAAAAGCGGTCCAGAAAACGCTCAATATTTTCCGCCAGGTCACCCTGTCTGAGCTTTCTGGCCATCCTGTACGCCTCTCTGGCGAGCCTCTTCGCACCCTCCCTGTCCCCCAGCATATCCTCCACCCTCGCTCTCAAAAACAGTTCTCTGGCAACCAGGTTCCCGAGCTCGCCCCTGTCTCCTCTAATGCCACGCCGCCGTCCCCCGGCAACGCCCGGACCGCCTGCAAATCTCCTGATCTCGTCCAGGATTTCCCGTGCCCTCTCCACGTCCTCTGCGTCTCCCGCTGCCACGCCAGAGGCGTCCCCGCCCGGGAAGGCAGGGAGGAAAAGCTCTGCTGCAAAAAGCAGCACGGAGAACGCCTCCGTGTAAAACCTCTTTCTTGAGAATGTCTGGGCCGCTTTTCTGGCCTCTTCAACTACCGTTTCGTATTCGCCGGCCATGTAAAGAAAGACCAGGTGGTTTTTCGCGCCCATAACGGCTCCCTGGACGTCCCCGCCCGCCATGGCCGTATCAAACGCCTTTCTGAAAATGGACGAGATATTTCCAACAGAGGCAGGGGGTTCTGACGCGGACTTAACGAATACGCCGCCAAAAAACTCGGATGCCCTCAGGACCGCCAGGTTGTTTAGAGCGGCCGCCTCTCCGACAACATCTCCAGTCTCCCTGAAAATTCTGAGCGCTATCTGGACGTGCTCTTCCGCTCTATCCCACTTTCGGCGGTGGCGCTCCACCACAGCCATGTCAAGACGGGTCTTTGCTTCAAGCAGTCTATCGCCACTCCTCCTGGCATCTTCCAGGTTTTTCTTCAGAGGAACTATCGCCTCTTCGTATTCTCTTTTTTTGCGGTGCAAAAAGCTCCTCACAGACCTGGTCTCTGTGGCCACGTCGTTCATTCCGGTGCTCTCCGAGACGTTTTCCGCCATGCCAATGGCCTTTTCCGCAAGGTCATATTCGCCCAGAGAGACCATTTTCCTCGCAACCACCAGCAACCCGAGAACAGAAGAACGAAAAACATCTGCGTCCCTATCACCGTCCCCCCCAGATTTGGAAACGGCCCTCTGAAAAGAAGAGATGAGTTTCTCGGCGTCAGTGGGGGTTATGTAATCAGCCACCCACGGGATCTCGTTTATCTTCTCAAGCGCCAGAGAAACATCGCCAGAGGCCAGAAGATGAAGCACGCCCTCATATATCTCTCCCGTGTCATCGGATTCCACGAGATACCTCCCCGCCACCCCGTGGTACAGCCTCTCTTCTTCTGGAGTCAAAAGGTCAAGCAACGGCTTCTTTACCAGGTCGTGGACGACCACCCCCTTCCCCGTCTCAGTTATGAGCCCCAGAGACAGGAGGTCGTTTACCGCAGCCGGAGATATCTGGACGCCCGCTGCTCCCGGCGGCACCGGAGAGGAAAAAACCGACAGACGCTTTAAAAACTCAACACCATCCCCGGGGACCTGGGACAGGATCTCCGACAGAAAAAAAGGTGTCATCTCCGATTTCACACCCTCCACTCCCAGCCGGGAGACAAGCTCAAGGAAAAAGGGGTGGCCGTGGGTGATAGAATAGACCTCCCTGAACACGTCTTCTTCCATGTCAGGGAAAAACAAGCGCGCCTCCTCTTCAGACAGACCCGACAGTTCAATCTCAACAACCCTGTGTTCAACGGCCACATCCCTGACGCTGTACCAGGCGAGCTTTTTCCTGGAGACGAAGACGGGCAAAAAACCGGGCGGGGAGAGATCAAACACCATGCGAAGCGCTCTCTCAACCTCCTGGGAAGCCATGTGTACGTCGTCAAAAACCACCGCAACAGGCCTGTCACAGGAGGAGACCATAGAATAGAGGTTTTTCATGCCGGGCCCTCTGCCAGAGCCATCGCTGGATGGCCCACTCTTGGGTTTTTTGGGGGAGACCCCCATGCGCTCAAAAAAAGACACAAAAACATCAACCAGCGTGTCAGCGGTCTCCCAGGGCCTTATCCTGTGCCAGAGCACGTTTTGTTCGGAGAGGTGCCGGTTGACAAACTCGGCGACCAGAGACGATTTCCCCACCCCAGCCACGCCATAAACAAAAATCGCCCCACGTCCCCCTGAAAAAACCCTCCAGGCCATCTCAGCCATCTTCGCCATCTCTCTTTCTCTGCCCACGAAATGCTTCACAGAGGGCATCTCAAGCAGCGCCCTGACAAAGCGCTCCCGGGAGACGATTGAAGAAAAAGATGACGCATCCACGACTCCGTCTCTGAGATAGGTCTCAACAACGTCACACAGGCGGATGTTGTAAAATCTTCTGGAAAGGAGGCGGAGGGCATCTGAGACAGACATCTCTCTTGTCCCGCCCCCGTTTATATCATCCCCTCTCAGTTCCACCAGGCAATCATTGACACGCTCCACTATTTCTCCAGCCCTCTCTTTCCCCTCGGATGTGAGGAAATACACCTTCCTCTTTTTGGCACTACCTGGCACGTGCGCCATGATGTGGTTCACAAAACCCCCGCTCTTCAGAGAGGCCAGTGTGCGGGACAGGTTGCTGACGCGCATTCCGAGGACGCCAGCCATCCCCTCCTGGCACAGATAGAAAGGGCTTGAAATCTCTTCCACGTTCTCTCCATAGTCGCGGAGAAAAAGGAGAACCCGCTCTTCCGCTGACAGACGGAGACGCCCGGCCCCGGGTCTAATTTTTTCAGTGCTCTCCACCGCCATCTTTTTCCCCTGCGCATTGAACAACAACATCCAGGTTGATAAAAATATTGCAAAAATCTTGGGAGGGTATATAAAAGACGGGATGAGATGTGTTTTTTGAGGTGATGAAAGATGGCGCAGAAAAAAGGAAACAAAAAAATGCTGAAAAAAACGGCGGTCTTTGGCCTGGCAGTCGTATTTGTGGCTCTCTGTCTGTTCCCTATGGCAGGACCGGTGATGGCAGATGAGACACCGGAGGAAAGCGGAACAGTCGTAAAAGATTTGACACAGGAAATAACAGTCCTGCACGGAACGAGCAACGAGGCATTCGGGGGCGGAGAATACTACCTCATAAGGTTTGGAACAGAAGACGGAGTGGACTCTGTTTTCGGAATAGCATGGGGCACAGAAGAACATCCCAACACCATACACGTCATCTCCATCCAGACGAGGTACCTGGGGATGACACAGGTGGTGTACCCCGATGGGCACGTTGAAAGACATATGGTCAAAACATTCACATTCTACGGCGTGGGCCTGGGAAACCTGTTTGAGTTCAACGACACAAACGAGGACGGGGTCTTCAACTACACCATCCAGAACCCGGAGGACGAGACCACAATTCAGCCATCCGAGACACTATACAACAAAATGGTACCATTGATGGGTGTGTGGAACCTTAAAGAGATAAACACAACCATGAACACAGGGACTGGAGAAAAAGAGTGGACAATAACCCTGTACAGAGAGAACCTCTCATACAAGCCGATCTGGCCGCTCCAGCCAATAGATGACGCAGCAGTTGGAAACGTCCTTGAGCGCGTTGAGTTCACGTTCCACCTGAAAGCCAGGATGGAAGAGGTCCAAGGGGTGAAAATTCCACAGGTAGAGATAACCCTTGAAAACGGGCCCGCCGGGCCCGCACACGAAAACGCACCTATAAACATGTACCGTATAAAAAATGTTGAGCGGGGCCCACCAGTAAACGTCAGCGGAAACAGAACGGTTTACTCGGTAAAATGGGACCATCTCATAGAAGGATGGGACTTTAACCAGACAAACCAGCACCCCGCACTTCTGCTCGGAACCAGGAACATAGTGGGCAGATACGCCCCCGCAAACGCTCCACCCTGGGTCCAGAAGTTTATGGAAAGGATGCACGAAAGAGAACGGGCACGCATAGAGACGACAGGCGGTGAGGAAATAGACATCAACGACACGAACACCGGACCCTCTTATCCCAGGCCGGTCAGAAACCGTGTGGAGATAGAGGGAAACTGGACACGCGTGGCGAGATTCCACTGGGTGTCCAATGTCATAGTTGATGGCCAAGAAAAAACCATGCATGCACAGGTCAGCCGTGGATATCCGGTGACAATGATCGGCAGACAGGGAAGAACCTTCTCCGGGTTCGCTTTCAGAATCGGGTTCACATACCCCGGCGGTGAGACGATATCCCACGACCCGGCTATTGAAGGGACATCTTATCTGGACCTCCAGGAGAGCAGCGAACAGACAAACAATACACCCCCGGGCCTCCGGCAAGAAACCATAGTCCTGCTGGGAATCCTGGTGATTGGCGTGGTTGTCATAGCCCTGGTGGCGGCGAACCGGAAAAAAGGCCGACCTGAGACGTACTCCCCCCACTATGACACACTTCATTATCAGCCTCCACAATCGGAGGTGTACAGCGAAGAACGAAGACAGAGGTGAAAACAGCGCCCCCTAACCCTCTTCCCTTTTTATTTTCTCTTTTTTATTTCTCCACCATTATCCCCCAAAAATGATGCCTGACGCACAATTCTATACAAGTTGAAATGGACCGGAGGGGATTTGATTTAGAGAGAACACCTTCGGCGTTCCTCCGCTCAACTCCCATCCTCTTGGCTAATCGGTTCTATAGGTTAATTGGTGGACCGGAGGGGATTTGAAC
>CAZROC010000022.1:30600-30738 GCA_964601625.1 uncultured Thermoplasmata archaeon | reverse complement strand
ACCACCTTTTACGGGCAATATAAGCAATGAGTTAATAGGTTCAAAAGGTGGCGCTGAGGGGGAGATTTGAACTCCCGAGGGGCACAAACCCCACGAGCTCTCCAGGCTCGCGCCTTTCCGGGCTAGGCTACCTCAGCA
>CAZROC010000022.1:0-30500 GCA_964601625.1 uncultured Thermoplasmata archaeon | reverse complement strand
CCGATTGAACAGTGAGGGAGCCACTACCGAGGCAACAGCCGAGGCAAGGCGGAAAACCATATAGGTTTTCCGACGAGGGCTACCTCAGCACCGATTGAACAGTGAGGGAGCCACTACCGAGGCAACAGCCGAGGCAAGGCGGAAACGCAGTTTCCTCTGAGGGCTGCCCTCGCATCGTTTTTTGGGTTTTGGCGGTGGAGGTGGAGGTGTTATGGGTTTTTAATGTTTTTTCCACCCGGGGGGGTATGTGCCGGGGTCCATTATGAGTCTATCTGTTGTGGCGATTATTCCATCTTTTCTTTTTATGGCTTTTATGCTGGGTATTTCGGCTTTTCCTATGGCTATTGCTTCTCCTTTTTTTGTATAAAAAACTATTGTGTCTCCGGCGTTGTAGTCCTTTGTGACGTCGTATAGGCCTGGGGCGGCGAGGGGGGCTCCGTGGCAGATGGCGTCCACGGCAGAGTCTTTTACCACTACGCCAGGGAGATGGGAGACCATGAGCTCAACGGGTTTAACTGCTTCTCTCAGAAAACTGTCTTCGCCTGTTTCCTGCCATATCTCGTAGGCGTCTTTTAGGTCGTGAAGTTTGACAGCGTGTTCTTCTGTTATGTTCGCTGTTCGGGTGCGGCGGAGGGCTTCCATGTGTGCTCCCACACCCATCGCATCCCCTATGTCCGTGCAGAGGGTTCTGATGTATGTCCCGCTCTCGCACAGCACTCTGAAGAGTGCGTTTCTGCCGTCAAATTCCAGGAGTTTCAGCGAGTAGATTTTTCTCGTCCGGAGGGTTCTTTTCACGGCGCTTCGGAGGGGGGGTGTCTGGTATATTTCGCCCGTGAACTCTTTAAAGGCCATCTCAACTTCTCGCTGTGTTATGTCTCTGTGGAAGTGTATTATGCCCACGTACTCTTTGGGGCCGAGCAAAAGGACCTGTATCACCCTCAGACTGTTGTTAACCGCAACCGGCAGAACGCCCGTAACTGCGGGGTCCAGCGTTCCCCCGTGTCCCCCCCGGTCTGTGCGGAGTATCTGTTTCACCCACGCCGAGACCTGGTGGCTTGTTGGCCCTGCTGGTTTGTCCACCACCGCGACGCCGTATTTGAGATGCTCTTCTATTGGCCTCTCCTCTGGTCTGTGGCCTGGCAGCGGTCATCCCCCCAGTTGGTGGCCGCTGTCTGTAGCGTTTCTCTCCGTGACTGTGAGGTCTGGAGTCCATTTCTTTTTTTCTCTGATACCGGCGAGGATGAGGTCAACCACTTTTTCAGGCGGGTTTTTTTCTGTGTCTATGACGATGTCGTACACGCGCATGTCTTCCACGTCTATGTTGTAGAACTCTTTGTACCGTTTTTTTTCGCTGTTTTCCCTTTCCACCATCTCCCTGTACACCTTTTCTTTGTCCCCTCCTCCCCTTTTTCCTTCCCGCCGGGCTATCCGGCTGGCTCTGACCTCCACGGGGGCCGTTAGATACACCCGGAAGGCGTCTATCCCCTCTCGGTGGGTGAGAACCCCAACCAGCCGTCCTTCAAGGATGGCGTTTTCTTCTTTTCTGGCGATTTCAACCATCCTGCGGTCAAGGTCTTTGTCTATGGAAGGGTCCATCTCAGCCTCTCTGGTGAACTCTGCCAGAGAAACCCCCCTTTCTTTTGCCATTTTCCTGAACTCCTCTCCGGCGGAGAAGACCGGGAGACCGGTTTTTTCGGAGAGGAGATACGCCGCCGTGGTTGTCCCTGAACCGGGGGGACCGGAGATGGTTATTCTCAACCCTCCACCCCCTCATCTTTCCCGCTCTTTTTGCTTTCTTTTTTGGCCCCGTTTTCCTCGCTCTCAATCTCGGCGAGGCGCTTTTTGAACTCTACTGATTTTAGCACTTTCTGTATCACCTGGCCCAGGGGGATGGTTACAAGAGAGTAAACCCATATCCACATGGGGACTATTCCAAGCACCACTCCGCCTCTCAGGAAGGATACATTGGAGGCCCAGGGCGTGGAAAATGTTTTGTTGGGCAACGATGCCACAAAGACAGCCAGCCATGTGAAGATCGCTATTATGACGAGCATGGTGGCGAAGGTTGATTTCATCTGGTCTGTGGAATAGAGCATCTGTTCCATGGCTATCTTTTTTTGCTGTTCCATGAGTTTTTCTTCTTTCGCCTTGTTGCCCTTCAGCCTCGCCTCTTTTATCATCTTCTGCACTTCTCTGTTCATCTCCTCCAGCTCGGCCATCTTAACCCAGTTTGTGAACCGGTGGCGCACGACGATGGAGATCAGGGTCATCAGCACCCCGCCCAGGGTCAGGGTCAAGACCGGGTATCTGCCCCCAAAGCCTATAAGGGGATACATCACAACGGACATCATAGCTCCCAGGGCGTACCGGGTATTGCGGTCAAAGAGCACAAGGAGGGTGAGCATGAAAAGGAATATCATGAAAAAGCTCCCGCCCTGCTGCTGAGAACCCGGCGTCCCTCCGCCTGTCCCGCTGGTTTTTCCTCCGCCATCGGCCATTTCCCATTTCTCCCTTATTCACGCATGTTTTAAACCTGTGCATAGCCGTCGCTACCGTGGGTGCTATTCTGCTCCGAAGAAGCTCCTGAGTATCGGGTGCATTTCCATTGCCTGCTCTTTGCCTATCTGTTCATAGAGACGTATGAGTATACCAACTGTCAACAGCACGCCTGTGCCGCTGGTCTGTCCCACTGTCCCTATCAGGTTGGCACCGGCTGCCAGGAGCCCCACAAATGCACCGCTGATGACTGTTACAACGGGTATGTATCTCTGCAGCACTTTTTCCAGCACCCGGGGGTCCCTTCTGAAACCCGGGATCCTCATCCCGCTGTTCTGTATCTGTTTCGCCACGTCCCGCGGGCCCATGTTGGTCGTTTCTATCCAGAACTTGGCAAACAGGATGGACCCCACCGTCATTATTGTGACATATACCACTAGCTTGACGACGAGCTGGCCTATGTCATGGCCGTGGAGGTATGCGTCCCGGTATGCCTGGCTTATCATGGGCAACAGCCACTCATAGAGCCCCCTCGGCCTGTTCAGGTACCATGCCAGTCCAGCCACCGGCTGGCTGCTCCCCGGCTCATAGGCTCCGAGCATCCAGTTGTGTCCCAGCAGCGGGAACTTGCTCATCGTGGGATGGCTCCAGAATAGCAATGAGAACATGCTGATGTTGGCCAGGAGGGCGGACATGAGTATGACGGGTATGTTTGATGCGTATATCAGCCTGATCGGATACCTGCCTCTGGCTCCTCTGGCGCTCTCGTGGGCCAGGGGGAGCTCAACCCTGGCACTCTCAGCGTACGCAACAACCAGGAATATGATCGTTGTCCCTATGAGTGCGATGAGCGGGTTGGGCGGTCTGAGCAGAATGGTCTCTATGCCACCGTTCGCCAGGCTGGACGCCGAGCTGTGGGTCACTATGTAAATCGTTTTGGGTATGGTTCCAGCGGGGGGGTTTCTTATGCTCAGAGGGGCGTCTGTGTTGACGGGCATCCAGTTCAGGCTCCCTGTGAAAATTGCTCTGCTGACCCCTGCGGCGATGAAAAGGGATATCCCGGAGCCTATCCCCCACTTTGATACGACCTCGTCCATCAGGAAAACCAGGTAGCTTCCAACGAAGAGTTGTGCCACTATTATGCTCTTTGCCAGCCCGTCTCCGTGTCCTGCCCAGACGTTGTTCATGTTCTGTACAAAAGTAGCAGAGGGCTGGAGGTATCCATAGACCTGTGGGATGGCCTCAACGAGTATCATGATGAGGACCAGGAGTTTCTGCACTCCCTGGTATGTTGCCTTGTCGTCCTCTTTTGAGAGGTCCAGGTTGAAAATCTTTGCGCCCGTGAAAAGCTGCATTATTATGCTGCCCGTGACTATGGGGCCTATTCCCAGGTGCATCAGAGAACCCTGAGCGCCCGCCAGTATGGCACGGTAGGACTCAAACACGTCTATGGTCGTTTTTTTGTCCAGGCCGTATATGAAAACGTTGGTCAGTACGTAATAGAGGATGAGGATGAGGATAGTCCACATCATCTTTGTGCGGAAGTGGACGTGGCCCTCTGGCCTTTTTACAGCCGGGAGGCGGTCGGTTATGCATCTCAGGCCGTAGAGCTTGCTGCCCTCACCGGCATAGGAGGCGGCCAGATATGCTATCGCCACAAACGGGAGAGACACGAGAACCAGTACTGCGAAAGATACCGTGTTCATGTGTCTCCAGTACCAGGCCACCCCCAGGAAAAGCGACCACACCACCACTATGGGTATTATGACCTGCGGGTTTCTGGGAACTTCCTCATCCTCTGGCATGTTTCAACACTCCAGGACGACTGATTGTTTGTCCTCTAGTTTTTCACCCTTTTTTCATTCTTCTTTTTCGCCGTTTCCAGTGTTTTCACCTAGCAGCACCACCGATCCACCGGCTTTCTCTATCTTCTCAACGGCCCTGGCAGAGGCTTCCTTGACCATGACTTTTACGGGCTCGCTGATCTTTCCAGCCCCGAGGAGTTTCTCGTACCCCATCTCATGGAGGTTTATTTCTTTTGTTCCGAGTTTTCTGACCAGCTCAGCCAGGTCTTTTATGTTTATCGTCTCAGGACGTTTTACCAGCGAGGGGTGGCGTTTGAACCCGTGGCGTCCAAAGTGGAAGGGGTCGTATTTTACCGTCCACGTCCACTTGTGTTTGTGCAGACCAGCGTTTCCTCTCCCACCGCGTTTTCCGGCGCCTCTGCCCGCTTTTTTTCCTCTCCCGTGTGTCCGGTGTCCCCTGAACTTCTTCGTTCTTCTCATTTATATCACTCTCCGGCGGACTTCTCAGCGGACCCGGCCTTTTTTTTCCCGGCAGCCGCCTTTTTTGTGGAGCGTTTCTGTGTCCCGGTTTTCTTTTCTCCGGCTTTGCCTTTTTTTCCCTCATCTTTTTCTTTTACCTTCCTTTCTCCCCCTTTTCCGGCACCCCCCTTTTTGACCTCTGGCGGAGGTAGCATCCGTATGAGCAGCTCGTTTATTTTCTCTCCCCGGTAGCCCAGGGCTCCGCCCTCTTTGTATGAGCGTTTTACACCCTCGTATCCTTTTCTGGGGGGCGAGAGGCGGAAGAGAGGTTTCACGTTGGGGAGGTCTTTGTAGTTCACCTCCTCTTTGACCAGCGCCTCGGCCAGGGCCAGAATTGACTTGTAACCTGTGTTGTTTTTCACGTACTCGTCGGTTATCTTTTCTCCGCCGGCCAGTTCTCCGCGTGTGAATATCATCCTGGCCAGCACATCGGGTTTTATCTCTCCCCATGTCACGTAGTCCTTGACCTTCTGCAACATGCCCCTATAAGAGGGCGTGTCCGGTATAACCGTGCAGTGGTTGGCCCGTGTCAGGTGAAGGAACCTGAGAGTGTCTTTTATCTCTCTGCGAACACCAACGCTGCCCCTGACTCGCACGACGGCTATGGCGGTCACTTTCCGGCACCTCCCTCAGATTTTTCCTGTACTTTCGCTTCTGTTTCTCCAGTTTTTTCTCCCTCGCCGCCAGCGGTTTCTTCGGGTGAATCTGCCACGGACTCCCCCGCTGGTTGAGCAGACCCAGCGCCCATCTCACCTGTTTCTATGGGCTCGTAGAGCTTTTTCGCCTCTTCTTCAAGGTCTTCGTACTCTGTGTACACGACCTCTGCAGATGGCATCCCTGCGGGGCCCAGGTGTATGTGCAGCTTCCGGGCCATCTCCTCCGGCACTCTCACACGTATCGTTTCTTTCAGAGCGTCAAAGACGGCGTAGGCGTAGTTGACCGGTGTCTTTGTGTGGCCCCTCGCAAAGCCCCACGCGTCCTGTATCCCGGCCAGGGAGAGGATGCTTTTGGCTATGTTCCCCACAGCCAGGTTAATTCCCCTTGGGGCGGGTTTGAGATAGACCTCCACCGAGCCGGATTTTCCACGGACAGCGAAGGGCAGGGTGTGTGGTTTTCCACAGCCGCACTCCCAGGATCCACACCCGCGTTTTATCTCTATGATGTTGAGTTTGGCCACGTCTATGGCCTTTCTTATCGTGGGGCCGACCTCCTGGCCCTTGGCCGTTCCGAGGCCGACGTAGCCATCTCCGTTTCCCACCGCCACGACAACCGAGAACTTCACCCTGCGCCCGGAGTCTGTCATCCTCTGGACCATGTTGACGTTTAGAACCACGTCTTCCAGGTCCGGGAGCAGTATGTCAACTATTTCTGGCTCTCTGAGCGGGAGACGTGACTGGAGGGCGTCGTGCATGGTGGTTATTTTGCCCTCGCTCACGAGCCTTCCAAGTTTTGTTTTTGGCACCCATTCCATGTCTCTCATGCCTCCTCTGGGGTCTCATCACGAGTTTCCTCGTCAACGGCTTCCTCTGAGTTTTCTTTGGACTCTCCACCCTCCACCCCGCCGGCGTCGGGTATGGATGGGAACTCAGCCGCTATCTTCTCTCTCACTTCTGCGAACATGGGAGGTGTCTTTTCTCCGAGGTGCTCACCCCTTATCCTTTCGGCGGCGGGGAGAACCTCTTCACTGCTGGGGACCCAGACGCCAGCGTCAAGCATTCCCTTGAGAGCGCTGAACAGTCTCCCACCTGGGTGGGGGTGGGCAAGACCTATGTCAAGCACCGCCTCATCTATGCCCTTTGAGAGAGCACGTTTGCCGGCCAGGTAGCCAGTCAGGTATGCTGCGGGGGTGGTGTCGCAGTTTGCCGTCCACCCGTATTTTTTGAGCTCTTTTGAGGTGGCTGAGACGAGCACTCTGTCACCTATGGGGTCAAACTCTATGAACTGGACGGTGAAATATTTCAGCGAGCGTCTCACCACAGCCCTCGGGAGCCTGGATTTCAGGAGTGCTCTCCTTTTCCGGTAGTTGGTGCGTCCTTCACGCCTTCTCCTGAACGGGACGTTGTACCGGGGCCCGTGTGCCATCACTTTTCACCTCCCCTGCTAAGCGCTTCTTCGTTGAGTTTTCCGCTACTACGGAGGTGTGCCTCCAGGTGGCGTGTGTCCTTGAACACGCCTCCCTTTGCGAGGTTGTAATATCTCCTGTAGGTTGAGCGGTCTATGGCGCCCATGTCTCTGAGCTCTCTGAGGCGTTTTCTTATCGGGCGTATGGTGCGCATCCACCTCTCCTTTTTAGACAGGCGAGCGTATTTTGATCCCTTTTTGCTCCCCGGACCGCGGCGTTTTCCCTTCTTTTTCTGCATCATTATGTACCGGGCACGCCCCCTGGACACGCCCCTTTTCTGCTTCGCCTTTATCACGCCAGCGTTTATGAGAAAGCGTATGTCGTCACGTGTGGCCGCCTCGTAGACGTCGTCAACGTAGGTGGGGTCTATCCACACCCTGTTGACACCACAACCGAGGAGGTCAGCGGCTATGCGTTTCTTTGATGATAGGTCCATTGACATCTCAGACACCTCCGTTCAGAACCCTTATTTTGAGCTCCCTGGCACGCTCAATGATCGCCTCCCTCTTTTTCTGGCCCACTGTGTGAGCTATGCGAACCGCCTGGCGTTTGGGGTCAACGCCGTCCAGCTGTGATGGGTTGTAGACAAGGACCTCTTCAAAACCGGAGGGATGGAGGCCCCTGGCTTTCACCGGCCCCCGGTATCCTACACGCACCAGTGGGGGGCGGTATTTCTTGTTGAGACGCATCTTTGAGTGGAGACCCTTGGGCTTCCGCCATTTGGTCCCGAGCTTTTTGTATCTGAACCATTCCTGTCTTCTGAACTCTGGCTCCTTTTTCTTGCGCTCGCGGCGTATCTCCAGCGCTCTCTGAACGTCTTCGGGGAGTTCGGGCTTCTGCTTGCGAAGCGACTTTTTTAGCTCCTTTGCCTCCTCCATCTCAACTATTTTGACCTTCTTCGTCTTTTTTCCGGTCTCATTTTGCTTCGCAACGTTTTTTGCTTCGTTTTTTGTTTCGTCGCTCTTCTTCTCAGCCACCTTTATCACTCCCCTTCAGTGTCACTCCTTGCTCACTATGTAGATCCCGTCCTGGAAAACCCGGGGGTCGTATCCCCTTCTCCGGGTTGCCATCTCAATGTTCGCTGCCG
The DNA here is from genome assembly GCA_964601625.1 of uncultured Thermoplasmata archaeon. Taxonomy (GTDB): domain Archaea; phylum Thermoplasmatota; class Thermoplasmata; order JAGHBH01; family JAGHBH01; genus CAZROC01. The sequence continues at coordinate 22,471 of CAZROC010000022.1, read as the reverse complement.
TCTGGCCCACATGTTCTTTGTTTATTCCCTCAACGACCACCTGGTCTCCTTTCACGGACACCTTGACATCCGGGAGAATCCTGGCCTTTCTGGGGCTTTTTTCTCCCTCAAAGTTTTCTATGACAAACTCCGTGCCCTTAACGGACATTTTCACGGGAAAGTGGGAGTATACCAGTTTGAGCGTATACCGGAAACCGTCTGTGACCCCCTTTATCATGTTGTTTATGTGGGCGTTCCAGGTGCCCATGAGCACCTTCTCCCTCTTCTTGGGCAGATCAACGTGGATGACTATCTCTCTGCCGTCCACTGACACCCTGAGAGTGGGGTCCGTGAACTCCCTTGACAGTTTCCCCTTCGGCCCCTCAACCGTCAGCACCCCGCCATCCATTCTGGCGCTGACACCATCGGGGAGGGGGATCCGTTTTTCCAGCCTGGCAGCCACCGGCATCTCTTTCACCTCTTGCCAAACACGTGACACATCAGTACACGTATCCTATGAGCTTTCCACCTATGCCCATCTCCCTCGCCTTTATGTGGCTCATTATGCCCTTGTTCGTGGAGATGATTATCACACCGAAGTCCTGGGCGGGGAGGTACCTCTTCTCAAACTTTTCCATGTCCTTTTTTGACACCGCATATCTGGGCTTTATGACACCGCAGTTGTTTATCCGGCCGTTCAACACCACGCGGAACTCTCCTCCACGGCCGTTCTCAATGTACTCAAACTGTTTTATGTAACCGTATTCTTCCATCACCTTCAGCACCCGGCCTATCAGCTTTGAAGCCGGGCGGACCGTGCACTCCTTTTTCCCGGCCATCTGGGCGTTTTTTATCGCAACCAGTGCGTCGTTCAGCGGGTCGTGTTGCATGTTCCATGCCTCCTCTTTTCAGATTCCATATATGCCATATCTGTATCAACTCCGGCCTGCGTCCATCGCTCAGGAGTATTTTTTGAAACCTATCTCGGGCGCTATCTCTCTGAAGCACTGGCGGCAAAGGTGGAGACCATATCTCCTGACTATACCTCTCTTTCTGCCGCATCTCACGCATCCTTCTTTTCGCCCGAACTTTTTCGTTGGGTGTGCTGGTTTCATTCAGAAATCACCTCCACGTTGAACCTCTTTTTGACGAACTCAATACCTTCCTCACGTGTTATGCGATGCTTTTTAGGAATCTTCCTTCTGAGCATCCTTCTCTCGGCGACTCTGGCTCCGCCTCTCCGCCTGAGAACAGCGGATATGTCCATCCCGAAAACCCCTATCTCGGGGTCGTATTTCACGCCCTTAAAACTCGTGTGATCAGATATCCCAAAAGAGAAATTGCCCTCGGGGTCAAACGAGTATGCCATTATCTTGTTCTGCATCACCCAGAACGCTCTCTCAAGGAATTCCTCTGCTTTTTTTCCCCTGAGGGTCACTTTCGTGCCTATCTCCATGCCCTTACGTATACCCAGGTCTTTGTTCGTGGTCTTGGAAACGGTGTGCACGGGTTTCTGGCCGGTGAGCATCTGGAGCATTTTGTCCGCCCGCAACAGTCTTTCGCCGGCCTCTCCAACGCCGACGTTGACCACGACCTTTGCCACACGTATCTCTCTCATCGGGTTTTCTTTTACCTCGGGCTCTTTTTTCTCCTCTGCGGGTTTTTCCTCCCTGGGCGGCCTGGGCTTGCGGACAAACGGGTTGTATTCAACGCTGCCTCCGAGGCGGATTTCACCTGTGCCGCTGCCACCGGTCGTCTCATCAGGTTTTTTGTTGTCCGAGACCTGGTTTTGTGAGGGGTTTTGTTCCTGCATCAGACCTCCACCTCCGGCAACGCTATCTCACTCTTCTTTTTGCCGATGACGAACACGTTCTTTTTGACGGTTCTGAAACCGTCCCTGAATATCACCGGCGGGTTTTTGGTGGCGTTGTCGCGCACCACTTCCTCAATGAAGGAGATCTCACCACGGTGGGAGCCACCTGTGATCAGGGCGATGTTGCCCTTCTCCAGCTTGTAGACCTCAAGTATTTTCTGGTCGGGTATGGAAATCTTGAGCACGTCGCCCGTGGAATAGCGGTCTTCGTCAACCAGTATGTTCCGTCCGTCGTGGAGGTTCAGCTGTGTCCTCCCGCCCTTCACGGTGGTCTTGTTCTCTATCTTTGAGAGTTTCCACTTCGCTTTTTCAGAGTCAATTTTCACAGGCCTTATCTTTCCCTTCCTGTCCACGAGTATCCTGTAGTGCTCGTTCAGGCGGGGGATTGAGACCACGTCCATGATCCCGATGGGCCTCTTGTGGTCCCTCGTGGGTTTTCCGTCCACCAGGACCTCCGCGGCGCCTATGATTCTCTTCGCCTCACGGGCGGTGTCAGCGTATCCCAGATAGTCTCTGATGAGCATGAGCAGTGGAATGCTGCGCTCTATGGGGTGCGGGCCCGGAGATGGTTTGACAGCCCATTTTGCCACTTTTCTCTCTATGACCCACGAACGGGGCGCTGTGAGACGTTTCATGTGCTTGCTCATCTGGATTTACCTCCTGCTAGTCTTTCCAGTTTGGCCTTTCTCTTCGGATCAGAGAGGTCCAGGGATGTTATCATCACGTTGGAGGGGTCTATGGGCAGAGGGACCTCTTTCCCGTCCACCTTTTTGAGCGTGACCCCCTCAACTGTTATCTTGCGCTTTTTGATGTCAACCCCGGCCACCTTGCCGGAGAAACCCTTGTATTCTCCTCGCATTATCACAACCGTGTCCCCTTTTCTGACAGGTAACGAGCGCACGTTGTACTTCTTGATTAGAGAGCCGTCGAGGTGGGACGCTATCTGTTTGCGCCTTATGTGATGGGGCGCACTGAACCACGCTTTTCTCTGTTTCCTCGGGCTCTTAGATTTTGTCCTGGCCATTTCCACCACCGTCTCATACGATTATTGACGCTGTGGCGGCGATCCTGGGCCACCTCTCCGCCGCTTCCCTCGCCACAGGTCCCTTTATCTCAGACCCCTTGGGGTCTCCGTTCTCGTTCACGATCACAGCGGCGTTTTCTTCAAACTGTACCGCCGTTCCATCTGCTCTGAAAAAGGGTCTGCGCTGACGCACCACAACGGCGTGAAACACCTGTTTTCTCATCTCAGGCGTCCCCTTTTTGACCGAGACTATTAACATGTCGCCCACACCCGCGCTGGGGTACTTCCTCCTGACACCGTGGTATTTCGGCACGGTGATGATCTCCACGACCTTTGCGCCTGTGTTGTCTGCACACTTCAGCCGGGCGCCCACGGGAAGCCCACGGGTCTGCTTTCCAGCCAGTCCTTTCAACTCACAGCACCCCCTGCTTTTTTCTCAACGACGACGAAAGAAACCGTCTTGCTTATCGGTCTGCACTCGGCTATTTTAACAACATCGCCCACCCTGGCGTTTATGCACGGGGGGTTGTGCACCATGTACCTGCTGGTCCTCTTTTCGTACCTCTCATATTTTTTGAGATAATAGAGACGCTCTCTCTCAACAACCACTGTTTTGTCCATTTTGTCCGATACAACCACGCCCTCAAGGATCATGCCGCGCACCGGGAGATTGCCATGGAAAGGACAGTGTTTGTCGTCGCACACCTCTTCTGGGGTTGGGATGCCCATGCCTATGTACCTCCCCTTCTTTTTCTCTTTCACCTCCGCCCTGGCATTTGCAGCGCTCTTCGCTGTGGTCTTTGGGGTCTTTGCGGCGGACTTTTTCTGCCTGGCCCGGGTCTTTGTCTTCCCGGCCGATTTAGGTGTCCTGGCCTTTTTTTCTTCAGCCATATCCTGTGCCTCCTGGTGTTTCAATCTAACCTTTCACCTTTTTGATCCTGTCCTCTGGTCTGAACCTTATCCTGCGTCCATCAATCACGCACGGCGTCCCATCTTCCAGGTAGAACACGAACCTGTTGTCGTCCTTCGGGACGATTTTTTCGCCACGGGGTGTCTGCACCCGGAAGGTGTTTTTGGTCTCGTCCACGACCACTCCCCGGAGGCCGACCAGCGTGGGGTCTGGCGAATGTTCTATCTGCACCCTGAGGCCGATGAGTTCGTGTCTTGCCAGGTTCTTTGCCGTGCGCATGCTTCTATCCTCCGGTCACAGCACCTCTACCTTGTATCCCATCTCTTCCAGCACCTTCTGGACCTTTTTCTTGTGGTCTCCCTGGAGCTCAATCTTTCCGTCCTTCACCGTTCCACCGGCGGCACACCTGGTCTTTAGAGTGCGTGCCAGTTCCTCCACGTGGATGTCACCGGGGTCAAATCCCTCTATGATGGTCATGGTTTTCCCGTACCGCCTTTTGTCCGTGTAAATGCGTATGTTCTGCTGCTCTTTCGCTATCTCTTCACATATGCACAGTTCTTCGGGGAGACCACAGACGGGACATATCTTTGACATTATTTCTTCTCCTCCTTTGCCAGCTCGTTTTCAACCGTGAGAATTCTGGCTATGGACCGCCTCAGGGCTCTGAGACGCCCCGGGTTGACAGGTGCACCGCCCATGGCGGCCACACCCCTCTCGTACATGAGCTCCTTCCGCAGTTCCTCAAGCTTCTTCGCCCTCTCCTCGGGGCTCATCTTTCTCAGATCAGAGGGTTTTATGAGAGCCATCACTTCTCACCTCCATCTCCAGCGGGCTCGGGGGGCACGGTTTCGCCGGCCGTCTGCCCGGGTGTCTCTGGAGATTCTCCTGTCGGTTCTGGAGACGTGTTTTCCGGGGATGTGTCTCCGGGTGCTGTCTGCTCTCCCTCCACCGGCCCGGCGTCCTCAACTATCTCCTCAACTATCTCATCTCTGCCTTCGGCGGACATCCTGGCCAGCTCTTCGGGGGAGTAGACGTGTATCTCGTCGGGCAGCCTGGCATCGGGGCGCATTATCCAAACAGACACACCTATCACACCGGGTTTGAGCTTTGCCACAGCGAACCCCCTGTCCATGAAATCAACACTCGGCTGGCCGCAGAACTTTATGTGGCCCTGTTTGAACTTCGCCGTCCTGTGCCTCTGGCCGGTGAGCTTTCCTGCTATGGTCACCTGGCATCCCTTGGCACCGGCTTCCATTATCCTCCTGACCGTGGAGTGGCCCGCACGCCGGAACTTCCACCCTCTCTCCAGGGCGGCGGCGAGTTTTTCAGCCATGATCTGGGCGTTCAGAGCGGGGTTCTTCTCCTCGGCAACCTCAATCTGGGGGTTGTCTATGTCAAATTTCTCCGCTATCTCCTCAGTCAGGGTTTTGATGGTGCTCCCACGCCTTCCGATCACCAGTCCGGGGCGCTCTATGATCAGGGTTATCCTCGTGCCCAGGGCCGTTCTCTGTATCTCCAGCCCGCCAAAACCAGCTCCCTGGACCTTTTCCATCAGATACTCTTTGAGGAGATGGCGTTTGACGTTTTCAGCCACAAACTTTCTCTCGCCAGCCAAGGTCATTCCTCCTTTTTCATTCCTCCACGGTCTCAAGTATTATCTCAATATGAGTGGTCTCCCTCATGAACGGGGTGGCACGCCCATAGGCCCGGGGGATATAGTTCGGTATCTTTCTTCCCCTGTGGGCGGCTATCACCGCCACACGCATCATCTCAGGGTCCAGTTCCTTGTCCTCAGCGTTGGCCTCCGCCTGTTCAAGCACCTTCAATATCGCCTTTGCGACCTTCACAGGGTACCCACCCGGGTATGGTATCCCCTTTTTGTGCGCCGTTCCACGGTTGTATCTCCGGTACGGCACAGGGCGTTTTTTGGCTATCACGTCCTCAAGGAACTCTTTGGCGTCCGGCACCATCATACCCCTTATGGCACGGCAGACCTCAACGGCCTTCTTCGGAGAGATGTCCATCTCTCTCCCTATGGCACGTGCCGATCTTTCAGGGTCCAGTTGAGCGGTGTAGCCGACCATCTTTTCCACCTTCCACACATCACACACTTATTTGAGAGGCATGTACTTGGAAGACCTCGTAGCACCCACACCCGGCCCGGAGTGTTTGACCTGTTTCCGGGTCGGAGCGAACTCTCCCAGATAGTGCCCTATCATCTCCGGTTTTATCTCAACTTCCACAAACTCTTTCCCGTTGTGCACGGCTATCTTTTTGCCCACGAACTCCGGGAGTATGATCATCTCCCTGTGGTGGGTGCGCACCACGGGCTTCTTGCCGCTTCTGAGGCGCTGGAGGAAACGCTCCTGTTCAATGTTGAAGCCGCGCTTGAGCGTGCGCCGCGCACGGGCGGGCATTATCTTTATGAGCTCGCTCATGGGCATGGCCTGGAGTTCCTCAAGCGTGTACCCATAGTACTTAAAGACCTTTTTCTGCCTAGCCTTGATCGCACCCTTTTTCTTCCTGGCCCTTCTCCTGGCCGCCTTTGCGGAGGTTGCGCCTTTTCTGGCCATGTTCACTTCCTCCTCTTACCTTTCTTTTTCTTCTTAGGGGACAGACGCCCCACCTTTCTACCCGGCGGAGCGTTCCTTGAAACAGTGCTTGGACGTCCAACGTGCTGGTGAGAACCACCGCCGTGGGGGTGGTCCACGGGGTTCATGGCCACGCCACGCACCTTTATGTGCGACTTTGCCCGGCTCCTGTAGGCGTGGTAAACCTTCCCCGCCTTTGCGAACGGACGCTCGTCTCTGCCGCTGCCAGCCACAACACCGACAACGGCCCTGCACTCGTTGGGAACATGGATATACGTCTCCGATGGAAGTTTTATGGTGGTCTTCTCCCCGTGGCTGACTATGGTGGCATAGGAGCCGGCGGCTCTGGCGAGCTTTCCACCATCACCCGGCTGGAGTTCCACGCTGTAAACCGGGGTACCCTCGGGTATGACACCCACCGGCAACAGGTTGCCAACCGCTATGGGTGCCGTGGGCCCTATCTCTATCCTCTGGCCCTCATACATCCCCTCGGCGGCGATCATGTTAAAGGTCTCCCCGTTCTCCAGCCGCACAACCGCTATGGGCGCTGTTCTCCCCGGGTCGTCGTCCAGTTTTTTGACTATGCCCACTGCCTCACGAACACGGGGGTGCCGCACACCGCCCCTGTGCCTGTGGCTGGGAGAGCGGAAAACCGGACCACCTTTTCCTCTTCTCTGTGGAATTATAGGCCGTCCCATCAGAACACCCCTATTCTCATTCCTATCTCTTCGGCGGAAGCGCCACCACCCACCTTGATGATGGCGTGCTTTCCGCGCTTCGTTATCTTTATGTTCACCTTCTCCACAGGGGCCTCATAGGCCTTTTCAAATGCCCATTTCACATCCTCTTTCGTGGCCTTTATGTGGACGATGAACTCAAGTTTGTTCTCCCTCTCCATCTGAAACAGCGTCTTCTCAGTCACATACGGGTGGAGGAGGACCTCGTAAGGCGACTTAAAGGTCATCTTCTTTCCCATCTACTTCCACCCCCTCATGATCTCCATCGCTTTCTCAGAGAACATGGTCAAACGCCCGGGCATGCCACCCGGGGCCAGGTGGTGTGTGCCGAGCCGCTGGACGGACACCACGTCAACACCGGGCAGGTTCCTGAAACCCAGCGCCTTGTGCCTGGTGCCGCCGTCCTCGTCGGGGGCGATGACGAAAAGCAGACTCCTGGGCTGTCTGTACTTTCTGCCCCTCATCTTGCCACGCCCGGCCCGGATGTGCCTGCCCTCTTTTGCCCTCCTTATGTCATCGCCCACACCGATCTTCTCCAGAAAAGCCACCGCCTCAGAGGCGGACTTTATCTCCTCAACAGAGGAGTCCACCACTATGGGCAGCGAGAGTTTCTCATCAAACCTGTGGCCGCGTGCGAGGACCCTCTCAACAACAGCCGTGGCCGCTATGGCAGAGAAACGGGCCAGACGCCTCTCTTTGCGGTTCACCTTCTTGCTGTAGTCCTTCTCCGGCTTCGGCGGAAACGCCCTCCTCCCGCCCACAGCGTTAGGAGCGAAGCGGGCCATACCCGTTCCACCCCTTATGCGAGGAGTCCGGGCCATACCACGCCCCTTGCCAGGCCACTCAACAGAGTACCGTTTGCCGGCCATTGGATCGGCACCATAGGGCTGGCGGCGGTTCGCCTCAGCAGCCACAACCGCCCTGTGAATAAGATCCTCTCTTATCGGGGTGCTGAAAACAGGGGGCAGCTCTATGTGTCCCTTCACCTCGCCATCGCTGTTGTACACCGGAATCCCCGCACTCTTCGCAGAGGTCTTCTTAGACGCCTTCGTTTTCTTGGAAGCGGTCTTCTTCTTTTTCTCCGCCATTCAGATCACACCCCCTGCTTTGACGTCGTTGATATATAAACGATCTCCGGCTCAACAGGGCTGTACTGGTGTGCCCTCACAGGATCCCTGAACCTGATCAGCCGCTTCGCAGGACCCGGAACAGAGCCGTGGAGGACGACATACGGGTTTCTTATGACGCCGTAGTGCAAAAACCCGCCCCGGGGCGTCACCTCTTCTCCCTTCTCCCCATACTTCAACACACGCTTGTTGTACTCGGTGCGCTGATGGTAACCCATCTGGCCCGCCTGTGGAACCGTGGGCATGGTGAAATGGGGCCTCCACGGACCGGCGGTACCTATCATACGCCTGTGCTTGCTGTTCTTATGGTGCAGGAGCTTGACACCCCACCGTTTGACATGGCCCTGGAAACCCTTGCCCTTTGTGACAGCGATGACATCAACCATGTGACCCGGAGAAGTGAAATCGGTGAAGTTCAACTCTTTGCCCAGGACGTTTCTGGCATACTCCAATCTGTCCTGGATCGTGCCGCCGCCAACCCTTATCTCCATCACATCAGGCGCCTTTTTAGGCACGCCAGAAACCAGTTTCGGGAGAGTGTGCATTATGAGGCGAACATCCGCCACATCCACGCCCTCAACACGCTTCCACATCTCCTTCTCACTCACATGCTTTGGAATGGGAAAACGCCTGGAAAGCTCGGGGTCCAGTTTTTTAGCCCAGACCTCGCCGGCACTCTTCAGCCCATAGGCTGTCTCCTCGTACACCCTCACACCGGCCACCTTCATGGGCGGGGTCTCAACCACCGTCACAGGCACCATGACCTCCTGGCCAGCGGTGTTGCTCGTCTTCCTGTAATCAACCACGAACGCATGCGTCATACCCGCCTTGTAGCCAGCAAACCCCTGAATCTTCGGGGTATCACCGCCCTCGGGCCACGAAGAGACACGTGGCACCTCCCTCCGTGCTCTAACCCGGGGTGAATATCCGCGGGAACCACGCTTCGGATGGTGTTTCTTCGCCATCTTCTTTTCCTCCTGTACGCTAACACTCTGCGAGAGCCCCCTCACACTGCCACGGGGGGATCGCAACCATCACACTCTATCCGACTTCGGCAACCGTGACGCCCCAGCCAGGGTCACAACACACCCATGACCCGGCATACGGGACCCACACCGGGTATCCCACGGCGTCTGGTTTCACACAGGAGCACACAGCTCCACACACCACACGGGCCTCCACACAGGAAACCCACCTATCCATCCACATCAGCCGAAGCCTAACGGGATAGGGCAAAAAGGTTCTGGTATATAAGGGTTGTGGGATGATGAGGGCAAAGTTAATCGTTTAGGTACAGAGTCGCCAAACCACCCAACAGAGAGGTGATAATTTCCTTGGAACCTCATGTTTAGCTGCTTTCAAACCACTATGAATGGTATAGATTATACATCCTTTCCACATTTCCGGTTAAGTACAAACGCAAACCTGAAAATGTCAAATGATGGACATCCTGTTAATCTGCTTACTTTCTCGCTTTTTTCATAGCCCTTAATTCTTCAACCAGAGCATCATAAACTTTAGGCAACCACTCATTAATTTCTCCATCTGAAAAACCCAAAATTTTGAGAATAGCCTTATCTAGCTCAATCCTTGCCCAGAAGCGATTTTCTAATTGCTCTATGATTGATGGAAATTCCACTTTACTAAGAGTATCTGATAATTTCTTCAAAGTTTTTTTGTCATCATAAGTTAAAACATCAGCATTAAAAATCTTAAAATTATGAAGATCGCTTTCCATTATGTCTGTATATCCTTCTGTAGTTTGTTCTCGGTAAATTATGACATTCATAATACCTATGATGCTATTTAAAATTAGACCTTGATAAATAGCTTCGTCTTCTGGGATATCAACTATTTTGAAAGTATGGGGTACTATAAATGATTTATTCGAGAAAAAAGCAAATAAATGGGTATTTGGGGAGTCGGGCCTAAATCTTCTTGCGATTGCTAGATACGTTTTTTTGCCAGAAACATTCTTTTTTACGCGATTTTCCCAATTAAATTTATTTTTATCTTTCCATTTAGATAAGATGAGTATTTTCTCAAACTCTTTTGGTTTTTCTACTATAAAAAAGTCAATATCATCAACAAAGAATCTTTTCACACCAGTAAGCGTTCTTAGTGCGGGAATTAGAGAGCTTTTTTCAATTTTTATACGGATATTTGTTTTGTTTATTTTGCATATAATATCGTTTTTCTCCTCTTTCTCTGTGATCAAAAACGCCCTTTTTACCCGATCTTTTGTAAGAGGATTAGTGATAAAGGTAAGCTCAGATAGACCTGCAGGAGACGCGTGGAAACCTTCTTTTATAGGATATATAAATTTATTTAATTTATTACTATTATTACTATTGCTGATGGCTTCCAGAAAGTCATATAGTATTTTTAAATTTTTAACGCTGTGAACTCCGAAGAAAGGCATCATATTATCAATAAATTTTAATAATTTAGAAGATTCAACTAGAGCCAAATCAAAATCTGAAGTACATATTTCTTTGTTTTGGCTGTAATTTTTCTTAATCGATTGAAGGATTCTTTCTATTTCTTCCATAGAAAGATTTCTAATGGATTTTTTAAGAAACACAAATGTAGTAATACCAGATTTTGATTTTTCCTTGCTTTTCTCTGCAATGAACAGACAATCGTTGAAAGAAGCTCCCTCACTAAATGCCACATCTACGACGGGTTTTACAATATATCGTATATGGTAATTTTCTAATAGGAACTTTCTAATCTTTTCAGTTGCTTTACCTCTCGCTATGTTTATGGGTATGACTGCTCCAATCTTGCCACCAGGTTTTAACAATAGATCGGCCAAAGCCAAAAAGTATCCCCAGAGATTGACTTGGTGACCGCAAATCTCACCTAATGGATTTTTCTTTAGTTGCTCTCTCATTTCAGGGGGCATTTTTTCCCTATCGCTAAATGGGGGGTTCATTATGACAACATCAACTGGTTTGAGGTAAAATTCGCCTCCTTTTCCTTCAGGAGACAAAGCACCCTCTCTTTTTACTTTTTGCTCTGAAATTCCAAACAAAGTTTGCTGTATAGTTTCTGTATAAGGAGATATTTTTATCCCCCTTTTCCTGAAATCTGATGTTTTTAACACTTCGGATAAATCTAAAGAATTCTTCGTACTTATTCGAACTATATTTGTCTCTTGCTCAATGTTCTGCATTGTAAGATTTATAGTTGTTATATGTGCCGCAAAAGGCATAATGTCAATTCCCGTTAAATCATTTTCAATAAACCGCTTGTGCATAGCTCTAAAACCTTTATATCCGTATAAACTTGAATAGAGTTGTTGTTTTCTCCGATAAGCAGCAACCAGTAAAGTGCCCGATCCGCAAGCAGGGTCTATCACCGTTTCATCCCACGAATCTATTGTTAGTCCAGCCAAAAGCTCTGCAGCTATGGGGTGCGTATAGAAAGCAGCTAGTACTTTTCTAACCTCAAAAGGTATTAAGTCGTGGAAAAACCTTCCCGCTAAATCTTGAGTTATATGTTCAGCTCTCAACAATTTTATTGCTTTTATAATATTGTTTAGCATATTAATAACTTCTGGCTCATCCGGAATATGCCCAAGAATATTAACTCTGTAAATGGAATAGTAATCAATAGAAGTTATTTTATCAAAATATTTTTGTAGGTCCTTAATACTTTTTATCTCGTTTAATTCTGGTAGTTTTTTAGAACGAGTTTTTTTGTTATATATATGATAAAATAATAATTGATTAAATAAAAGAAAAGAAGCTAAATTTATAACCTGCTTTTTTGCTGTTTCTTTATCTTTTATTTCTCCTATTGAAGAAAATAAATCTAATTTGTCTACGACCTCAGCAACTAACTCTTCTGTTCTTATTTGGTAAACAATAGAATTCAAATCTCTTACATAATTCTCTATCAAATTAACTATGGTCCTAAAATCAATCTTAACTTTTTTTATAAAGAGTTGCTGTTTGAGTTTTTGAAAAAGTTGTTTGGGTGATATAACCAAACTTTCTGTCCAATACTCAGTTAAAACTAAAGCATTTATTTCTTCATTTAATGCTATATGAGTAACATTATCAGGGTCCAAAATGACTTGATTTCTGTATTTTTCTGGGTAGATCAAAATAATGATATTCTGAGTATTAAGTTTTTTAGCATAATCAGACGCCTGAGCCACAGCTTCTAATCCTATCTCAGGTTTTCCAATCTTAACTTCAATTACAAAAGAAGTTGAATCCGCCTGAAAAAGTATGTCTGGATGCTTTTTGACAACTTTTGTTTCACCGACAGATTTAAAACCTATTTCTTGTAAATAATGAACTATGGGAGAATATAATGTTCGCTCTTCTATTTTAGGTAAATCCGCTGCGCTTTGGATTAAACTTATTTCTTTCAATGTATCATCCTCTCAGACAGTAAATAATAGATATACCTTTTAAAACCCTTTTCTCAGGAGTTGGGTGAAAGTGCCTACACCTTTATCCCAATGCTCCGGAGAAGCTCGGGGACGCTGAGAGAGGAGATGCCAAAATACTTTGCTATGGAAACGGGCTTTGTTTGGTGAGAGACACAAGCAGTTTTCACACCAGAACCACCTCTCCCATGATCCTGTCCCTTATCTCTTCTCTTATCGTGTCCTGGGGGACCACGTCCACTTTTATGCCCAGTTTTTCTTCAAGGAAGATGGCCAGTCCTACAAAATCAAACAGTGTGGCGTCCTCGTGGAATTTAACAAGTATGTCCACGTCGCTTTTTTCTCCCTGCTCGCCTCTGACATATGAGCCGAATATTCCGGTGATCTCCGCTCTGTATCTCCTACGCACCTCTCCTTTGAGGTCTTCCAGTTTCTCTTTTATCTCTCTGAGGGTTTTCATCCAACGCCTCCTTTGTCTATACATTAATGTTTTCCTTTAATTTATCTTTTTCCGCTCAAAAACCCGTCAAGGAGTTTCTTCTCTTTGCTCTCAACTGGCAACGTCTCTGATATTGCCTGAGCGACCATGTAGAAGGACTCTTTTTTTCCATATCCTGTCATCACAAGCAACTCTTTCATCTCCTCTTTTCTTCCTTCTCTCCAGAGCAGGAGAACTTTGTGGAGCACATCAATCATTTCCCCGTCTCCAATTTCATCTACGGCTCTGTCCTGCGGTCCGAGCACCCTTATAAACTCTTTCTCCTTTTTTATGAATCTCAAGCAGGGGATTATTCATCTGCCCCCCCAGAGAGCCCAATCTCCTTTTTTCTTTCCGGAATTCCCGTATTTCTGCGGATACTCAAGGGTGCATTTCAAAATAAGTGTTGCGACGGGGTTGTACTCAACTGCGTGCGTCTCACAACCCAGCCTCAACGCCTCCAAAGGAATGGCGCCACCACCTGAGAAGGGATCCAAAACCCTCGGAGGCCGACCACCGTTTGCTTCCATGATGTCCCTTCTGGCCTTCTCAATTATCCGGCGGTTCAGAGAGTTCTCCCACCTGGAAAGCTCTATGATGAACTGCCTCTTCTTGTCCCACTCCTCCGTGGTCTCCGACGCCGGAATCAACGCCGCATAACTCGTTGCTCTGGACGAAGCGAGAGGGCGGCGGGCCCACCAGATGTGGAGTGTTGAGATATGTCCATGGCGTATGTTCTTCTCCTTTGCTGAGATCTCACTGACCTCCTTCAATGGAAATGTCTCCTCAATGAATCTTCTTTGAGCCATGTGCATCACCATCTATATTCTGCCCCTTTAATTCCCCTTTAATGCCCCTATTGCCCCATTGCTTCCCTTTTAATGTATAGTATACTCCTTTACCTGTTCTGCCAACCCGTTCCAGGATGCCCAAATCTTCAAGAGACCTCAGATCCTCTGTGGCCTGTCTCTTTTTTACACCCGCAATCCTCTGATACTCGCTGTTGGTAATACTGCCGTTTTCCTTCACATACATAACCGCCTTTATCTGTCTTTCCATCAATCCCATCTCCTTCAGGTACTGCTCATTGTATATGTCCTTCCATAGAATAACAGAGAATCCATCAAACTCCTCCTTAAATTCTGGCTCAGGTAATCCATGATTTTTGCATAGAGAAATTATCCTTACTGTTCCAGTCCCCCATTTTTCAATCCATCCCGCATAATAAAACACCATGGCAAGTAATCTATTCCTCAGTTTTGATGGATGCTCTCTTTTCAGCATTTCCACATTAAGCCCCTCCGGTAATTTTCCGGGATTCCAGAACCAGATGTGATCATCATATATCTTTATCTGTATATCCGTGGAATCCAGATAATCACGATGTATCAGGGCATTCACACAGGCCTCCCTTATCGCGGGTATCGGATATTCCCAGACGTCAGTTCTTCTTAGATCCTCTATTTTGTAGAGTACATTTATATTCTTTTTGATGTACTTTACCATTTCATCTACCTGTTTGAATAGATTTCCCCCTATCTCAATACTGTCTATTATTTGAGTGGGCGTTTTGAATCGTCCTATCTTTACAACAGAATTGGGTATGTATTTCTGTGGGTTCCTGGTGAAAAGCAATACCGCGGCATTGGTTAACTTACCGTCCCTTATGAGTTCAAGATTCTCAAGTATTTTTTCAACAGAATCATTCTTTGAAATGGATATATTTTCACCCGCCATACCTGTAAATTTATCCACAGTTTCCATGTCAATTTCACTGATATCAGCATCCGAAACCATGGTGTCCCATGAGATACCCTGCTTTTTCATTATGAATCTCAAAAGTTCAATTCCCCGTATTTCCTGTGTTGTTGAACCGGATCTAACATAGAATCTTCCATTGTAGGATACCGGAATGGCAGAAGGTGAAATCTCTATTTTTATTATGCGATGGCCATTGATTTTTTCAAGATAGATGGATGGCGTTATTGTCAGTTTATTTCTGATTTTATTTGGCAGTTCCTCAAGGAGTTTTTCAACATTCTTAATCCCTACAGGATTGCCATTGTTATCCACACCTATTATCATCATGCCACCATCTGAATTTGCAAAGGCACAGATTGTTTTGAGATATTCATCCTTCCATGTTCTCTTGAATTCAACAGAATGAGATTCATATTCTTTCATTTACTCCACACCTCTTGTCTCTTGCTCTTCCAATCCTCCACGGGGACAACAAACCTCACAACCTCAACCTTCTCCTCTGGCATAGGAGCCGAATATTCCAAGGATAACCACACCGTATTTTTCTCTTATTTCTTCTTCATGAGAAGCGAGTGTGTCTTTTATCTCTCTGAGGGTTTTCATTCAACGCCTCCTTTGTTTATACATTAATGTTTTCCTTTAATTTATCTTTTTCCGCTGAAAAAACGCTTACACTTTTATCCTTATGGCCGGGGGTTTCTGAACGCCGGCACTTCATTTTCTTTTTCGGAAGCGAGATAAAAACAAAAGAAACGTTTATATACAACCAATGAATAAGGGGGATTGTAGGTGGTCCCATACCGGCATCATCTACCATAGTTGCTTAATACTGGTCTGTATGTTCTTACTCTTCCTTTGTTTCTTTTACTTTTTTTCTTAAATCTTTTGCCCGAATTATTTTAATGTCATATGCATCTGAAAGTGTTTTTGCGATTTTTTTACTGTTATCACCCATATACACTATTACATCACCGTCCTGTACAAGACGGGCATCCTGAAATGGATCGTATAATTGTATGCTTCCTCCAAGATAATATGCATATTTCGTAGCCGCTCTAAAAGCCGGAAAATTACGAATCTGGCGATTAAACCGCCTTTCAGGCGGGATGTCTTTTTTGTCTGGCGCCTCCGGGCTTCTGACCACTGAAAGAGTCTCTATTCTGTCGGCGAGGAAAAATACCACAGGTCTTTTTATAAAAGGTTTGAGATCAATCAGTTCATCTCTATGCCATACAAATAGACCCAGCCCGCTTTTGTTAAGGAACCAGATGTCTGAATCAAAGGCGTATTCTTCCCAGGCTTTCCGAATCCCTTCCGGTGTTAGACGTCTGTATTTTGTCTCTGTTTTTCCCATCTTGTACAATTTGACATCTGTGAGAAAAGCAATTATGTCAGCCAGTGCTATGAATGGGTTACATTCATCCCCATGAGGGTAAACTTCTGGTTTAGTTTTTTTAATCAACTGTTCCCAAGCAGTCATTTTCTTGTATCTAAATGAATCAATAAGGAGCCTCGTTTCTGAGATACTTTTGTGTTTTCCAGCAAAGGCCCATGCTGTAAGAGCTGAGAATGCGGGAGCACAATTTCTCAAAAACTTGTATGTTTCAATTTCTTTTTTCGGAGATTTTTCTCCACCCACATTTATTGTCGGAATCTCGGATGGAGGAAGAACGATATAAGTGAAAAATGTATACTCTAAATAATCTTGTATATTTTTTACTACGTTATCTGCAAAAGCGATAGTCTTTGACATGTCATTATTAAAATGCATCTTGATTTCATGTGATCCCATAAAAGGCATATCAGAATTCAAACCAAACATTTTTCCTACGTGATCAAAAGCATTTTTTATGGATTCTTCAAGGATGTCTGGATAACGGGTTATGATACCACATCCGAGAGGACTGTAAAACCCAGAAACTTTTTGAATAGTCTCTTCGGGATTGGACGGATTTGGAACTTCCCTGTATCGGACTCTGCTGAACTCTTTTGCATCAAAAGCTGCAAGATATGTCATAATCCTAGCGTAACAAGAATGCCCATAAATACTTAATTGAGAAATTTGAAACTAGCACAACACCCAAACCAACAAACGTGTTCCAGTCCCCGAAAACCTCAAAACCTCTCCCGCTCTCACGGTCTGGCGATGGAGATGGAAACCTGCGCTCTGCTGAGAGAGATCTACGACCGCCTGCTCTCTGCTTATGGGCCTCAGGGGTGGTGGCCTGTTACGCGGGATGAAAAGAGGGGGCCGGAGTATTTTCCGGGGCGGTATGATCATCCGTGGGACGAGGAGGGTATGTGGGAGATTATCGTTGGGGCGGTTTTGACGCAAAACACGGCGTGGAAGAATGTTGAGCGGGCTCTCAGGAACCTGTGGGCGGAGGGGTTGATGGGTGTTGAGTCCCTCGCCAATGTTGATGTTGGGCGTCTGGCGGAGTTGATAAGGCCGAGTGGTTATTACAACCAGAAGGCGAGGCGTTTGAAGGACGTGGCGGAGTATTTCTTGCGGAGGTGGGACGGGGATTTGAAGAGGTTTTTCAGCCGCCCAACAGATGAAATCAGGGAGGAGTTGCTCTCAATCCGGGGGATAGGGGAGGAGACCGCTGACTCAATACTTCTCTATGCCGGCGGCCACCCCGTTTTTGTCGTGGACGCATACACCAGGCGGCTATTGGAGAGGGTGGGGGTTTCCTGTTCAAAAAAATATGTGGATGTGCAGGGGCTTTTTCACAGGTGCATAAGACCCGATGTGGCCGTTTACAGGGAATACCACGCCCTGATTGTTGAGCACGCCAAAAGACACTGCAGGAAAAAACCGGTATGCGAGGGGTGTCCGCTCAGAGACCTCTGCGTTTATCCTGAGTCGTAGAGTATGATGTACGCCCTTGTGTAGCCGTCGTCGTATATGACGGGGAAGTTTTCAAACACCCTCTCCTCTGGCGGTATCGGTCTCACCGGGTCCCAGGGGTAGAGAAAGGCGCCCTCGGTGGTTCGTTTGTCCACCACCAGCACGTCCGGGCTTTTTTTTCCGGAGGGGGTCTGTATGTTTTCCAGCGCTGTCTCCCAGTCCTCTTCTCCGTGCAAAAGTGCGCCGGTTTCTCCTGTCTTTCCTTCCCACGTGGCGTCTTTTCCCGCAAAGCCGAAGACCATGGAGCTCATTCTGTGGTCTGCTGCGACGAGCACGTCTCCGGGGACGCCTTCTCGGGTCCACAGGACACCGGGTATGTCCTGGAGGGGGGTTCCCTGGCTTGCCAGGACCTGGGGGGGTGGATAGGCGGTTGCTATCATGGCCACCCCCAGCGCTATTGTGAGGGCGGCGAGGGCCCTGTTCCCTCTATGCCCGAACCGTGCGGAGTAGAGGTATATCCCCAGACAGGAGATGGCCGCCATAGGGAGGGACATGTACTGGGGGTGGCGGAACGAGGGTAGAAAGTGGAGGTCAAACACCGAGGCCGCCAGGAAGGACAGGGTCATGGTTCCCAGCCCGCCCATCAAGACCATGCCGGCCCAGGAGAGTTTTGCCAGTTTCAGCCCCACTGGTAGAAAGGAGAGAAACGCTATCGTCGGGAGAAAAAATATCATTATCAAAAAGAAGGTGTGGGTGTCCACCACCAGGAGGCCCATCTGTGCCATGACGGAGACGAGAGCCAGTGAAAGAGCCAGTACCGATATCTGTGTGGCCGCTGTTTTTTTCCACGTCCACATCTCCCTTTTGGACCCCTCTCTCCTTCCCGTGCCTCCGCCTGTTTTTTGTGCTGCCAGAGAGAACATGGCCGCTCCCAGGGGGACGAGGGCCGGTAAAAATGCGGCAGCATAGGGAGGCATTCCCGCCTCGGAGAGTATGCATGTGAAGGGCGAGGAGAGCCAGAAAAGCGCCGCCATAACTGAGACAGCTAAAAGGGCAAGGGAGCCGGTGGCTATCTTTTCCAGCCTCTTCTTTTTCTCCTCCGGCGCCTCTTTTATGGACAGACGCCCCGCCGCGGCCAGCAGCATGGGATATATTATTGCCAGCCATAGTCCGCCGCCGAGGAGGAATATAAGAAAGAGGGTGCTGAGGTGGTGTGTCGCTATGAGTGCCAGAGAGGAGGCGAAAAAGACCGCCATGTACTCTCTCTCGTCGGAAGCCAGCCATCTGACGAAGGCCAGGGTGGAGAAGAGGACAAGCAGGTCGCCGAGCGCACCGGGCATCTGTCTGGCTGTCTGGACCACGTGGGGCGGGAACACGGCCATGAAGAACGCTGTCATCACCGCTACACGCTCATCTCCTACCATTTCCAGGGCCACGAGGAAGCCCACAAGCGGAAAAAGCGATCCCAGCACGGGGACCGTCCACCGGAGGGAACCAAGGTCACTTATGCCAAAGAGTGCCATGGCACCGGAGACGTGGAAAAAGCCCGGGAAATACGGGTAGGTGAAACCAAAGCCAGTGTATCCGGACGTCCTTATGTAACCATTAGACACAAGATAAGAGAGAATGCCGTAGTATTCTCCCCCGTCCACGCCCCAGAAGAGCTCCCCGTGCCACATGGGCAGGGTTCTCATAACGATGGCCAGGAAAAAAGCCGAGATCAGACCTGCCGTCGCCCACTTTTTCATCTCATCCCCCAATGGGGGGCGGATACTTATTAGTTGCCATCTCTATTTGAGATCAGGCTGCGGAGCACTTCAAGGTTTTCTCTGTAGCCGTTGCGGCCATCGGGGAGAGGGGGTGTTTCAAGTATGCCGGGGTGGTTTTTGAAACGGGGGTCATTGAGGAGGAAGCGGAACGGTTCCAGCCCCAGGTATCCCTTTCCTATGTGTTCGTGTCTGTCTTTTCTGCTCCCGAGGGGGTGTTTGCTGTCGTTCAGATGAAAAACGTGGAGGTGTTCCAGGCCTATTATTTCGTCCCAGCGGTCCATGGTCTCCTCGTATCTCTCCCTGGTGCGGAGTTCGTATCCGGCGGCGAAGACGTGGCATGTGTCAAAACAGGCCCCGACACGGTTTTTGTCCTCAACCCCGTCCATTATCTCGGCGATGTGCTCAAACCTGTAGCCCACATAGCTGCCCTGGCCGGCGGTGGTTTCTATCGTGGACATCACATTACAGTCCTCTGTGGCAGAGTGGACCTCGTTCAGCGCCCTTATTATCCTTTTTATGCCCTCTTTTTCCCCTGTGCCCCCGTGTGCTCCCGGGTGGAAAACGAGGTGTTTCACGCCGAGCACCCCCGCCCTTTCCACTTCCACGCGGAAGGCCTCAACACTCCTCCTCCACGCCCCCTCTTTGGGGCTGCCAAGGTTTATGAGATAACTGTCGTGGATGACCACCACTTTTATCCCCGACTCCTTCCACGCCTTCTGCCACGCCTCCAGGTCTTTTTCGGTCAGTGGTTTTGCCTGCCACTGGTGGGAGCTCTTGGAAAAGATCTGGAGAACCTCACACGTGTCCTCTTTCGCCCGCTCAAAGGCCATGTGAAGACCGCCCGAGATTGACTCGTGTGCTCCGAGTAACAAAGTGACCACCTCACTTCCATGTTTTAACAGCATCTCAGATAGTCCAACTCGCATTTAACGATTTCTAAAATAGAAATTTCTAAAAAGAAAAACCGTTCTCTACTCTACTATCCTTATGCTGTGCGATGGGTGGAATGCCTACGAACAGGAACATGAACACGATAACGCATATGACAAAACATTATTTGATGGAGGGCATAT
The DNA here is from genome assembly GCA_964601625.1 of uncultured Thermoplasmata archaeon. GTDB lineage: Archaea > Thermoplasmatota > Thermoplasmata > JAGHBH01 > JAGHBH01 > CAZROC01. The sequence goes on along the minus strand of CAZROC010000022.1, from coordinate 1,893 downwards.
CATAGGACATTGGGGTTATTCCCATGAGTAAAAGACAAAAGAGAGGAAATAGGATGTTGTACGAAGCAAAAGTTAATATTAACAAAAAAGTTAATATTAACAAAGTTGTGGAAATCTGTCAGGCGGGGGTATTAAAAAGGTGGTCATTGTAACAGGAAGATCTTCGTATAAGGTCGCCAGAGCCCGGGATGTGACCGGGCGGGCACTTAAAAAATGGGAGATAGAATAGGTGACCATTGAGGACGTCCAACCCGACCCAACTGTGGATGGTTGACGAGGTTGCAAACCTTGCGGAAAGTTGACATCGCCAAGGGCGTGGTCATCCCACTTGAGTACCCCGGACAAGAAGTGGTCTCCTTCCGAGCCTTGCCCGATAGAAACGACACAGAAAGTTGTGAAGGTATTATACATGGATTCGTTGAAACCGCTACAGTGCTGATGGGACACCTGTCAGGTGCCTCCATGTCTATTCACCGGATGTCAGAGAATCCGGAGACGGCGGAATCGGAGAGATAGGAATTATATTCATAGATTTTGTTCTCTCGTTGTATTCCACCTCAACATCAATTTTGTAAACGTTTCTTATGTTCTCCCGGGTGAGGACATCAGAGGGGCTACCCGCGGAATATATCCTCCCAGAAGAAAGGAGCAAAAGTTTGTCACAGTAGCGGCTGGCCAGAGCGAGGTCGTGAGAAACCATTATCACGGTCAGCCCCTTATTTTTTGCCAGTTCCCGGATCAACTCCAGAATTTCCAGCTGGTGACACAGATCCAGATGAGACGTTGGCTCGTCAAGCAGTAATATCTTGGGTTCCTGAGCCAGTGCCCTCGCTATAAACACACGCTGTCTCTCCCCTCCACTGATTTCATCTATAAACCTGTCTGCAAGATGAAGAGTGTTGGTTAATCGCATCGCATTTTCTGCAATCTCCAGGTCTTTTGCCGTCTCCCTTTCAAGCCTCCCGAGATGGGGAGTTCTACCCATCAAAACCACGTCCAGAACTGTAAAAGGAAAAAACATACCGTTGCCCTGGGGAACAACACCGATCCTCTTTGCCACCTCTTTTCTGTCCAACTGCAGCAGGTCCACTTCGTTTATGAGGACGCTTCCCATCCTGGGTCTCAGAACACCGTTAATACATTTTAGAAGAGTGGTTTTTCCAGAACCGTTTGGCCCAGTAACGCCCAGAATCTCCCCCTCATGCACCTCAAACGTGACGTTATCCAGCGCTCGGATGCTCCCGTAAAAAAATGTGACCCCGTGAACAGAAACCTTCATCTTTCCCCCGGTCCCACCATTCACATTACCACCCCATCGTCCGCCTTCTCTTCCTTAACAGATATAGAAAAAAAGGGGCGCCGAGAGACGCGGTGATTATTCCCACCGGGATCTCAGTGGGCTGTATTATGCTCCTGGCAAGCGTGTCCATCCATATAAGAAATGTGGCTCCAAACAGAGCGGATGCGGGCAACAACAATCGGTGGTCCGGGCCTATAACGAGTCGCATGACGTGCGGAATCACAAGACCGACAAAACCTATTATGCCACTCACAGAAACTGCTGCTGCGGTTATCAGAGAAGCGAACACCAGAATAATCCTCTTGGCACCCTCCACATCTATTCCAAGGTTCATCGCGTGCTCTTCTCCCATCAACAGGAGGTTGAGATCCCTGCTAAAAAGCATCGTGACAGAGATTCCTGGAAGGACCAGCGGAAGCACCACGGCAACCCTATCCCAGCTGCTCGCCCAGAAACCGCCCATCAGCCAGAAAACTATGCTGCGAAGTTCCTCCCCTGCGATATACTTCATAAGAGACACCTGAGCCCAGAAAAAAGACCCGACCGCAATCCCCGCAAGCAGAAGGGTTTCCACCGGAACCCTCCCACCCACC
>CAZROC010000021.1:0-35965 GCA_964601625.1 uncultured Thermoplasmata archaeon | reverse complement strand
TCCTCTTGGCTAATCGGTTCTATAGGTTAATTGGTGGACCGGAGGGGATTTGAACCCCTGGCCTCCGCCTTGCGAAGGCGGCGATCTTCCAGCTGATCTACCGGCCCACGAGGGAGCGATAGCGACCGAGTGAGGCAGTAGGCCAGCGGAACACACCAGTGTTCCAGCGAGTCTACCGGCCCGAAACGAGCGAAGCAAGGGAGGGCAGGTAGAGAGACGGAGTGCGCCAGCACTCCGGCGAATCTACCGGCCCACGAGGGAGCGATAGCGACCGAATGGGACGGGAGACAGGAGGAACCCGCAGGGTTCCTTAAAGTCTACCGGCCCAGTAGGATAGATTGGGGCGGAGAGGCGACTGTGGGAGACGAAAAAAGCGGCGGGGTTTAAATTTCTTTTGACCCTCTTCATTCGGGTTTTTTGGGTTCTTTTTTCTTTCTCTTTTTTGAGCCGGCAGTGAACTCGTCTATTTTAGCCTGGAACCGTGTTATCTCTCCGGGTATCTGAAGCGGATACTCTCCGGTAACACACCCAAGGCAGAGGTGTTCTCTGGGCAGACCTATTGCCTCAACGAGTTCTTCAACGCTGACGTAAGCCAGAGAGTCCGCACCCAGTACCTCGCCTACCTCTTCCACTGTCCGGTTGTATGCCACAAACTGGTCTCTCGTTTTCATGTCTATTCCAAAATAGCACGGGGCTATGATGGGCGGCGAGCCTATTCTGACGTGTACCTCTTTCGCCCCGAAGTCCCGGAGGCGCTTAACTATTCGCTTCATTGTAGTGCCCCGGACGATGCTGTCGTCCACCAGGACGATTCTTTTTCCCTCAACGACTTCCCTGATAGGGTTGAGTTTCAGTTTCACCCCTATGTCCCTGCTCTTCTGGTAGGGCATTATAAACGTTCGCTCAACATACCTGTTTTTCATCAAGCCCTCCGCATACGGAATCCCCGATTCTTCTGAGTACCCCAGGGCGTGCGCCCGGCCCGAGTCCGGGACAGGGATAACATAGTCCGCCTCCACAGGGGATTTTCTTGCCAGGGAGGCCCCAAGGCGTTTTCTCACCTCATAGACCAGGCGGCCTTCAATCACGCTGTCTGTCCTGGCGAAGTAGACCCACTCAAACATGCAGTGGGCGGGGGTTTTCCCCGTCTCTTCTCTGTGAGACACCATTTTTTCGCCATTTTTGAACTCCAGTATTTCCCCGGGCTCAACGTCTTTTATTTTCTCAGCGTCAAGCAGGTCAAGGACCACTGTCTCAGAGGCTACCACAAAGCCGCCGCCGTTTTTTGTCAGGCGGCCTACGACGAGAGGGCGTATTCCCAGCGGGTCCCGTATGGCATAGAGGGTGCCGTTGACGAGCAAAACCAGCGAATATGATCCCACGAGTTCGTGCATGACCCGTCTTATGCTCTTAACCACGTCTTTTGTCTCAACGAAATATTTGGCCAGGAGGCGGATTATTATTTCGGAGTCCGTGGTTGTGGCAAAACTCCACCCCTGCTCCTGGTATCTGGCCCTCAGATCTTCCGCGTTTACAAGGTCGCCGTTGTGGGCCAGAGCCATCTTTCCATCCAGTACGGTGACAACCACCGGCTGGGCGTTTTCAAGCCGGGAGTCTCCCGTGGTGGAATACCTCACATGGCCTATGCCAGTTTTCCCTTTCAGCGACAGAAGAATGTTTTCATCAAATACCGTGCTGGTCAGACCCATCCCCTTGTGGAGGCGTATCCCCTCTCTGGGGTTATAAACAGCTATCCCGCTGGACTCCTGTCCCCTGTGCTGCAGCGCCCACAGAGAGTAAAAGATCATCGTGGAGACATCTTCGTCTTTCGTCTGGATGCCAACAACGCCGCAGCTTTCTCCAAGGTTATTGGGGTTGTCCATCATGGGCGTAAATGGTTGTGCTATTTAACGATTTTTAGGTTACGATCAGGCCACGGTTTTCAGGTAAATGACACCTGGCAACTGGCAATGACCGCTACTGGGACGATCGCATCCTGGGCGCTCACGCCTCGGAGACGGACACACTCTGCACGGGGAAATGTCTCATAACAAGCTCGCGGGCCACACGGAGGTTTTTTCCCTCTTTGCCTATGGCACGGGCCTTGTTTTCCGGCGGAACAAAAACAGTCGCATGGAGAACGCCTTTCCGCTTAGTTGAAATCTCAACCCTGACCGGCTCATACGTTCGGAAAATGTTCATCAAAAACTGCTCAGGGGTGGGGGCGAACTCTATGACACGTATCTTGCGGCGGGTCATCTGTCTGAACCGCTCAACCTTCTCTCCTTTCTTGCCTATGGCCATGCTCCCCTGGCCCTCAGCGACGATGAAAATGATGTGGTCGTCAGCCTCCAGACAATCTTTGACCACCACACCTGTGAGTTTTTCAAACAGCGAGATGTACTGCATTATGTCGGCGGTGATGGTTATCTCGCCCATGTGCAGCACCCACGAGTTCGCCCATATCACAAGGACACACAGGGACAGGCGTGAATTTCAGCTCTTTTTCACCAGAGCCAGTATCTCCGACTGGCCCTCGTCAATTATCCCCACAACAGCCACCGGGAACGGTTTTCCACACGCAACTCCCAGGTCCGCGTTCGTCCCCGGAAACTCGTAGACAGGCACATCGCCAAACTCCTTTTCAGGAGCGTTGCGGGCCACAATGACCATCTTCACCTTTCCCTCTCTCACACGCTTTTTTGTGACATCGGTTCCCAGACACACCTCTCCGGTGGCAATCGCAGATTTTATGGCAGCTGTCACATCAACCATGTTTATTCCTCCGCACTACTCCGTCTTCTTCTTCGGACCGACATAGTACAGCCGGACACCGCCAGTCCCAACAGAAACAGGCTGGCCCACTATGATATTCTCCGTTACACCTTTCAGAGGATCAACCTCGCCGGTGAGACCCGCCTCAAGCAGGTGTGTGGTGGTTATCTCAAAAGCCGCCCTGGCCAGCACACTGGATTTTCTGCCAGAAACACCGTGCCGCCCGATGGCCCTGACAGTGCCATCGTTGGTCATTATGTCCGCCACAAGCAGGATATGGCGGTAGTCCACGGTCAGACCCTGCTCCCGCAGAGTATTCATCGCCTCTTTTATGATAGCGTTGCGAGCCGCCTCAACGCCCAGCACCTCGTTTATCTCAAGTATGTTGTTGGTGTAAACCCTCTTATGGTCCACCTCGGGGATCGCCAGAATGCCCCGGAGGTTTGAACCCTGGGTGTAAATCACGTACTCTCCACCGTTGCGGCGGATCAAAGCCCTCTCAATGTTCGGCACGCCCTTCACACGCATGTTTTTGATGTTCTGCGAAACCATCTGGAGCCGTTTAAACGAGGGCTCAACAAGGCGCACGTGGATAACATCGCCGTCTATCTGGACGTCCAGTCCCTTCGTCTTTCCAAACTTCTCAAAAACCTCGTCGGCGGAGATGCCCTTGCGTTCCATCCTATCACGGTCAAGTATCACCCTGACCTCCATGTTTGCTATGTCGGTCTCAACAGAGGCTATGTCAATTACCGTGGTTGTCTCAATGCGGGACGCTATCTCTTTAACCTTGTCCCTGTCCTGGTTGTACTCCGGTTTGAGGTATATCTCCATGGTGGGCGTACTCGGGACCCGCCTGGCATCAACAATCTCAATAAGCCGGGGCAGACCCAGGGTCACGTTCATCTCAGCCACGCCGGCGTAGTGGAAAGTTCTCATCGTCATCTGTGTACCCGGCTCGCCTATGGACTGGGCGGCCACAACACCACACGCCTCGTATGGGGCGACCTTTCTATCCTCGTATTTCTCAACCGCCCTTTCAACAACCTCTTTGAGCAGGGATTTTTTCAGTCCCCTCTTTTCGGCGGCGTCCGCCAGTTCCCATATCACGTTGCGGGGAAGTTCAGCGCCCATGGACTCAAGGATCTCCAAAATCTCCTTCTCCATGGACGTGAGAGGTTTTGATTTCACAGGGATCACATCAGGCGTAAGATCAGGTTCCTTCTTTTTCCGCTCTTCCTTCGCCTTTTTCCGCCGCCGGGTCTCAACCTTCACTTTCACCCCTATCTTTTTGAAAACCTCCGCCACCTCCTCCGGCGGCAGATATTTCATCAACTCCTCGGGGCTGGCCTTTGAAAGGGAACCCACCGTGTAACCGGCGTTTGCTATGACCTCCGCCACGTCGGGTTTTATTCCCCTGCGGATGAGAGCGTTGATCGTGTCCTTTTTCGCCATATCTACACCTCCCCCTCTTCACGCAGCACCTCGTCAATAAGTTCGTCCACATCCAGGGCCTTCCCGCCAACGCTCCGCGACGGATCAACCCCATCCTCGCCATACCTGAACTGTACGATGGTGCCAGCGGTGTTCCTCACAGAGCCGTCCTCGCTCACTTTCAGGTCCTCAAGGGCGTTGATGAGACGACGCTGCATATAACCAGACCTGGACGTCCTCACAGCCGTGTCCACCAGTCCCTCTCTGCCGCCCATGCTGTGGAAGAAATACTCTGTGGGAGTGAGACCCGACTTATAAGAAGACGAAACAAAGCCCCTGGCATATGCACCCAGATCTCCTCTCTTGAAATGCGGCAGGGTGCGCCCGCTGTAACCCCTGTTTATGCGCTCACCCCTCACCGCCTGCTGTCCTATGCTGCCAGCCATCTGAGACAGGTTCAGCATGCTACCCCTGGCCCCCGATTTCGCCATGACCACCGCAGAGTTCTCCAACCCCAGGTATTTACCTGCGATCTCACCGGCCTCGTCTCTGGCCCTTCCAAGGAGGTTCATTATCTCAACCTCAAGCGTTTCCTCAAGACTCCGTCCGGGCAGCTGCTCAAGCTCGCCGTTTCTGTATGCCTCAACCAGGCGGTCAACCTTTTTAACCGCCTCTTTCAAAAGCTCTTCTATCTGCCTCTTCGCCTCCTCAGGTATGTCCTCGTCGTCAATCCCCGTGGTGAAACCACGCCTCATAATAGCGCCTATGGCCAGCTTGGTGGCCCTGTCCAGGAACTGGGCGGCTGCGTCAGAGCCATAATCACGGGCTATCTTGTCAAGTATCTGGCCCTTGAAAGCACTGACAGATTTCGCGTCTATGGTGCCGCACACAAGCGTTCCATTTTCAATCTTGACATAGGCGTCGTATTCGCATTCCTCTTTTTTGCACTCATCACACTTCTGACAGATGGACGCCTTGTACTCCATGTTCAGGTCATCGGGCAGTATGGTGCTGAACAGGTATTTCCCGGACCAGGTGCCATCCTCTCCGTCTGGCTCAGGTATGGGCATGTCAAGGCGAGAAAACATGAAAGCCACGTCCTCCCGGGTGAACTTCGGATTTTTGTGCGTCAAAAAGAACAGACCTGTGACATGGTCGTGAATGGCCCCTATGACCGGCCCCCCAAACCTCGGGCTCAAAATGTGCTCCTGGACCTGCATGAGAATCCGCGCCTCTGCCCGGGCCTCCTCGCTCTGCAGGATGTGGAGGTTCATCTCGTCGCCGTCAAAGTCTGCGTTGTAGGGCGGACAGACAGCCAGATTGAAACGGAACGTCCGATAGGGCATTATGCGAACCTTGTGCGCCATCATTGACATCCTGTGCAGAGACGGCTGTCTGTTGAACAGCGCTATGTCCCCGTCTATCAGCTGCCTCTCAACAACATAGCCAACCTTCAGGTTCTCCGCCACGTTTTCAGCGTTCTTCTCCGTGACACGTATACGCCTGCCATCAGGACGTATGATATAGTTCACACCGGGAACATACCTGTACTCGTCCCTGGGGTTCGGACCCCGCCTCACCATCTCACGCAAGACCTCAATATTGTGGGGGGTGACCCTCACAGGCACAGTCAGCTCCCTGGCCGCCTCCAGGGGGATGCCTACCTCGTTTATGGAAAGCATGGGATCAGGCGAAATAACCGTCCTCGCGCTGAAATTGACCCTCTTACCGGACAGGTTGCTCCTGAAACGACCCTCTTTTCCTTTCAACCGCTGGGCGAGGGTCTTCAGGGGACGCCCACTCCTGTGCCTGGCCGGGGGAATACCGGACGTCTGGTTGTCAAAATATGTTGTCACATGGTACTGGAGCAGTTCCCACAGGTCCTCAACGATTAACTGGGGAGAGCCGGCATCCCTGTTCTCCCTCAACCTCTGGTTTATCCTCAGAATGTCCACGAGCTTGTGCGTGAGGTCGTCCTCGCTCCTCTCACCCGTCTGCAGAGTGATAGACGGCCTGACAGTGACCGGAGGCACGGGCAGGACCGTGAGAACCATCCACTCGGGCCGGGCCGTCTTCGGGTTCAGTCCAAGGAGGGGGAGGTGTTCGTCCGGAATCCTCTCAAGGCGCTCACGGACAGCCCTGGGAGTGAGCTTGTGCCCCTCTTCCCTGAAAGTGGTGGGCTTGTCCAGCGTTATGCGCTTCTGCTCCGCCCCACAGTGGGGACAAACCGTCGTGTTGGCCGCGTCTCTCATGACCTCTTTGGCTATCTCGTTGTAATCAACGGTCGTGCCGCCCGTGGTGGAAAGCTGAATCTGAATCGCCCTGAGTTTTTCCTCAATTTTTTCAGGCGGGAGCAGAATGTGGCCACATTCCCTGCACGTGGACTTGAGAATGTCCTTTATCTTCTTAACAAACCCTACGTGGATGACCGGCATGGCCAGGTCAATGTGGCCGAAGTGCCCGGGACACGTGTCCACCCTCCCACCGCAGGTCTTGCACCTCAGGCCTGGCTCTATAACCCCCATGTGGGTGTCCATGAGACCCATTTCCAGCGGAAAACCGTCGTCGTCGTACGTGTCCGCAGTTATCACCTTGACAGCGGACATCCTCCTTATCTCATCTGGAGACAGCAACGCAAACTGTATCTCCTTTATCTTCTTGTAAACACCCTGCAGTATCATTCCAGGTCCCCCAGATGCAATCTCATTATCACACCCATTGACATCAACTCGTCCAGCAAGAGCTTGAAAGCATAAGACGTCTGAATGGCGTGGACGTTTGTCGTGTTACCACACACCTTACACCTCAAAATCCCGCGCCGGTCCATAAAAGCCACGTGGCCGCAGTCCGGGTTGCCGCAGACATACAGGATGGTGCCATCAGACTCGTCCAGCAACCTGTCCTTTATGACCATGGACGCGCCGTGCGCTATCAGACAGTCCCTTTCCATCTCACCGAACCTGAGACCGCCCTGCCGGCTCCGTCCCTCTGTCGGCTGGCGGGTGAGAATCTGCACAGGCCCACGGGCCCGCACGTGCATCTTCCCGGCAACCATGTGGTGCAGCTTCTGGTAGTAAATGACGCCCACGAAAATGTCCGCCTCAATACGTCTCCCGGTTATGCCATCGTACAAAACCTCTTTTCCATTGTGCTTGAAACCGTTCTCCACCAGAGCCCGCCTGAGCGCTTCCTCACGCTCTCCGCTGAAGGCCGTGCCATCAATGAAACGGCCCTCCATAGAAGCAACCTTTCCGCCTATCATCTCAAGCACATGGGCCACTGTCATACGAGACGGGATAGCGTGGGGGTTGATGATGAGATCAGGGGTTATACCATCAGCAGTGAAAGGCATGTCCTGCTGGGGAACGATGAGACCTATCACCCCCTTCTGTCCGTGTCTGGACGCAAACTTGTCCCCGAGTTCAGGGATTCTCTCATCCCTCACAGACACTTTCACCAGGCGGCTCCCGTTTTCAGACTCGGTGAGAACAACGCTGTCAACCCAGCCCCTCTCCTCGGGCCGCACCGTTGTACTGCTCTCGCGCCTCTTCTGGGGGACCAGCAGGTCCATCTGTTCTTCAATGAAACGAGGCGGAGACGTCTTTCCTATGAGAACATCGCCGCCCTCAACGAAAACCTCGGGGGTTATCAGCCCGTCCTCTGTCAGGTGCACGTAGGCCCTGTCAGCCCTGGCACCCCTTATCTCGGGGTCAGGTATCTCAAAGTGGTCCTCCTGCCCACCAGGATAACGCCTCTCCTCGTCCCTGTACGTTCTGATAAAAGTGCTCCTGCCCAGCGCCCTGTCAATGGACCCCTGGTTGAAAATAAGAGCGTCCTCCATGTTATAGCCGTGATAAGACAGCACTGCAACAACGAAATTCTGCCCCGCCGGACGGTTGTTGAACCCTATGTAATCCATCGCCTCCGTCTGCACAAGCGGCTTCTGCGGATAATGCAACAGGTGTCCCCGCGTGTCCGGGCGTATCCTGTAGTTGGTGGTGGACAGCCCCAGCGACTGCTTCGCCATCGCAGCACCCATCGTAATCCTCGGAGACGAGTTGTGCTCCGGGTATGGAACTATACTGGACGCAACACCCAGAATGAGCAGTGGGTCAACTTCCATGTGGGTGTGCTCCTCCTCCAGGAGCTTTGGACGCCTGAACGTCTTTTCGCACTTCTTACACCTCAGGACGACCTCGTCTTCCCCGGAGCCTATGTTCTCCCACACCACGTCTTCCCTGGACAGCGGCGCCTTGCAGTTCGGACACCTGGACGGCACGTCATAAGCATAGACGGCGATGTAGAGGTCCTCTTCTTCCTCGGCGTCAATCCACTCAACAACGCCCATGTTTATGAGATCCCGGGTTATGCTGATCTTTCCGCTCTCAAGGTCCTCCAGCATCCGCCTGTTCAAACGCACGTCCCTGTTCTCAACCACCAGAAGGGGTCTCCGGAGACGTCCCTGGTCACAGTTTATTATGACCTCGTTCATATCCCTGTCAAACCGGATGTTGACCTCGTGAGAAAGCTCGCCGCGCCGCCTCATACCGCGCAACTCAGAGACCAGCCAGTCGGGTTTCGGGTGGAGACCAACGAGGTCACCGTTCAGATACACCTTGGCGTGGGAGGCCACATCCCTCAAACTCCCAACGACCTCTTCCAGCCCACGGCTCTCCAGCTCTTTGCGAACTATGGATGGGTCTATTCCCTCAGAAACATCCACGATGAGAGCATAGTTTTTCACCAGACCACAGTTCTGGCCCTCAGGCGTCTCATTGGGACAGAGACGCCCCCACTGGGTCGGGTGGAGGTCCCTGGCCTCAAAGTGGGGCTGGCTCCTGGTCAAAGGAGATGTGACACGCCGCATATGGCTCAAAGTGCTCATGTTGCTGGTCCTGTCAAGCAGCTGGGAGACACCCGTTCTCCCGCCGATCCAGTTGCCCGTTGACATGGCATGGTAAATCTTCTGCGTAAAAGCATCCGAGCGTATAGCCGTGGAAATCTTCACAGCCTTGTTCTTGTTGTACCCCTTTTCCAGCTGATATTTCAAATCCTTCATCAGCGCCAGAAAAGCATTTCTGAAGAGGTCCTCCATCAGGTCGCCGGCCAGCTTAAGACGTTTGTTCGCATAGTGATCTTTGTCATCTTCCGGACGGATGCCCAGGGACAGCTCAAGCACCGAGCGCGCCATCCTGCCCAGATAGAGAGCCTTTCTACGCCTGTCCTCCTTTTTCACACCCAGATGAGGCAGAAGGCTCCTGTCAATGATTGACTCAACCTTTTTCACACGGTACTCCTTCGCCTGGCCCATGGCAAACTTCTTCTCCAGATAGTTGAGAGCGTCCTCGGTGGTCCTTATGCCCTCTGGCGGATAGTTTTTCTCGTTCTCAACCTCCTCAATGTTAGCCAAAACGATGTTCTCCATCTCCGGCACAGAGACGATGGCATCAAAGATCTCCTGGTTGTCCTCCATGCCCAGTGCCTTCATCAAAATAACAAGAGGGATAGACGACGGAGCCGCCGGGACAGACACCTCAAGGATGCCGTCCTTTTTCTTCTCCATCATCGTAAGCGCACGGTAGCCCTCCCTCTGAGAGAACACCTTCGCAACCTCAAGTTTCGTCCCATACCGCTCGTTGTACTCTACCATTATTTTGTTGGGTGCCAGGTCCTCAAGCGAAATGAGAACGCGCTCAGTCCCACCAACGATGAAATAACCGCCAGGGTCCTCAGGGTCTTCCATGTTTTCAATCAACGCCTGCCTGTACTCCTCGTCCGACAGCTCCCTCCCCTCTTTTATATTCAAAGGATGGAGGTTGCAAATCCTGGACTTGACCATCACGGGCAGGTCCCCTATGTGGACCTTTTCTGGCTCCTGCTCAACCCCGTCAACAGACACCGTGAAATACAGATAAATCGGCGACTGGTAAGTAAAGTTCCTGAGACGCGCCTCCATGGGAGTTATGGGACGCCGGGCACCATTCGCCTCGCGGACCATGGGTGGCCCCAGAAAGATCGTGTTCTCCGCACCAGGCTTCACCCTCCCTGTCTCATCCCTTGGACGCCCGAAGCGGATGACTATCTCCTTGTCACCCGTCTTGTCGGGGTCCAGCTTTATGACACCCTTCTCATCCGGGTCGTCGCTCACGCTGATCTCGTCAATGATCCTCTGCATCCTGCTGTTAACATTGTCCGGTGTGGGAATGAAATCGTTGAAAGAGGCTATCTGGTGGTTGACAATACTCCGCTCTCTGAAAAAGGCACGCACGAGTTCACGCATCTACTCACCCTCCTCCTCAAAAGCGATGTAATAGTCCGTCTCACCAAACTCTTTCAGAGACTCGGCCACCACCAGCCGGTATGCGACCACTTCCCCGGCCGTTGGACTCTTCCTTATAATCTTGATAATAGACCCAACTGGTATATCACCATATATACGCTCCAGAAACTCAACACACGGATCTTTTTTGCGAATCTTGGGCAACTGCTCTCGTTCAACACCCAGTTTTTTCAGAACCTCATTTGCCTCTTCTTCACTCAAAAGCCGGTGTTCTGGCACAAGCTCGTGTTCCATCACATTGAACTCTTCCACTCATATCACCTCATTGGCGGCCACTACCCAAAGAGCAACCACTCGGAGCACACGCAAGGGAGACACAGCACCCGTCAAACGCACACATGGAGCCATGGGATGGACCTCAGACGCCGCTGACAGGGATGGCGGGTCCGAGGGGACTTTCTGGAACCCACAACACGTGGGCTCCTTTCGAACCCCTGGCCGTCCGGTTAAAAGCCGGACGCTCTACCTAGCTGAGCTACGGACCCGCAGCCCTCCGGGGGCTTTCACCCCTATCTCCTTCTTGTATAAAAACGTTGCTAAATATGTTCCCAATACAGTATACCACCATCGGCTCCGCACCACCAGCTGCACACCAGCAGCCGCGCCCTTGCCTCCGCCCTTTCCTACGGCCTTCCTTTCTACGGCCTTCCTTCTAACCCATATACCCCATTGATTTTTATAGTTTTAGACAGTCAAAGATTGTCAATCACAGATTACCCGTCATCCGATAGCTCACCAAATACCACCGGCCGCTCCAACCCTACAATCCCAAACACCGAAAACATACCATAACAAACAAAACCTAAGCAAAAAAATCAAAAAATATAAATACGCATACGGCCATCTCCTATCGGACACGTCCAGCGGATCTCCACCCGACGGGGGTCAGGAGTGTCCAGGGTCTAAAAAAGAAAGGAGGAATGAGACATGGCGATGAGAGAGATAACTCTGGAAGAGGCAAAGAAAATAGCGAAGCAGAAAAACCTGAAACCAGGAAAAGTGAAAGGGGCAGAGGGTATCCAGTTCACAAAGGGTACCAACCCGCGCATAGAAGTAATCTCCTGGGAAGAGTTTGAAAAAATACTGAAAAAGAAAAAACTGGCCATCTATGAGAGCAACGGCTGGATGAAAATAATGGCCAAAAAATAATCCGGCAAAAACCGGCACCATAAAATACACCAGAAGATAACACATATCTCCTCACGGCACGGCAGCGGACACCACCCTCCAACCCAAACACGATACCACCTCCAACCCGAATACATTCCAACCACTTTTTCTTGTCCGCGCCGTGCTACCCCTTTTTTATTTAGTCCTCTAGCCATCTCCGTTAGCCATCTCTGCCCGCGCTATCTCTGACTACCAACTAACCCACCCAGGAGGACGTCTTCCACAGGATTTTAGTCCATAACAACCACACTGGACCCATCGTCCTGTTCCACAAGCCGGATGATGTGGTCCACGCCCTCTTTTATATCCTCAATGTGAGATATCACAAAGATCTGAGAAAACCACCCCGCACCAACGTCCCCCGAAACCATCCTCTGCAGCTTCTCAAGGATACCCCTCCGCCTCGTCTCGTCCTGGGAGCCAAAAACCTCATCCAGCACCAGCAACCGGATGGGCGCCCCCGTGCTCTCTCCGTGCATCTCGGCAACAACACGGGATATGGCTATCCTTATGGAGAGATTGGCGGCATCAACCTCTCCCCCAGAAAAGCGTGAGATCGGATAAAAAACGCCCCCATCGTTTATGTACACCTCAAACCTGTCCCCGCCCTCACCCCCTGCCCCGTCTTCTGGTTCCACATCAAAATCTATCCCCGAATACCTGGAGGTTATCTCCGAAAAGATCTCAGACGCAACAACTGCTATCGCCCTCTTCACCCGGCCAAAAAGATGGTCCCTGAAGTCTCTCAAAAGCGATGGCCCCCTGCCCGATTTCCCCACGAGGACGCTCAAGACATTGACCTCTTCCCGGAGGCGAACCAGCTCCTCTTTTTTCTCACGCAGATCCAAAATCCTCTTCTCAATCCACCTGAGAGCAGAGCGCAGCTCTACCATCTCAGCAACGACACCGTTCAGATTCTCAGACAGACTCCTCTCCTCACTCCGAAGGTTTTCAAGGCGGGAGACAACTTTTTCATACTCTTCTTCCACATCGCCCATGGACACGAGTTCTTTTTCCAGCGCCTCAGCCTTCTTCTCCGCCTCCTCAACCTCTCTCAAAAGCCGCTCACGCCTCTCAATCAGAGACCCCTTCACGGACACCTCTCCCGTGAGCTTGTGGTACATCTGCAACTTTTTTTCCGCCTCCGGCAGCTCCACCTTTTCAAGACGCTTGTGAGCCTCGGCGTCATAGACGACATCGCCTATCTCGGCCAGGCGGGCCAGGAGCTCTTCCCTGCGGCGCTTTTTTTCTTCAATCTGTTCCTGCAGCGACCTTTTTCTCTCAAAACGCTTTGCCAGAGCCTTCTCCCTCTTCTCAATGTCCCTGAGACGCTCATCCAGGGATTTCAGCTCCATGTCCAGGGCCTCAATGATGGACCTGCTTTTTTCCTCCTCAAGAGACAGCCGCTCCTCCTCTTTTCTCAGCTCTTCCATCTTCTTTTCATACTTCCTCAGCAGCTCCTCATAGTGCTCTCCCAGGGGGCGTTCACAGGTAGGACATTTTCCCTTTCTGCCCAGCCCTTTTATGCTCTCAAGGTGCTCAACCACCTCGTCTATCTCCTTTTTAAGACGCTCAACCCTGGAAGACGCTCTAACCGCCGCCTCGCTGGCCCTTTCCTTCTCAGCAATCTTCTTTTCCCTTTCACGGACCACAACGGCCTTTTCATCCTCCAGGGCCTCCTGTTTTTCATCAAGGTCGCCCATCCTGGAAAGCTCTTTCTGAATCTTATCTATCTCCAGGTCAAGCCTCTCAATGTCGTTCTCAACCTCCCTCTTCTTTTCAATCTCGTGTCTGAGCCTGACAAAATCCTCGTTTTTCTTCCGGAGACGCTCAACGACCTCTTTTATACCTCTAAAATCCGCCATCATCTTCTCCTTTTTTTCTATGTCCGCCAGCTTTTTCTCCACGTCCTCTATCTCCAGCCGCCTGTCCGTTATGGTCTCGCGCAGGCCCTCCAACTCCTTTTTTTTAACCGAAAAAAGCCGCATCTTCTTCTCAACCTCGTCCCGTTCCTTCTCCGCCTCCGCTATGGCTTCAGAGAGACGCTCCCTCTCCTTCTCCAGAGCGTCTTTTTTCTCAGAGAGGCGGGCAACACGCTCTTCTTTTTCCGCCTTCTCCTTCTCAGCTTCCCTGAACTGGTCAACCCCGTCCCTGAAAAGATCCCTCTCAAGCATCTCTATCTTTTTCTCTGAGAATCTCAGGTCTTCACTCGCCTTTTTACGCGCTGCCTCAACAGCAGAAAAGCCAACAAGCCGCTCTATCAACTTTTTTCTTTCCTCAGGTCTCAGAGACGAAAAAACCCTCAGCTCGTTCTGACGCGAAAAAACGGAGTGGAAAAAGCCTTTGTAGTCCACACCCAGGATCTCCTGCACCTTTTTTTCAACACCCTTGATGCCCTTGGCCAGCACCCGGCCATCCGAGGTTTTCAGCGTCGCTGTCTTTAGATTTCTCTCCAGGACGTACTCGCTCCCCCCCATTTTGAAGCACAGTTCACCCCACACCGATTCACCCTTATCTGCGCCCCTCCACACAAGTTCCTCCGGACCGAGACCACGAGTTATATCTCTTTTGTTTCCAAACAGAACCCACGCTATGCTCTCAACCAGCGTCGTCTTGCCAGAACCGTTCGGGCCGATTATTCCTATGACGCCCTCCGGAAACTCAATCTCAGCCTCCTTTATACGCCTGTAGTTTTTAAGCCGCAGATAGATTATTTTCATCTCCCACCCACCCCCTGTTCTCTCTTATCCGCTTCCACAGCATCTCTCCCACCACCGTCCATCCCATCATCATCCATGGTTTCCTCATCTACAGATGTGCCTTCCTCTCCTCCCCCCTCTGAAATGGCATCAAGCAGATATTTTTTGCCCGTCTCAACAACCTTCTCCCTGCTGACGCCCGGCGGAATGGGATAGCCGGCGGCATATCTCTCAAACTCCCTGACAATTGAGCCAACCCGGCCGGTGAAGACCTCCCTGTCCGGCACCTCTCCTTTCACCCTGATATCCGGTCTGAAAAACAGGGCACCCCTCGCCGCCTCCATCACCCTGGCCATCCTCATAGCCCTCTGGACCCCCGGCGGAACGTCATCTACGACTATACGGATTATTTTGCCCTCCACGCCAACCTCGTCCAGGATGCCGACGAGGAAATCCTCAAGTTCCACGGCGCTCTGGCCCCGGTAATCAAAACGCAGGTCCACCATCTCCCTGACAGGCAGCTCATGGAAATCCCGTTCCCCTCTGTCAAGGTCCACGACCACGAAACCCTTTTTTTCGCCAGATTCCGCAAAACTCAGCCGCTCGGTTGAACCAGCATAGACCACCCTGTCCAGCAGCTCCGTGTGCCTGTGATAATGACCCAGAGCAACATAATCAAACCCCCCCTTTATGAGCGCCTCCAGGCGGCTGCTGGAGACCCTGTTCTCATTGACCTCGCCCGTGGTGTACTCGTTTTTACCGAAAACGCTGACCTCAATCACACCGGCGTGGAGGACAGCCACGTTGTACTTCCCCCCGGGCCTGGCGGAGACCATTTTCTTTATCTCCCCGTCAAAAACTTCCTGGCTCACACAGTGGGGGAGGGCATGGACGTGGAGGTCTCCGACAACCATCTCCTCGTACTTCCCCCGATACGCGGCGTGTACGTTGGGCAGAAAAGAGAGTATCCTGAAAACGCTCCCGGTGTCCCGCAGACGGGGCGTTGAATGGTTCCCGGATATGACAACAAACGGGATGTCCTTTTCATCCAATCTGGCTATCTGTTCCATTGCAAAAGATATGGTCCTGTTGCTGGGCCTCACAGAATCAAACAGGTCTCCGGCGTGCACAACGGCATCCACTTTTTCAGATATAGCAGCATCAATTACCCTTCTGAAAGACTCGTAAAAATCAACCTCACGCATGTTGAGATTAACAAACCTCTTATCAGGACACTCTCCCTCCCTGCACATCTTCCCGTAGGCCCTGAAGCCCAGGTGCGTATCAGCCACGTGGAGCACTTTCACCTGTGCCACCTCCCACGCCCCATGAACCCCAGGAATCTTCCATGCTCAGAAAAAGCCGTCGTCAAAACCACCACCTCTTTCTCCGTCCCCGGCGTCTCTGGCGCTCTCCACACCCCCGCCGCCTCCTTCACTTTCCCTCTCCCGCCCCGTCTCCCTCTCCCGTTCCACATATTCCTCATAGAGGTGAACCTTCACGGGGACAGCGAAAGGCGTGAAAGGCGAGGTTATTATTCCCTCGCCCGGAGAAAGCGTCTGTATCTCGTTGTCCAGACGGGAAACATCCTGTTTGGCAGAGGCCGTCAGAATCTCCCTGTCCCGCCTGTCAGCCAGGCCGAGTATGAACAGAGTGTTGAACTGGCTTATCACCTCCCTGTCAATAAGCTTGGGCTGCTGGCTTATGGCACATAGCCCTGTTTTGAACTTTCGTCCCTCCCGGGCTATCTGAGCAAAAATACCCCCGTGGCCCGGCCCCAGAACCCGCTGAGCCTCTTCAATCGTGATAAGAACAGGGGGTATATCTCTGAAACGCTCCACATCGCCGTACAGCGATTTATTGCTCTCAAAAACACCCCTCGCCAGAACAGTGCTCACCAGCAGTTCCTCCGCCTCGTACATGTTGCTGGTATCCACCAGGACCACTTTTCTGTTCCTGAGCTCGTTGAGCACGCTGGCGGTCATGGACACGTCCGGGTTGCGGGAAACCAGGTTGAACCGGAACAGGTGGTCTATCCTCCTCTTTATCACCTGGATCGTGGACTCGCTGAAGCGACTCAGAGCACCGTCTTTGAGGTCCTCAACGCTCATATCATGGAGATGGACCAGCCACATATCGCCCAGCCTGTACTCTGCGTGGACCAGCGCTTCACGCTGTGCTTCGCTGAAATTGTACAAACGGGCCAGGTCCTGTACCTTTATCTCCTTCGGAGACAGACGTATGCTCCTGTAATCACCCCTCAGACGTCTGGCACTGTAAACAACCAGCCCGCTCTCCGCGCCCGGAAAGTCCTTCAGCCCCAGCCTCCCGGGCCCGCCGCCATCGTAGTATTCACCGTGGGGGTCCAGGAGAAGGAGACCCGCCTCTCTGTTTTTCATCACCGAAGCGGCCAGACACTTCATCAGATTGCTCTTGCCCATACCCGTGGTGGCAAAAATACCTATATGATACGGAAAACTCTCCTCGCTTATGCCCACCGGGTACTCAATCACCTCATCCCCGTTTCTCAAAAAACCAACCTCAACCGTGCCCATCTTTCCTCTCAAAACGTCATAGTCCTCTGCCCTGGCACGCCTCACCCTTGAAAAATGAGATGGGAGCGTCTTTGAACGAAGAAAAACCCCGCCTCGCACATATCCCAGGGGGATACAATAGACATCGTAGTATAGTCGGCGCTCTTTGTCCACGAGATCAGCACGCTGGTTCTTGGCGTCCAGCAAGAGCATGCCGCCGGCGGTGCGTTCCATCCAGTCATCACCGCTCGCCTCGGCCCCATACCGGACATCATACGCACGCAGGAGATACGAGGCTCCATCATCGCTGTCCTCCGCCACCAGCATCTCTCCGACCTTCACCCGGACGCCGTACCTGGTGCGCAGACGTATCTCCGTGACGTTGTTTCCGACAACACGGCCCACTATCTCGCCCACATCCGCCAACCATCACACCCCCATATCCAAGATTCTGTGGAAGTCTGTGAAAACACGCATCCACCTGTCGCCGCCCGAAATCGTGGGCAGGACGCTCTCAAAAACCATCCTGGCGGTGTCGCACAGGTCTTTTTTCACAGCCACACGGTTGTGGACCATGGCCAGAGGATACGGGTATCCAAGGAGAGAAGAGTCCTCCGAGAGACCTGCGATGACCCCCAGGACCATATCAACGTCTCCCACAACATCAACCCTGAATGGAGAAACGGCGTTGGGGTGCAGACGGACTATGAAAACCCTCCCGAACTGGTGGGAGTCCTCAACGTCCACCTCGTAGGCCCACCGCTCCATGCCAGCATCAAAACCCGCCATGCCAACGACCTGCAAAAGCGATATGCCGTTTATGTGGAGAGAGGTCGTCTTGCTCACACCCACAAGGTTTATTCCCCTCTCACGGGCCCTTTCAACAAGGAGGGAGAGAGCCTCCCGGGGGTGTGGTATGTCCGTCCGCAGCGACCCGTCAACGAGGAGCAGGTCTCCCTCGCCGAGCCTGTCCATGGCACCGAGAGCCGTCTTTATCTCCCTGAAAAAGCGCATCCTGCTCAGAACCGACTGGGGATCTGGCGGCAAATGGCTACCGGTGCCATCTCCCGGGCCTATCAAACCCGCCTCATCTCTGTACACGTCCAGCATGTTTTCCCGCGAGAGAAAAACCATCTCGGGCGGAGAGACATCTTCCTCCATCAGCCCGTCGCCCACCAGGACGTGTCCCACCCGGAGGATGCCCACCAGGAAAGAGTTGAAGTCCACAACCACGCCGCTGCCCCCGTCAACAGCGGCCACCCTGCCGTCAAAAGAGAGCGGCTGGACGGAAAAAAACCTGTCTCTGTCAACCTCCCGGGCGCTCTTTTCAGCCGCCTCAACGAAGATTCTCGCCGCCTTTTCCACGTCGCTGTAGGACAGATCCGTGAACATCACGCGCCTATATCCAACCGGGTAGATAAGAGTTAAGGCGGGAGATGGGCGGAAAAATGAAAGTGCATGCCCTGGGTTACCCTTTTATTCCCCCCCACCTTTTTCTCCGCCATGAGATATGAGGGCGCCGTTGAAAAAAAGATAAAGGAGGCAGGGGCCGAAATAGGGGACAGGGTACGGATAAAACGCGGAGACGTGGAATATGAAGGCGTACTCATGCCCCGCCACGCTCTCACGGGGGCCGACATAGCCGTTTTGAAACTGGACAGCGGCTACAACGTCGGCGTCCGTATCAGCGATGACGCCGTGGTGGAACTTGTTGAGAAAAAAAAGCCGTCCGAAAGAAAAAAGAGAGAGATACCACCCGGAAACAGGCCGGAGGTCCATTTCCTGAGCACAGGCGGAACCATCGCCAGCTATGTTGATTACAGGACAGGCGCCGTGCACCCGGCTGTTACGGCGGAAGACCTTGTTTTTTCTGTGCCGGAGATCCTCGACCTCTGCACCCCCCATGCCACTGTGGTCTCAAGCGTTTTGAGCGAAAACATGACACCAGACATCTGGGTGTCCCTGGCAGAAAAAGTGGCCGAGTCTTTCAAAGAAGGAGCGGTGGGCGTGGTCATACCTCACGGAACAGACACCATGGCCTATACCGCCGCCGCCCTCTCTTTCATGGTCCAGAACCCCCCCGGGCCGGTGGTACTGGTCGGGAGTCAGAGGAGCAGTGACAGGCCCAGCAGCGACGCAACCATGAACCTCCTCTGCGCCACCAGGGTCGCCATGTCCCCTCTCCGGGAGGTTGCCGTGGTCATGCACGCCGAAACAGGGGACACATGGTGTGCTGTGCACCGTGGAACAAGGGTCAGAAAGATGCATTCCAGCCGTAGAGACGCTTTTCTGAGCATAAACACGCCCATACTAGGACGGGTTGTGGGAGAAAACGTTGAGCTCTACCCGTGGGCCAGGACTTCCACCGATGGGGAGATGGTGTTGAAAACCAGCATGGAAAGAGACGTTGCACTGGTCTATTTTTACCCGGGCATGGGCGTTGAGCGGTTCAGAAAGATGGTTGACGGAGCCAGGGGGGTGGTGCTGGCCGGCACTGGCCTGGGACACGTCTCATCTGACCTTATTGAGGAGATAAAACAGCTCACAGAGAGCGGTGTCGTGGTGGCGGTGACCACCCAGTGTCTCTGGGGACGTGTGAACCTCAACGTTTACTCCACCGGCAGAGAGATGCTCCTCGCCGGCGCCGTCCCCTGCGGGGACATGCTCCCGGAGGTGGCGTATGTCAAGATGATGTGGACTCTCGGCAACACGTCCGGTCCAGAGGAGGCAAAAAAACTCCTCACCCAGCCGCTGGCGGGTGAGATAAACCCGTCGTCTTCGCTCTTCTCTGACGGTTTTCCCGGGACAAAAACTCCCCCCGAGATGACAACCGGGGGCGGCGAGAAAGAGAGGGAAGCAAAGGATGACAAAAAAGGGGGTGAAGGCCGGTGAAAGGGGGTGCAAGCGAGAAAACGGTCTCTCTGAAATGCGGGCTGGAGATACACCAGCAGCTGGACACGCACAAACTCTTCTGTCCATGTCCATCAGACCTGACCGAAAGGTGGGTGGGAGAGTTTGTCCGCCGGCTGAGACCTGTCCAGAGCGAGCTCGGAGAGGTGGATCGGGCCGCCCTGCTTGAGGCGTCCAAAAAGAGGGGGTTCAGATACAAAACGCCGGTGACAACGTGTCTTGTTGAAGCAGACGAAGAGCCCCCACATTCTGTCAACATGGATGCTGTGGAGACGGCCCTCGTTTTTTCGCTCATGGTCCACGCCACCCCCGTTGACGAGATACATTTCATGAGAAAGATAGTTATAGACGGTTCCAACACCACCGGTTTTCAGCGGACCGCTCTGATAGCCAGAAACGGTTGGATAGACGTGGACGTTGGGGGAGAAAAGAAGAGGATTACCATATCAACTATCTGCCTGGAAGAGGATGCCGCCAGGCCCGTGGAAAAAAAGGGAGACGAGGTGGTTTACAACCTGGACCGACTCGGTGTGCCGCTGATTGAGATAGCCACTGGCCCGGACATTGACTCGCCTGAGATGGGAAAAAAGGCCGCTGAGACGATAGGAATGCTCCTGCGCACCACCCGGCGGGTCAAAAGGGGTCTGGGAACGATAAGGGAGGACCTCAACATATCAATACCCGGCGGCGCCAGGACAGAGATAAAAGGGGTCCAGGAACTTGGCATGATCTCATCTTACATTGAAGAGGAGATGCATCGCCAGGAGAGACTGCTCCGTGCCGCTGAAGTGCTGAGAGACCGCGGCGCAGACGTGGGTGAGGTGGTGGACGTCACAGAAATTTTCCAGAACACAAAGTCAAAGGTCATAAAAAGGGCGCTCAAGGGCGGGGGTGTCGTGCTGGCCCTCCCCCTCTATAGATTCCGGGGAGTCCTCGGCATTTTCTCCGATGGGAAAAAGTGTCTGGGACCGGAGCTGGCCGCCTATGCGAGGACGGCTGGTGTGGGGGGGTTGTTTCACACAGACGAACTCCCCGCCTATGGCATAACAGAAAAAGAGGTTGGGGCTGTTGAAGAAAGACTCGGCCTGGGAGAAAAAGACGCCTTCGTTCTCATAGCCGACAGAGAAGACCGGGCCAGACGGGGCATGGAAAGGGTCATAGAGAGGGCAAGGATGGCTCTGGAAGGGGTTCCGGAGGAGACGAGAGACCCTCTCCCGGAGGGCACTACCAGGTACAGCAGGCCGCTGCCCGGAAAAGCCAGGATGTACCCCGAGACGGACGTGCCGCCCATAGAGGTCACACCAGAGATGCTTGACCGCCTCCGAAAAAACATGCCAGAGTATCCATGGGTTGTTGAAAAACGGCTGGTGGAGAAATGGGGGCTGAGCGGGGAACTCGCCGGGCAGATAATGCGGGAGGGTGTGTGGGATGATTTTGAGCGTCTGGCCGGGTTGTACAGAAACGTCTCCCCGCCCATCGTGGGAACCGCACTGGTTAGCCACCCCGAAGTTGGAACAAGGGCCGTGGAGGAGTTGCTGGCAATGGTGGAAAAGGGCGAGGCGGCCAAAGAGGCCATAAAAGACGTCCTGGAGTACCTCTCTGAACACCCTGGCTCAACAGTAGAAGACGGGATGAGGGCTCTGGGGGTGGGCGGGGGAAAAGTTGATCTCAAATCTGTTGAAGAGCGGATACGGGCCATCGTGGCCGAGAGAATGGATTTTGTCAGAGAAAAAGGGGTGGCCGCCGTCAACCCCCTCATGGGAATAGCGATGAAAGAGTTCCGTGGAAAAGTGGACGGAAAACGCATAAACGAGATGCTGAGGAAGGCCGTTGAGGAGGCGCTTCGGGATCAGTTGTAAAAAGGAACAACAGGCACAGAAACAGAATCAGAGCAAAAGGGACGAGACGGGCATTTTTTTCAGAAAGGCCAGGGTTTCTTTTTCGTCCAACGGTCCCCTCTCTGTTATTATAGCTGTTAAAAGGTCCAGCGGGACCTTCTCAAAATACCTGTTCAAAACCCTGACCCCTGCCGGCGGCTTCTCCCACACCTCATCCGGATCCCTGTCGGCTATTTTTATGTCACCCATGGATGCCGGGTAAAACTTGTCTGTGGAAGTCAGGGCATAGAGAGGTTTCCCGAGATGTCTGGCCGCCAATGAGATGGGAAAAGAACCGGTTTTATTGACCACACCGTGTATGGTGACGGCATCCGCCCCCAGCACCACCGCATCGGAGTTTTCAACAGCCGTTCCCATGAGAGCATCGCACAGATATGTGACCCTGATCCCGTTTTTGGCCAGAAACAGCGCCGTCTGTCTCCCCTCCATAGCCGGCCGGGACTCCAGGACAAAAACCTCCAATGGTTTTCCGTCTTCGCGCTCCCCGCCCGTGCGCTTTTTTGCCAGTTCAACCATGGCGGCGTTCACAGTTGAGCTCCAGCTCAAAACCACAAACTTCTCCATGCCCCCCAAAACACCCAGGGCATTCCCCACTACCCCTCCCACCATCCTCTCCGTTCTCCCCCGTTCTCTGAGGAGAAAATCCCTGGCCGCCTCCACGACATCAGCCGTGTCAACTGCTCCACCAACACCGACTTTTTCCACAGCGAGCAGCAGCCCATTTGCCAGGTTGAAAACGGGCGCCATGGACGGCCGGGCAGAAACCAGTTTTCTGGCTGCGTCTGCGATTAAAGCAATTGCGTCACGGGGCTGAGTGTCTGAGCGTATCTCCCCTGTTTTTTCCAGCAGGTACTCTATGGACATCTCTTTGATCTCGGCGGCACCGGAAGTCCTGTTGCTGGCTATGTCGTCAAGAGAGGGCATGGGTATCGCCACAGACCATCACATGGTAGCGTGTGGTGTAACTTATTTTTATCGCTCTTTATAGTTAGCATCTAACATCTAATATCTCGTGGCACATAACCCACACCAGAGAGGGAAAAGGTTTTTATCTTTCTCCGTGTGAGGGGTCGTAGATGGCTGAGAAAACAGAGATGGCGGAGATGCAGAAGCGGGTCAGGGAGATCGCCGGAGAAAAGGATTTTTTCATCCTGGCCCACAACTACCAGTATCCAGAGGTCCAGGACGTGGCGGACTTTGTTGGCGATTCTCTTGTGATGGCTCAGAAGGCGGTTGAAGCGCCCAACATGAACATTCTGGTATGCGGTGTCTGGTTTATGGCCGAGACCGCCGCCATTTTGAACCCGGACAAAAGGGTTTTTTCGCCCGAGCCGGACAGCAGGTGTCCGATGGCCCGCATGGTTGACGTGGCCACGATCAGGGCACTGAAGGAGAGAAACCCGGGGGCGCCTGTTGTGGCGTATGTGAATACTACGGCCGAGGTGAAGGCGGAGTCGGATGTCTGCTGCACCTCCGCAAACGCTGTTGATGTCGTGCGTTCCCTTGACGCCGGGAAGGTCATTTTTGTGCCCGACGTAAACCTCGGCCTGTATGTCCAGAAGATGGTCCCTGAAAAGGAGGTCATACTGCCGGCGGGCTACTGTCCCACCCACCAGGGTATAACACGGGAACAGATAATGGCTCTCAAAGAACAGCACCCAGACGCCGAGGTGCTCGTCCACCCCGAGTGTACTCCGGATGTGATAGACCTGGCGGATGGTGTGTATTCCACTCAGGGGATGCTGCTCCATGCCAGAAACTCGTCTGCAAAGGAGTTTATCGTTGGCACAGAGAAAGAGCACGCCTACAGATTGAAAAAGGCGCTCCCGGAAAAAGAGTTCTACGCCATACCGACCGCCGTCTGTCCCAACATGAAAAAGATAACCCTTGAAAAGGTCCTCAGAGCACTTGAGAAAGAGGTCTACGAGGTGAAAGTACCTGAAGATGTTGCTAAAAGGGCCAGGAGAGCGCTTGAAAGGATGCTTGAGATAGGGCGGGGAGAGAAAAATGGGCGGTGAAAAAGGGGGGCTCAGTTACTCTGCCACCGGAGTGGACATAGACGTTGAAAAGAGGGTTGTGAAAACGCTGATATCCCGCCTGGGAGCGGGCAGAAGAAAGGGGAAAAAAGATGTGCCGGGGGGTTTTTTCACAGGTCTGGTGGATTTCGGCGACTATTATCTTTCTCTGTGCACGGATGGGGTAGGCTCAAAGGTCCTTGTGGCCAGCGCCATGCAGAAATGGGACACCGTGGGGATTGACTGCATAGCCATGAACGTGAATGATATGATATGCGCCGGTGCCCGTCCGATAGCTTTCGTGGACTATCTGGCAGTTGAGAAGCACGACCTTCGTTTTGCCGAGGAGATAGGGCGGGGGCTTGCCAGGGGGGCAGAAATGGCTGGTGTGAGGATAATCGGCGGAGAGACAGCCACCCTGCCCGAAATCGTGCGGGGCTTTGACCTGGCGGGCACATGCCTGGGCGCTGTTAGAAAAGACAGGGTTATCACCGGAGAAAAGGTGTCTCCCGGCGATGTCCTGGTGGGCCTCCAGAGCAGCGGGTTGCACAGCAACGGATACACCCTCGCCCGCAAAATAGTGGAAAAAAAAGGCGGGTTCCACAGCCCTTTCCCGGCCGACCCGACAAAATCGTGGGGGGAGGTGCTGCTTGAGCCAACCAGGATATACGTCAAACCGGTGCTGGCGGTTGTGGAAAGATACGATGTCCACGGGCTCGCTCACATAACCGGCGGGGGGCTGGAAAACATCCCCAGGATGAACCCATCCCATGGGTATGAAATAACAGACCCGTTTACGCCTCAGCCTGTGTTCATTGAACTCCAGCGCCTTGGCGGGGTCTCTGACCAGGAGATGTACAGGGTTTTCAACATGGGGATGGGTTTTGTGCTTGCGGTCTCCCCGGAAGAAGCAGATAATGTGGTGGGAACGCTGCGGGACATGGGAGAAAATGCTAAAGTTGTGGGGCGTGTGGTGGACGGTGGGGAAAAGGGCGGCTGGGTGAGACACGTCCCGCTGGGACTTGAGTACAGGCTTTGATGGGACAGGCGAAGTTTTATTACTCAAAACCCTTAAGGTGGCGTACAGCGCCGGTGGTTGATCTGATGACTCAGCGTGTCTCGTCGCCGGAAAAAAACGTTGTTGAGCCCTACATACCCGCAGACAGGTATGTGCCCGAGTTCACGCCAAAGGCGATCCTGGTGGGCGCGGTCCTGGCCATGGCAATGGCGGCCACGAACGCCTACCTGGGCCTAAAAGTGGGAATGACCGTCTCAGCCACCATCCCGGCAGCGGTTATCTCGCTTGCCATTTTCCGTGCTTTCGGCGGGACTATTCTTGAGGCAAACCTCTCCAAGACCATGGCATCGGCGGGCGAGTCGCTGGCTGCTGGTGTGATATTCACCATACCAGCGTTCATTCTTATAGGGGCGTGGAAGGACTTTGACTACGTCACAACCACGCTCATAGCCCTTATAGGCGGCGTGCTGGGAGTGCTTTTCACGATCAGCCTTAGGAGGATACTCATAGAGGAAGAAGCGCTACCATACCCGGAGGGCGTGGCCTCGGCGGAGGTTCTCTTCGCCGGGTGGGAGGGCGGAACATCCGCCCGATATGTTTTCGCAGCCCTTGTTGTGGGGCTCTTTTACAAATCGCTCAGCGCAGCCCTTCGCCTGGTCCACGACAGGGTTGAAGGCGTCATAGGGCTTGGAAAGGCCAAATTTTATCTGGGAGGAGACCTCAGCGCCGCACTTGTCAGCGTGGGATACATCATAGGCCCGAGGATCTCCAGCTACGTCTTTCTGGGCGGGGTCATCGGCTGGGTGCTGGTGCTGCCCATCTTTCTCAGCATGGCTTTCAGCGGCTCGTACCCGGGCATAGACCCATCTACCATGTCAGCGGTTGAAGTGGTTATGCAGATAAAAAACGAGCAGATCATATGGATCGGCATAGGGGCCATCGTGTTCGGCGGGATATGGACCATGTTCACCATCCGCCAGTCCGTCGGCGGAGCTTTTGGAGAGGCAATGCGTGGGATAAAAACAATCCGGGGCGGCGACGTGGAAAAGAAGGAAGTCCCAAGAACAGAACAGGACCTCCCGGTTGACAAGTCCCTGCTGGTGGCCATGGCACTCGTGATTCCCATCGGAGGACTGTATTTCTATCTCACCAGTTCGGCCCTGATAGCCGGAGTCGGAGCCGTGGTCATGGTGGTGGCCGCCTTTTTCTTCACCGCAATAGCCGGCTACCTGGCCGGGGTTGTGGGAAGCAGCAACAACCCCATATCCGGGGTCACTATAACCACACTTCTTTTTGCATCCCTCCTGTTGTTGATGCTCGGAGCCAGGGGGCCATCAGGGATGGCCGGCGCTCTGGGTGTCGGGGCCGTCGTTTGTTGTGCTGCGGCCATCGCCGGCGACGTGTTGCAGGATTTCAAAACAGGGCAGATAGTCGGCTCAACCCCAAAATATCTGCAGCTCGGAGAAATGATAGGTGTCGTCGCGACAGCCCTGGTCATAGCCCCGATACTGATGCTCCTCTACAGGGGCTATGGGATCGGTCCCGGGACAGGTCTTGAGGCACCGCAGGCACAGGCCATGAGCGGCCTCCTGACAGCTGTTTTCGGGGGGACCGTGAACTACGTGATGTTTCTGGCCGGGATGGAACTCGCCGTCCTGCTCATCCTCTTTGACATTCCCATACTGGCCGTCGCAATAGGGATATATCTCCCCTTCACTCTCTCAACCCCGATAATGCTCGGAGGGATACTCCACGCAGTGGTTGATAGGATAGGACGCAAGAACAGAAAAGAGGATGTGGCCTCAGAAAAACTCCACAACAGGGGCATCCTCTACTCGTCCGGTCTCATAGCCGGAGAGGCCTTCGCAGGAATACTGGCTGCGGGTGTGCTGGTGGCATATCCCGATTTCTCCATCATCCCTGAGCCAGTTCCCGTACTCGGCCCGGTTCTTTTCCTCGTGGTGGTGTTCCTGCTTTACAAGACGGCAGTTGAAGGCGTGGGCGGAAACATAAAAGACGGCTGGTGGGCTCTCAAAGAACTGGCCAGGGACACCGTGAAAAACGCCAGAAAAAGCGTGAGAGAAATGCTCCGGCTGTAAGACTGGAAGCTCGAATAAAAGAGCCCTCTTCTAGTCCCCCTCCGACTCCGCCCTTTCATCCCCACCGTCTCTGGTTTCCCCTCCATCATCCTCGGACCCTGTTCCCTCCTCCTCTTCTATTATAAAAGCGCCCACGTAGTCACAGTCAGCGCAGTGATACTTGTATCCGGTTATCAGAGCGTTCTCATAGTAAATGTTCGTGCTCCCGCACTGGGGACATCTCAGAACAGCGCCGAGGACTTTTTCACGGCGTCGCCTCCGCCTTCTACGTAAGAGAGCCACTATGACACCTCCGATTCCCTGTCAGGGGGCGCCCACGGGGGTCTCTCCCCCTCCTTCAAAAGCAGTACCAGGTTCCTCTCCCTCAGCATCTGGACGAACTTCGCAACCCTGGGGAGGGCGGGGGCGACATCTTCGCGGTAGAGTTCCTCAACCTCGTTGACTATGTCAAGAATCGTGTGCTCTCCATCGCAGAGGTCCCATATTGTTGTACCCGGCCTGTCAAGAGGTCTCCTTATGTACTCCGGCCCACCGATAAGCTTATGCAGCCATCTCTCAAAGCGTGTGAAATTCTTTTTGTATATCAAAACCACCGTCCCCTCGTCTTCCTTTCTCTCAACCCTGACAAGGGGGTTCTGCCATGGGACACGCTGGATGTACTCACGCAGGCCTTCCGGAACATCTTCAATCGTCCACCGCTTTGTCTTCTCAACCATCGCCACTCACCGCCTCCCGCCTGGCCCTCTCATTCTCTCCCATAGGCGAGCCGCAAGGGGCTCAAAGGCCGGAGTAGAAAAGTGCCCATATCATGAACGCCATCGTTGAAACTATTCCTATCGCCGCCCATGTCTGGGTCTTCTTCCTGTCCTGCCATACATACCTCGCTATCCAGGTCATGAAACCCGAAACAAACGCCAGTATGAAAGCAGCCCACGGGAACAGGTTCATACGTCCTCCCTCTCAAAACTCCGGCGGCCATATTTATATGTTTTCACCGCCCCCAGAACTGGCTACGACACCAGCCGGCTCCTAACAGCCTCTATGAAACCGGCCGGATCTTTCACTCCACCGAACCTCGCGAAGTCGGGTTTTCCTCCCCCGCCCCCGCCCATTTCTCCAGCCACCTCACGCACCAGAGAGCCACAGTCCACGCCCACCCCCCCTGTGCGGGCCATGACACCCTTTCCTTTCCCGGACACAAAAACCACCACGCCGCTCATGCCATTTTTTTCCATTTTCTCAACGACCCCGGCGGCGAGTTTTTGAATGTCAACGTCCTCTCCGACGACATCGCCCACGAAAAACATGCCATCGCCCAGGTCCTCGGCGCTGGAAAAATATCTCTCAGCCAGATATTCAGCCTCGTACTTCCGGAGACGCTCAACATCTTTGCGCAGACTTTTCCACTCCTCAAAGAACCTGGAGACCGTCTGGGGGAGTACCTCTGGCGAGACACTCAGGCGTCTTGCGCTGTCAAAGAGCAGGTCTTCTTCCCAGTGGACAAAATCTATGGCCGATGGACCGGCGGAGAATATAACCCTCTCCACACCGTCCTGTATCCTCTCCGTTTTCCGTATCTTTATCCACCCGACCTCCCCCGTGTTGTCAACGTGGGTGCCGCCGCACCCCTCGGCGTCCAGGCCGGGAATCACCACCACCCTTATCTTCGCACTCTTAGGCGCACCCCCCTGGTACAGGCGGAAACCATATTCTTTCTCAGCGTCTTCTCTGTTCATCCACTTCTTTTCCACGGGTATGAGGCGACGCACATACTCGTTGGCCAGGTGTTCAACCCGTTTTATCTCCTCCCGGGTTATGGGACGGAAGTGGGCTATGTCCAGGCGAGCCCAGTCACGCTGGTTCTGAGATCCTGCCTGCCAGACGTGTTTGCCCAGGACCTCACGGAAAACCCCCAGCAGTATGTGTGTGGCGGTGTGATGGCGGGTGTGTGCCATTCGGAGGTCCCAGTCCACCACAGCCCTAACAACGTCTCCCTCTCTGAAAGCATCGCCCTGCTCCGGTTTTTCCAGGTGGTGCACTATCACGTCTCTGTGTTTGGACACGTGCACGACCCTGGCCCGGGTGTCCCCCTTTACCAGCCAGCCCCTGTCCGCGGGCTGACCGCCCCCCTCAGGGTAGAAGGGTGTCGCGTCCAGAACCACCTCGCCATCTTTTGAGTAAATAACTCTGGCCTCTATCTCTCTGGCGTCGGATTTTTCATAATAAACCGGTCTCGTGGGCGGCAGGTCGTACTCT
The DNA here is from genome assembly GCA_964601625.1 of uncultured Thermoplasmata archaeon. Taxonomy (GTDB): domain Archaea; phylum Thermoplasmatota; class Thermoplasmata; order JAGHBH01; family JAGHBH01; genus CAZROC01. The sequence goes on along the minus strand of CAZROC010000021.1, from coordinate 6,817 downwards.
TTCTCAGCCATTTCATCTTCTTCCCCGGAGCAGGCACGCTGGCGTTCTGCCAGGAGGGCGTTGAACGTGTCAGGGATGTCAACCTCAACACCCATCTCTCTGGCTATAGAGCGCACCACCGTCGGATGGAGGCCGTGGCTGTCGTAGAGTTCAACGAGTTTCTCCGGCGAAATCGTTCCCTCTTTTTTCAGCACTCTTTCCACGATCCCCCTGCCCTTTGTCACCGTTGCGCGGTAGCGTTCTTCCTCTAGGTCAACCATCTCTCTGACAACGTCCCTTGTGGACGTGTCCATTATGCTTTTCCAGTAATCCAGCTGCCACAGGACAAGGGTTGAGAGTGGCTCTTCTATTCCCATCTCCTCCATCAAACGCAGGGTCCGCCGGATGAGCAGCCGGGCCAGATAGCCAGCTTTGACATTGCTGGGCACTATTCCATCAGAGAGCATGAGGGCTATCGTCTTGGTGTGGTCCGTTATTATGTAAACGTTTTCAAGAGGCTCAAGTATCCTGGCAAGTTCTTTGGGGGATATCTCTATGCCTCTCTCGTGCAACCGTCTGGCCAGGGTTGCACGGAGGTCTTCCATACTCGTGCCTGTGGAAACGTCCATCATCCCTGCCAGGATCGCGTGTTCCGACAATATCCTCCCGAGACGCTCGTCTCCCGTCTCCCTGGACACACTGGCCAGGTCCATTATCTTTTCAACCATGCCCGGAAAAACCGCCTCGTATATCGTGGGTGTGCCCTGAGATGCCCAGACAAAACGCTCAAGGCCATAGCCGGTATCAACCACCCTGACGTCCATTTCGCTGTACCGCTCACCGTCCAGCTCTATGCTCCCGTTTGGGTCTCTGCGCAGATTCATAAATACCAGCGTGGCGAGTTCCAGGCCGCCCACTATCACCTCCAGCGATGGGCCGGCGTTCCCTCCCCCCACCCATGGATGTTCTTTGTAAGTTATCAGCGATTCGTCTATCCCAAGCGTCTCTGTGAGGAGTTCATGACAGTACGTCACTGTCTCTTCTTTCCAGTAAACCTCTCTGTCCGGGTAATTGAATGCGTGGTGGGCCATCATCTCAAAACTGCTTATGTGCTTGCCTGTCCGTCCAACGCTGTCGAGGTCCGTCATTCTTATACAGGGCTGGGATATGGTCAGAGGGTTGGCGGGGGGTGGAACAAGACCGGATGTTACGTGGGGCTGGAAGTCGTATATGGACGCGTTGACGAGAAGAACATCATCTCTCCATCTGGCTATGACGGGGTTGCGTGGGATTATCTCATGTCCTCTTTCTTTGAAAAAATTGAGATAGAGATCTCTCATTTCATCCATGCTGTACTGGCGGTTCATCAAAGGGTTTCCTATGAACACATACGGGTCGCACGGCGTGTCCCCACAGGTCTCCCGCCCGTGGTCTTTTGTCCAGAAAGCGGAGCCACACCTTTTGCACACCTTCCGGACGAAACCGTTTTTGCGGAAGAAGTCCAGTCTGTACTCTTCTTCAAACATGACAATACCCGAAAAAAATAGGGGTATAAAAACAGTTTGTGTGAAAAAGAGGCGGGGGCGGAAGGGCGGAGAGGATACAGGCGGGGAGTGGACGCCAGCACTAATCCAACCTGCAATCTTCACAGAGGAGCTGACCGTTGACCTCTATCAGGTCGGTGCTGTAGCGTCCACAGCTCTCACAGTACCCCGCCAGCGAGGCAACCTCCGGCGACGGCTCATACGCTATCTCCCGCAGATGGTCCAGTGTCTCAAAAAGAGACGGGGACACACGGAGTATGTCCTTGGCCGTCACAAGACCGACCAGGGTGTTCTCTTTGACCACGGGGAGGCGGCGTATGTTTCTCCTGGCCATCAGGGAGGCAGCGGTGTTTATGTCCGCATCGGGGGATATCGTTATGACAGGCGTGGTCATTATGTCCCTGACCTTCTTTTTAGCCGGGTCCTCGCCCTTTGTGACTATCTTTGAGATGATATCCCTCTCCGTTACTATCCCAACAGGAATTCCGTCTTCAACGATTAGCACACTCCCGATGCCCTTTTCGGTCATAAGAGACGCCGCCGCCTGGACGGACATCTCAGGGTCGCAGACTATGGGCCTGGGGGTCATGAACTCGCTAACCATCGCCTTCTTGTAGTTCATCCTATCGCCTCCGTCGTCTCACCTGTTATCTTTTACCTGTTACTTTGTATGAACAGTTTGGTATATTTATCTTGCGTCTATGCTCAGGTGGATGTGCCTATATGATCGGGTGGACATGCCTCCCGGATAATTTTACAAACTTCTCTACCGGGAAAGTATCTTCACACGCCGTCCTTCAACCCTCAGCCTTCCCTCGGCAAAGAGCTTTATCGCCTCAGGGAGCGCCCTGTGCTCTTCTTTGAGGATGCGGGCCGCGAGGGTCTCAACCGTGTCATCCTCCAAAACAGGGACACACCGCTGTATTATGATGGGGCCGCCGTCCACGTCGGTGTTAACAAAATGCACGGTACAACCGGACACCTTGACACCATATTCCAGGGCGTCTTTCTGGGCGTGGGTTCCCGGAAAAGAGGGGAGCAGAGCCGGATGTATGTTTATTATCCTGTTGGGATAGTGATTCACGAATAATGGTGTGAGGATGCGCATGAAACCTGCGAGGACCACCAGTTCAACGCCATGGCTGTCCAGAACTTCTATGATTTCTTTCTCAAACTCTTCCCTAGGCTTTCCCCGATGGTCTATGTATTTCCATGGAATCCCATGGCGCCTTGCCCTCTCTATGGCACCTGCATCAGGGTTGTTGCAGACAAGGACTGCTATTTCCACCGGGAGGTCTCCGGACTCAACTCTGTCTATTATCGCCTGAAAGTTTGACCCCCTGCCGGATGCAAGTACTCCTATGCGGAGTTTCTTACTGGGTGTTTTCTGTTCCATCATTTTCCCTCTCCCCGGTTCATAGCTTTATGGAGATAGATAGGGTTCCATGAGAAAAAGGTTACCACCGGAGGAGACCCCTTTTTCTCTACCTAAACAAAAAAACACTCCTCCCACAGCCAAAAACCACCACAACATCACTGATATGATCATCGCTCAATTTGCATATCAATACCTTCCTTTATAAATTTAAAAACTTTCTTAGGGTTGATTAGTTTCCTTTCTTCTATCAATTCTGTTTTTCCATCTTTTAATTCAACTTTTATATAAGTAGTTTTCATAATCTTCACAACCATAACATCTTTTATCATTGAAAAAGGCACAAAATTCTCTTCTCTGCGAAAAGCTTTCATTAGCCCCCTATCGGGAAAACTAATGCCGTCATTATATATTTTTAAATCCGAAAAAGCAAAGAAAGCATAGATGGAAGAGATTATTCCAAGTGTTCCAATAAACAATCCAAATAGAAAAAGCGCCCACGATATAATCATTGCGAACGTGTTGGGGATTTCCCCTAAATTTCTTGTCGGGAGGAGTCCTATTTGTCCAGAAATGACAAAAATACTTGCTGACAGAAAAAGTATACCTAAAAACAAGCTTTTCCACCCTTCTTTTTGGAGTTTACTTCTCGTATTTTCCTTATATACCAGCTTTCTTTTGTCCAAACAAACCACCAACGCCACATATTTTTATTAGCAGTTAAAGAATTTGTTATATTGATAAAGGGCTATTGCAGTCGCTACGCCAGCAAATATTTCTTCAACCCACCAACAAAAAATACGGGGAGAAAAAGGTTACCGTCGCCTCTTCTTCCCCTGCAAAAGTTTCCTTCTAGACCGCCTCATTCCGATATCTATTTCCCTGAGAACTCCCGGGTCAAGTTTGCCTTTTTCTATGCCCTTTTTGATCAGGTAATAGACCTTTTTTGGACGTGACAGGCTGTCCCACATCAACAAATAACTATTATTTTCTGTGGTAATCTTGAATCTTCTGCCGCTTTTATGGCCGGTACGGGATTTCATGAATTCTATGCTTTTCATATCTACAAAACGAATAAAAACCCTTTCATTTTTGAGTAGTTGGAGAACGGTTCTTTGAGGAAGAACAACACCTTTTTCAGTTATTATTAAATCGGTATAAGGAAGCCAATAAAACACACCATAAACCGAAATAATAAAGATGATAATAGATGCTATAAAATGAGAAAAATCGTCTTTTAGCCATGTGCTAAATCCCTCTGACGCACCTTTAAAGAAGGAAAAAGATAGGAACAACGCTAAAAGAGCAAGAATTAAAAAGACTATACAAAAAAACAAAGTTCGTCTTCTGGTGTTTTCTTTATATATAATCTCTCCTCTTTTCATATTATGTTCAGGCAATTAAAACACCCTTTTTTGTGGTAATAATTATATGCGAGGCAACCCGAGATGGCCATAGATATCCCTCCAAGAACCTCTTCAATCCAAGAGATTGCTCCCTTTCCATCAAATATATCAGTCCGCGAGTGGAAATAACATGCGTCGCTACAACATCTGTTTTACTTGTATTTTTTCCTCTCATCCACCATCATCACCTCTATCCCCGGGTTCAACTCCTTCAACCTTTCTATCACCACTTCTGTAAACGGTAAAAAGACTTTCTCTATGAATTCCTTATAATTCGCACCTGCAAGTTCATTTTTTCTTTTAAATCCAACAACCCACCCTCTTTTCCAGTCTTTGTCTTTTACATAATTCGTCTCAACCAGTACTTTCTTATCATTCAGTACTACTCTCACCGTTTTTAAACCATCCATCTTTAATTCCTTATTTATGCTTCCTTTCCTGAAATGCACTGCATACTCATCTACCCACACCTCTATTGGCGCTTTTATCTTGTCTAAATTTAATGCCACGTAACGGAACAAAAAAGTAAGAGCAATCACAATAATTCCCACTGCCACCAAACTTGACCAGAAAGAATACCAATGCGGCGGATTTTCTATTCTGATAAAAGAATTCCAACTTAAAATTATCGCTAATAAATAGGCTAAGAAATTGATCAAATATACTCCACGGAGATAGCGTTTCCACGGATATGGCAATGTGAATCTATATATCTCCCCCATATCACGCACCCCCATTATCATGCAAATACTTAACTATAGCGCTCACTAAACCACAAGAACCTATTGCTATTTCTATACCTGTAACAAGCGGCGATGCTTCCTCATGAGTTTTTGTTGTTAAATCCTTCCCCAGCTTCCACAACGCCTGCGCCAGTCCGATCACAGAGATAATTATCGCCGCCAGCTCAGCCCATTTAAGTAAGTCTCCGCTCAGTGTGCTTGTTGCTGCTTCTGTTAGTATGCCTGTGAATGCGAGGAAGATGCCTATGTAATATCCTATTAGTCCTGTTTTGCGTTGTATTGCGTCTAGGAAGGCGTCTCCTATTGTGTAGAGTTTTTCCACGGCGCTGCCGGTTATTCCTAAAAAGCCCACTATCGCTGCCAGGCCCTTGTCTGGTTCCTCACCCTCCCGGAACAGACCAGACAACTCGTAAAAAGTCCCCATCACAGCGGCATTTAACACCATACTGAACAACAACTCTTTCAAAACTTTCTGGTACAATATGCTGGAAACAAACGCACCAATCCCCAACGTAGCCGCTTTCACCGTTATCATCACCGCCATAGCAGCCATAAACACACCCATCGCTACCATCGCAATCTCTATCTCAACAGCTATAAACTCTTCTATCGCCTCCAAGATGTCCCCAACAAAACTCATCGCTCTGACCGCTCTCTTAACATCAACCCCCTCATATCTCTCACGGCCCACAGACTCAAAACCACTCGTAGAACTAGCCGAACCAACCGCACTCTCCAACCAACCACCAACCACCACCAACAAATTCCTATAACTCTCCAAAACACCCCTTACCGCACTCTTTATAGCATTAACAACCGAAGCATACGCAGCCTTAACCTTCTCCACCACCCAGTCCACCAACGCATCCAAAACCTCCAGGGCCTTCTCCTTCACGGTTTTGAAGAATTCTACGATAGCATTCCATACGTCTTTCAGCAGACCAAACCATGCCGAGGAAACTGTCTGTGTGACGGTCATCACGTTTCCGTTGGTGTCAATTGTCTTGATCTCAACCTTGAAGTCCAACTGGTAATCAGACCAGTAATCAATATCAAGATGGGCAGAAAAGGTCCTCTGGGTTGGGTAGGCGATGGGAGTCCAGACGTATTGGTTGCCATATAATAATATTTTAAGCCTAGCGTAGTCGGCTCTAACCCCATGAGACACATCAAAGCATATGCCCAACACGACCACATCCTTTTTCGGAGTTCACTATGGGCCGTTTTCCACTCACATACCTTTCGTACGCCATGATTATATCCCTCCCCCCATTTTCTATCTTACCACCTATAATTATCGGAAGCTTTTCTCCATTAACTCGTATCACGAATTGCTTTAGCCATAAACCACCGGGTTCAAAACCCAAATCACTAATCTTATCCCAAGGGATAAAACGTCTTTTTCTAACATATTGTAGTAAAAGACCCTGCTCAGAAATTTCAATATATAATGGGTCGTCAAACACAACAGCTAGTAGAGACAATGAACCTAAAAACATAAGTAGAAGTATTGGTAAAGGTGTCACGTCTCCAGATATTATTCTGTTAATTTCCTCAAAAAACAACAAAAAAAAGAAGAAAAACATAATTAAACTTGATATTAATCCTATTTTAATTGGATTGACTTTGACTCTCATTTTCTTCATTTTCTTCCCCCCTATAGAATCCCGAGCTCTTTTGAGTAATAGACCAAACAACTAATCCCTAATGTGAAAGTGATCATAGACATTATTTTTGCTCCGGTGTTTAATTCGAAAAAGATTGGGAAGA
>CAZROC010000020.1:0-39146 GCA_964601625.1 uncultured Thermoplasmata archaeon | reverse complement strand
TGTTAATTGGTTTAGTGGGTTATTTGGTGCTCCCGCGGGGATTTGAACCCCGGTCGCGGGCTCGAGAGGCCCGCATGATTGGCCACTACACTACGGGAGCGCTGCTTGTATTGTTTTGAGAGCTAATGTAGCCAGCGGAAACCTTTTTGGGTTTCCAGCGTGCCGGGATTTTAAACACTCACTAATATACTTTTCCCCCGGACTTGCTTTTGCTAGTATGGGGCGTCGGCGCGGGGGGTATTTTAATATGGCAAATCACCTATTTATCGCCCATGAAGCGTTTCACCCACATGGTCGTTGGCGTGGCTGTCGGGATGGCCCTGGGACACGTTTTTTCCAGTGTGTTCCATTTTTGTCCTGTGGGCCCATGCGACGCTGTGTATCTGGGCGGGGTCCTTGGCGCCTTTTTTGGTGTCTTGCCGGATGCCGATGTGATTTTTCATGGGGCCGGGCCTCTGAGACACCGGGGTGTGTGGAGTCACAGTTTACTCTCCAGCACTGTTCTTTCTCTTCTGGCGGGCAGCGGTGTGTTCGCAGTGGAGAATATGGGTGTGTACAATTTTGAGCCGGCATGGTGGTGGTCTTTTTTCGTTGGCTCTGTGGCGTTTTTCGCATCTTTTTTTCACACCTGGGCGGACTCTCTGACAAGGGGAGGGGCGTACCTGTTGTTTCCTCTGAGCAGGAGAAAGTTCAGGGGGAGGTGGCGCTATGATTCATTCATCCCGAACACCGGCCTGGTTGTGGCTGGGGCGCTGGTAATAGGATTTTCGCTTTTTTTGTGTAAAGAAAGGCTGTCTTTGCCCTGAAAGGTTTTTTCCATGGAAAAATATCAGGGTGGCGTCATAGCCCCGTTTTTTCTCTGAAAAAGTCCACGAGGTCTCCTATTTTGACCCTTGTCTGTTGCCGTGTATCTCGCTCCCTTACTGTGACGTCCCCGGTCTCTGGCGTCTCGTAGTCCACGGTCACGCACCATGGGGTGCCTATTTCGTCCATTCTCGCATATCTCCGGCCTATGCTCCCGCTTTCGTCGTAATATGTTTTTATGCCGTGTTTGCGCAGAGCGGTGTCTATTTTTCGTGCGATGGTGTCCAGCCCGTCCCTGGCTACGAGGGGAAAAACGCCTGTGGTTATGGGGGCTATGTGGGGGGGTATGTGGAGCACCCTGTACTCTTCTTCGTCCTTTTTTTCTATCTCAAGGTTGTGTTCCAGGACGGCGTACATTATGCGGTCAATGCCATAGGATGGCTCAACGACGTGGGGGACAATTTTCTCCCCGGCCACGGTCACCTCTTTTTCTTCCACGCTGAAAAACTCCTCTCCTACCATGATTTCTTCTCCGTCTACCACAACGGATATGCCCCTGCCGCCCCCCTCCCCGTCTCCTCTCATGTGTTTTTCCGCCATCCAACGGTCTATTTCTTCAGCGCCTATTTTTTCAAGGGCGGCAGCGATCTTTTTCGCCCTGTTTCTGTACACTGGCCCCAGTTTTTTGAGGTCCGGGACTATTCGTTTCACACATACTCTTTTCGGTTCGGGGTAGTTGACGAACACGCCGAGGTCTTCGCCAGATTCTCTTATGTGGCCGGACAGGTCATAGTCGCCTCTGTCTGCTATTCCGACGATTTCAACCCACCCGTAGCTCAGTAATACCTCTGCGTCCCAGCAATCCCTCGCATAGTGTGCCATCTCTTTTTGCAGGTGCTGCCTGAACCTCAGCCTTTGTGGGTCAACGCCTATTTCAACCAGAAACCTGTGTGTTAGCGCCATGAAATATGCCACTGCCTGGCACCTTATCATCCCGGTTTCCAGGGCATTTTTGAACGTGGTGGTTTTTTCCCCGCCTGTCTGTGGCACAAAAACGGCGGTCTGGTTGAACAGCTCTTCTTCTCTGTCGCTCTCCCACACCTTTTTGTCGGGGTGGAAGAACACCTCTGCTTCGGCCATGTGAAACTCCCGCAGCCGGAGGAGGCCCTGGCGGGGGCTTATTTCGTTTCTGTATCCCCGGCCTATCTGTATCACTCCAAATGGGAGGCGGCGTCTGGCCTGCTGGCTGAGGTGGTTGAAGGCGACGAACATGGCCTGTGCGGTCTCGGGTCTGAGATATGCCTCCCGCCCCTTGCCGGGGCCCACGTAGGTCTTGAACATGAGGTTGAACGGCTCTGGTTCTGTGAGGTTCCCGCCGCATTTTTCGCACACAACACCGTTTTTCTGTAGTGCGTCCCACAGCTCTTTTTTTCCAAGAGAGGAGGGGTTTTCCACTACCCCTTCCAGTATGTGGTCTGCGCGGTACACCTCTCCGCATTTTTCGCACGAGGTTATGTAGTCGGTGAACTCGGACAGGTGCCCCGATGCCCTGTACACGTCGCCAGGGCCTATGGCTGGTCCGCTTATCTCAAGCATCCCTTCCTCAACAGCGTATATCCTTTTCCACACCGACAGGATGTTGTCCCGCAATCGGGCCCCGTTGGGTCCAAGGTCATAAAAACCGGACAGCCCGCCGTATATCTCATAGCTGGGCCAGAAAAACCCTCTTCTTATCGCAAAAGAAAAAATGTCTTCGGATGTTGCTCTCCTGGTCTCAGATTTTTTTTCGCCTGTACCGGCGTTTTTTGTTTTTTCTCTTTCCAAACACATCACCGGTTTTTAGGTCATGTGGTGGTGTCACAGGAGTGCGGCCAGGAGGTCAAGGTCGTATATCATCGCCTCCAGTCTGTCCTCGCTGTTGCGTATTGGCAGCTGGCCGAAATCGTTTTTGAGCATTATGTTCGCCGCCTCTGCGACCGTTGATTTCCCGAATATGCTCACAGGGTTTTTGACCATGACCTCTTTCACTTTTTTGTCCGGGAGGGTTATCTCTGAGAGCTCATAGTAAAGCTTCATAACGTTTCGGAGGCCCTCCCATGTCCAGGAGTCCTCGTCTTCTCCGAGGCCCAGGTCGGATATGGCAACGCTCCCATTAACTGTTGTAAGAGCAAAGATGTCCCTGTCTGTTATTATCCCCGAAAGCCGGGCGTCGTCGTTTAGAACGGGGAGGGCGTATATCCGGGTGAGCTTCATGGTTGTTATGGCCACTTTTATGGGCGCCCCTTCATAGACGGGGACACAGGGTTTTCTCACATACTTCTCAACGGGATCCTCTGTCTCTCTGTCAACGACCACTCTCAGCAGGTCCGTTGGTGTTATGACCCCAACCAGTTTTTCGTTGTCAACAACGGGGAGCAGCCAAACGTCGTTTTCAAGCATCAACTGTGCCGCCTTTTTTATGTCGTCGCTGGACGAAACCACGGGACTGTCTCTTTTCATTATGAGAGACACCTGGTCCTCTCTGGGGTGAGCGAAAAGGTCATGTCTGGTTATTACCCCCACCACTTTTCCCTCCCTGTTGACCACGGGCAGTGCGGTTTTGTTGTGTTTCACGAGGGTTTTGACAACGTCGTCCCGGTGGCAGGGCAGTTCAACGTATATCGGTTTTTTTGTCATCACGCTCTTAACTTTCATCCGCCAGTCCTCCAGATGGTTCTCTGGGGTGTGAAAAATGGCGGGGTATATTATAGTTGCGTTAAGGCATTAGTGTCCCGCCCGGGTTGGTGTTCCGTTTGTGTCCACGGTGGATATTGGGTGGATTTGGAGCGAAGGATTTTGATCGTTATTTTTTCTTCTCTTTTATCCTCACCACCATCACAGGACAGGGGGCGTGGCGGACAACCCTCTCGGCCACGCTTCCGAGAAGAAGCCTGCCCAGACCTGTTCTGCCAAGTGTGCCCATGACTATCAGGTCGTGGTCCTCGGCCTCCTCCACTATCGCCTGGGCGGGAACCCCTTCCACTATCTTGGTTTTCACGGGCACGCCCATCTCTTCTCCCATCTTTTTGACCCTGTTAACCGCTTCTTCTCCCTCTTTTCTGAGCAGGTTGTATATGTCTGTTATCAGGGCGTCGGGTGGTATGGCCGCAAAGGCGCTCTCGTCAATGACATAGAGAGCTGTCACCTCTGCCCCTATCAGTTTGGCGAGGCTGAGACCCTTTTTAACGGCCTCCATGGTGTATTCTGAGCCATCTGTTGGTATCAATATACGTTTGTATTCTTCCATATCTTTTCACCCCTTTGGACGTACAGCACATCCTTTGTGGAAGTGCGTGTCACCACCACGTTGGCAGCATCTCCCTCCGAGCACTCCGAGGGGCGTCTGACCACCACAAACGAGGCGGCGTCTTCGGCGGTATTTTCAGATGCCAGCAGAGGAAATGTCTTTTCTCTTCTTAAAACTTTTCTGCCCCCCAGAACGGCCATGTAGAGCACCTCCGACGGAGACAACGCCCTTTTTCCCCGCCGGTTCCGCGCCTGGTGTCTGGAAAGTATATATGTCCAGCGCATGGTCTCAAACATGGAAGACCCCGCCATGGCGTTGTCTGTCCCGAGCCCCACGTCCAGTCCCGCGTCCAGCATGGCCCCCGCGTCCGGCGTCTCCCCAAAAAATGCGTTCATAACAGGGCAGACAACGACCCCACACCTGATCTTTTGCATGACCTCAAAGTCGTCCATGGAGGCGTGGACGGCGTGTACGACGAAATCGGGGCGGAGTTTTTCCACAACACCGACGTCTTCGCCTTGTTCCTCAGCCCAGTGGAAGCTGAAGAGCCTGTCCATCCCACGGGCGTGGGCGCGCATCTTTTTCAGATCCTCCAGTTCATATATTGCTGTCTCAGGCAGACCCAGCCCATCCGCTACACGTAGAATCCTTTTTGCGTTCTCAACGACATCGTTTTCAGCAACGCCTTCCTCTCTGTCGCCTCCCAATGTGGATCCTGGTATTCCAGTTTCTGGTCTTCCAAGAACCAGTGCTTCCATGTTTGTCGCTGGATGTGCCGGGGAGAGAGCGTCCTCGGCTTTTTTGAAAATTTCCACCCCCCTTATGCCGCCTTCTCTGTAGTCCGCCACCAGCCCGACCCCCTCCTCCGAAAATCCCATGAGACCCTTTTTTATTGTCTCAACCAGAGCTTTTTCACCCGCGTACACAAGTTCTCTGTGTTTCAGACCGGCGGGAGGCGCCACGGCATCAAAGAGTGTGAGGGGCATCTCTTTAACGATGAAACCGTCGGCCAGATGGGTGTGCGCGTTTACCAGCAGCGGGAGCACTATTCCCTCAGCGTCCCCTTTTCTTTTTCCCTCTCCGACCTCAACGACCACGCCCCCCTCTGTTTCCAGCCATCCCTCAAAAAACTCTCCACCCTTTTTTCCTTCTTTGACGTTTTCTCTGGCCACCCTGGGGTCATATATGAGGCCTGAGACAACAACCCGCCTGGTCCCATCGCGCCCGGACATGGTAACACCATCCTCTGTAATACCATCCTCTGACGAGTTCAAAAAACCACGACCACCTACAACAAAAATTGTTTACGACAAAATCGCTCCAGCACTCTGTTTTCAACGGCTTCACACACAAAGTCTACTCTCCCCACACCCTCAATCTCTGCGACCACGCGGTCTCCGTCCACCAGGGGCCCGACACCAGATGGGGTGCCGGTGGCCACTATGTCGCCCCTCTCCAGGGTGAAAAGATGAGACGCGACCGACAATAGTTCCGGGACGCCGAAGAGCATGTCAGACGTGTTCCCGTCCTGGCGGACCTCGCCGTTGACAGACAACCGGAGACGTAATCCCTCCTCCAGGGACACTTCTTCTGCCGGCGCTACATCTGAGACGGGGGCGAAGGTGTCCAGTCCCTTGGCCACAGCCCACGGCCACCCCCTCTTTTTGGCACGGCTCTGTATGTCTCTGGCCGTTATATCAACGAACACACAGTACCCCAGAACGTGCTCCATGGCCTCCGAAGGAGAAGCAGAGCGCATGGTGGACCCGACCACAACGCCCAGCTCAACCTCGTGGTCCACCCTCCCGACACCAGATGGTATCTCCACAGTGCCTCCCCCAGGGAGAAGAGAGGAGGGAGGTTTAAAGAAAAAAACCGGAGCCGGCGGCACCTGGTTGCCGAGTTCTCTGGCATGCTCTGCATAGTTTCTCCCGACGCACAAAACCGTGTGCGGGTCCAGGACCTCATCTCCAGACCGCAGTTCCCTGCGCTTCATACAACACACACCATGGTGACACCGTTTTTCCGTATAAAAACTCTATAGACTATCCTCTTCATCGCTCTTCTTCGGTTCAAAGCTCTGTGATGGCTCTCTGGAGGTCTCGGACAGAGGAAAAATAGAGGAGGCCGAGATCTGTGACGCCAAAAACCTCTGCTTCCCCCACATCCACATTCCTGAGGAGCGGCGAGAAAAAGCGCTCTGCTCTGAGAACATCGTTTCCCTCAGCCAGCGGGCTCAGAGCGGGCAGAACGACGAGGCGGACGCGCGGGTGGTGAAGGAAACACGGTATTTTTACGAGGCCGCCCACGGTGTCCCGGAGTTTAACCGCCGGGTGTTCGTGTCCAAAAACAACACACCGCCACCTTGGATCAAAAACGTCTATCCCCGGGTCTCTGTGGCCATGTACGAAAAGAACATCTCCTTCTGTGTAATAGTCAACGAAGTCCACCTTTTTCCTGCTCAGAATAGTGGCCAGGTAGTTGTCATGGTTTCCGCGCACCACGACGAGTTTCGTTCTATCCGATATGCGCTCAACAAGTTCCTCCACCTCCTCCCATTCCTGGCGGAGGTTCCTGTCAAAGGCGTGTTTGAAGTCCCCCACGACCACCATTTTTTCCGGAGAAAAGGTCGCCAGCACCCGGTCTATTCTCTTCCACAATTTTTCTTTCTGAGAAAAGGGCATGGCCACGCCCTCGTCCCTGAGGGTGGATTCGTAGCCCACGTGGAAGTCGGCCACAGCCACAAGCCCCTGTTCCGGGATATAAACGCTCCCGCTGTTGTGAATAATCACGCCATCGCAGACTTCGTACCTGTCCAGCCACACCACCCCTTCCGTTGTTTAACGTCTGTCATCTCTCCAGCTCTAGGGTGAAATCAACGGGTCTGGCGCCAATGGTTATTTTGCTCGTGGAGATGACGTCTGCGCAGGGGGCATAGGCGGCGATGTTCTCAAAGGTTATCCCGCCGGAGACCTCAACCACCACCTTTTCGTTCAGCCTTTTTATCTCCTCGTACGCTTTTTTTGCATCGTCGGGGCCCATGTTGTCAAGCATCACCACATCGGCCCCCGCCCTGACTGCTTCCAGGGCATCAGAGATGTTTTCCACCTCCACCTCCACCACGTGATATGGGTCCCTGCGCTTTGCCCTCCGCACGGCTTCTGCCACAGAGCCAACAACGGCCAGGTGGTTGTCCTTTATCAGAACAGCGTCATAGAGAGCCCACCGGTGAGCCACCCCTCCCCCCAGGACGACGGCTTTTTTCTCAAAGTACCTGAAACCAGGCGTGGTTTTTCTCGTAGCAGCCACCTTAACGTTCGGGTTTACCTTTTTTGCCTCCTCAACAAACCGCCGGGTTGTCGTGGCTATACCGCTCATTTTTGACATTATGTTCAGAGCGACCCTCTCCGCCATCAAAATGGACCTGATATCCCCCCACACCTCCATGACCACGCCGTTTTTTTCAACAACACCTCCGTCTCCAACGAACGCCTTTGCACTGGCGCCCGCGAGTTCAAAAACCCTTTTTGCCTCCCATATCCCCGCCACCACACACCTCTCTCTGGACAGTATCCGTCCACGACCCTCACCTTTTATTCCGAGGTGCTCCGTTGTTATATCCCCCCATCCCACGTCCTCTCTCAGATACTGGAGCAACATTTCGTCCACGCCGAAATTCATATATCACACCATTTTTGAGAAGTCATCAGAGGTTAATAACCTTTTTCCGAACGCAGAGAACGTGCCAGGTCAAAGAGTGTGGCCAGGGACACCAGCCCGCCGCTTAAGAAAAAAAGGAGGACAGGTACGAGCCCAAAAAAAACGAGCGCCGGATTCCCGCTACCTGTCAGGGATAGAAAGTCAACGGCGAAATGGGCCGCAACAGCCGACGGAAAACCCGCTTTTACAGCTATGTAGCCAAACACCAGGCCAGAGACGAACGAGGGCAGAACCTTGTAGAGGTCCCAGCCGCCCAGCGCATGGGCAAGCCCGAACATCAGAGCGGAAAAAAAGAGCATGGGGAGGAAAAAAGGGGGCGGCTCTTCAAACCCGTTGAGTATGTGCTGGAAGTATCTTTTGAGAGAGGGGCTATCGGCCGACACGTACCACGCGGGCAGGAGAGGAAGCAGCAGATAAACGAAACGGGTAAGAAACTCCTCCCAGAAACCGGCGTTGGCAAACCCGTATATCTGCTTCCACAGCGGGTACTCGCTGAAGTCCGGAACAAGAGGCTCTATCCCGACAGCCCGCAGAGAAAAATACCACGCCACGGGCACGAAAATTGAGACAGACACGGCTCTGAGAACAGACCTGGTGGCATCCGTGTCATGGAAAAACGACCACACAAGGAGCCCATGTACCCCATTTGTTCCGGTGCTCCAGTGTTTTCTTTCTTCGCCTGCCACGGAGTGCTTCAGCAAGGGTCTAACAGACCACAGAACAGAGAACACAACGAATGCCGTGATAAACGTGTAATACACACACAGCCCCCCTCCTCTCATTGAAAAAACCGGGACAACCATGGGGACTATTATGAACAGATAGGATGTGTGATAGTAGAGGTTCTTTATGACATAGGGATAGGTGACGAGGAGGTATACCGCAGAGACAACCAAAAAAACAGATGTAATCAGGGTCATAGCGTTAAAAAACCTGGCCGATACTTCCCCCAAGCCTAGCCCACCTCTGAAGTGTTGGTCGGGAGCGTGGGAGGGTGCGGTGTCTGTTCCGCCTATGTGTGCGGTATCTTGCATCGCTGGTAATCTGCTTTTGGTCCATAAAAGTTTGGGATAACTATAAAACCACACCCCTCTTTCAATTTTGAGGATGGCCATGGAAGACGAAGAGGTGGCTGACATAAAAAGGCGGATGCTTGAACGTTTGCTCGCCGAACACATACAGTTTGAGGAATCGGGAAAGACACCGCCCGGGAAGCCAATAACTCTCACAGATGCCACGATGGACAGCGCCATAAAAGATTACAATGTGCTGGTCGTGGACTGCTGGGCGCCCTGGTGTGGGCCATGCCGCGCCATAGCCCCGGTAATTGAGCGCCTGGCATCGGAGTGGAAGGGGCGGGTCGCTTTTGGAAAGCTCAACGTTGACGAAAACCCCCACACCGCCGCCAGATACGGGATTCACGGCATACCGACCATTCTGGTGTTCAAAAACGGCGCTCTGGTGGACAGGATAATAGGCGCCATGCCCTACCCGGCTCTTAAACGCCGCCTTGAGAGGTATCTCTGATCTCCAAGCGAACTCAAACCATCCCGCTTACACGGCTGCCAGCACCTTTTTCAAAAACACCTTTTCGGGGTATGCGCCCTCAAACATCACCTTGCCCTCGTTTATTACTATCTTGGGCACGGCCATGACCTGATATCTGTCGGAGAGCTCTGGAAACTCTGTTGCCTCTACCATGTCCGCCTTTACTTTGCTGCTCTCAATGGCCATCTTGTGCGCAGTCCTGACAGCCATGGGACAGTAGGGACAGGATGGGGTGACGAACACCATCATGTGGACGTCTCCGCTCAGTTCCCGGAGGGCTTTTTTGGTCTCGTCGCTGAGGTCTGTTTCTCCCCGGGAAACGTCTATTATGTCTTCCACGAGGGAGGTGAACTCGTATCCGGCAGGTATGCCATAGTACCTGACCCCGTAATCGTCCTTTCCTATAATTGATATGGCCGGGGCCATGGTGACTCCGTATTTTTCCGCCATGTCCTTTTTGTCCATCGTGTGGTGTTCAACGCTTACCAGGTCGCTGAGCTCTGCCAGCTCGTCGCATATCTGCTTCGTCTCCTTGCAGAACCTGCAATTATCGTCTGTGAAGACAACCAGTGTAACAGGGTCTTTCAAATTTTCTTTAAATATCCTCTTCAGTTCCTCTTTGTCTCCTTCGTTTATTATTCCCATATTCACAACACCTCGCTACATCAATCATTCAATCCGAACGTCAATCACCCGAATATGAACCCCATCCCCTCGGTGGCACTCTCCTCTTCGGCTTTTATTTTCTTATACACCTCTTCCTGGTTTGGAGCATCTGAGACACCGTGCTCGCCGAACAGCTCTCTTGCACGTTTCACCGCCTCAGGGCTCCCCTCTATGAGCACGTATTTCCACCCCGGCTCAAACCCGAGGGCCTGGCTCTCTCTGACAACTATGGTCTGTCGGCTAACAATGTCATCAGACGTTACTTTGGCTATTGCCATGCTCTTTTCTGCTTCCACCCGAAACACAGCGTACTCGTTCATCTCAGACACCACCACCAACCAACAACAACTTATTGATAAGTTTTCTCCCAGAAACCTTTTATCCAAAAACGTCTTTTTCAGAGGCGGTTGCCATGTCAAAAAAGATACTGCTCACAGTTTTCGCAGTTGTTTCTCTGATGCTTACTGTTGCCGCTTCCGGGTGTGTGGACATAGAACTAACGAAGGATTTTTTCATGCCCCCCAGACCGGTGGAGATAAAATACACGGACACGTGGTACAACGTGTCTCACGAATTTAACACAACTCTCAAAGACCCCAACTCTCTGGTCTATCAGAGGGTTGTGGACGTGGAGGTCCCCAACGGGACGGTTTATATTGATACGAGGGTCAAAGTGGTCATCCCCTCCCTGTCTTCTCTGCCTGAAAATGTCAGCAACCTGATAGAGAACCTGAGCATTGACCGGGAGGTGAATGTGACACTGTTCAAACCGGACAACACCGTGTACTATTCAAAGGTCTTTAACCAGACGACACCACACCCGGTTGCGCTCCCCAGGGTTCCGTACCCGGAAAATGGGACATGGCATCTACTCGTCAAAGCAGAGGGGATAGGAAACGAGAACCTGGGCATCCACGACTCTTTCTCTGTGGCGCTGGTCGTGCACCACCCGGTAGAGAAAAACACGGGCTAACAGTGGGCCGGCGCAGAATCGGCTATTTTATTCCGGCCAGAAGTTTTTCTTTCACCTTCGGGAGGGCCATCGCAAACTTCTCCGCCCCCTCCTGTGGCACGGTGAAACTTATACGGACAAACCTGTGGCCGAACTCTCTGGACACGTATTTTCCGCTCCGAACAAAAACGCCGTGGTCAAACAGCATGGTGTTCTGAAAAACATCCGGGTCTATGCCTGTTTCGCCGAGATCCATCACGAACATGTTTGAACTTGACGGATAAACAGGGAGGGAAAAGTCGCCTGCGCCTTCCACAGCTTTTTTTATTATTTCCTGGTTTTTTCTCGCCTGTTCCACCACCCTGCCCATCCATTCGCTCTTGGTTTCCAGAGCAGCCAGGGCGGCTCTCTGTGCGAGAACGTTCGCGCTCAAGACGTTGGTGTTGTACGGCTCTATGCGTTCCATGAGGTGGCCAGGGCCTATCAGTCCGCCTATCCTCATCCCGGCCAGCCCGGCGTTTTTGGAAAAGGAATACACGGTGAGAGTGCGGTCGGGCAGGTATCTGTGGGCGGGGGTGTGGTGGAAGGCGAAATCCCTGTATGTGACATCATGGACCATTATGAGGCTGTGGTCCTCTGCGATCTCGCAGAAGGCCCTGACCTCGTCTTCGGTGTACTCGGTTCCCAGGGGGTTGTGCGGGTCTATGAGCAAAAACATGGTTGTCCTGGGTGTTATGGCCTCCTGGACCCACTCAACGGTCAACTTGTAGGGTGGGCGGTAGATGGGTATCTCAACTGGTTTCGCCCCGCACAGTCGTATCTGGTGGTGGATGGGCATGAAACTCGGGTTGGTACATATCACCTCGTCTCCCTCATGAAGGAGGGCTCTTGTGAGAATGTACAGCGCCTCTATGGCCCCATTCGTGACCAGCGTCCTGTGTCCCTCTGGTGCCTCAACGTCTCTTGCCAGCGCCTCGGAGAGGCCAAAAATCCCCCCCGCATATGGGTAGTAGTTGTATTCCCTGTTTTTGACCGCCTCAACTATCGCCTCCTCTATCCTCGGGTCCGTGGGTATGTGGTTTGTGTTCTGGCTCATCCACACGATTTCGTCCCTGTGCTGGTGGGCGTAAACAAACGGGTCAACAGGTGTGTTCATCTCTACCACCGACGCGCCATATGTAGGGGGGGATATAAATGTGAGGGGTGCACCTGCGATGTTCCTCCCAAACCCTTAAAACCCCATATTTTTTGGGGTGGACCGGTGTTATAGATGGTGACGTTTGAGGTTGAGGTTTCGCTGAAAAAAGGCGTCGTGGACCCGGAAGGGGCGAACGTGAAAAAGACCCTTGAGCTGCTGGGTTTTGAGGGAATAGAGGATGTGAGGTTCAGCCGCTGCTATGTCATATCTCTCTCCACAGACGACCGTGAGGAGGGGCGCAGGATGGTGGAGGAGATGTGCAACCGCCTCCTTTCCAACCCTGTGATCAACACCTATGCCATCCGGGAGCGGGACTGATATGGGAGTGGAACACCTTTACAAACGGGAGGAGGTCCCTTTTCCACTTTACAGGGTCCTGGTCCGCGATGCCAGCGACGAGGAATTGATGGAGCTGAGCAGGGAAGGCGGCGTCGCCCTTTCCCTGGACGAGATGAAGCGGATGCAGAACTATTTCCGCCGCCTCGGGAGAGACCCCACGGACGTGGAGTTCCAGGCGCTGGGCCAGGCGTGGAGCGAGCACTCCTGTTATAAGTCCAGCAAAAAGGTTCTCAGGGAGTTCATAACGGGCATTGAAGCGCCCCAGGTGATTCTGCCCATTGTTGAGGACGCTGGTGTGGTGGAGTTTGACGAAGACCACGCCTATGTTGCTGCTCTTGAGAGCCATAACCATCCCAGCGCCATAGAACCCTATGGTGGGGCAGCCACCGGTGTCGGGGGCATCCTCAGGGATGTTGTCTGCATGGGCGCCCAGCCGGTTGCTCTAGTTGACCCCCTGTTTTTTGCCCCGCTGGACACCGCCGAGGCCGAACTCCCACGGGGGGTGAAGCACCCCCGGTATCTCTTCCGGGGCGTTGTGGCTGGCATAAGGGACTATGGCAACCGTGTTGGCATCCCGACTGTGGCTGGCAACGTGGTCTTCCACCCGGGATATCTTTCCAACTGTCTGGTTAACGTTGGGTGTGTGGGCGTGTGCAGAAAAGAGCACATTGTCCGCAGCAGGGTGAAAAAGGCGGGGAGCGTTTTTATCATGGCCGGGGGGCGCACGGGCAGGGATGGCATCCACGGAGTCACCTTTGCCTCTCTGGACCTGCACGAGGAGAGCGAGGAGGAGAGCAGGGGAGCCGTCCAGCTGGGAGACCCGATTTTGAAAGAGCCGCTCATACACGCCTGTCTTGAGTGTGTCCACCTGGGCCTTGTTGAGGGGATGAAGGATTTCGGCGGCGGGGGGATGAGCAGCGTCACAGGCGAGATGGCCTATGCGGGCGGCTTCGGGGCAGAGGTGTACCTGGACCGTGTGCCTCTCAAAGAACCGGACATGGCCCCCTGGGAGATATGGATAAGTGAGAGCCAGGAGCGCATGATGCTAGTCGTTTCTCCTGAGAACGTTGATAGGGTAATGGAGATCTTCAGGAAATGGGACGTGGAGGCCACTGTCGTTGGAAAGGTTATTGAGGAAAAGGTCCTGCGAATATTCTACCACGACCACGTGGTCCTGGAAATGGACCTTGATTTTTACACCGCTGGCCCGGTCTATGACCGCCCGTGGAAAGAGCCCGAGCGTGAAGAGAAAACCGCCGTGTGGGAAGAAGAAAACGATTATACAGATGTCCTGCTGGAAATGTTATCCCACCCCGATGTTGCGAGCAGGGACTGGGTGGTCCGCCAGTATGACCACGAGGTCAGGGGCTCAACAGTCATAAAACCTCTTCAGGGGAGGGCTGGCTGTGAGGTGCACGGCGACGCCGCTGTTATAAGACCCCTGCCCGACACGTGGCGCGGCCTTGCGATAGCGTCCGATGTGAACCCGTTTTACACCGAAATAGACCCCTACTGGGGGAGCGCTCTGGCGGTGGACGAGGCATGTCGCAACATAGTGTCCGTGGGCGCAGTTCCCCACAGCATGCTTGATTGTTTGAACTTCGGAAACCCGGAAAAGCCAGACAGAATGTGGGCTTTCAGGGAGAGTGCCAGAGCCCTCGGCGACATGGCCCGCGCCCTGGGAGTTCCATATGTGAGCGGCAACGTGAGCTTTTACAACGAGGGCCCCGGCGGCGCCATTCCTCCCACGCCGACGATAATGGCGATAGGAATCGTTGAGGATGTCAGGAGGTCTGCCACGGTGGACCTGAAAAGGGATGGCAACCCACTGTTTCTTGTGGGCGAGACGGCGCCGGGCATGGGTGGATCGCTGTTTTTGCGGCTCAAAGGGCTGGCTGACACACACCTGCCCCGTGTTGATATTTCTTCTGTGCGACAGAAGATGCACACCCTGGCCGGGGCCATACAGAAAGGCCTGGTTGTCTCGTGCCACGACATCTCTGAGGGGGGAGTTGCTGTGGCTCTGGCTGAGATGGCAATGGGCGGGAACGTGGGGGTGGAAGTTGACCTGCACTCTGATTGCCGTCCATCTGAGGCGCTGTTTTCTGAGGCACCCACCAGGTGGGTTGTTGAGGTCCCGGCGGACGTGGAAAAAGAGTTCCTGTCACATATGGGCGGCGTGCGTGTGGAAAAGATAGGTGTTGTAGGTGGCGGTGTTTTTTCCCTGGCCGTCAACGGAAAGCCAATGGTCAGGGCAGAAGTTGAGACGATGCGTGAGATGTGGTCCAGGCCCATGTGGGAGGCGATGGGATGAAACCGGAAGAGGTCAGGGTGGCTGTTCTGCGCATAGAGGGCACGAACTGCGAGGACGAGTCTGCTCTCGCATGGGAGATGGCCGGCGCGGTGCCCGAAAAGGTCCATCTCAACCAGCTCGTGGGAAAAACCGCCGCAGAGGACAGACGCTCGCTTGAGGAATATCACATACTCATGATCCCGGGGGGTTTCAGCGCCGGGGACTATGTGCGGGCGGGGGCCATTTTTGCGGCCCGGTTGCGGGCTTTCCTGGAGAAAGAAATCGTCCGTTTTGTAGAGGAGGGAAAACCCGTTTTGGGCGTTTGCAACGGTTTTCAGGTATTGGTGGAACTCGGCCTGCTGCCCGGTTTTGACGGGAAGATGTCCCCTGTCCCTGTGGCTTCGCTCATGACCAACGACAGCGCCAGGTTTGAGTGCCGTCCCACCCTTCTGAAACACGAAAACCGTGGAAAATGTGTGTTCTCGTCAAAATTGCTTGAAAAACCCCGGGACGCTATTTACAGGATTCCCAGCGCCCACGCAGAGGGAAAACTGGTCTTCGCCGGGGAACATGAGGAAGAACTTTTCAGGCGTCTGTTTGAAAACGACCAGGTCGTCTTCAGATATGTGGACCCGGAGGGAGAGTACGCCGGCTACCCGTGGAACCCCAACGGCACACGCTACAACGTCGCCGGGATATGCAACGCACATGGCAACGTGATGGGGATGATGCCCCACCCGGAGAGGGCGCTTTACCGGTATTTACACTCAGACTGGACACGGTTTCGTGGGCGTGCCGGTGGCGGGAGCGGCGACGAAAAGGGCGGGGGAGTGCTGAATGATGTCGGGGACGGGCTGGCGGTGTTTGAGAGCGCCGTGGATTATGTGACCAGGAAGTTTTAGGATACTACACACGTTGGTTTGACAGAAGTTACGGTCATGGCACCAGGCGTTTTTTGTCTCGGGGGAACAGCACGCATTCGCGTATGTTTTCTCTTCCGGTCAGTATCATGGTTATTCTCTCTGCTCCGAGGCCCCAGCCGGCGTGGGGTGGCATGCCGTACTCAAACGCCCTTATGTAGAACTCAAAGTTTTTTGGGTCAAGTCCCTGTTCTCTCAGGCGCTTTTTAAGGAGGTCTGGGTCGTGGATTCTCTGCGCTCCGCTGGTCACCTCTTTTTCCATGTAGTTGAGGTCAAAAGCCCTGCACGTCTCCGGCCTGTTTTTGTAGGGCATGGCGTAGAAGGGTTTGCTCTCTGTCGGCCACTCCGTTATGAAGTAGAAGCCGTCCATGTTGCTGGCTATTGCTCGGGTTGCCTCCATGCTGAAATCCTCCCCCCACTCCATGTCCATGCCGCTCTTTTTGACCATTTCGTAGGCCTCGTCGTATGTTATCCTCGGAAAAGGCGGCCGCTGGCAGGGGAGTTCAACACCCAGTATGTCAAGTTCTCTCTGGTTTTCTTCTCCCACCTTTTCTATGGCCGCCCAGATAGCCCTCTCCAGGGTTTCCATGGCGTCTTTTTCGTCCGAAAAGGCCATTTCTATGTCTATGCTTGTGAACTCGTTGAGGTGGCGCGTTGTGTCATGCTCCTCCGCTCTGAAGGCAGGGCCTATTTCCATCACCCTGTCCAGCCCTGTGGCCATAAGCATCTGTTTGTACAATTGCGGGCTCTGGTTCAGAAACGCTGGCCGGTCAAAGTATTCCATGGGAAACAGCGCCGTTCCGCCTTCGGTGGCTGTTGCCACTATTTTTGGTGTGTGGACTTCAACGAACCCGTTTTGCAGGAGGTATTCCCTTATGGCGGATATTATCGTGGATCGGATGAGAAAAACGCTCATCATCTCCGGCTTTCGGAGGTCCAGGAACCTGTTGTCCAGCCGCGTGTCCATCTCCGCCCCCACCCTGTCGGCCACTCCGAGGGGAAGAGGCGTTTTTGCTATTGACAGCACCTTTGCTCTTTGGGGGATTATTTCCACGCCCATCTTTGCTTTTGTCGTCGCCTGGACGGTTCCCCTGACCATCACAACGCTTTCACGGGGAAGAGACGCCAGTCGCTCAAAGATCTCTGGCGCCTTCTTTTTGACCATGGTTATCTGGACAAGGCCTGTTCGGTCTCTCACCAACAGAAAAGACAGGTTGCCCAGGTTTCGTATGTCATGGACCCAGCCGGCAACGGTGACCTCTTCTCCACTCCTGTCGGGGGTTATTTCTATGGCGTAGTGGGTCCTCCGCCAGTCTCCCAGTTCTTCCACGACAGCGTTTTGTTCCGGTCTCATCAAATCACTCCAGGTGGGGAAAACCTTTTTTTTATAAATTTTCTTTGTCGGTTTCATGCCCGTTTTGTGTCTCTTTGTGTCTTTGTCTTTTTAGAACTGTTTGGTCTTGGCGTTTCCAACGTCGTCTGTACCGTTAATTTTATTACCCATTTGGACATTACTTTTTTGGGGTGTGTAATGAAAGGAAGCCATATGTTTCCATCTGCGTCTCATTTTCGTTTCTCTTATAGCCGTCGTCTCTTTTCCCACGGATTTGTCGTGGCATGTGCGGTTTTATTTGTTGTGTTATCTGCGTCTTTTGCTCCGGCCGTTTGGGCGGCTTCATCTCTTTCTGGAGCCGGCGATGACAGCGGCGGTGTTGCTGGCGGACGGCTGGCACACCTGGCCGTTGATTCCGCAGACGAGAAGACGCATTTAGAGACTCCGTCCTCCGCCTCCAGCTCTTCTGGCTATGTTTACAACGTGGACAAAGACACGTATTACAGTACGATACAGAGCGCTGTGGATGACGCGGACCCCGGCGACCACCTGGTTGTTTCTGAGGGGTATTTCAACGAGTCTGTGACCGTTAACAAATCTCTTTATATAAGCGGTGCTGGCGAGGAGACCAGGGTCACAGGCAACGACTCCACCTTTTTTTGTATTAAGATAAGCGCCCCGGATGTTTATCTCTCCAACCTCAACGTTACCCCGGGCCATGGGTGGCGGGGGCCAGCTATATACCTGTACGGCTGGTCGTTTCAGGTTAGAAATGTTTCTCTGACGGGAATACACGTGATATTTCCTAATTCCAGCCATTTTAATTCTCTTTATGGCGGCTACGTTGACTCGCTGATGATATCAAACTGTGTCTTTTATGGAGCCTTTTCAGTCTTTTACTCAACAGCAGTGGTGATTGAAAACACGTCTTTTTATGGGAACGCCATACATTCTGTCCGTCTATTTACGCTCTCTCATTCTACGATAAAGAACTGTTCTTTCATATCGGATCCTCTCGGTGTAGAGGAGGTAGTTGAAAACCAAGAAAAGGGTGTGGACAGCAACTTGCTGTATCTCTACCACTGCAGGAACCTGAGCCTTTACAGCAACAGTTTTCTTGGGTCGGGTGTTTTTGTTGATGATTACTCCGAAACGGATTTTTCTTCGCTGGACATACCTTTGAACAACACGGTGGACGGAAAACCGGTCCTGTATTCCGTCGGTGGCATGGACGGGGCAACTGTGAACGGGTCTCTGTACGGGGAGATAATGATTTTTGGATCTCATAATGTCAGGATTTCCGGGGGCGAGTTTTACCGGTGCGGCGTGGGGGTCTATCTGCGTGGTTGTGAAAACGCTGTTGTGGAAAATGTGTCTGTTGACGGCGTGGTTTTCGGGCTAACTGGCTATGACATCCCGGGCCTGGTGGTCAGAAATTCAAGCGTATCAAATTCTGTTTTCAGATTGGCATATGGGTACGGGGTGTTTTTGCTGGCCAGCACGTTTTTTGGGTCGGAGGTGTACGCCGAGCGTCTGTTTGATTCAATTTTTGCAGGTAACCGGGTTGACTCGTCTGAATTTTATCTGGCTACGAACACTTTGAAATTTTATGGCAACGTTTTTAATTCTTCCGGTTTTTCTGTTAGACCATACTATTTTTATGGTGGTCAGAGGTTTCTTCTGGCGGGCAACTCTTTTGAGAACATTTCCTGTCTCTTCAAATCTTCAAGCCCGGTGTTTTCTCCCGATGTGGCCCTGTTTTTTGCTCAAAACAACTTTTTAAATGTGTCTGAGATGGTGGATGATTCAATTAAAAATCCCATTCTGGTCATGTACAACGGGCGAGAGGGGAATTACTGGGATGATTATGTGGGTGACGACCTGGACGGCGACGGGGTTGGAGACACCAGGCTGCCTCACAGAGATCTTGATCCCGCGCCTTTGAAGGAAAAGATTCCGGTTGCCAGGGTAATGGGCAGGTGTCTCAATGGGAGCTTTCTTGTTTCCAGGGTGTCTTCTATAAGTCCCGTGCCTCTTGTTTATAGGAATAGCACGTTTTTCAGCGGCTCGGTTTTTGAGTACAATCTGTCTTACAGCCCCCGGGGTAGCCAGATGGGTGAAGAGAGCATTTCCTCTTCAGGCGGTGAGCAGGGGTTTTTGTACAGGTGGGCGTCCGATAGAGAGGGGTTCCTGAGTGACCTGCCGTTTTTCAGCACCGCCGGCCTTAAAAAGGGGGACCACATCTTTTTCTTCTCTGCGCTGGACGAGGAGGGGCTTCCGCTTGTGCCAGATGCACGTTTTGTGGAGATGTCACCCGTCAGTGGAGACGTTCTTTCTTATAATTCAACGGTGGGCACTGGTGATGGGTTCGCTGAGAACGGCGATCTGTGGGCGGGGGACGTGGACGGCGACGGGGTTGACGAGGTTGTCGGCACAAACTCAGCCGGGAGCCTTTTCATACTTGAAAAAGAGTCCTCTTTTAAACCAACATGGAGTGATTACTACCTATCTTCTGATGACGCGGCTGTCGGGGACGTGGACGGCGACGGGGTTGACGAGATCATCTCCGTCTCTGTATGGTCAAATTATATAGTGTTGATAGAGAAACGCGGCCAGTTTTTTTATGAAAAACAGATTTATCTGGGTGGGCTGGGAGCGTCTTTTGTAACATATCCCGAACTCGTTGACGCGGCGGATTATGATGGAGATGGCACAGATGAGATCATCATAACAGGAACCACGATGATATATGGCGGCTATGAGGCGGTGTACTTAGAAGTCTTGTCCTATGACAGCAGTACGGGCACGGTCTCCCTCCTAGACATGATCATTTCCCCCGAGCCGTTTGCGTCATGGCTCTCTACCAGTGCTATCAGTCACGGGGACGTGAACGGGGATGGTGTTGAGGACATTGTTGTGGGCACCTTTGAGATTACGGACAGTGTTGACTTTCCTTCCCCTGTCCCGCCGAATCCTTCTCCGACGCCAGGGTCTGTCGGTGGCCGTGTGATAGTTTTTTCTTCCGTCACTCCATTTTTCTGGCTGGACAGCGGTGTTATCTGGCGCAGTGATGATTTTGGTGGCGTCGTCCTGTTGTCTGTTGGGGATATTGATGGCGATTCGATGGACGAGATTCTGGTACAGGCTTACCAGACGAACTACGTGCTTGTTTTTGGTTTTTTCCTGTTCACCTTTTTCACACAGGACGTTGTTTTCACCGGACATCTTTATGACATAGACGTCTGGGATTTTGATGGGGATGGATACGGCGAGATCCTGGCCCTGAACTCAAACACACTTTTTGTTTATAAATGGTTTCTTTTCCACGTCTCTTTTGATTATGACACATATCCCTTTCCCGGAAACGCCATGGTAACCGGTAAGAGATTTTCCCGACCATCCTCGGACGAGGCTGTCGTGGTTAACACCATTGAGGACAATTCCACGCTCACTCTGGTGGGCGTCAGCGGGGGTTCGCTCGTGTCGGAGGGGGTTTATCCGGTTTATCCATCTTTTGCAGACCCGCATCTTTTTGACATAGACTGGGACGGAACTCCCGAACTCGTGTGTTTGGGGGGCTGGTCTTCCTCACATCTGCGTGCTTACAGGTGGGATGGGAATAAGCTGGCTTATGAGGGCTCCTATTCTCTCGTTTTCGGGGAGAGCGGTCTAGGCCTGTTCTATATATATCCCGTCTCTCTATGGTCTCCAGGGATCTTTGATGGGATTTCCCGGCCGGAGGTAGCGGCCTATTCTCCGTGGAACCTTTCGTTACATGTGGGCCATCTTGAAGGGGACCGGTTTGTGCAGGATTACACAGTTTCTTTGAGCGATTATGTGGACAGGATCGGTTATCTGTCTTCCGGGGATGTGGACGGCGATGGGATGGATGAGATTGTGATGCTGGGCTACACATACAGCACCGAAGAAAACAGTTACTCACAGGAATTCTATCTGCTGGTCGTGGACATATCTGGGGGCACCCCGTCTGTTCACTCTTTTGATCTGGGGGACTATTTCTACTTTTCTCACCTTGATTCCCGTATAAAACTGGGGGACCTGGATGGGGATGGCGTTGACGAGATATGGGTTTTTAACCGTTTTAACAGGACTCTCATGGGTTTTGGTTTTGACGGCGCACGGGTTTACATGTTTTTCTCTCAGCGTTTTTCTTTATCTTTTGCCATGGGATGCGGTGACGTTGACAATGACGGGGAAGAAGAGATTTTGCTGGGCGGTTACAAGTTTTATCTGGTTGAGTGGAGTCCTTCGGCCGGTTCGTTTGTGGTAGAAAATGTGTTTATTTCTCCGTCCCCGGGCTATCCCCTTTACGTGTATCCGGATTCTATCTTTATATTGGATCTGGCCGGGAACGGCACCATGGAGGTGGTCATGTCTGATTATGCATATGCGTATACACAGTTGAATATTTTCCACTTCCGCGATGGACACCTGTACCCCCTAGGAAACGAGATTCGCGATCGTGGGGCATTTTATGATCGTCTTTTTGTGGCGGAGGACCTTTATCCCGGCGCTGGACATGTTTCACGGAGGCACGTCCTGGCACAGTTCTCTCGTGGCTATAGTTACATTGACATATACAACGTGGACGTCCCTCCGGGTATTGTTGCATATGTCGTCCCTTCTGTTGGTTTCACTTTTGCTTCTGACCCCGTTGATTTCATGGCTTTTGTTGAGAGCGTCTACGCCGCCGGTGACGATTGGGCCAGCAACCTTTCTTATTATTTTGACTTTGGAGATGGGAATAACACCGGGTGGACCAATGCTTCCACCGTGACTCACATCTATGATAACCTGCCTGTTTTCCGTGGAAATTATAGTGTGACTCTGTGGATCAGAACTCCTTCTGGCCATTACAACCAGAATATAGCCATGTGTACAGTGGAGGTCCAGAAATACAACCTCGCCCCCCATGTTTGGTTTGAGTCCCCCTCCGAAAACAACGAGACTCTATCGGGATATCTGGAGATAGTGGGCGGCGCCAGAGACCCGGATGAGAAGCCCATGGGCGGCGTAGTGTGGGTTGAGGGCGCTCTTGACGGTGGTCCCTGGGAAAAACTCGCTGGAACAGAGGAGTGGGTCTTCCGGTGGAACACTTCTGTTGACCAGAACGGTTTCCACCGGCTTGATGTCCGGGCTTTTGACGGTCTGAACTATTCGGAGACGGAGACCCTATGGTTCTACGTGTACAATGTTGACGCAACGCCGCCGGAGATAACTAACCTCTCCTATTCCGCCGACCCGGCCACTCTCCTGTTGTCCTTTGACACAGATGAGAACGCGTCTGCGCGTGTCTATCTCTGGCCCGCCACCCATCAGTCTCCCCCAGATGGCCTGGAGCCCATCGTTGACGGCGAGGCTGGGACACACCATGTTTTCCTGATAAAAAACCTGACCGAGGGCCAGGATTACAGGTTTTTTGTTGCAGCAACGGACGGGTGGAACAACACGGCCACGTCACAGATTTACACAGTCACCATACCGGACGGCACACCTCCTGTCTTTCTTTTGGTTAATTACACTGTTGAAGAGAGGGGAGCTGTGATCACGTGGATAACAGACGAACCAACATCGGGCTATGTGGTCTGTGGAAAATCGCCTGATAACATGGCAAGGGTTGTTGAGCAGAGCGACTATTTCCTTTCACATCAGGTGCTTGTTGGAGGACTTGATTCCTGTTCCCGGTACTATTTCGCCGTTTATGCCACAGACCAGTGGGGGAACATCAATGAGACACCAGTGTATTCTTTTGTGTCCTGGGACAGGACCTCTCCCACCGTTGAAATTATGAGCCCGCTTGAAGGGGAGACCCTGTGGTCCGAGGTTAACATTAACGTGCTGGCAGGAGACACATCGGGTATAAAGGAGTTGTCTGTGTTTGTTGACACCACGGAGATCTTCCAAAAATCCTGTCCTGTCCTGGAGGATGTTTCGCCGGGAGAGGGGGGTGTGGACTGGACATCTCTCTGGGCCAATTTCACGTTTGATATTTCCGCCGTGGACGACGGAAACCACGTGATAAAGGCTGAAGTGACAGACCTGTTCGGAAACCGGGGGTCTGGTTCCATAACCGTCTATGTTGACAATGAAGACCCCCCATCCGTCTCCGTCTCTTCTTATGTGTATTCGCCGGACAAAGACTCGGTCCTTATCACGGGCACGGCCTTTGACCCGGACACATGGAACAGTCCGTCTTTTGTGGAAGCAACCATAGGAGAACAGGGCGGGTCCTCACCGGTTGGCTCCGATGGAAAATGGTCTGTTGAGATACCCGTGTCATCTCTCCCGGAGGGAACCTACAACGTTGATGTGCGGGTGTACGACACCGCCGGGGCGAACTCCACGACGTCCGTCCAGGTTGTAATTGACAGGCCCAACCACCCGCCTGTTCTCTCAGCATCAGCAAGTCCGTTGTCTCTGACATATCCTGACCCCGTCTCGCTTACAGCCTCTGGCTCTGACCCGGACGGCGATCCTCTCACTTTTTACTGGTCAAGCGATGTTGACGGTTTCCTAGGCACAGGAGACGCTCTGAGCGTGGCTCTCTCTCCCGGCCTGCACCGTATAACATGCTCTGCCAGAGACCCACATGGTGCGGAAGCCGCCATCACCCTGGAGGTGCTGGTAAACCCCCCGCCCTCCGCCAGCAACGTCCCCCTCTCTGTTGACACCATTGTCGTGCTCGCCAACGGAACCGTATATGCCAGTGGCAGAGCGGGAGGAGAGAGTGTCGTCGTGTCAGTTGACGGCAAAAACGTTACGGTGTCCGTCAGAAATAGCATGTGGAGCGTGTATCTGCCGGCTTCACCCGGACAGCACGCTGTACGGGTCTCCTCGGGCGGCAAGGTGGTTGAAAGGTGTGTGGTCGTGCCTGAGACCGAACAGGAACCGGCCCAGGGGTCTGTGTGGTGGCCATTCCCGGGCATTTTATTGTTGATAATCCTTCTGGCGGCCGCTGTAGCCGGGTACGCCATTCTCAGGCGGAGGCGGAAAAAAGAGTATCGGTGAAAGGACGGGGCGGGCGGTGGAAAAGTATAGATATGGCCAAGTTTTTGTCCCGCCGCTCATAAAAACCGACAAAGAACAGGTGGTGTACCATGGCAAGGCACATAATATCAATGCTGGACCTGCAGGAAGACCTGATGGAAATACTCTCTCTCGCAGAGAGAATAAAGGAGAAACAGAAGCGGGGCGAGGTATACGATCCCCTGAAAAACAGGAGTCTGGCCATGATCTTTGAGAAGCCCAGCACCCGCACGAGGGTCTCTTTTGAGGTTGGGATGACCCAGCTGGGTGGCCACGCGCTCTATCTCTCTCCCAAGGACCTCCAGATCGGACGCGGCGAGACGATAGCTGACACGGCACGGGTGCTCAGCAGGTTTGTTGATGCTATAATGTACAGGGCCTTCAGCCACGATGTCATGAGGGAGCTTGCCGAAAACGCCACGGTTCCCGTGATAAACGGCCTAGACGACCTTGAGCACCCATGTCAGATTCTGGCAGACCTTCTGACCATAAAAGAGCACAAGGGTGATTTCAGGGGACTGAAACTCGTCTACGTGGGGGACGGCAACAACGTGTGCAACAGTCTCATGCTGGGCGCGGCCATGGTGGGCATGGACATGGTGGTCTCCTGTCCCCACGGATATGAACCGGACGCCCGCCTCTTTGAAAAAGCCAGAGAGATAGCGTCCAGAAACGACTCAGATGTCAGAATAGTCCACGACCCCGTTGAGGCTGTGAAAGACGCCGACGTGATTTACACAGATGTCTGGGTGAGCATGGGACAGGAGGGCCCGGAGGCCAAACAGAAAGAGGAGAAGTTCCGCCCCTATCAGGTCAACTCTGATCTGGTGAAACACGCCAGGCCGGACTACATTTTCATGCACTGTCTCCCCGCTCACAGGGGATACGAGGTGACAGACGAGGTCGTTGACAGCCCTAACAGCGTGGTTTTTGACGAGGCGGAGAACAGGCTCCACGCACAGAAGGCTCTCCTCGTAAAACTCCTCGCACCCCATGAGGCGGAAAAACTGCTGGGATAAGTGCTGGGATAAAACCACCTGGATAGATTGGACAAAATAGAGTTTAGTATACGAGATTCAGTCCCATCTCTTTGGCTTTTGCCAGCGCCGCCCGCATTTCTTTCCGGGTTACCCGCCGCCTTAGCTCTTCCTCTTCTCTCGCTCTGTAGGCGGGCCAGTACTGGTCCATGACGTTTACGTGCGCTCCGGGGAACTCTTTTCCAAGCCACTCCAGGATTCTCAGTGTCTCGTCCAGGTGTCCCGGCAAAACGAGGTGCCTGACCAGGACACCCCTCTCGGCTACACGCACATCTCCCACCCTCCGGGTCTCAAGGTGTCCGACCTGTCTGAACATCTCCCTTATGGCGTCTTTCATAACATCTGGGTAATCAGGCGCCCCTGAGAGGCGGCCCGCTGTGTCTTTTTCCCAGTATTTTGCGTCCGGTAGGTATATGTCCACGACGCCGTCCAGGAGGCGGAGAGTCTGAGGTGAGTCATAGCTGCTGGTGTTGTAAACAATGGGAATCTCAAGCCCCCTCGCCGCCGCATCGTCCAGCGCTTCCAGAATTTGGGGGACAACGTGGCTCGGGGTAACCAGGTTTATGTTGTGACAGCCCACGTCCTGGAGTGAGAGCATCATATCGGCAAGCTCGCTGGATGAGACCTTTCTCCCCTCGCCGAGGTGGCTTATCTCGTAGTTCTGACAGTATTTGCACCTGAGGTTGCAGTGGGTGAAAAATATGGTCCCCGAGCCCCCATATCCGACCAGCGGCGGCTCTTCTCCAAAATGGGGGTGGAAAGAGGACACCACGGCCATTCGTCCCGTCCTGCAAACCCCGGTCTCGTCTTTCAGGCGGTTGACACCGCACCGTCGGGGGCACATCTCACATTTTCTCAGGCGCTCAACCGCTTTTCTGGCCAGTTCTTCCAGTTCGCCGGTCCTGGAGAGATAGACATATCCGGGGGTGAACATGGGTGACAGTTTACAAAAACCGCCTTTAAGGATTTTTTGTCTTTTAACAAAAACCTTATACACATCCTTTCTTTCTGTTGTTGGGGATGAGACATGTGTGACACATGTGATGTTGCTATCAGGCCCCGCTCGTTGGACGACACAGACAAAGACAGGCATGGGCGTGGGCTCTTTTTGCACAGACCAGCGGCATTTGTCATCGCCGCCCTGTTCCTATTTTTCGGCACGGCATCTCTTGTCATCAGCACGTCCATGGCTTCTCTCTCAGTCGGCGAATACGGGGAACAGTTTGACCCCCAGGGAGACGTCCTGGAGATCGCCAGCGGAGACCAGGTCCAGTACGTCTCGGGACACCCGGACCTTGACATATTAAAGATCGCGGCGGCCTTTGACGACAAAAACACGCCCCTCATAACATCTGATGATTCCATAGTGTTGACCATGACCGTCAAGGGTAGCATATTAGACGACCCGGATGTCATATACGCTTTTCTCCTGGACACCGACAGCGGGAGCTATGCCGCCATTTACAACAACAGCGCCGTAAAAGTGTTGGATCTGTCAACAGGCGAACCTGTTCCGGGGAACCCTCTCCCAGTCGTTTCGGGGGGATCTCTTTCTGTCACAATACCCCTGGTGAGCATAAACTCTCCCACGAAGGTGACCAACCTCCAGGCGATAGCCGCAGACCAGAGGGACCCTTCCATGCGGTATGGAGACCAGGCACCGGACAAGATAGTGAAGATAACTTCTCCCAGCGAAGGCGCTGTTATCTGGAGCTCCGGCGGCACATACACTTTCAGAGGGGTGTGTCATAAGAGCATATCTGACATAGCAAAGGTGGAGGTCTCAGTTGACGATGGGGCATGGCAGACCGTTGCCACGGGAGACCAGGACTCGGCGAGCTGGACGTACAGCCTGAACATCGCAGCAATGTCCGGCCAGCACACGATTTCTGCCCGGGCCACAGACGTGGACGGACACCAGTTCACAGACACCCTGGTCTTTTATGTCAACCAGGAATATGTCAACCCTGACAACAGGCCCGTGTTGCCTTCGCTACCAGATTTTCATTCGGGCGACGTCTTTGTCTATGAGGCCGAGGGAGGCATCTCCATTTCCGGTCTGGACATATCGTCAACAGTTGACATGAACATAACTGTTCACAACGTGGAAAACGTCACAGTGAACGGCCAGACGTACAGGTGTATAAGGGTTCACACGAGCGAGCGTGGAACGGCCCTCATGGGCGTTTTTGAGGTGGAACAGACCGTGGAACAGGACAGCTGGCGTCTTCTAGACTCCCAGAGTTCATCTATAAAAGAGTATACCGTGACAACACAGGCGGTTTTGAAGGACGGGAACGAGGTGAACAGCGCCTCCACATACACCAACCTCACATATGAGAGCCCGTTTGACTTCCTGTCTCTCCCACGCAGGGTGGGAGACTGGTGGTCCGTGACGGTCTCTGCCGACCAACAGACCACGGTTGTTGATGCAAACGGAGAGAAAAACGGCCCCAACACGTCCAAGATTACAAGAACTCTCGTGGGAGAGGTCCTGAGAGAGGAGACCATTCAGATTATGGGAACAGCGGAGCGGTGTCTGGTTTTCAAAACGAGCAACATGGAGGGCAACGAGAGCGCATATATGCTCATGTACTTCTCATCTTCGTATCCTGTGCCTGTGAAGATAGAGAATTACAACTCCGACAGAGAGCTCATCGCGACGTTCACCCTCTCAGAGAGAGCGGTTGGCTCAGGAGTCTATCCGACCATAGTGAACGTTTCGTTGCCCGGCGGGTCTGTCACCGCCGGAGAAAAGGTCGTGTTTGAGGTGTCCGTGGTCAACCAGGGAGATGTGGCAGAGAAGATATGGGCCCGTCTGGTTGTGGATGGAAAAGAGGTGGATAACAGAACAACATCTGACCCGGTTCCATCGGGCTCTCTCGGCACGATACGGCTTGAGTGGACACCTGAAAAACCGGGAAAATACGTCGTTGTGGTGGAAACAGAATATGATTCTGAGACTTTTCAGCTGTCAGTTGAGGAAAAACAGCATGTTCTTCCATTCAGCCCCCTGATACTGGGTGTCGCGGTGATAGTGATTCTGGCTGTCGTCCTGTTTTTCTTTTTCCAGAGGCGCAGATCGGGAGGCCTGTTTTCCAGGCCCACTAAAAAGGGTAAAAAAATCTTCACATCCGGCAAAGAGAAAAAGAAAGAAAAAGAGATGGCAGGCGAAGAAGGAGTGGCATTGGAAGTGGGAACAGAGATGGAGTCGAAGGAGAAACAACAGGAACTGTCGGAGGAAAAAACCGCCGGGAAACCCGAAAAGATAGAGGAACCGGAGGCCACAGCGGAGGCGGGGGGTGGAGAGAGCATCATTGAAATATCCATTGGGGGGGAGCCTGGCAGAGAAGGCGGGGACAAAAAAACGGGGGCCAGCGAAGAAAAGAGAGTGGAAAAGGAGAAGCCGGGGAAAGAAGACGTCAGGGAAGAAAAAACAAAGGTTAAATGTCCCAAGTGTGGCACTGTTACGGCTGTTGTTATAAAGAAAAAACCGTACAGGTTCAAATGCCCGGAGTGCGGAGCCCGTCTTGTGATAAAGTGAGGTTCTATGTGTGGGCTGTTTTATGAAAGTGGCTGGCAGAACTCAGGACAAAAGAGCGTTCTCATCCCGGGTGTTCCTTGATATGATAGCGGCGGCAGTGGAGGGCCACCCCGAAAAGATAATCGCTCTGGTCCTGGTTTTGACCTTTGTCTTCGCTTTTTTTCTGAGAAACGCGGTCTATGAGACGGACATAGTGGCTTTTTTACCTGACAACGAGGAGGTCAGGGCACAGGACAGGATATACGAGTATTTCGGCAGGGACGCCTACGTCCACATGGTTTATATAAGCGGGGAAAACGTTCTCTCCCCCCGGGCGCTGAGGGAGCAGTACAACATAACGCTGGCCGCCGGCTCGGTGGACGGGGTGGTGGGGACGGTCGGGCTGGCCCCGGTAGTAAACGAGCTCTGCCACTACATCTTTGACCCCATGACATTTTCTTACCACTACAACCCGAACAGGACACTTCTAAACACCCCAGACGAACAGATACGGGCCAGGGTGTCAATACTCCGCGACATTCTCACGGGAGAAATAGACCCATCGGAGTTTTCCCACGGCGCAATGGACCTCCGGCCAGCGGATCTCAGGTTCTTTTTCGGGCTTTTGATGAGTGACGATTTTGACCTCCAGAACATGACAGCCACGGGCACCCTCCTGCTTGTTGAACTGGACGGCAATCTCACCCGGAGTCAGCTCAGGGATGTCGTGGGCGAGGTCAAAGACGCAATATCCAATGTGTGTCTCCGGGCTGTTGAAGAGAGCGAGACCAGCGAATATTACATAGCCCATGAGATGGAAGAGACGATCTACACGACCATGGCCGTTCTCGGCCTCTCAATCATCTTCCTCGTCACGCTTGTACTGTGGGGGAGCTTCAGACATCTCAGCTATGTGTGGGCGCCCATGCTTACTCTCATAGTGGCGATAATATGGACTTTTTCAACCATGGTCCTCCTGGGCACGACGTTTTCAATACTGGATGTCGCTGTCATACCGCTGGTCGTGGGCCTAGGAGTGGACTACTCCGTCCATCTTAGCAGGAGATATCACGAGCACCTGCGCGAAGGGCTTCCTATCAAAGAGGCGGTGGGCAAGAGCATAAAACGGGTTGGCGCCGCACTTTTCCTGGCTTTCATAACCACGGTGGCGGCGTTTATGTCAAATCTGATATCTGAGATACCGCCAATAAGAGACTTTGGTGTAATGTGCGCCCTAGGGGTGGCGTATTCTTTCATCCTCGCCCTCACATTTTATTCCTCAATCCGAATACTCGTTGACAGGAGAAGGGGCCCCCACGCCGCCCGCCCCCGCCCAACACCGGTAATGGACGGGATAATGCGAAAGATGGCCGACGTGGTTGAGGAGCGCCCCCGGGCTATATCAGTGGCGGCAGTGTTGCTGGTCGTCGGCGGGTTTTACGCCGGCACCATGGTGCCCGTTGAGTTCAACCTGGAAAAGTTTCTTCCCTCTGATTGGGAGTCTATATCAACGGCCTCTGTGATCAAAGAGCGTTTTTCTGCGGGCCAGTTCAGCACTGTTTATGTCCTGGTAGAGGGAGATGACCTCGCCAGACCCGAGGTCCTGTCCGCCATCTTTGACACAGAGGACAACACCCACGACGACCGCCTCGTCGTCGCCATAGAAGACCCAGCAACAGGAAACACGTCCTATTACGTTGAGAGCATAGCCTCTCTCGTCAGAAAGGCCGTGGAAGAAAACAGCACCCTGGCCGCCCGCTTTAACCTCTCCTTGGAGGGCAGACCCCTGCCGAACTGTACAGAGAGCGACCTCCGGGGTCTCTACGCTTATCTGTCCTCTAACACGACCACATACGACATAATGCGGGGAACCACCTTTGCAGAACAGTTCAGGAGGGTTATATATCACTCATCGGGCACGCCAGATGGGGCATACACCGCCACGGTTTTGCGCATAAACGTCAAAGCTGCCACAGACCAGGACAACATGGAGATAAAACTGGACATGGAAAAGGACATAGCACCTCTCAAGTCAATATCCGGGACCCGGACATATCTCACGGGGGGTGTGATTCTCGTACAGGGCATCATAGACCAGCTCTCTTGGAGTCAGATAGAGAGCACGGTCGTCAGCTCGTTATTCGCCCTTTTCATTCTCTCCCTCATCTACAGGAGCCCGGTCCTGGGACTGGTGTCCATGATACCCGTGACCGTGACCATGTCCCTCACACTGGGGACGATGTATATCCTGGGCATACCCCTCAACGCCCTAACAATAATGGTGACGGCTCTCACCATTGGGCTTGGAATTGACTACGCTGTCCACGTGGTTGAGAGGTTCAGAGAAGAGGAAAAACGGTTCTCTCCTTCCAGAGCGCTCCACAGGACCCTTGAAAACACTGGAGCAGCACTTTTCATAAGCGCCCTGACAACCATGCTTGGTTTTGGTGTTCTCGTCATAGCCAGGATACCCGTGTTCGTCGATTTCGGAATAATAACCGCCGCCATGATAGCCTACAGCCTTCTGTCAGCTGCTCTGATAACGCCCGTCCCGCTTATGTACATGGCCAGGAGGCGTCTGCGAAAACAGAGAGAGAAAAACACTGAAAGCGAGGGGCCGGAGAGCACAGGGCCAGGGAGAGAAACAGGTGGGGGTGAGACCTGATGGGCGGTGGGACGGCGAAATGGCCTGAAAAACTCAGAGCGTTCATTGAGCTCGGACGACCGATGCCCTTCCCGCCCCATGTCATAATAAGCCTTTCTGGTACAGTAATGGCTTTTTCCATACACGCACCCCACATAGACGATGTTGGGGGGTTCATGCTGAAAGCTATCTTCGCCGGCTTCCTCGTGGGATATGCCAACACGGCATCCAACATATATAACCAGGTGACAGACCTTGAAATAGACAGAGTAAACAAGCCACACCGCCCGATACCGTCCGGGAGGGTGTCCCCGGGAGAAGCCCTGTTCGTCAGTGCTTTTCTCTACGTGGCCGTTATAATACTCTCTTTTCTGATAAACACGAACTTTGCCCTCATAATCTCGCTCTTCATTTTTATAACGATTATGTATAGCACCCCCCCGATCCTGCTCAAAAAACGTCTCTGGCTCAGCAACATGGCCATAGCCCTCGCAAGGGGCGCTCTTTTGCCCGTGACGGGGTGGGTGGTGGTGCCCGGAGCCACACCCCTTGACACGCCCATACTCGCCGTCTCGGCGTTCTTTTTCTTCTTCCTCCTTGGCGCATCTGGAACAAAGGATTTCACGGACATAGAGGGGGACATGAAATACGGGATGCGAACGCTCCCGGTCTATTATGGACCTGAAAAGGCGGCGAGAATGATAAGCTATTTTTTCGTAGTCCCATACATAACCATCCCCATTGCCGTTGCCCTGAACGTCCTGCCGCCAACGACTCTCGTCGTCACCCTGCTCGTCATCTGGGGGGTCTATGTTGGCCAGAAGCTCCAGCGCTTCTCCTTCCACCCCGAAGAAGGGTTTGAAAACAGCGGCGTGTGGGTGCACATGTACATGATGATGATCGTGGCCGAACTGGCCCTGGCCCTCTCCTTCGTGGCGGCGCAGATGTGAAAAAGTGGAGTGTTAACATTTTGTTAACAGTTATATGGTTTTACGGGTTTTTTGTGTGTTTTTTGCACAACCAGAGAAATGTATATATATAGGCGAGTGGCATTATGGATTTTGGGTGGTAAGGTGTTTAGGAAGAGGTTGTTTGGTTTGTTGCTTGTTTTTGTTTTGCTGGTGACTGGTTTTAGTGGCGACGTCTCTGCCAAACAGTGGGGTGGTTGTGGTTGTTTGCCCGTTGTGGATCATGGGGTTTTTTTGAATAACACCACGGACGACAACACCCTCCTGGTTTGGGTTGACAGCGGGGACATATTTTTTACGAGCAGTTACAACGACTACTATAACACGACATTACAGGGTGTGTTGGGCCGGGTGGATGTTTTGCGTTATGAGACTGATGACTGGGGGGAATACGGTTTTTACACGGCTGTCTATGTGGAACTAAACCTCTCCCTGAAAACAATAGACAGTGAGC
This sequence comes from uncultured Thermoplasmata archaeon, assembly GCA_964601625.1. GTDB lineage: Archaea > Thermoplasmatota > Thermoplasmata > JAGHBH01 > JAGHBH01 > CAZROC01. Next base: position 6,414 of record CAZROC010000020.1, on the reverse strand, counting down.
CGTATAGGTCTTTCCGATATCTCTCCGACGCCATAGTGTTGTTGTGGTCCCATGGAGACAGGGAGCTCTATGAGACCCTCGTAGATATAGCCAGAACCGAGGTCTTCTCCAACATTCTTTATTCTGAGAACCTTACGAGCCCGGACGATGTGGCGAAGAGTTTGTTCCTGTACACTAAGGCAGAGGAGAAACTGGGCGAGGACAAAGTACCGGCGGCTGTGGCGTTGTACAATGCCGCCCTGTACAATCTCCCAACGACGCCTACATTAATGTGGGACAAGATTACCCGGCTATCATACAATGGGAACAACACTCATCCCGTGGTCTTTTCAAGCGGTGGGGTGTTGCATGCTGGCTGGATTCACAGAGAAGATGGTGGTGTGAACTACACGTTTTATGCTCGTAGCACCAACCTGGGGCGTACGTGGTGGACATTGGACGCCACAACATATGGCAGCCCATACCTCGTGGCTATGGGACTTGATCCCTATGGTGGCGACCCCTTTGTGGCTATGGCAGCCACGCAACTACTGGAAAGCATTTATCTCATTGATGGGAGCCACTATTTCTATGTGCCAATAAACACTCCGCCTGTGCTCCCAATACCCGTGGACGGAGAGGTTGGGGACACAATATATGTTAGCATAGACGACCCCTACCTGGACCGCTACCAAACATACGAGTATCTGAGAATCGGAGACAGACTCTTCATCAAACCCATCTGCAAGCCCGGCGGAACACCCGTGCCGCCGCCACGGGCACCGGACCTAATAGCATCTAACCTTTCGTTGGCATACCCGACGGGGCTTATCATAGAACATGAGGCAAACTTCTCTGGTGTAATAGAAAATATAGGAAACGCGGATGTGGTGGGGGACATAGTCTCCAGAGTGGAGATAAGAGAATACGGGAACAACAGCGTCATCTTCTCCATGAACTTCACCACCACCGGAGTCCTCCAAGGAGAAAAAGTATGGCTCAATTTTACTTGGACCGCCACCAACACGACAATATACAACATGACCCTGACAACAGATACTGACAACAGAGTTTATGAGGGCGACGAATCAAATAACGCCTACGAAACATACATCCTGAGTTTAAACCCTTTCGATGACTATGACGGGGACGGTTTGAACAACAGTGAAGAAGCTTATACTTACTCAACCAACCCATATGAAAGCGACACAGACGGCGACGGAATGTATGACGGATGGGAAATTTCCTACGACCTAGACCCCCTGGATGCCTCAGACGGGGAAGAAGACCTAGATGGAGACGGACTGACCAACTTACAGGAATTCACATATAACGTAAACCCGAGAGAAGAAGACACAGACGGCGACGGCCTCGTGGATGGCTGGATGGACACGAACAAAAACAAGACATACGATCCTGGGGAATACTGGGGCGAAATCGGAGACCCAGACCAGAACATGGCGGGAGGATACGGCACCTCGCCCACAAGACCAGACACTGATGGTGACGGTCTAACGGATGCCCAGGAACTCTCCTATGTGCATCTGGATGGACACGATATAATCTTCGAAGAGAATGGTGGAACTATAGAAAGAGAACTATACGCTCCAGTGATCTCCGGCGACCCCCCCACCATTTCGTCGTGCTTTTTGGAGATAACAGGGGAAATGTACACACACCACTTCTCTCTACATGGGACTCAGGAGGGAGACTCTTTCGGAGCTGCCATAACCACCGAGGGGGACTACAACGGCGACGGATACCCGGATCTCGTCGTCGGAGCAGCTAGAACGGACAAAATAATAAACATCTTCAACCTGCTTCACATAAAAATGCCAGATGCAGGACGCGTCTACGTTTTTTATGGAGGGAGCGAGGGAATCTCCCCAGACAGATTCACCCTGCTGACCAGTGGAAGCACGTGGTTTGACAACTTTGGAGCGGCCGTGGCATCCATCGGAGACATAGACGGAGACGGCTATGACGACCTGGCTGTGGGAGCACCAATGCACAACCCAGACCTGGGAATAAACAACGGAAGAGTTTACATATATCGGGGCGGACCGGACGGACTATCCACAATCCCATACAAAATAATACCCGGGTTCCACTTCAACGACCACTTCGGAAGCGCAATCTGCAACGAGATAGATATAAACGGCGGAGGAAGACCTGACCTCATAGTGGGGGCGTACAGGTCGGACGTGGGAGAGAGAGTGAACAACACAGGAAGCGTCTATATTTACTTTGGAGAGAACATGGACCAGTTTTCAATAGTTCCTGACCGGGTGCTTCGTGGCACCCCCGGGAGTCTCTTCGGCCACTCGCTCGCTTGTGCAGGCGACGTCAACGGCGACGGGATAGACGATCTTCTGGTAGGAGCCCCCTATGGAGGTGTATCTTCCCTTGGCCTCAAAGTTGGAGAGGTATATCTCTATCCTGGAAATAAATACGGGCTGATAGTACCTGCCGTTGTTCTGCACGGACAGGCTATTGGAGAAACGTTCGGCTTCAGCGTCGCAGGTCTTGGCGACATCAACATGGACGGCTATGACGACTTTGCGGTAGGCGCACCCAACGCCACAGGAAACGCACCCCACTCTGGAGGGGTCTACGTTTTCTACGGAGGAGACATCTCTTCTATACAGACCCGTTTCTCTTTTATCAGCGGAACTGTCACAGGAGAAGCCTTTGGATACTCAGTAGGACCCACAGGGAACACCCTACCCACCCCGGGACTGTTTGTTGGCTCACCACTATGGGACAGGGACAGAGACAGGCCCAAGACCGGCAAAATATCTATGTACACGGGCGGAACCAGCGGCATTTCCCCGAGCCCCATAGCGGAAATAGAAGGAGACGAGTACTATGGGGGAGTAGGTGTGAGCATAGGCGTCCCCGCAGATTTCGCCCAGAACGGCACCCCCTACTCCCCAATAGGCGCTCCGGGAATGGGCGATGTCAGAGAAGGAGAAGTAGTGCTATACGCCAACATACTCTCCCAATCATTTCCTTCCGACGTTGTTATAAAGATTGGGTCAACCGTGGTATTCCAACGCCCATCGCTCTTAAAAGGAAAAGCGAGAACAGAGGACATCAGCGACATACTGAACAATTACCTGCCAAACAACATTAATAATATGTTCTCAGTGGTCCCGGTGAATATCTCCTCGTCCACCCAGGGACGAGTGGACATCACACTCCACACAGACTATGAATACAATTATCTCACAAACCCAACGCTCCCCGACACAGACGGAGACGACCTGTGGGACGGCTGGAAGGACAACAACGGAGACCTCATAAAAGACCCCTACGAACCCGGTGGGGAGTTTTCCCTAAACACAAACCCACAAACGTGGGATACCGACGGGGACCACCTATCAGACCAAGCAGAACTAACAGACACAGCTTTCTGGGGAGAAGCAGAATACACTCTCAGCGAGCCAACTTTGGTATGGGACAAAAAAGCAAGCAACGCTCTAGCAGTGGTCCACCCCCCGGACTCCAACCTCCTGGGGACCATATCAACAACTCTACACCTGGAAGACTACACAATATATCTACACGTGAGAAACACAAGCACTTCATCAGACACCCCACTGGTTCATATCACTGCCGCATTCATCGGCGAGACCACCCCCCTCCTAGACACCACCCTGGAAGTAGAAGAGAAAAACAACTACGAGTGGATTCACACACCCATAATAACAATAGACAAAGCCGAGCCCATCCAAATCTCAATCTACGACATATCCGACGCAAACCTGGGAGACACTGGAGGGGACGTCTCCCTAGACCTCATCCTGGTAATCCCAGCCAACGCCCCTACATCATCATCCACCCTCCCAGGGGTCCGGGACACGGACGGCGATCTCCTATTGGACGAAATGGAAACAGGTAGATACCACACACTCCCACTCCAGAGAGACACGGATGGCGACACGCTCTCAGACGGGCTGGAGGTACACTCATTCTACACAGACCCACTCAACACCGACACGGACCACGACGGAATAACAGACCAAGACGAACTCTTCATCTATTATACAATTCCTAACGAAAGGGACAGCGACAATGATCTGCTCGGTGACGGAAAAGAACTGGAAACAGGCACAGACCCATCAGACCCGGACACAGACGACGACGGTCTCAAAGACGGAGAAGAATACTACCCCGGAGAAGATAGTGTGATAACAGACCCCCTGTCCACGGACACGGACGGCGACGGCCTATACGATGGCTGGTCAGATACGAACAAGAACCTGATATATGACCAAGGAGAAACCAAAGGAGAAGCACAATATGGCACAAACCCGACGCTCCCCGACACGGACGGAGACGGCCTGGACGACGGCTACACAGACAGAGACCAAGACCAGGTCGGAGAGCTCGCCATCGGAACATCGCCGGTGGTAAAAGACACAGACGGAGACATGCTATGGGACGGCGACGAAAAATACCCGAACCAGATAGAAAAAGACGGGACACCAAACCCCACCCTACCCCTAGACCCCCTGGACCCGGACTACGACGACGACGGGCTCAAAGATGGAGCGGAAATAATAACATACAACACAAACGCCACAAACCCGGACACGGACGGAGACGGACTATATGACGGCGAAGAAACAAAACCAGGGCAAGACGGGTACGTCACCGACCCCCTGTCCACCGACACGGACGGAGACGGACTCTGGGATGGCCACATAGGTTACAACTCAGAAGACACCATCCTCAAAGGCGAACAGGAGATAGGCACAGACCCCACAAACCCGGACACAGACGGAGACTGGCTCTGGGACGGCGACGAAAAATACCCTATCATACTCCAACTAGATGACATAGACAACCAGATGTACAACACAGACCCCAACAATCCCGACAGCGACAACGACAACCTCAAAGACGGCGAAGAGATAGTCGTGTGGGGCACAGAACCAGATAACGATAACACAGACTATTCTCCAGCGAACGACGAAAAACATGTTGACACGCTATCGGACGGAGAGGAAGTTTTGACATACCATACTGATCCCACCGACTGGGACACAGACGACGACGGTCTTTCAGACTCTTACGAGGTATCTACTGGCGGAAACCCCAATGATGGTGACACGGACAAAGACGGCCTTAAAGACGGAGAAGAAAACGTATATGACACAAGCTACACTGACTACGACAGCGACGACGATGGAATAAATGATGGAGATGAGCTTGAATACTGGAACAACCAGCAAACCAACGGGTGGAACGTTAATTATGACGGAGACGATATAAATAACAACCTGTTGGACCCGGACTCAGATAACGATGGGATACCGGACGGAGAAGAAATCAAAACACTCGGAACAGATCCCACCAACCCAGATACAGATGGCGACGGTCTTTCGGACAGTGAAGAGATACATGAGGGTCAGGATGGATTTATCACCAACCCGCTATCCGCAGACACGGACGGAGACGGCATAGGAGATAAAGATGAAGTGGATGGGTGGACTATCACAGTAAATGGTGTGTCCGTAAAAGTGTACTCCGACCCCACAACAGTAGATAGCGACGGCGACGGAATAACAGATCTGGACGAAAAAGAAAAATACCACACTGACCCAAGCAGCACGGACACAGACGGAGACACCATACTGGACTCAGCAGAAATAGAAGGGTGGACGATAACCGTAAACGGAGAGACAACCACAGTGTGCTCCGACCCGACAAAAGAAGACACAGACGGCGACGGGCTAACAGACATAGAAGAAAAAGACCCGACATCCCAGGGCCTAAGCAGTCCACCGACCAACCCACAGGTAGTTGACACAGACGGCGACCAGGTACCAGATGATGTTGATATCTTTCCAACGGATTACACAGAATGGGAAGACACAGATGGCGACGGTGTAGGCAACAACGCAGATACAGATGACGACAACGATGGACTTACAGACGTAGAAGAGGTTAATGGGTTATACCACGTGTTTGAAGCCACACAAGCCATGACCGCACAACCCGGCGGCGTCACATATTCCACATATTCAACAGACCTCAACACAGAAATAAAAACCACGACCACGGCAACAACATACTCGGTCTCTTACAACTTCTACACACAAGTTGCCGAAGAATACACCTTCACAGCCATACTGTCCAACCCGGGAACGTATGACAGAATCACCGTAGAAATGAGAGTGGACAACACTGTTCTCAACTCCGGCATCAACGTGCGGAGCGGACAAAACGTTCAGATATCATCAACACATAATCTGGGACCAGGACTTCACACACTCACCTTCTCCTCAACAGCAGATTTCACCGTGGTCTCCGTGGAGATATACTCCCCGCTCAACCCACTCAGCGATGATACAGACGGAGATGGTCTGCCAGATGGGATAGAGGTGGAGGGTTTTGATGGGCTGGACTGGAGCAGGACCAATGTCA
>CAZROC010000019.1:0-39565 GCA_964601625.1 uncultured Thermoplasmata archaeon | reverse complement strand
AGGAGGTGATCCATCCGCAGGTTCCCCTACGGATACCTTGTTACGACTTAACCCTCCTCGCTGGACCCAGATTCGAGCGCCCCAAAGAAAGGCACCCTCATCCGGACCCAACTCGGATGGTTTGACGGGCGGTGTGTGCAAGGAGCAGGGGCGTATTCACCGCGGGATGTTGACCCGCGATTACTACGGAATCCATCTTCACGAGGGCGGGTTACAGCCCTCGATCCGAACTACGGACAGGTTTCGGGATTACCTTCACCTTTCGGTGTCGGAACCCTTTGTCCTGCCCTTTGTAGCGCGCGTGTAGCCCGGGGGATTCGGGGCATACGGACCTACCGTTGACCTCTCCTTCCTCTGGCTTCGCGCCAGCGGTCCCCCTATTGTGCTCCCTTCCCGGAGGAAGGGGTGGCAAATAGGGGCGAGGGTCTCGTTCGTTATCTGACTTAACAGAACGCCCTACGGTACGAACTGACGGCGGCCATGCACCACCTCTCGGTCAATCAGGCAAGGTCATCAGCCTGGCCTTCATGTGACCGTCGCCCCCGGTGAGTTGTCCGGCGTTGAATCCAATTGAACCGCACGCTCCTCCCGTTGCTGTGCTCCCCCGCCAATTCCTTTAAGTTTCAGCCTTGCGGCCGTACTCCCCAAGCGGCAGACTTAACAACTTCTCTCCGGCACTGGGCATCCTCGCAGGATCCCCAACACCAAGTCTGCAGCGTTTACACCCTGGACTACCCGGGTATCTAATCCGGTTTGCGCCCCAGGGCTTCGTCCCTCACCGTCGGATCCGTTCTGGTCGGACGCCTTCGCCACTGGTGGTCCTCCAAGGATTACAGGATTTCACCCCTACCCCTGGAGTACCTCCGACCTCTCCCGGTCCCAAGCCTCGCAGTGTCCCCGGACTTCGAACCGTTAAGCGGCCCGATTTCCCCAAGGATTTACGAGGCCGGCTACGGACGCTTTAGGCTCAATAATAGCGGTCACCACTCGGGCTGCGGGTATTACCGCGGCGGCTGGCACCCGTCTTGCCCAGCCCTTCCTCCGTGTGCTTTTTAGGCACACGAACAGCCCATGCAGTGCATGGGCACTTGGGGTCCCCTCGTCGCGCTTTCGCGCATTGCGAAGTTTTCGCGCCTGCTGCGCCCCGTAGGGCCTGGACTCGTGTCTCAGAGTCCATCTCCGGGCTACTGCTCTCACAGCCCGTACCCGTCGAAGGCTAGTGGGTCCGTTACACCCACTACAACCTGATAGGCCGCAGACCCATCCTTGGGCGCCGGAGCTTTCAGCCCGGAAGCGTTCCAGCATACCGGGCCTATGGGGTATTATCCTCAGTTTCCCGAGGTTATCCCCCACCCAAGGGTAGGTTATCCGCGTGTTACTGAGCCGTTCGCCGAGGGCCGAACCCTCTCGACTCGCATGGCTTAGTCGGACCCCAATAGCGGTGACCTCCGGCAGGATCAACCGGAATGAACCTATTGGGGGTATGGAACTGGCGGCAGCTCCATCTCACCTGGTCTCATCGAGCGTCAGACACGAGAGTTCCGGGTTTCCCCGTTTTTCTCGTATCCCCACACCTGTCCCCGGCGCTGGAACAAGCCAATCACCACTCATGGCTCTCGCCTTGCGCCGCGGTCCCCTCTGGAGGGGAACACCCCTATTCCGCATCTTGTATATATTGGTTTCGGGTCCACTGTGGTGGCCCACCACCGCTTTCCGCGCACCGCTTTCCGCGGTATCATATATTATCTATGCAGAGGGATATTTATAGATTTTGTTGCTGCTTGCTTTGTGTTGCTTTGTTGCGGGTTGTTGTTTGTTGCAAGTTGTCGCGCTTGTTAGGCTGTTGCGCTTGTTTGTGCTGTCTGTGCGTCTGCAGGAAAAAGTTTAATTAGGGCATAGTATTGGGCGGTGGTTGTCTATACACGTGTCAAGGTGAAGTAACATGGTGAAACTACACGACCAGACGCTCCGGGATGGACACCAGTCTCTTATTGCCACCAGGATGCTGACTGAACATATGCTTCCCATCGTTGAGAAGATGGACCAGGTGGGGTTTTTTTCAATGGAAGTATGGGGTGGGGCCACGTTTGATGTGCCCATCCGTTATCTCAACGAGGACCCCTGGGAGCGTTTGAAGGCGATAAAGGAGAGAGTGGAGAACACTCCCCTTCAGATGCTGGAGAGGGCTATGAACATAGTGGCATACCGGAATTTCCCTGACGATGTGGTCAGGGAGTTTATTTACTGGGCAAAAAAGGACGGGATTGACTATTTCAGGATTTTTGATGCTCTGAACGACACCCGGAACCTCAAGGTGCCCATTGAGGCGGTGAAGGAAAATGGGGGCCATGCCCAGGGTGCTATAAGTTACACAATAAGTCCGGTTCACACCCTTGATTTCTATATAAACCTGTTCAAAGAACTTGAAAGGATGGGATGTGATTCCATCGCGATAAAGGACATGTCCGGGATTTTGACGCCGAAAGCGGCTGAAGAGTTGATTACGGGGGCCAGGGATGCCGGCGTTAAGGTACCTATTGATGTGCACACTCACTGCACGAGTGGAATGGCCCTCATGACTTATATGAGGGCGATTGAGGTGGGAGCCGATGTTGTGGATACCTGTATTTCTCCTTTTAGCGGGGGAACTGCTCAGCCGCCCACAGAGAGCGTTGTGGCTGCGTTGCGGGGTACGGAGTACGACACCGGATATGACCTCTCTCTTTTGATGGAGATACGTAAGTATTTCCTTGATGTGTGGAACAAGTACAGACATCTTCACAGGATTGAAAATCTCATGACAGACCCCTCTGTGACCCTCCACCAGATTCCTGGAGGTATGCTTTCAAACCTGCGGGCCCAGCTGGAGCAACAGAAGGCTGTTGATAAATACGAGCTTCTTGTGGAAGAGATCCCACGTGTGAGAGCAGAACTGGGTTATCCTCCGCTTGTGACTCCGACGAGCCAGATTGTGGGTGTCCAGGCACTTATGAACGTTCTTTTCGGGCGGTATAAGAGGGTCCCCCAGGAGACCAAGGACTACGTGCGTGGCATGTATGGACGACCCCCCGGCGAGATAAAGCCGGAGATATACGAAGCGGTCCTGGGACCCAACTGGAAGGATCAGATCGTGGACTGCCGCCCCGCCGACCTCCTGGAGCCACAGGTTAAAAAGGCTCGTGAAGAGCTTGAGGAGATGGGCCTATTGAGGAAACCCGAGGACGTCCTGACCTATATCCTCTATCCCCAGGTGGGACTTAAGTTTTTGAAGGGTGAGACCAAACCTGAGTTCACGGCAGACCAGCTACCTCTCCCATCTCCATATGAAAAGCCCGCACGTCCAGAGGTGTGGAAGGTATCTTCTCCGAAACCAACCGAACTGGCCGTTCAGGTCAACGGAAAGGTGTATTCTGTGGTGGTTGACCAGAGCGGTGTCGTGGTCAACGGGAAGAGATATGAGGCCGTGGTGGCGCCCCCCGGCAAACTCGCCCCCGCCCCGTCTCCGTCTGTGTCCGTGGCTCAGCCCGCACAACCATCTCAGCATTCCCAGCCCGCTCCTGCTGCCTCCTCTGCATCCGGTGCGTCTGGTGGCGAGGAGATCATAAGCCCGATGCTGGGTGTGATCACAAAAGTTCTTGTGAAACCCGGACAGCAGGTTAACGAGGGAGATGTTATCGCCGTCCTTGAGGCCATGAAGATGGAAAACGATATTGTGACCCATGTCTCCGGTGTGGTAAAAGAGGTACGTGTTTCGCCGGGAGACGAGGTTGACGCCGGTGTTGTCATAGCCGTGATAGGGTGAGGAGGAGGTGTCCGGGTGAACACTGACAGAAGGTGTTTTTCTCTGCTGTCGTTCGTTCTTGTTTTTCTCTTTGTTTCCATGGCGTGGACTGCACTGCAAACGGGTGTTGTGGATGCTAAACCCGACCTCTCAACAGGCCCCAACCTGGTAACCGTGACGGACCTGGACAACCCGGATGGAGAGATGATCGCCGGAGACCGCATCTTGATCAACGTCACTGTGGTTAACACCGGCGATGTGGGCGTAAATGTTAATGTGACGGTTTATCAGTGGGATCTATCTGATGTCGGTGGGGGGGAGGCATCAAAGGAAAAGATAGGGACATTTTCTTTATATGTGCCGGCTTACGATTCAAACACATCTGGCATAATATGGGACACGGATCCAACACAGAAAGGCCGCAGGGCGGTCCTGGTGGTTGTTGATGAAGAGAACGCCGTCCCGGAGTACAACGAGGAGAACAACCAGGTGCTGCTGCAGGTCATCCTAACAGTGCCTTCCACATGGAGCTTTGCCTTCAAGGTCATGACAATAGGGATGCTCATGGTCTTTGTCTCCCTGAGCATCCTCGCTCTCGTGCTCTGGATAACGGGTAAGATCATAACAGCGTGGGAGAGTAAACGTCCAAAGAAAGCTCCCGCCCCAAAAGTGGAAGTGGTCTCTGAGGGAGAAGAAGAGATAGCGGTTGTGGTCTCCGCTGTGTCGGAGTATCTCAAATGAGCTAGAGTGCAGGAGGCAAAAAAGATGTTTGGCGGAATGTATTACACAGGGCTTGAATTCCTCAACCCGGGACGCCTGGTCCTCTTCGGGATAGGTCTATTATTGGTGTATATGGCCATAAAAAAGGAGTGGGAACCGTATGAACTCCTTCCTCTCGGTGTTGGAATAATGCTGGCGAACTTCCCGCTTACATACATGATGAGCACAACCGGACAGCTGGGTATACTGTATATCCTCTACCATTATGGGATAATATGGATTGTTCTACCCACACTCATATTCGTGGGTCTGGGTGCTATGACAGACTTTGGTCCCCTTATTGCAGACCCGAAACTCATGATTCTCGGTGTCGCTGCTCAGATAGGGATTTACACCTCTTTTCTGGGCGCCATCGCTCTGGGTTTCACCCCCGCAGAGGCCGCCAGTATAGGAATAATAGGGGGTGCCGATGGGCCTACAACGATTTTCATAACCACACGTCTGGCACCCCATATCCTCGGTGTTACTGCGGTGGCAGCATACACCTATATTGGGATGGTACCGTTCATTCAGCCTCCCATTTCCCGCCTTCTCACCACCAAAGAGGAGAGAAAGATACGGATGAAGCAGATGAGAAAGGTTTCAAAGACCGAAAAGATGCTTTTCCCCATTCTCACAGCGGTGGTGGTTATACTGCTGGTTCCACAGGCGGGCACCATCGTCGGGCTTTTCATGTTCGGCAACCTTCTCCGTGAAAGCGGTGTTGTCCCCCGTCTGGCAAAGGCGGCCAGTAATGAGCTCACAAACCTGGTGACGATGTTCCTCGCTTTTGCGGTGGGTGCTTCTCTGACAGCAGATGTACTAAGCGTTAAGGTGGTTCTTGTCTTCCTTCTGGGTCTGGCTGCTGTGGCTGTCGGTTCTGCTGGCGGAGTCCTGGTGGCGAAACTCATGAACCTGTTTTTGAAGGATAAAATAAACCCCCTGATAGGAGCGGCAGGCGTATCCGCTGTTCCGGCTGCTGCCAGGGTTGCACAGAGAGAAGCGCTGAATGCAGACCCGCACAACCACATATTGATGTATGCAATGGCGCCCAACGTGGCCGGAGTCATAGGGAGCGCAACAGCAGCAGGGGCTTTCCTCGGCATGCTGGGCGGATTCTGATATATCTCGTTCCAGCGTCCGACGGCGGCAACCCCCCTCGGTGTGTCCCCCTCCCAATATAATATGTTTAGCGGAGCTTCTGAAATTCACTGAGTGGTATGGGTCGTTTTCCTCCTGACCCCTTTGTTTTTCCGCCACCGTCACCTGATGCCAAGACGGTCTCTATCCCGGACCGCACCCCCTCAGGCAGCGACGCATCTTTTTTTCTGCCCTTCCCATCCTTTTTCACATACGCCTGTGCCCATTCCCTTGAGAAGACCAGACCAAAATAGAACATGGCAAACCAGCCAAGAAAAGGCGCGCTTATCACCCTCATGTCCCCCATGTTTACATAACCAAAAATGTCCATGCCCGCCATAAAAGAGAGAGTGAAATATGTCCCGGCGGACAGAAGAGGTGCAGCGTGAGAGAAGAAATGAAAAAACTCTTCTCCGTCTCCTTTTAGATATGATTTCCTCTCGCTCAGAAGAAGGAGTGCCGCGGACACAATTCCAAAAACCAGTACCCCCATAGTCGCAAGGAGAAAAACCGTCGCCCTGTCCACGGGACCTCCGAGCATTTCTCCGCCGTAAACGAAGGCGTTTTCATCGCCCACAGAGCCAGAACCCCACCACAGTCCTACAGAAAAGAAGCCCGACATATACCCGCTGTATATGATAAAAACCTGCCATGGCAGGCCGAGTCCCATCAACATTACACCTATCAGCTTGTACAATCTGAGCCTTTCTTTTGCGCTCATCCACTTTCACCCAGGCAACCCTTAGCCGCACCATTGGCTACGGCCAACGGGCATAAGTTTTTGTCATAGAAATAGTTTGGGATGCCATCAGGGGCTGGTCATCCCTGGTTATTGCGTAAATATGTGGGCAAACAGTAATATGCACCCGGGTGTTACTGTTAGTGCGGTAGTGCAAAGATGTCGCCATGGAGGCGCGGGCATGGTGAAGGAGTACGATGTTGTGGCCATAGGGACGGGCTCCGCGATGAACATAGTCAGCGCCCTCCTGGACATGTACCCTGACATGACCTTCGCAGTCATAGACAAAGACGAGCCGGGTGGAATATGCCTCACAAGGGGGTGTATTCCGACGAAAATACTCCTATACCACGCCGACCTGGTCAGAGAGATAGAGTGTGCCAGGGAGTTTGGCATTGACGTTGAAATCCGCGGGATAAACTTCGGGGCGGTCATGGAGAGGATGAGAAATCTCATCTACAGAGACATAAACATGATCAGGAAGGGGCTGTCCCACTCAAAGCGCATTGACTATTACCCCGAGGTGGCAGAGTTCATCGCCCCCTATACTCTACGTGTGGGAAAAGAGGTGATAAAGGGGAAGAAGATACTGCTATGTACGGGCTCAAAGCCCCTCATCCCTCCAATAAAAGGTGTTGAAAGCGTGGGATACCATACGAGCGACACCATTCTCAAAATAAAGGATAAGCCAGAGAGTATGGTAATAGTGGGGGGAGGGTACATAGCGGCCGAGTACGGCCACTTTTTCTCCGCCATGGGAACGGATGTAACCGTTGTCGGGAGGAACCCGCAGTTTTTGCCCCAGGAAGAGCGGAGGTATCGGCTCTGGCCCTCAGAAAGATGGGAGAACACATGGAGATAATCACAGGCCACGAAGTGGTTGAGATGTCAAAGACGTTGTGTGGACGTAAGAAAGTGGTGGCGGTTGACCGCAAAACCGGCAAAAAAAAGACGTTTGAGGCCGAGGAAGTTCTCATCGCCGCCGGGAGAGCACCCAACACGGACATACTCCACCCGGAAAGGGCGGGAATAAAAACGGACAGCAGGGGATGGATAGAGGTCAACGAGTACCTGGAGACATCCCAGCCCAACATCTGGGCGTTCGGAGACGCTATCGGAAAACACCTTTTCAAACACGTGGCCAACTACGAGTCGCTGGTGGTGTTTTACAACGCCTTCATGGGCAAAAGGATAAAGGTTGACTGCCACGCTGTCCCGCACGCTGTTTTTTCGCACCCGGAGATAGCCGCCGTCGGAATGCGGGAAAAAGAAGCCATAGAGAGATACGGCGAAAACGGGATACTCATAGGATTCCACAGATACGAAGACACGGCCAAGGGGGAGGCTATGGGCGTCCACGACTATTTCGTGAAGCTCATTGTCAAAAAAGACAACAGGCGCATCCTGGGGGCGCACATAATAGGGCCTCAGGCCTCCGTGCTGATCCAGGAGGTAATAAATCTCATGTACACACCCTCACAGAGCGTCCGCCCATTGACGTCCGGCATGCACATACACCCGTCCCTGAGCGAGGTCGTTGAGAGAGCAGCGGCTTCTCTGATGCCGCCACACACATACCACCACCTTTTGAGAGACCATTATCACATAGTCTAGTCAAATAAGTCAAATTCATCCAATCATCACATCCTATAAATACACCACAAGCAATATCGCAGCACTAAGAGGAGAGTGAGAGATATGGAAGGAAAGATGGTCGCACTGTACAAAATGAAACCCGGCCCGGGTGCCACGCTGGTGGAAGACGCAGACATACCGCGCATCGGAAAGAGAGATGTTCTCGTCAAAGTGCTGGCAACGTCCATATGCGGCACGGACAGACACATCTACAAGTGGAACCAGTGGGCGGAGAGCAGGATACACCCTCCCCAGATAATGGGACACGAGTTCGCCGGTGAGGTCGTTGAGGTCGGAGAAGACGTTGAGGGAATCCAGGTGGGCGACTATGTTTCGGCGGAGACGCACATCGTGTGCGGCCACTGTCCCGAGTGTCTGACCGGCAAATACCACGTCTGCAGAAACACGAAGATACTGGGTGTTGACAGGGACGGTGCGTTCGCCCAGTACATAGCGATACCTGCCTCAAACGCCTGGAAAAACCCCCGCAGCATTCCCCCGGATGTTGCGTCCATACAGGAACCCCTGGGAAACGCCATGCACGCTGTCATGACCGGGGATGTGTCTACAAAAGACGTGCTCATAATGGGCGACGGGCCCATCTCCATGATGGCCGCCGGGATATCGGCCGCTGTTGGGGCTGGAAAGATACTGGTCGCCGGACACCACGAGTTCAGGATGGACATAGCAGAAAAGATGGGGGCTACACACACCTTCAACACAAAGCACATAGACCCCGTTGAGGAGACGATGAACATAACCGACGGAGAGGGTGTGGACGTGGTCCTGGAGATGACCGGAAGCCAGCAGGGAATTGACGCCGCACTTGAAGTGGTAAAAGCAGGTGGCGTGGTCGTCTGGTTCGGCGTCCCCGGCGAGCGGAGGAGCGTTGATGTCGCAAAAGCGGTTTTCAAAGGGGTGGACATAAGGTCTGTTGTGGGCAGGAGAATGTATGAGACATGGTTCCAGGTCAGCAACCTCCTCGCATCCGGAAAACTGGACGTCAGCCCGATAATCACCCACGTTATACCTCTATCAAAATATGAAGAGGGCTTTGAGGCGTTGAACAGGGGAGAAGCGGCCAAAGTCGTGATGCACCCGTGGGAGTGAAAAATAGTCTGTATGAAGAGCATGGTGGTTATGAATAGCATGCATGAAAAGTATTTGAATGAGAAAACGTTTTAGTTGACATGAAATCCCGAACAGAGGAGGTGTGAAGATGAAAAGAAATCCAACAGCATTTCTGAGGGAAGAATACGAAGAGCTCGTAAAGAACGGCCTGAACTGGGAACTGCACACGCTGGAGGGACCATCAACGCCCCGCTGCCGTGTGGACGGCAAAGAAGTTGTAATGCTGTGTTCCAACAACTATCTCAACCTGTCAAACCACCCGCGGGTGAAAGAGGCGGCGAAAAGAGCCGTTGACACCCACGGCGCTGGCTCAGGGTCTGTGAGGGCGATAGCCGGGAACATGGACCTCCACATAAAGCTTGAGAAAAAGATAGCGGAGTTCAAAGGCACAGAGGCCGCTCTGTACTATCAGACAGGGTTCGCTGTGAACGCGGGTCTCATACCGCAACTGGTAGGAAAAGGGGACTGGGTTCTATCAGACGAGCTCAACCACGGCAGCATAATAGATGGTATCCGACTGTCCCGTGCAGAAAAAATGGTTTATAAACACCTTGACATGGGGGACCTTGAGCGGGGTCTCAAAGAGGCGGACAGAAACGGCGCCCGGAGAATACTCATCGTGACAGATGGCGTGTTCAGCATGGACGGAGACATCGCTCCGATGGACGAGATAACGAAGCTCGGAGAAGAATACGGTGCCATGATATACGTTGATGACGCCCACGGAGAGGGTGTTCTCGGAGAAAAAGGGAAGGGCATAGTGTCCCACTTCCACCTGGAGGGCAGGGTGCACGTTGAGATGGGAACGTTCTCAAAGGCATACGGCGTGGTTGGCGGACTGGCCGCCGGGAGCCAGGACCTGATAAACTTCGCATACAACAAGAGCCGGACATGGCTGCTCTCCGGCAGTGCCCCACCAGCGGTTGCGGCGGCGTGCATAGAGACCCTCAACGTGCTTGAAGAAGAACCGCAGCACGTCCAGAAGCTCTGGGAGAACACCAGGTACTTCAAAAAAGAGCTTGAGTCCATGGGATTTGACACAGGCATAAGCCAGACGCCCATAACACCGGTGATGTGCGGCCAGAGCCACAAGGCAAAAGAACTGTCCCGTCTCCTGTTTGAGGACGGCGTGTTCGCCCTGCCAATAGTGTACCCGATGGTTGCGAGAGACAAGGCTAGGATACGGACCATAATGAACGCTGGCCTGACCAGGGAAGACCTGGACTTCGCCCTAGAGGCGTTTGAGAGGAACGGCAAAAAGGCGGGAATCATCTGATCCCGTCCTCCAACGCCCTCCGAACCCATTTCACATCTATCCCAACCCACAACAGCCCCCCACAACCCCCTTCCACACATTTTTTCTTTTTTCCGTCAATTGTCAGTACAGTCAGTACCTGAGAAAACCGGCCATGCCACCGAGTTTTTCCAGATAAGGCGAATCATGGACGAACTCAACCCCGCCTCCCATCTTCAGCGCCTCCTCCACGCACTCTTCCACCAGGTCAACCCTCACCACAGCGGAGCCGCACACTGGACAGACGCCCGTTTGTTCTCCCGGACCGATTCCTGTGCCAGCACCTATCATTCCGCAGTTTTCACACCTCCACCCCACCATTGTGGTGCCGTGGAGAACAACCAGCAGAGAAACCCGCCCCTCAACCACGGCTCTGGCAACATCTTTTCCCCCATAAACGCCCCCACCCTCCATTATGGCCCTAGCGAGTTTCTGAACAACCCTGTTTTCCTCGGCAAACTCGCTCTTCAAAAAGATGTCAAGGACCTGCTCATCACCCCTATCCCTCTCAAACCCATGATGGAGGGCGTCAGTATCAACCACGCCCACAACCCGGTTTTTCAGGTCAGCGGGGAGAACCTTCAAAAACTCCTTCTTTGACTCGCCGGGGCCTGCGATGATGAGGCGCTTTGCACCGCTGTCTGCGACCGCCTCTTTTACAGCCTCAGCCACCGAGACAAGATGTCTGTGAACCGCCTCTTCCCTCAGACGCTGAAAACGCCTCTGGCTCATACCGCCCTTTCTGTGCCTGTTCATTATTTCATCAACGACTTTCTCCTCACTAACCCAGCGCCCCATATCAACTATCTCAACAACGGAGTCCCCCTCCTCAACGAACACCAGAAGATATGGTTCCCAGTCGTCCACCGCCTCCGCCAGGTCCCGGATGTAAGGGGAGGTGTCGGCGACCATCCTCGGCTCTTTTATTTCTGGTGGAGCAGTAACAGCCAGAAAAAGATCGTGTGGAACCGAGACGAAGAGATAGTACGCCTCTCCCCCGTGTTTTTCCATATACCTCTCCGCCAGAGACACGTTTTCCTCCATAACTTTGCGGGCTCTGCAGCCGTCCAAGGCATCTAAGATGGCATGGGAGCGTTTTCTGAAAAAACGCCCATCTGAGTTGATGGGATGGGTAACAGACAGAAAAACCGGATCTGTGTCATGCATTTCCAGCAGTTTTTCCAGCGCCTCCCCAGGCGGAAGACATTCAAAGTGCTGTTCCAAGACCACCACCCCTCAGCCATCCCTCGGTTTGCTCAGGCGTTCAACCAGCAATCGCCCCCACTCAGGGAGGTCCCCAGGGTGTCTGGCCGATATGATGTTCCCGTCCACAGCGACGCCGTCAACAAACTCTCCGCCAGCAGCCACCAGGTCGTCTTTCACACCATACCAGCACGCAATCTTTTTTCCTTTCACAGCACCAGCAGATATGAGCAACTGGACCCCGTGGCATATAACCCCTATAGGGCGGTTCTGCTCAACAAACCATCTCACAATGTCCACACCCTCTCTGTGCAACCGCACCCTCTCAGGGGATTTTCCGCCGGGAACCACCAGCATCGCATAGTTTCCAGGCTCAACCTCATCATACGAAAGCCCCGCTTCCACGGTGTAACCATGCTTACCCTCCAGACTCCGCCGGGAAGATGATGCGACGACCACATCCGCCCCCGCCTCCATCAACCGGTACATCGGATAAAACAGTTCCAGATCCTCAAAACCGTCCTCAGCTATGAACAGCACTCTTTTGCTGGGCATGGCGGGTCACCTCAGGATAGAACGCCGCCAGGTTATATAACTATACTGGTATCACTCATGTTGTGTTGTGTGAATCGGAATTTTAATAAGGAGTGTGACATGAGTGCACCTCGCCATTGACAGCACAGACATTGAGATGATTCTTGGATGCGTTCGGGCAGAACAAGAGTAGCATATGCCATCCAGACGGTCCCCCGGGTGTCGGAACTGCTACTGCTTTGTGTCAAGAAATTTTTAGGGGGCTTGTCTTGTCGTGGGTTGGGATGCACCATGACAAGAGCAAGCCAGAAGGGATATATGTGGAAGCGGTATAAAGATGTGACTGTGCCTTGGAGTGTTTATGACAGGCACTATGAGGAGAGTTATAGTAGGGTAGTTAATCTGTCACGGGAGTTCTCTATGTTGGATCGGCCGGTTCAGGGTAGAGAATTTCCTCTGTCTAAGATGGTTGTTATTCTTTTGTTGAAGGTTATGCTGGGTGTGTCTTACCGAAACATGGCTAGCATTGTACGTGGTTTTGGTTTGGACAGACTCCTGGGATTGAAACGTCCTCCATCTTACAAGACCATACAACGTACGATGGAACACCTCCCACTTCCTGTGTTAGAACAAGTAAACAAACAACTGGTACCAGGTGTGGTTCCACTGGCTGGTGTTGATGCAAGCGGTCTAAGAACCACCCGAAAAGGTGGTTGGGTGGTAATCCGGTTTGGACATAAACAGCGTAAACGAGAGTACAAAAAACTCCACATCCTGGTAGACCTCCATACCAAAAAGATACTCTATTCTACACTCACCAATGGAACAAGTGCAGACCACCCACAACTCACCAAACTGCTCAAAGGGGCAGACTGGATCAAATACAAGGTCGTCTTGGGAGACAGCGGCTACGACACAAAGGAATGTTTCAACACCATAACAAGACACAACGCGACACCAGGTATACCAGTACGCAAAAACGCGTCGCCCAGAGCACATGGCTCTCCAAGCAGACGAAAAGCAGTACTTGAACAACAAAAAGACAAACAAAAATGGAAACAAAAAGTCCAATACACCATGCGCGCCATAGTAGAAGCAATATTCTCAGCCACAAAAAGACGAATAGGAGAAACACTATCCAGCATACGAGACGACCACAGAGAAAAAGAAATCTGGCTAAGAACAATCATCTGGAACACCACAATCTACCCCAGATAAAAAAACTTGACACAAAACACATAGCCAAGAAAGATATATGTATTCCTTAGTTTATTCTTTATTTATTTTTATTCTTCATTTGTTTTTTACTTTCTGTCTGTATAATATATAAACAGCTGTTCCGGATATAACTAGAAAAGTAATTATTACTGCTAAATCGGACACTTGTTCGAAGTTTATACCCTGTTCGTGAATTTCAGAAGTGTCTTGGCCAGGAGATATAGGTGTGTTATTCTGAGATAAGTTATTAACGTAGATGTGCAATATGTCAGATGACGATGTTACAGTTGGTCGTAGTATACCATATACTTCTACTTCGGCATCAGCTATCATTGTTGTGTTTTTTGGAGAGGCGGGTATGTTTATCGTCCATTCAACACTTTCATTTCCCGGCCCCTTAAATGTAAACGATTGCGGTGATGCATTTCCTGTCCACCCGCTTTCGTTGAACACTGGATGCAGGTTGTCTATTTTTACTATAGCATCGTCCGGGCAAATGACCTCTACTGTTCCATTAACTGATACCGCTGCTATTGAACCGTTCATAGAAGTATTATACGGAACAGTAATTTGTTCTTTTGACAATAAAAAATAAATGCGCACATTATTTTCAGTTCTCTTATAAACACTTTGAGACATACACATAGGAGCGATTACAATAGCATTTACAAGTATTATAAAAACGAAGATGAAAAAGAATCTAATAAATACTTTTTTCTGGGACATCTTTTTAACCTCCTTTGTTTACTCTTTAATTATTGAGGGAGGGCTCTATATATACTTTTCGTTCCGCAGAGGCAGAGGTTCCTCTTTGGTCCCCATAGTTAATTATTTTTGCTACAACATAGTGTGGGTCCACTTCATAAGGTGTAGCGTCTGTTAGATAACTGTGCACGTAGTACCCATACCAATCTGGTTCATAATCTGTTGCTGATACGTCATAATAAACATCTTGTGAATAATCTACCACACCAAAAGACACTCCTTGTGGAATAAAAGAAATAGTTACTTTAATCGTATATCCTCCATGAAATGACCTATCTTCCTTATAATAAAGGTATATTCCTAATGTGTCTCCCATTTTTGCCAAGTATACTTTTTCCCCTGTAAACTTGTTCTCCGCGTTGTATTTCAATTCAGCAGTTACCTTTCCATGGCCATTTTTTGTTCTCGTTTCACCTAAATATACATTAGGAAACACCGAAGAAGAACAGGGAAAAACATACTGATTGTTAGACTCATCCCCCTCTTTAAGGTCATCTGACGGATCAAGCTTTACAGATACATTAAAGCCATTTAAATTTTTAGTTTTTGTAATAAAAATAAGCGAGCCATTTTCACGCGATCTTAGGTGGTCTATCTCTATTGTCTTTTTTTCATTTACACTCTTGTTATCATATATCCAAACATCAGAAAGACTATTTATAATCTCGGCGTCTCCTTTATTTTCTATTCCAAAATAGAAAACAAAAGATTTATTATTTTTTTCGTATACAAACATATTTACAATAACCAGGTCCGGTGCCCGTGGTGGTGGCACGGGTGTTCCGCCGGGCTTGCAGATGGGTTTGATGAAGAGTCTGTCTCCGATTCTCAGATACTCGTATGTTTGGTAGCGGTCCAGGTAGGGGTCGTCTATGCTAACATATATTGTGTCCCCAACCTCTCCGTCCACGGGTATTGGGAGCACAGGCGGAGTGTTTATTGGCACATAGAAATAGTGGCTCCCATCAATGAGATAAATGCTTTCCAGTAGTTGCGTGGCTGCCATAGCCACAAAGGGGTCGCCACCATAGGGATCAAGTCCCATAGCCACGAGGTATGGGCTGCCATATGTTGTGGCGTCCAATGTCCACCACGTACGCCCCAGGTTGGTGCTACGAGCATAAAACGTGTAGTTCACACCACCATCTTCTCTGTGAATCCAGCCAGCATGCAACACCCCACCGCTTGAAAAGACCACGGGATGAGTGTTGTTCCCATTGTATGATAGCCGGGTAATCTTGTCCCACATTAATGTAGGCGTCGTTGGGAGATTGTACAGGGCGGCATTGTACAACGCCACAGCCGCCGGTACTTTGTCCTCGCCCAGTTTCTCCTCTGCCTTAGTGTACAGGAACAAACTCTTCGCCACATCGTCCGGGCTCGTAAGGTTCTCAGAATAAAGAATGTTGGAGAAGACCTCGGTTCTGGCTATATCTACGAGGGTCTCATAGAGCTCCCTGTCTCCATGGGACCACAACAACACTATGGCGTCGGAGAGATATCGGAAAGACCTATACGGCTCACTGTCTATTGTTTTCAGGGAGAGGTTTAGTTCCACATAGACAGCCGTGTAAAAACCGTATTCCCCCCAGTCATCAGTCTCATAACGCAAAACATCCACCCGGCCCAACACACCCTGTAATGTCGTGTTATAGTAATCGTTGTAACTGCTCGTAAAAAACACGTCCCCACCATCAACCCATATCAACAACGTGTTTTCGTCCGTGGTGTTATTCAAAAAAACCCCATGGTCAACCACGGCCAGACAACCACAACCACCCCCACTCTTAGCAGAGACATTCCCGCTAAAACCGGTAGCCAGCAAAACAAAAACAAGCAACACGCCAACAATCTTTTTCTCAAACATCAAACCACCTCAAAAACCATATACCCTATGTCCTATATGTCGGTGGTTGTTGGTTGTTGTGTAAAAAACCCTGCTTTGTGTCAGGCAAATTAATTCGGAATACCACACGTCCCCAGCCACACTCAGAAAACTATAAAACCCCCCCTTGTAATGATGGGTGTGTGGTTGTATGGACCTGATGGAGGTCATAAAGCGGCGAAGGAGTATAAGGCGGTACAGGGAGACACCTGTGCCCGAGGACGTTTTGAAGCGGATAATGAAGGCTGTCACCTATGCGCCGTCTGCCAAGAACCTGCAGCCCTACGTTTTTGTGCTGGTGCGTGACGTGGACACCAAAAAGAAACTGGTCCAGGCGTGCTACGGTGAGCGGTGGATTGCCGAGGCCCCGATAATCGTTGTGGCGCTGGGGAACGTCAACGACGCCTATCCGACCATCGGCGGTTACATGAGCAGTTTCGCCATTGACACGGCCATAGCCATGGACCACCTGATTCTGGCGGCGACAAACGAGGGCCTGGGGACATGCTGGATAGGAGCCTTTGACGAGGACAAGGTTAAAAGGGCGCTCGGGATTGACAGCCACGACTGGAGGGTTGTGGCGCTCACGCCCCTGGGCTACCCGGCGGAGGAACCGGAGCCGAGGGACAAAAAGAACGTGTGGGAGATCTTCAAGAACGAAAAGCTGGACTGAACGTTTAAAGCCGTGTTGAAAAACCTTTTTACCTCTCCCCCTCTTCTGGTGGGTGTGAGTTAGATGAGAATAGACCCCTGGGCCTCAACACAATATGCTGACTACCGCCGCTTGCGGGAAGAGTTCGGGATAGGCGAGTTTGATCCCTCAGCGCTTCCCAGCCCATCTCATCTGTTCCGCAGAGGAGTTGTCTTTGGCCAGAGAGGTTTTTCCAGTGTCCAGCGTGCAATCAGCGAAAACAGGCCCTTCGTCCTGCTGACAGGGCTCGCCCCATCCGGGAGGATGCACCTGGGCCACAAGATGGTGATTGATGAGGTGAAATACTACCAGGGCCTGGGCGCCGATGTTTTTATAGCGGTGGCGGACATAGAGGCCTATGCGGTCCGGGGACGCCCGCTCAAAGAAGGAGAGAGGGTTGCTATAGAAGAATACCTTCTAAACTACATCGCCCTCGGCCTCAAACCCGACAGGTGCCAGGTGTATTTCCAGAGCAAAAGAAACGCCGTAAAAGACCTGGCATGGAAACTCGCTCCCAAAGTCAACCTGTCCGAGATGAGGGCGATATACGGGTTTGAGGACTCAACCAACATGGGCCACCTGTGGACCCCCCTGATACAGGTCGGTGACATACTACACGTCCAGCTTGAAGAATACGGGGGGCCGAGGCCGACAATTGTCCCTGTGGGGGTGGACCAGGACCCGCACATACGGCTCACAAGGGATCTGGCATCCAGGCACCGTCTCATCTCCGCCCGGCTGACCTCCGATGGGCGGGTGGGGGCCTTTGTTCGCGTTGACAGGGACGTTGAATCCCTGCTGGACGACGCCCAGGCGGCCTTTGAGGAGATGGGATTCAGGGAGTTTGAGAAGATCCCATCATACAAAGCGCTCTATGTGAAAGATGCGGGGGCGGAGGACGTGGAAAAGATGGACGAGGCACTGAGCCGTGTTGACCTGGAGCACGGCGGCTTCGGGTTTTATCCTCCGGCTGCGACATTTCACAGGTTCATGACAGGTCTTGACGGGGGAAAGATGTCTTCCTCAAACCCCCAGAGCTGCATATTTCTGACAGACACACCCGACGAGGCGAAGCGCAAAATCATGCGTGCCAAAACGGGGGGACAGCAGACGGTTGAAGAACAGAGGGAGAAGGGCGGCGACCCGTCCAGCTGCACGGTATATGAACTCTTTGTCTATCATCTCATTGACAGCGACGAGGAGCTTGAGGAGATTTACAACAGGTGCAAAAACGGGGAACAACTATGCGGCCACTGCAAGAAACTTGCCGCGGAAAAGATGAACGAGATGTTGCTGGACATCGCTGAAAAAAGGGAAGGCGCCCGGGACATGGTTGATGAATATGTGGTGGTACCATGACAGAGGATCTCAGTGCTTCCGAGAAAAAAGTGCTGCTGGCCCTGAAAGGACGGGACGGGGCCACCGTTGAGGACATCATGAAAGCCACGGGATACAAACAGATGGTTGAGGTCATGCACGCCGCCTCCTGGCTCCAGAGCAAAGGATATATACGTATAGAGGAGAGGGTGAGAAAGTTCTACTCCCTCGCACGAAAACAGAGCGGACTCAAGGAGCTGCCTGAGCGGAGGGCTCTCAAACTGCTGGTCAAAAACCACGGCGTCCTCTCCCTGGACGACCTCAGAGCGTCGGGAAAACTGGCCGATTATGAGATACCGGTGGCCATCGGATGGCTGAAGCGAAAGGGCTGGGCGGAAATAAGAAAAGAGGACGGCCAGACCATACTGGTTCTGACAGAGAAAGGAGAGGAAGCGTATAAAAAACCGGGAAAGGACGAGGAGTTCATCAAACTGCTGGCTGAGAGAGGCGAGGTGCCAGAGGACGAAGCAGACCCGCGTGTCATAAAGTCACTCAAAAGGCGCAAAGAGTTCCTGGTGGAGAGAGAGGAGGTGGAGCGCAGGTTCTATCTCACGGACAAGGGCTGGCAGGCAATCTCAAAGGGCATTGAGATAAGAGAGGAGGTCGGCCAGCTGACCCCCAGGCTTCTGTCCACGGGCGGGTGGAAGGGCGTGGATTTCAGACGGTACGATGTGACCGCTTTCGCCCCCTCAATTTTCGGCGGGAGAAGCCACCCCCTGACCGAGACCATAGAGGAGGTCCGCCTCGCTTTTCTGGAGATGGGCTTTACAGAGATAAAGGGAAGCTTCGTTGAGCCGGCGTTCTGGAACATGGACGTCCTGTTTATACCCCAGGACCACCCCGCCAGAGACCTCCAGGACACGTTCTACCTTGATTTCAAAAAGGACTTTTGCGTGCCCGACGAGGTCGTTGAGAGGATAAAGAGCGTCCATGAAAACGGGTGGGACACTGGCTCAACCGGCTGGGGCTACAGGTGGAAGAGGGAAGAGGCCGAGAAGACAGTCCTGAGAACGCACACAACGGTCAACACCATACGATACCTGTACCATCACCCGGACGAGCCGTGCAAGGTTTTCTCCATAGAACGCGTTTTCAGAAACGAAGCAATAGACGCCACCCATCTGCCGGAGTTCTATCAGATAGAGGGCATAGTCATGGAGCCCGGAGCCAATTTCAGAATGCTCATAGGGCTTTTGAAAGAGTTCTATGCCCGGCTCGGGTTCAGCGAGGTGCGTGTCAGACCCGCCTATTTCCCCTACACAGAGCCAAGCATGGAGGTGGAGGTGAAGTTCAGAGGAAAATGGCTTGAGCTCGGCGGAAGCGGGATTTTCCGCCCCGAGGTCACAGAGCCGCTGGGCGTGAAACACCCCGTGCTGGCGTGGGGTCTGGGACTGGAACGGCTCACAATACTACGCCTGGGCCTGGAAGACCTCAGAGACCTCTACATAAGCGACGTGGACATGCTGAGGAAGAGATGAAGTTCTGAATCAAAGTTTTAACACCTCGCCATCACGTGGCAGATAGACGTCTGCAAAGTCGCTCAGATCCTCTGCGAGTGTCTCGCGGTTGTCCCCGTGCATGAGCACGATGGTGTGTGCGCCTGTGTCCCTGGCGAACCGGACGAGTTCGCTGTGGCCTGCGTGGGCGCTCAGGTCAAAAAACGCCACCTCCGCCCGCAGTTTTTCCACCACACCGTCTATTTCTACGGTTCCAGTGTCCATGAGCCGCCTCCCGTTTGTCCCCTCCACCTGGTAACCGGTCAGAAGTATCGCGCTCTTCGGGTCATCTTTCACAGCCTCCAGATAGTGCAGCACCGGGCCGCCGTCCAGCATCCCGCTTGTGGTGATTATCACCTCGCCTTTGAGAGCCTTTTTCCGCCCCTTGGGGTTTCTGACCACCTGGACCTCGTCTTTTGCCTTCAGCAGTTTTTTCAGGTCCCGTATGTACTCGCCATAGCCAAAGTATATCTTGTTTATCGTCTTGCCCATGCCATCCAGCCAGACATCATATCCTCTTCCGCGGAGGAGAAGCATGATCTCCTGGGTTCTCCCAACGGCAAACGCTGGCACTATCGCTTTTCCACCCCTGTCCACAACCTCTTCTATTTTGCTCAGGAACTCGTATTCAACCTTCGCCCTCGGCTCGTGTTCCCTGCCGGCATACGTTGATTCCATGAACAGTATGTCGCAGTGAACGGGCTTGGTGCCCCAGACGAGTTGCGTTGTGGTGGTGTTTATGTCCCCCGTAAAAAGCATCTTTTCCTCGGCGTGGATTTCATACATAGCCGCCCCGGGGATGTGTCCCGCCGGCCTCGGGATCACCACGACATCTCCGATCTGTTTCGCCTGTCCAAATCTCAGGGGACGGAAGTTTCTCTCCGCCATGCGGATGTCATGCACATCATAGGGCTGGGGGTATCCCTCGTATCCACATATCTTGTTACTGTCCTCTGCGAGCAGGATTGAGACATCTATGGTCGGCGGGATAGTGTGCACTATGGCGTCTTTGTGGCCACACAGCCATGGGATCATACCGCTGTGGTCCACGTGTGCGTGGGTGAGAAAAACCCTGTCAACACGGGGTGCGGGGAGGGGGTACTCCGGGGGGTTGGTCGGTGTCAGCCCGTAGTCAAACAGGAGGCGTACGCCCCATGTCTCAAGCAGCATTCCCAGACTGCCCACCTTCTCTGCGCCGCCCAGGAATTTTATGAACACTTCTTCGCCTGTTCTGTCAACCATGGTCTTTCCTCTCATACCCCATACCTGTTTTTGCTTATTGATTTTGCGGTTGATTTTTTATCCGCCAGCGCATACCCGCCAACATGGACAGGGAGATAGAAGAAAAACTCCGCCTGATATCCAGCGAAATATCCGCTTGTAGGAGATGCCCGCTTCACAGGAACAGAAACAGGGCGGTCCCCGGCGAGGGCGGGTTCAGACGGAAAATCCTGCTCATAGGAGAAGCGCCCGGGGCTGAGGAAGACCGGACGGGCAGACCGTTCGCAGGGAGGGCAGGGGAGGTCCTTGACCACCTGCTGGCATCCGCCGGTCTGTCCCGGGAAGACGTCTTCATAACCAGCGTATTGAAATGCCGTCCACCGAAAAACAGAGACCCAAAACCAGAAGAACTTGAGGCATGCAGGGCGTGGCTGGACAGACAGGTTGAAATCCTCCGCCCCCGCATAATAGTCCCCATGGGAAGGTTCGCTCTGAAATACGTCTCCGCCAGGTATTTCATCTCCTTCGGAAAAATAGGCGACGTGCATGGAAAGGTTTTCACAGTAAAAGACAAATGGGGGCCCGTCCGGATAGTGCCGGTCTATCATCCCGCCGCTTTTCTCTACCGGCCGGACCGCCTGGGCGTGGGGGAGAGGGATATGGGGGTGGTTGGAAAGATTGATGTGTGAACGTGGAAAAAGGTATATACTCCGCCGGCATATTATGAATCTTGTTTAAAGCCGGTTTGGGGAATCCAGATGCCATCCTCTCCTCCTCTCCATAAAAAACCCGCTTCCCGCCGCCGTCACCATCTCAGAAAGAGGCTACATGTCCAGCTGTGGCCTGTAGCCATGCTTTCCCTCTTCCTTTTGCTCTCCTCCCGGATGGCTGTAACAGACGGAGTGGGCTATGTGAGATATTCGTTCAATATTCATATCATAAATAATGAGACAACTCCCGGAGGTTCTTTCGCCATAACCTTTACCGTGCAAAACAACATGAACGTTTTCAACCTCAAAGTGGATGTCACCCCCCGCAACGCCTCTTTTAATTACACAACAAGTTCTCCCCTGTCTTTCATACTCTCCCCACATGAGGCAAGGTCTGTTAACGTCTATCTCCACGTTCCGGAATATATCTCCAACCAGACGGTGTGGGTGTGTTTCAACAGCACGTGGAACTACACATCTATGACTATCATAGGCAACCATCCGCTCAGCACAGAGACACACGACGTGGATGTTGAATATGAGGGATACGTGCTGCCCGAGAGCGGAAATGCTGGCAGTTCTTCTGCGCCGGAGATCGCCCCGGATACCAATAACACACAAGAGGCAAACGCAGAGAGAAAACTGATTCTCGTCCTCGCCGCATCGTTTACAGCTGTTCTGCTGGCCGTGTTGTTTCTGGTCAGAACCTCTGCCAGAAAGGGCATTGGCCCCCCGTGATTTGCAGTTTTATGACAACACACTATCGCAATTGTGCAGTTTTATGACAATGCACTATCGTAAATCTTATATTTTATGACAGCATAGTATCACACATGGCAATAAAATTGGCCTCTCTTGCCGCTCAAAACCCATGGTGGAAAGGAGGCAACTGGACAAAAGAGGACCCTGATCTGAAAAAAATAGACTTCGTTCTCCACAGGAAAAAGGTTGAGACCCGGGGGGCGACCATAATAAGGGGCATCAGGAGATCCGGGAAAACCGTCTATGCCAAAATGTTGATTGAGAACATGATAAAAAAAGGTGTGAACCCCAGGAAAATACTCTACATCTCCTGCGACAGATACACGTCCAGGGAGATTAAAAACATCGTAAATGAATTTTTAATCAGATACGATGAGGCATACGTGTTTCTGGACGAAATAACATATTTAAAAGACTGGAACATCCTTTTAAAAGAATTTGCAGAGAGGGGGCAGATGGAAATAGTCGCCACAGGCTCAAACCCTGTGGAGATAAAAAGATACTCGGAAAGGCTCCCCGGGAGAGGAGTGGAAGGAAATGAGTATTACATGAACCCGTTGTCTTTCAGACAGTACCTGAAGAACGTTGAAAAGATCCAACTCCCCGGGTTTAACGCCCTTTCCCCTGACGTTGAGGGCCTTGTACCACATTTTGATACAATACAGAGGAGGTTTTACTCCTACATATTCACAGGGGGATTTCCCGATGCGATAAGAGAATATGAGAAGCACGGGAAGATCTCGGATGAGACACTTGAAATGCTCGTCAGAGTAATTCTCGGAACGATTTCAAAAGAAGGGAAGAGCGAGGAAGTGGCACGTGAAATCCTTGAGAACATAATGAATGCAGGCACCAGCAGGACGGACTATACAAACATAGCGGCGAGCCTGGGCGTCCATCACAACACCGTGAGGGACCACCTGGAGACCATGGAATCTGCGAGAATCCTGTATGTGCTCCAGGCATGGGACATATCCAAAAAAAGACACAGCCACAGAAAACAAAAAAAAGTGGTCTTCCAGAGCACTCTCATCCCCATCGCACTGCACAGATACCTTGAGGGCGGGAGCTGGGATGACACCCTCAACTTTGTGGACGAAAACATGGAATGGCTCGTGGAATCTCTTGTGGCGAGCCACATAACCTGGAGCGAGGAAATACCTGTTATGCGAGAAAAACACTCTTTTGGGGGCTTTTTTTACAACAGAAAAGAATGCGACTATGTTCTCCTCAAAAACGGCAGGTTCTATGGGTTTGAGACAAAATACGGAAAGGTGGAGAAGAGCAAATACCCATTTGATACCCTGTACCTGAGCCATGACACCCTTGATAGGGACACGATTCCAGCATCTCTCTTCCTCGCAGGGCTCAAGAAAAGCGAGAAATGTATATAGTAAGTACATAGTTAAAAGATATAGTTAAAAAACCACATTGTACTTCCCAACGATCTCTCTGGCCAGGTTCTCATCGCCCAAGACGCCCACCAGGTCTTCCACCCCGCCGAGGGGCCTTTTTCCTGCTATTTTGACAGCCCTTTTCTCCCCTATGCCGGGTATGGCCTGGAGGGCTTTGATGGGGGCGGTGTTTATGTTGAAGGGGCAGATGATACCGGTCACGCTTCTCATCCCGTGGTCTGTTATGGTCACGTCAACGAACCGTTCCACCTCAACGGGATAGGGTATGCCCACCAGGAGGGGATAACTGCCTATCTGTCTCCCGAAGGTTGTGCCGCCATCGTTTTTTTCCATGTAAACATCCCGGAGCACTGTGCCAGCGGGTACGAGGCGTTTCAGCATGGGGTGGTCTATTTCTCTGCGGACCTTTTCTTTGAACTCTATGAGACGCCTGTGCTCTCTGTGTTTTTTCCTTTTTTGCCCCATGCCCGGGGTGTTTGTTTTGTCGTGCCAGACGACCTGGCGTATGTTTATCCTCCTCAACAGCAGGCCCTCTTTCATTATTTTTCTCAGGAACTCCATGTTGAGATCAAACGTCTCAGGTCTCTCACCTCTCAACCCGCTTAGAAAGTTTATCCCTGGGAGTAGTTCTGGCATCCCGTTTTCCCCCCTTTCGCCCCCCACCATGTTTATAAGTCGCACCGCTTCTAAGGTCTGTTGTGGCGTGGCGTTGAGGTTGTTTTCTCTGGCAACCACCGGGTCGGCGCTCTCCAGCCCAAAAGAAACGACATTTCCGCTTGTACAGTATTCCACGAGTATCCGGGCTATTTCTTCTGATTCACGTGGGTGGGCGGCTATGACCGCAGGGTTGGCGTTGTCCACGTGGAGCACCCTGAGGCCCGGGGCGTCTCTTCTTATGCCTCTAAAAAGAGTTTCTATATCGGAAGGGGAGGGGGTGGGGGTCTCTGTTTTTCCGACGCCATCTGCCATGTAACTGAAGATGCACGTCTGACCTCCCAGGCGGAAATTCACACAGCCGTTTTCGTAGAGCGCTTCAACCTCTGCTGCCACCTGGGATGGTTCTCTGAAAACCGGTTTTCCATGTGCTGGCTCGGAACAGAAAGAGCAACCGCCCGTGAAATATCTCACGCAGCCCCGGTATGTTTCAACCTCACATATGAGCGGCTGGGGGTGGTCCGGGTGGTCTTTTACCGCCTTTGCGCCGAGCACACTCCACTTTTTCCACTCGTCCATCGTCCTGCGCCTGCTTTTCCACTCCCCCGCCGTTATGTGGTCATATAAGGCGGCGTCTCCGTCCAGAAGAGGCGTGTGTACCCCTGGCAATCGGAGGCGGCGGAAATGCTCTCTCGCCGGTCCCATCATGAAAACGTCTCCGTGGTGCATCGCTTTTTCAACCAGGATTTCAAGTTCCCTCAGAGAACCGGGCAGGGTCCGTAGGTATTTTCCAGGCACGTACACCCCGCCTATCACCACAAAGAGGTCGTAATCAGCCAGATGGACCTCGTGTCTTCGGATGTGGTCTATGGTCCTGTATTCCACCTTTTCGCCGGCGTCAACAGCCGCTCCATAGACATATCGTGGATAGGGCGAGATGTATGGTGGAACGCCGAGTATGGACGGCTCGTCAACGTAGGCGTCTATTATCAGGAGAGTCATCGCTTTCTTTTTGTAAGACGACATATTTATAACCATTCCTCTCATGGTGGTATGATGGACTACGGTGTGATGGGACTGCTGTCAGCGATAGACGCTGTGAGGGTTGCAATCGCCCTGGTGTGCCTTTCGATCGCGGCGTACACGGATTACAGAACCAGGATGGCCAGCGACTGGCTCTGGCGTGTCATGGGTTTTACCGGAGTTTTTTTGATGTTTTTTGACATCTCTGCTATGGGCGGCCCGGGCGGTGACGGCGGCGACATGGCGCCTGTTCATTATGTGGGCATTGTCCCCGTTTTTGTCGCTGTGCTGGACATATCGTTTGACCGTCCGCCGCTTTATTCCCGTGAAAACGGTTTTTATCTCCCGGGACTGGTTTTGCTGGCAGTGGGCTTTTTTTCTCTGCTCTTTTTCCTTCTCTCAAAGCCCCCTCTGTGGCTGATTTTTTATTTCATTTCACCCGTGGCCATGGTCTATTTTTATTACATCTTATACCTGGTGTGGATCATCCAGGGAGGCGCAGATGCCAAAGCGCTCATGGCCATGTCTGTTCTGTTTCCCAGATACCCGGCATTCTGGTCTCCTCTGGTTCCCGGCCCATTTCCAGAAGCGGAGATGTCATATGCCTACCCGTTTTCGTTGCTGGTTCTCACCAACGCCGCGATTCTGGCAGCCGTTTTTTATCCGGCCGTCCTGTTTTTTATCAACGCTCGCCGTGGAGATTTCTGTTTTCCAGCCATGTTGTTGGGATACAGGAAAAGCACGTCTGAGCCGCTGGGTTTCAACTGGCCCATGCAGAAAATTGATGGCGGAGCCGGTGCCGGGAGCGGGGAGGGAGAAAATGGCGAAGGGGCTGGAAAGGTGCGTTTTGTTTATTCGCTGAAAACGCTGGAGGGGGAGAAAGAGTGGGAGAATCTCAGAGAGACGGGGCTGGAAAAGGCGTGGGTTCGTCCTAAAATCCCGTTACTGGTTTTCATTCTGGCGGGGTTCGTTTTTTCTTTGGTTGTGGGCAACCCGCTGGGGGCGGCCATCGGCTGGTTGATAGCAGGGTTGTTCTGATGCTGGTTTTCTGAGGTTAGTTTTTTAAACACACAAGTTTTGCCCTGTCTGGTAAAACATGGGAAGGAGAAAGTGAGAGGAAAGGTAAGAGGACGGTGGTGTATGTGCCAGGCACTATTGTTGAGAAGATATTCAGCAACCACACAGACGACGAGGTTGCGCCCGGCGAAATCGTCTGGATAGACATAGATGTAAAAACCGCCAGGGACTTCGGCGGACCAAACGTTGTGAGACACCTGAAAAAACACTACTCTGGAAATTACATAGCTGATCCGGAGCGAACTTTTTTCACCTTTGACCTCAGCACGCCGGCCAGGACGATAAAATATGCCATAAACCAGCAGGTGTGTAGGCGGTTCGCCCGGGAAACCGGGCTGAGGGTTTTTGATGTTGACCAGGGCGTTGGAACCCATGTGCTGATAGAAAAAGGCCTGGTGTTGCCCGGCGAGATAGCCGTTGGGACGGACAGCCACTACAACATCCTGGGCGCCATAGGGGCCTTTGGACAGGGTATGGGGGACGTGGACATCGCCTTTGCCTTCAAAACCAGCAGGACGTGGTTTGAGGTCCCGCCAACAATGAAAGTGGTTGTTGAAGGAGAATACTCGTGGCCCACCACAGCCAGAGACCTCACCTTTGCCGTTATGAAAAAGATAGGCTCTTCCGGGGCGCTGGGAATGGCCATGGAATACTACGGTAACGCCATAGATTCACTCTCATTGGACGGACGGATAACGCTTGCGTCTCAGACCACTGAGATGGGGGGCATAATCGGTTTCATACCCCCCAGCAGGGAGATCTTGGCGGAAATAGAAAGGCGCAGCGGCCGAAAGCCAGCCCCGGTTTATGCAGATCCGGAAGCGGAGTACACTGAGGAGGTGCATGTGGATGTGGACGATCTGGAGCCCCTTGTTGCGGCTCCGCCCTCGCCCACCAATATAAAACCCGTCTCCGACCTTGAGGGGATGGAGATTGACAGCGTTTTCATAGGATCGTGCACGAACGGGCGCTACGAAGACCTCCTGGCCGTTGCCAGGGTTTTGAAAGGAAAAAAGGTGAAAGACGGTGTGACCGTGCGTATAACACCTTCCACAAAAGAGGTCTGGGCGAGGGCCATAAAAGATGGGCTGGTTGACATCTTCATGGAGGCGGGTGCTGTAGTGTTCAGCAACCCGGGGTGCGGTGGATGTGCGGAGGGAATGGCCGGTCTTGTAGGAGAGGACGAGGTTGAGCTCTCAACGACCAACCGCAATTTCCCCGGAAAACAGGGGCCCGGCAAAATATATCTGGTCAGCCCGGCTGTTGCGGCGGCCAGCGCTGTTGAGGGAAAACTCGTTCTCCCGGACAAAAATGTGGGTGGACTTGGAAGCGGAGGTGTGTGACATGGTGGTGCAGGCACCGGTGGACAAAAACGAAGATGCGAAAAAGCCCATGGCTTTTCGTGGGCGGGCGTGGGTGCTTCAGCGCGATGGACGCCTGATAGACGACATTGACACAGACATGATATACCACAACAGGTACCTTTACATAACGGACCCAGCTGAGATGGGAAAATATGCCCTCGGAAACCTCGCTGGGTATGAAGACTTCGCTGAGAAAGCCCGTGAGGGGGACATCATAATCGCCGGGAAAAACTTCGGCAGCGGAAGCAGCAGACAGCACGCTGTTGACTGTTTCAGGTCTCTGGGCATAAGCTGTGTTCTGGCTGAGAGTTTTGGGGCCATATACAAGCGCAACGCTATAAACAGCGCATTTCCCGTTCTTGAGATACTGGAAATAAACGTCTTTGACCCATCCAGAGACGATTACATCGGTCACCTTGACGTTATAGAGGTGGATGTTAAGAGCGGGGAGATCAAAAAGGACGGGAGGGTTGTGGGCAAAATAAAACCCATGAGCCCCGTGCAGAGGGAGATATATCTGGCTGGCGGGCTGTTTGAGTACGCCAAAAAGATGGACTCAGACCGAGGTAAGACACACAATTAGACACACAAAACAAAAGGAGGCCCAGAGGCATAGGGGCCTGGATGCAGGAGCTGTGGCAGGGGGCTATGGGAGGGGGGACGGCTTGTGAAAGAAAGTGACACATCTGTTGCCATCGTGTTGCCGCCACCTGTTTTAGCCGTCCCCGGGGGCGGTGCATAGCCCTCCTCTAACTCCGCCCCCTAAGAACCTCCGTCCCTCCCAGGAGGAGTCGTTTATAGTACACATATGACCTGTGGGCATGCGGGACACCATGAGCAAACTGCTATGAGCAAACCATACTACTATCTGATACCGCCTATAAAACAACTGTTGACAAAAATAGTACCATTTTTGTCACAAAACGTTTTTATGGTTGTTGTGCTATTTCATAGACAATGGTCTTGGGTCCTTATAAGAGGGAAGTGCTGGAATTACTGGATTTCCTCGCCCTTCGCTGGGACAGGTTGCTGTTGCCCGGAGATATAGCAAAAAGTTTCAGAACGTCCAGTGGAAAAAAAATTTCGGAGAGAACCATCCGGCGGTGGTTTGATTTTCTTTCTGCAAAATATGATTTTATGTACTATCCCACGTTCCGGGTGGAAGAGTTCGGGTTGAAAAGAGTGATGGTCTTATATGAGGGCTCAAAGGACCCATCTATATACACGAGGATACCGTATTTGAGTTACATTGAAGTCGGGGTTTCCGGTTCTCTTAAAAAGGCGGGTTCGGCGTGGTATTTTGTTCCATCAAAAAAGATCAGAGAGTTTGAAAACGCTCTGGCATGTTTGCGGGACAAAGAAAATGATAGGGCCGGAGAACAGAGAGTGTTCAAGATGGGCTCGCCTGTTGCGCTGACAGGCACGGTTCCAGAGTGGTTTTCCGAAAAAGGGCCGGTAGAGGACCTGAAAAACGTGTCGGGGTGTGAGAGGTTTCTTGACCTCGTCCATCGTTCTCTTGAAAAAGATTTAAAAGAACATGCCAGAGACCCACCGGATACTGACAGGAGATCAGAAGAAAACGAAGAAAACAATGGCTGTGTGGACATTGGCGTGGATGGCCCACGACACCCTTTTTTGAAAAGAAACCCCCTGTTTTTGGGCATGGTTATCCTTATGTACCGCTCCATCCCCAAAAATAGAAACACACTCCTTCGGGAGTTCACCAGAGACCCCTCCTGGGCAGAGTATATTTCAACCCTGCCGCGGAGAAACGGGTTCTTTAAACAGATAAAAAAAGCATATGAGATGATGCAGGACAGAAGCGTTTTTGACACCTTTTTCATACAGACCAGAGCCGGAATAAGCCATTTGACCAGAGAGTTCTCCCTGTCTTCTTTCATTATTTCGGTGAAAACGCCATCAGAATATCTGGAAACGGTGGCCAAAATATCAAAACACACTTATTACCTCGTGGTGACTCCTCCAGCAGTTTTTCCGGGTATGGCACACATATTTGCCGCCACAAACCGCCCTGGAATGGAGAAAATACGTGAGTATATCGTCCAGTTGGTGGAAGACCAGGACAGAAACGGTATAGTGCTCTTTTTTGTTGAAAAACCACACCTTCGTCTCATGGACCTGGCGGGGTTCTACAAAAACCCGCTGGAGCTATACAATCCCCTGAAAAAGGAGTGGCAATGGAAAGAGCGGACGGCGTAACCGCATAACCCGCCCACATCATCTTATTCCCGATCTTGATCCCTTATTCCCATTTCTTCCTGCTTTTTGCTATGTCAAAGTCAATGAAATCGCAGTGGTTGATGACCACAGCCTCAGGTATCCTGTCAACAAATTCTCCCTCTTTGCTGTGAGCGGCGATGATATGCGCGACCTCAACCGGGAGACCATTTTTCATGGCCAGAGCCGCACCCGACACAGGGTGGCGAAGCAGTTTGCCAAGCCGTCCCTTTACCACCTTTCCCTCTTTTACAGCGTATTCCACTGGTTTGCCCACGTCGTGCAGCAGCGCCCCTGCAATAACGAGGTCTCTGTTCAGATCGCCCCTCGTGTCACATACAGCCATGGCCATCCGTGTAACCCGCCTGGTGTGATCAACGAGAGTGCCAACGTCCTCCAGTAGGAGAGTAAAGGGTATGTCACGGATATTCTCCCATCCACCCATATCCAGAGCGCTCTTCCACGTTTTCACCACACCATCTCGCAGCTTTTCATCCTTTATCTCAGCCATCTCGGGGAACGCCTCAATTATCTGCTGTTCTTCTACCGCCATATTTCTCGCCTCCACACGATCTTTTTTACCTCCTCTAATTTTCGTCCTCTCCCTTTACACGATAAACAGCGTCCAGGACGCTTCCATCAAGCCAGTGGACCAGAGCCACCACTTTGCTCCTGTCAACTTTCAGAGGCTTCGGACCGCCAGTCAGATCGTAGGCCCTGTCACGCAGATGTTCTATGGTGGTGAGGGGCAGGTCTTTTTCCTTTCCCTCAAGGCGTTTAAGCAGGTCCTTTCTCCGGGGGTTTATAGCTATGCCCTCGTCTGTGACCACGATGTCAACAGCGAATCCGGGGGTGGTCAGGGTTGTCACGCTGTCCCTTATTATCGGGTTGTCCTTTCTGCGTATGGGCGTGAGAACCACGGTCACAAAGGCTCCATCCGCCGTGTCCTGGTGTCCGCCTATACCGTGGAGGAGGCGTCCGTCACTGTGCGTGTTAACGTTGACGTTGAAGTTCACATCAACCTCTGTTGCACCCAGGAACACCACGTCCAGTTTGTCCACCGCTCTGCCCCTGTTTGTTGGGTCAGCATAGTGTGGGATGTCAAGGGGAATCCACTCGCCCGGGTGGTTCTGAGCGAACTCCACACTCGCCCTGTCAAACGCCTGGCCTATGTACACCTTACGCACCCGTCCCCGGTTATATATGTCAAATGTAAAACGGGTTGTGCCGCCTATGCAAAACTCCGCTACAATGTCTTTTTCCTCAAGGCGGTCCCCCAGGAACTTGCTCGCCGCCAGACTTGTCCCCCCTGCCCCTGTCTGGAACCCCATGCCCTCACGTATGACCCCAAGGGCGTCCAGGACATCAACGGCGTCCATGGCCATCTTCAGACGGGTGGGGTCTGAGGTAATCTTAAGCGTGCCTGAGACAATCTTGTCCGGGTCCCCTATTTTGTCAATCTGAACAACACCGTCAACCCTGTTCTCTGTTATCTCCTGCGCCTGGAGAGGATATTTCTGGACGTCATCCGTCACTATGACCACTTTTTTCGCATAGATCGCATCAACGGTACTGTAAACGATGGGGCCAAAAGCGCTCTCCCCCCATATACCGGTGGCGTTGCCCTTTTCATCCGTCTGGCTGGCGGCTATGAAAGCCACATCCACAGGCAGTTCCCCGGTCCTCACAGCCGCCCCCCTGCGACCGTGGCTCCTCAAAATCACCGGCCTGGACAGGGCATCGGGGTTGAAAGAGACAAAGTTGCCCACAGGCCCGTTCAAACTGCCCTCAATGCGGTTCACCACACCATTTTTGATGTGCTCAATAACCGGCTCGTGGACGGGAAAAAGAGCGGTCTGGGCCAGGCGCAGGTTCTTTATGCCCAGCTCTGCGCACGCGTCAAGGACCCTGTTAATCACATAGTCGCCATCCCTCAGCTGGTGGTGGAAAGAGATGGTCATCCCATCTCGCAGACCGACGCCTTTTATGGCCGCCTCCAGAGACGGATAAACCTTCGTTTCTTTTTTCGGAGGGATCCATTTTCCATCAAAAACACGCAGCTTTTCTCCACCTATCTCAGATGGTATCTCTCTCCCTGCTCCGTTCACCACGAACTGCATACCCGCATCACCCGGCGGGACGGGAAGAAAAATAGGGGTTAATAAAGGGTTTGGTGGACGACAAACAGGATGTGCGGGCCTTTATATTCACTGTTGTGAAAAGTGGGCCCGCCCGTCTTTCTGGGGAGAACTGCTTCGCAGTTTCCCCGCAATCCGTGCGGGCACGGCTTATATAAGCAGTTGGTTAGTATGTGGGCCCGCCCGTCTTCACGTCGGAAAAAACTGGGTGTGGTTGGTGTGTTTTTTTCCGCCTAAATCCAGGCGGGCTTTAGTTAATTGGTTATGTTGGTTAGTATGTGGGCCCGCCCGTCTTTTCAAAGGAACTTCGCTTCGCTCGTTCCTCTTCAATCCGGACGGTCCTTGGTTAATTGGGTCTATTGAGTATAATATGGGCCCGCCCGGATTTGAACCGGAGTCTATGGCTCCCAAAGCCACAAGGATAGACCAAGCTACCCCACGGGCCCATGGCATCTAGGGGCATCTGGGAGCATCTGGGGTAACATCAGGAAATATAAATATCTGCTGTGGGTAAAAACCTTTTCTCGTCCTCCGCCTCTCAAAATAGTTAACCGTCACCGAAGTCTCACAGAATAGAAAACTGGTGTCCTCTGCACCTTTGCCTGTAACTGCCTCGTTAATGATTTATTCATATCCCATTATTCATCCGCTGCCAGACGAGTTGCCAGGCGGAGAATGTTCCTAACATCTTCAACGTCCAGTTTTTTCACGGACCCTAGGGGATATGGGATTGACGGGTTCGTGGCCAGAGTGTCTATTTCATCCGGAGATATGCCGGCGTCTTCCAGATAGACAGGAGCACCCATGTCAGAGTACCACTTTTTCAGACGCTCTATCACACCCACATAAGAGGAACCTTGCATAGAGAACACCTCTTTTCCGAACATCAATATCTTGTTTTTGACCTCTGCTGATACGTGGGGTGGAGAATGCTCTGCGACATATCTCAACCAGGCAGGAAAAACAATGGCCAGGCCTGCTCCGTGTGCTATGTCGTAAACCGCGCTCAGGGCGTGTTCTATGCGATGTGTGGACCAGTCACCTCCACCAGTTCCTGCGCCGCTTATGCCGTTGAGGGCGAGGGTGGCAGACCATGCCAGGTTTGCCCTGTGGTAGTAGTCCCCGGGGTCTTCCACGAGTTTTTCGGCGGAGTCCATTATCGTTTTGACCAGTCCCTCGTTTATGCGGTCCGTCACTCCCACCTCCGGACATGAAAAATAGAACTCAAAAACGTGTGTCATGGCGTCTATCGCCCCGTATACTGTTTGCTCCCGGGGCAAAGAGAACTGGACGGAGGGGTCTATTACAGAAACCTTCGGATAAACAGCGGGAGACCTGAAAGGTCTCTTTGCGAGGGTATCATCGTGGGTTATGACTGCGTTGCCGTTCATCTCAGAGCCGGTGGCGGAAATCGTCAGGACGACAAAAATGGGAAGCGACTCTTTTGCAAACGCTTTTCCCGAGAAAAAATCCCAGACATCCCCATCATACAGGGCTCCGGCTCCGATGGCCTTTGACGAGTCTATCACGCTCCCTCCCCCAACTGCCAGAACACCACCCACCCCCTCCCTTCTGGCGGCCTCAATTCCATCATACACTTTGCTCAGGACCGGGTTGGGTTTTATACCCG
Organism: uncultured Thermoplasmata archaeon; assembly: GCA_964601625.1. Classification (GTDB taxonomy): domain Archaea; phylum Thermoplasmatota; class Thermoplasmata; order JAGHBH01; family JAGHBH01; genus CAZROC01. The sequence goes on along the minus strand of CAZROC010000019.1, from coordinate 5,685 downwards.
GAAACTCAACGTATTCCACCCCCGCCTGGCCCAGCGACTCAACCACAGCATCATACACGCCATTCCTCTTAATGCTCCCACCGCCATACACGAAAAGCACTCTTTTAACACCAAACGACGCTATCTCATCTCCTATTTTTCCAACAGTGTCTTTTCCGAACAAGATCTTTGTGGGGTTATGGAATACGAAGTTTTTCACGCACACCACCTCCGTCACATCCGCGGTCTCCAGGTAGCTAACAGGCAATCATAGATGGCTAACAGGTTAAATGTGCTCTTTTCCCGCAAGGATGTTCTTAAAACGCTCTATCGCCTCATAGGGCCCTTCTGCGATGAGCACGTCACCCGGGAGAACCAAGGTGTTCTCATCAGGCCCATAGATCCACCGGCTCCCTCTCCTTATCGCTATTATCCACATCCCGGTCTCGCTGGCAACTTTCGCCTCGCCTATCTTTTTGTTGGCCAGATCAGAATCAACGGACACCTGGCCAGATGTTATAACCGTGTCAGAGTCCATCAGGCTCATTTTTAGAACGGGATGAGGTTCTATGTCTCTCAAGACCACGTCCACAATCTCAAGGGCGGCGTCCGCTATGACCTCTGCGCTCTCAGCCAGCTGCAAAAGCACCAGGGCGCGATCAACATTCCCATCTTCAACAGACTCCTCTATGGCCTCTCTTTTAACCCGCTCGTATAGTTCATCCATGCGCTCTTCCAGGAGCAATACCTCATTGGCGATGCTCTTGTTGTTGTAGAGAAGAGCGGAATAGGCCAGACTTACCATGAGCTCAGAGGTGTCCTTCATCTCCAGCAGGTCTTTGACACTTTTCAGACCTCCATCGTTCACTCCCACTCTCCCCACCTCCTGTTTCCCTCGGCACAGTCCCTGAGAAGACGGACGCCCTCGTCCACTCCAATCACGACCAGTTTGTCCCCCTCGTGTACAACAAAAGAATCCTCCGGGTCATAGAACCACCGCCTCCCGCGTCTCACCGCTATAACCCTGACACCCACCTCGGCCTCGATGTGTAACTCCCCAAGGCGCTTACCAACGATGGACGAACCCGGCAAAACGGTGATGAGGCGGGTTTTTTCGTCTGCCTCGCTGAAAAGAAAGGGCAGAAATGGGCGAAAGCGCACGTCTGTTTCAAGCACCCTGACTATGTCTCTGGCAGCGCTGGAGATGTCCTCTGACGCCTTTGCGACCTGCAAAATGCCAGACAACTGTTCGGCCTCCTCAACAGTCCTCGCCGCCAGCATGGCGTTTATCCGGATGAGATACAGCAGCCGATCCATCTTTTCGTCAAGCTCGTGAACCTCCTCCGCCATTTCCTCGGAGTCAAAGATCACAGACGCATAGGCCAGGTCCACCACCAGCTCAGACGTGTCCTTCATCTCAGTCAACAGGTCTCTGACACTCCTCGGCTCGTATTCAACGCTCTCAAACTTCTGACGTCTACGACGCAAAGCCACAGTCCTCCCGTTCACAGTATAAATTCCCGGTATAAAAACAAATTGTGGATTAAAAAACTTGCCATGTGAAAAGTGCGGCCGCCGGGATTCGACCTAAGGAACTCACTTCGTTCGTTCCTCTGAGTCTCATCCCGGCTATGGGTTAATAGAAGCAATCGGGTAATTGGTGCGGCCGCCGGGATTCGAACCCGGGCAAGAGGCTTGGGAAGCCCCTATCCTAACCAGCTAGATCACGGCCGCATATTTTGCATAGTGGTTGTGTCGGAGTCTATTTGCCACTTATACGAGATGTGGATATAAAAATTGTGCTACTTTATTCACGTAGAAGCAGGGGTATGGCGTGGAGGGCCGCTACATGCCATTCGTCAGAGTGCTTTTTCTCCAGTGTGACTACACGGAGAAGGAGGCGACAAAACTCGAGGACTTTCTCGGATGGCCCTGTCGTGTTTTCGTTTCTCCATGCTGGCAGGTTCACAGTACCACCCCACCGGAAGAGTCCTGTTTTACCACCCACTCAAGGCCAACGGCGGAAATGTAATGGGTTTCGTATCCGTCGTCCACCGAGAAAAGGAACCCCAGCAAACGGAGGTTTTCAAGCAGGTTTTTGCAGTATTCAACGCTTTTTTTAAGGACCTCACTGAGTCGTGCGGGTGTCACCCCCTCTGGCTCTCCTGCGAAGACGAGTATTGCCACCGATTCTTCGGATTTTATTCCGGGGAAGAGCTTTGTCCATTTCATGCTTAAAACAGGTGTCATATAGGTATAAAAAGGCGGCGGCGGGCAGTATCGCCTTTGAAAATCGGTTTAGATTATCTTGGCTTGATCATATGCCTGATATTTTTATCATCTTTTCTTTTTCTCTGTCACCCAGGAGTACCACCCTGCTGGGTCTGTGTTCTCTTAGCACTTCCAGGCCCATCTCTTCTGCGAGCTTTGCGGAGAACTCCTGGACTCTATCATGGGACGGCATGTTGTCCCAGGTCATCCTTGTCCTGCTGTATCCCACATATACGTATGCTTTTGGCTCTACAAAGTCCGGGTCTCCCAGGCGGTCAAGGGCGGCGTATTCCTTTTCCCACCCTATGTTCCACCCCTCTACGAGGGTGTGCCGGATGATGGTGCGGGTGTCCAGAGATGGGAGTATTTCAAGGGTTTTTCGCAGGCGTTCCCACCCTCTTTCTATGCGGGGTATCAGGAGCTTGCGGTATATTTCTTCGTTGGGCGCTGCTACTGTGACATATAACTGTGTTGGGAGAGGGTCCAGGTTTTCCAGAACCTCTGGCATGGTCCCGTTTGTGACCAGGAAGGTTGTCATGCCCCTTTTTCTTGCTTCTTCTATGAACTCGCCCAGGAGTGGGTATAGTGTGGGCTCTCCGGCCAGTGATATTGCCACCTGATTTGGTTGCAGCGCCTCTTCGTACATTTCCCTGTCCACCCTCGGGTCCCCACCGTATCCTGATAGAAGTTTTCTCTGTGCAATTATGCTGTCATCCAGCAGTCGTACAGGGTCGTCAGGGTCTTCTATGGCTGTTTTTGTGAAGCCCTGGAATCTCCAGCAGAAGAGACAGGACTGGGTGCAGGCATCAACGGTGGGGGTCATCTGGAGGCACCTGTGGCTCTGGATGCCGTAGAATAGCTCTTTGTAACAGGGTTTTCCTTCTGTGAGCTTCTTTTTCAACCAGTGACACAGCTTTACCGCTCCGTGCTGTCCCACGATGCGATAGTGCTGTCGTTCCAGCATTTCTCGGAGGCGTTCGTTCATAGCAACTGTTTGTAGGTGTTTTTCGTATTTTATTCTTGTCCCGTTAGATCCCGTATCCCGTTAAACCCCGTTACCACCCCCACTGGATTTTTACGCCGCCATCTCCAGCCATGCTCTGCTCATACGCTCTACCCCACCCCAAATTATAAATATCAGAACACCTTTCAACGCTTTGTCAGACATATATGACAGAAGATGCAATCACAGATTACACGTACAGACCACGATTTGAGCCTATTTTTGTGTGTGGTCACATTTCCGAGGAAAGATGACATTTCTTGTCTGATTTGATAAAAACTTTTAAATATAGGTCTCGTATTATTGCTTACTGTTGCCCGCGCTGAAAAGCGCCGGGCGCGGGTAACTGTCCTCCGGGGTATGATAGATGCCAGAGAACACCCACGAAAGAGTGACTGTTCGGATTCCCACCGAAATACTGGAAAAAGCCTGGGCCATTCTGGAGCAGGAACCTGACCTGAAGAACGTCAGCGACCTTATCAGGAGAGCCCTGGTAGAGTACATAGCCGCCTACGAAGGGGAAAAGATAGTCCAGGAACGGAGGGACGCCCGCCCACTCCAGGGTGGGGTTGACCCGTACCGTGTCTATGTAAAAGTTCCGCTCCACCGCCCCCTCTACTGGCGCCTCAGGTGGTACGCCGAAAACGTGCGTGGAAAAAGGGTGCCGGAAGTGGCAGAAGAGATACTGTTTGACCGCCTGAAAACCATAACAGAGAGAGACGCCAGAGAATGGGCAAGAGACAACAGGTTTTTCTATACACAGACGGAGGGCAGTGACCTGGAAGAGATTGAAAAAATTGAGATGGAAAGATATGAAAATAGAAGGGATGGGATGCACAAAAAGAAGGGAGGAGAAAATCATGATAAAAACAGAAGGCCAGAACCAAATATACGGGACCCAATGGTGGGAGCTTGAAAACGACATTGAAGAAATGTTGAGAAGAGGCCTCGCTTCCCCAAACGCCTGTGTTATCTTCGTGGGCAGCGCCGGAGCCCGGCTGGCAGGGGCGACATATCGGGCCGGGCTTCCCAACACGACGGTGGTGGCAATTGACGTGTCATCGTCCAGCATAAAAAGGGCGGAGGCGGACAAAAAACTTCTCATCGGCCACCCTGTCACTCGTGGAAAAGACACAAACGGTTTTCCAGAGGTGGGCCAGCGGTGCGCTGATCTGGCAAAAGAGGAGATAGAAGAGGCGATGTACGGAAGCGACGTTGTGTACGTGGTCATACCCATGGGCGGCGGCACTGCGACAGGCGTTGGGCCGGAAATAGTGAAAATGGCCAGGGAGGACGGGCGCATCGTCTTCTCAATAGTGATAAAACCTTTCTCATTTGAAGACAGGGACCAGACGGCCATGGAAAAAGCCATGGTGGAGATAGAGGAGAACTCCAACGCCACCGTTTACATAGACAACGACGAGTTTCTCAGCACCCCGGAGATGACATTCCAGAGGTTTGAGAACACCCTTGCGAGGCTCGTCACAGACACGATCCGGAGTACAACCCAGCTGATGGAGGCGGAAATCGCCCGTGAGACCTTTGAGTACGCCATACCATACATACTTGAGGACATTGAAAGGCAGATGCAGATAAACGCTGGTGCCCCTATGGCCAGCCCGGATCTGATGTCACTCGGCGATGAAAACAACGACGGCGACCAGAGAGAAGACCCGGGAAAACAGAGCGAAAAAGGTGCTGACGAGGTGCTGGACATAACCTTTCTCATAGAAGAGTAAAGAGAAGAGAAGATAAAAAGAGACGGGGCACGGCCCCACTCTCCTCCCTTCTTTCTATGTATTTTTCCGCATCGGGTCCACGCCGGATCTTAGCCTGCATAATTTAAAAAAATTAAGACAGTTCTTTCTGTTTTTTGTGCAGGTATTTTCTGCTCTGTGTTGTTAATACATATATACTGGTCGGGGCAGAGGTTGTGTTAGACAGAGATGTGAACAGGTGACCAGATGGCTTTGTACATCTCTGTCAGGCCCTCTGAAAGGTGGAAACATGTCAGAGCCCGACCAGGATTTCAGGTTTGCTCTCCTTGCCATATCCGGCATAGGACCTGCGAGAGCTCGGGCTCTGATTGAAAAGGGCTATGACTCGCCGGAAAAGATAAAGAACGCCTCCGTTGAGGAACTCGCGTCCATCCCTGGCATATCCAGAAAACTCGCTGAGGTGCTCAAACGGGCTTTTTCAGAAGAAGAGAAGGATGAAGAGAAGCCCGAACTGTTCCTCTGCCCTGTGTGTGGGGCCTTTATTTCAAAAGATGCTGTTGAGTGTCCGATCTGCGGCGCTGCTTTTGAAGAAGAAGCAGAAGAAGAGGGAAGGGGAGCAGAAGAGGAAGAAATGGCTGGAACATCGGAGGAACATGAAACGGTTGGGGCAGGGGGGAGCGGAGAAAAAAAAGCAGTTGAAGAGGGGGAAGGGGG
>CAZROC010000018.1:0-41762 GCA_964601625.1 uncultured Thermoplasmata archaeon | reverse complement strand
AAAAACTATCGGTATGGGCCCTATCAAGACAACGCCGCCAAACCTTTTCTCGGAACGAGATACTTCTGGTTCCATTGCCCCGCTGTTATAAGCGGTGGAATAAGAGGAATAGGCGTTGTGATGTCGCGGCTTAGGGTCTCACTTTTTCAGCACCTTTTCCTTTGTTTCTGAGCCCTCTGCCTTTTTTGCCGGCGCTGGTCAGACCCCTGTAAACCCGTCCCTTGTGCTGTGGCTCACAGATCCAGTTTATCTCGGGGTCGTTTTTTATGGCTGGATGGTGTGGGTCCACCAAGATTACCTCGTAGTATTTGTATTTACCATCCTGTCCAACCCAGTAGGAGTTTAGGACCTCCAGGTTGGGATACCTCTTGGCAACCCTCTCCTCCGCTATCCTCTGAATGCTCTTGGCGGCGGTGATTTTCTTGATTCCGCGTCTCTTGGCCCTTCTTCCTTTGCGTATCGCTGGTTTCCGAAGGCTGCCCCGCCTCACTCTGGCACGCACGACCACGAACCCGGGTTTCGCCTTGTAGCCCAGAGCCCTGGCCCTGTCAAGCCGTGTTGGACGCTCCAGTCGGACAAAGGATTCGCCGTGGCGGTATTCAATCAACCTCTGCCGGTATATCTCAGCCATGTATCCCTCGTGTGGCTTTTTCCACGCCTCACGGAGATATCCATACATCCCATGGGGTGTTTTCGCTTTTTCTTCTTCGGCCATACGTTTTCACCTCGCTGTTTTCTGTACCCTGCCCGTGGGGGCGTTTGCGGATTCACCCATAAAGGGCACATCTCCAACGGGACGCATCCCGTCACCGTACGTCGTACCCCTGGCCCTCAAAGGGGCGTTTTCGGTTTCAACGGCGGAGTGGAAGAGCAAAAAAGGGTATATAAAAACTTTGGGCGAAAAACCTACCCCTCCCACCCGTATTCTCCGACGAGGGGGACGAACATGACGTCTTCCACGACTTTTCGCTTCAGGCGGCCCTTTTCAAAGGTGTAAACCGCGAGCTGCTGGTAATACCTCCCTCCCTCGGGGACGAGTATCTTCCCCCCATCGCCTATCTGTTCAAGGAGAGGGGGCGGGATACGGGGCGCTCCGCAGGTGACCAGTATCCTGTCATAGGGCGCGTGTTCCGGCAGACCCCTGCTACCGTCCCCTACGACCACCTCTATTCTTTTGTCCAGTCCAAGGGTTCTGAACCGCTCCCTGGCCTGCTCTGCGAGTTCGGGAATCCTCTCAACCGTATATACCTTTCCCGTGTCTCCAACCAGGTGTGCCAGTATGGCCGCCTGGTACCCCGAGCCGGTGCCGATTTCAAGCACTCTGTGTCCGGGCCTGACGTCCAGGAGTTCTGTCATTATTGCGACCATGTGAGGGGCGGAGATGGTCTGTCCCATGCCTATGGGCAACGGGGCGTCAACGTACGCCTCGTCTCTCAGGGCTGGCGGTACGAAGAGATGTCTCGGGACGGCCAGCATGGCCTTTTCCACCCGCGGGCCGGTGAGAACCCCTATCCTTTTGAGGCGTTCTATGAGCGCCCTGTTTTCGTCGTTTTCCCTCATCCTCTCCCCCGCCGTCTTATCATGTTGGCATAGACGCGCACTATCTTCTCCGCTGGTGCCCCGCCCCTGTGCAAGATTCTCTCCTCTGTTTTTATCCTGTGAACCACCACCTGGAACGTCTCAAAGTCAATCATGTCCCCCACATATATTTCCTCGTCGTATGGCAGGATGAGTTCCTTTGAGACCGTCCTGTCCCCGCGGTGGATGGACACCTTTACCTTCACCCTGTCCCTGGCTCTGGCCCAGAGAGCCGTTATGTCTCCTGCACGGCTCTTTTTGACCCTCTTTTCTCCGACCTCTATCGCAGAGAGAACTATCCTCTCTCCTTTTTCGTTGTAAAGGACGTCTCCGACCCGTATCTCTTCGCTCACGGGGAGTGTTATCTCTCCACGGGTTGTCCTGTCATCATAGCTGGTCATGAGGGGGATTTTGACCTCTTTTTCCTCTTCAAAAACTTCTTCGTGGACATGCCCACAGTCCACGCATTCCACTACCATCTCAAGCCGCCTGTTTTTTTTGCCGACGAAACGGCCCTTGTGAACCCTGTGCCTGGTCTCTTCGCCGCACACGGGGCACTGTACGTATATCGTGCTGGGTGGTTTTATCGCCGGTCTGTCCATTTTCTATGTCACCCTATTATCCCACGCCGAGGGGGTATATATTTTTATCCACCAACCCTTTACACCCACCACAGCGTATCCCGCAACTGGTTAAATAGTAATACATGGGAAGGGATTCACATGGCAGAGAACAGAGACATGGCAGGTGACAGAGACCTGAGTGACAGAGAGATAGTTGAGATTTACAGGCAGATGGACCCTGTCTCGGGGTACATGCTCGGTTTTGAGGAGGACGCTGGAAAATTTTTCGTCCCATCTTCCAGCGCGATACAACAGTTGCTGGGTCGGATCGAATCGCTGGCAAAAAAAAGTGAAGGAGACAGGGTGTCACGTGGTGTCCTGGAGTCCATACGCTGCAAACTGCTCTACTCGGAGATGCCCTACAACGTTGCCAGCGAGGCGGTGTGGGCTTTTTTCGCCCATCTCTCCCGCCCTGTGCCGGCCACTGGCGCCGACGGGAAATCGTGGCGTGAGGAAAAAATGCTGTCTCTGGTGGAGAACATCGAAAAATCCCTCGTGGCTGTGAAAGAGCGTCTGGGCACCGGGGCTGTGGAAGATATGAACCCTGTGCTGCGCATCATCTCCTCAACCTCTTTTGCCGGACTGGCGAACGTGTCCCAGACGCTGGCGGAGAAAAGTATCAACCCGCGCCTCAAAGAGGCGCTCATGGGGCTGGCACGTGCAGCGGAGGGGCTGAGAAAAAGATACGGCTACGAGGACGTGAGAAAAGGTTCCTTTGCCGAAGCGTATTCCGTTCTCATGCGGGAAGACAGGGGCGATGGCATGGGCAGAAAGGACATATACGAGGATATCTGGCGCTATTCCTTTGATTACCCTTCCACGCCCACGGAAATGGAGGAACAGGCGCTCGTGTGGCTGAAACAGGAACTGCCCATATTCAGAGAATATGTGGAAGACCTCTCCAGCATGTACGGGTGCGACCCACACCCCGAGGCGCTGTCTGAGGCTATCACAAAGAGGCGGCGGCTTGAGCCCGGTAGGATACTCTCTTTTGCAACGGAGATGAGAGAGCACCTCAGGCCTGTTGTGGAAGAGCGTCTTGTGAGGATAACACCGCTGTACGACACCCGGATTGTTGAGACGCCCCCATATCTTCTCCCGTTTATTTCCACCGCCGCCATGACCTCTTTCAACACCCTGGTTGGAAAACCTTTCAACTATTTTTTCGTGACAACAGACCCGTCCCGCTCCCCCTCCCTTGATCCCGTGGAGTTTTTGCAGACGCTTGTCCACGAGGAGTACGGCCACTGTGTCAACTATTCAAACGTCGCCGTGGAGTTCTCCGGTCCGGTACGTGAGGTTGAAAAACTGCACACCAACCTGACACGTCCCATAACGGAGGGCATCTCCTTCCACCGGGAAATAGAGTTCCTGGACCTTTTGCACCGGCTCGTGGAAGACGGAACGGAGACCCCTAGCGAAAAGAGGTTCCTTGAACACCTTGAAAGGTTCGGTGCCAGAGAACGCCTCCTCCTGGAGATGGGCTTTGTGACCTACGAGTGGCGTATACTCAGGTTCATAAGATGCATAGGAGACATACGCATCAACACGGACAGACAGTCGTTCCTTGACTACCTTGAATGGGCCAGCGGCATGACAGACCTCCCCCTAAAAACCATCTACGACCAGCTGATAATCTTCATGGACAACCCCGGCTACGCGTGTTCGTATGCCATAGGCGGAATGCTTCTGGCCGAAGAACAGATGAAAAAAAGAGACCAGGGCAGGGACATCCTGGATTTTAACACCTATGCCAGCGCGGCGGGCTTCCCGCCCCTGTCGGTTTACATGGAACGGCTGAGGGAGTGGTAAAACATCGCATGCTAATATCACCCACTGACATCAAAAAGTTTAAATTGGCCAAGACATCAACCGTGGACGGCACCAATACCATCAAGGGGAAGTGATATCGTGGAAGGGAACAGCGTGGAAAAAGGAATAGGGAGAGAAGTGCAGGAAAAAGAAGAGATGAGTAAAGAGGCGGAGAAAAAGATCGGCGGGGGAGAGAAAAACACCGTTTTTTTGGTGGCTGTGGCGTTGATACCCGTGTTCTTTGTGGCCGGTCTGTGGGCTGGCTCGGTTTTTCTGGGAGAACAGGAAACAACCCCGGTTGGAGAGGAGGAGCATCTCATAACGGCCACGCTCATAATTGACTACGGGGATGGGAACATTACATCGTTTGAGAACGTGACCACCAACGCCACAACCGTCCTTGACCTCCTCCTCTACTGCAGCGCTAAGGACATGGGAAACTACACCGTGGAAATGTCCTACTGGCCCCAGTATGACAGCTATCTGGTTGAGAGCATAAACGGTTACAGAAACGGGGACGGCAACAAGTACTGGGAGTACACGGTGAACGGGGAACTGCCCATGGTGGGCGCCAACAAATACGTCCTCCACGACGGAGACGTGGTGGAGTGGAAGTTCGGAGAGATGACCTTCTAAGTGCAATAAAGAAGAAAAGGGGCGCAGAGAAATGATGTGCATAGATCTCAAAAAAGGGCTGAAAGAGTGGTTTGCACGGAACATGGCCTTCGTCGTATTCGGGGTTATAGGCGCAGTGGGGCGTATATCCCTGGCTGCTCTTGTGCCACGGGGAACCTTTGACCTGTTTTTCTTCGTCGCCCTGATGGCCATAGGCGCAGGGTACGGCAGCGGGAGACGTGAGGCGGTGTTCGTGCCGCTGATAACCATGGTCTCAACCGATATTTTCCTCTACACGGTCCGGGGCGACGCGTTTCCGTATGCCTCCAGCACTATTTTACTCGTGTCGTTTTTCGTCTGGACGGGAATGATGTGGCTCACCATGGCATCTGTGTATGCCAGAAAAATCGGCCAGGGCAGAGCATCCAGAGCGTCGTTTTTGCTCGGTACCACCTGGGGCGTTTTCATATACGACCTGTGGACCAACTTCGGCTGGTGGCTCGGCCCCTTCTATCCCCACACGCCTGGCGGGCTGGCGGCGTGCTACCTGGCAGCGGTGCCTTTTATGGTCTGGCACATGGCTTCTACCCTGACATTTTCTCCGCTGGTATACCTGGCTGTCACACGTGTCTCCCAATTACAGGCTTCGGCCGCTTCCAGGGCTGTGGAAACGGGTGTGGGGGAATAGCCCGTGTTTGACGCCATAGACAAAGTGATACCACAGACGTTGTTTGAGGGTCCCCGTGTGATGAAAAACCCGCCGCCCCAGATACTACTCAAGATGTCATACAGCCAGCCAAATGTTATCCAGACAGAGGTGCCCATCCCGAAAGAGTCCGGGCTCGTTGGCACCGTGCCAAACGTCCTGACAGGGTTTCCCTGGGCCAGGAGTCCGCTTGCGACCTTTGATTTCCAGGAGCCAGGCAATTTCTTGAACAAACACGCGTCCGACGCTGAAAAGAGAGGTGAAATGCTCAAGTCTTTTCTCAAGATGAACTTTGAAATGGCGGGAAAAGAGAGAATCGCCGTTGATGTATCAATGGGGGAGGGGGGCTCGCACATACCCACCGCCTCTTTTATCGTTCCCAAAAACCATCCGATACTGGCATTGTCCCAGCAACTGATATTCTTTCCCATAGCCGGCAGGGGCGGAGATGTGTGGGGAGAAGACGTCCCCGGCGAAAGAGACGTATACATAGTGGTGGACCCGGACAGAAAGGACCTCTCAATCCTTTTTGACTCCACAACAGGCGTGGGCTATATTTCGGGGACAATGTACATAGGTGAACTGAAAAAACGCCTCCTGAGCCTGGGCATGCACCTGCTGAAAAAAAGAGGGGTTGGGGTGGGCTTTCACTCATCCACAAAAGAGATATGCGTCTATGACCGGAGCGGAAAACGCGTCCGCAACGTCTTTGTCATGATGGGAATGAGTGCCACTGGTAAATCAACGCTGGGATTCGCCACCCACGGCCTCCCACCGGAGGGGGAGGAATATGTGCGGATAGCCAACGACGACTTCAGCCATTTCCACTATGAGAGCAGGACCTTTTTTGGGGCAGAGCAGAACCCCTACAGCAAATCAAACGACTTTGACGACCCCGAAGACCGGCTCCATCTGGGAACCATAGTGTCAGAGAACAATGCCGTGAGAAACGGACAGCTGGTCTATGGCGACCGCTACGCCCCCAACGGCAGGTGCATCGTCTCAAGGCCAAAGATAGACAACACTTTTGAGAGCGTGAATCTCAGGGCGGGGGACAGAAACTTTTTCGTTTTCATCCAGAGAAACCCGACCCTCCCCCCCATAATGCGCATAAGGGACAGGAAGACACTGCTCGCATATTTCATGAGCGTTGAAACCGTTTACACCAGCGCCGAAAACGTGCCTGCACACATGATTGGCAAAACGAAGTACCAGGTTGGAGCCAACCCATTTATACTCGGATCGTGGGAGGACGAGGCGAAAGCGGTTAAAAAGGCGTTTGATCTCACAGACGCAACGGGTATAGCCATGAACACGTCCAGTTATGCCGGGATTGACATACCCAAAGAGGTGTCCATTTGGTTGATAGAGCAGGTTGCCCGGGACAACATTGACTGGGAGTGGAACGATTTCTATGGGGCAGAAATACCGTCCATGTCATCAGAGGGGGAGGGATTTGAAAAGTTCAACGCCAGGTATCATCCAAAGAACGCCCTTGAAAACGTTGACTGGGGGTCACACCTCCGAAAATACAGGGAGCTCAGAGAGAGAAAAAAGGATTTCCTGAGAAAGCTCGGACCGGTGGGAGAAGACCTCCTGGACGCACTATGACCCCGGTGGAAGAAAAAGTATATATCACCTCTCTTTTTTGGGTGTCGGGGATGTAGGATGCTGAAAGAGTGCAGAGAGCACGGATATTTCCGTGGAGACGTCTGTCCGGTCTGTGGACAGGAAGGAAGGTTTTTGATGAAAGACGAAGAGATAGAGAGGGTCGGGCGGATAGTTGCCGGCATACTGCGCCATTTCCCTGACAGGTACAACCTCAAAATGGATCCGCACGGCTGGGTTTCAATGTCGGAGATGGTCAAAGCAATAAAGAGGCGGGACAGGCGGCTGAGGTGGCTCAAAACCCACCACCTCATAGGTCTGGTTGAGACAGACCCGAAGGGGCGCTACCAGATACGCGGAGAGAAGATACGGGCCACATATGGGCATTCAATTGAGGTCGAACTTGACCTCCCCAGGGACAACATACCTGACACGCTGTTCTACCCAGCCACAGAAGAAGAGGTTGAACTGTTGCTTGAGACGGGGATACGCCCGTCCGACAGGGCGATGGTCCACCTCAGTTCCACAGCGGAGATAGCCGCAGAGGCGGGGAGTCACAGAACGGAAAATCCTGTGATCCTAGCCGTGGATGCCAAAAGAGCTGTGGAAGACGGGGTTGTCATACTCCGGGCCTGTGAAACCGTTTATCTAACAAAAGAAGTGCCCCCGGAGTACATCTCTGTGGTGGAAAACGGATAAATCACTTAACCACGGGCAGTCCCAGCGGCTGGGCATGTTTTTTTCCTTTCCGTCTCCCACCGGTTCCTTTTTTAGTCCGGCCGCTGGTCCGTGCGGTTTTTCTTGTTCCTGACGCTACCTTTTGTGTCCTATATGTCGTCCGGGTCTTCTGCTCCACTTCTGTGGACGCCGGTTTTTCTTCGCTGGCAGATGTACCATATGCTGTAGCCGGGAGCGGTTTGAGATCCTCAAACCTAACAACTTTTTTCGGTTCTCCGCCGTATACCGTCCAGACGATTTGCTGGACCGGCTGGGTGAGGGCAGGTATCTGCGAGGGAAGGGCTTTTTCTATGGCGTTTTTTATCTCTCTCTTGTTCTGGTCTGCCATCAGGCCGCCTATGAATGCAAAGACGATGACAATCGTGTACGCACTTATCTGAAGCGCTGCCACGTCCCTGAGCGATTCTGTGACATCGGCTAGATACAGGGTGCTGAAGTTGAGATATGGTATAACGAACGGGAGTACTGGTGTTATGGCGCTGGCCACGCTTCCGAAGAGCGGTGAAAAAGGGGAGGCAGATGGCACCCATTCGCCGTAGTAGAGCTTTGATATGGCCATTATGGCAAAAACAGGCGTCATCGCCGCCAGGAAGCCCCTGTATGGGGAGCCGCTTCTCCGTCCTCCCACGTATCCTGCCATCGCCTGGCCCAGAATGGGTATCCACCAGAGCATTATCGTGAGAATCACAATGTACTTGACGCCGCTTATGAAGGCCCTGATTTTTTCAAAGAGCGTTTCTTCCTGATAAAGGTGTGGAACTGCGGGTAAAAGCTCCTCTTTTCTTTTTCGTCTCATCTCTGGCATCCCATCCCTGGCAGACGTATATCCGACATTTCGTCAGACATATTATGGTGTTTCTCCTATAAATAAGTTGCGCCCCGTTTTTCCCAAAATTTTTAATACGCTATATGGTATAGAAAAAAGAGACAAAAGGGTGGGAACTGATGGCCAGGAAAAAGGGACTTTTTGGCTCCCTGTTCCACAGGGAAAAAAAAGAGGAAACAAAAAAAGAAGAAAGAAAAGAGTTGAGGGGTGAAGAGATCGGCAAAATTCCGTCCGAGATAACTCCTGAAACGGAGGCGGTGGGAGAGGCAGCAGGGGGCAAGGTGGAAGAAGAAGCCCGTGGAGAAGCAGAAAAGGCGGAAGGAGCTGTGGCGGAAGAGATCGTCCTTGAAACCCACACAGAAGCAGAAACTGAGACCTACAGGGGGTATGGAGGAAAAGCAGAGGAGGGCGGGGTTGACATTGACGTCCTCAGAAAGCGTATAAGAGAAGAGATCATGGCTGAGCTCAGGGAGGAGTTTGAATCCCTGGAACGCCTCAAACAACAGCTGCAGGACAGGGCACAGAGAGTGCTCTCCATGGAAACAGTGTGGGCGGAGAAAGAAGAATCTCTGGAATCAAAAGAAAAAGAGATTAACGAAAGAGAAAAATCTCTGCTGGAAAAAGAACGGGAACTCTCTGAAAAAGAGGCGTCGCTTCTGGAAAAAGAAGAGGCCATAAAAGTCAGGGAAGAAGAACTTGGCCGGAGAATCTCCGAACTTGAGAAAGCCTACGAAGAATTCCAGCAGGAAAAAGAGGAGATTGAGAAACAGCGGGAAGAACTGGCCGCAGAGATGAAACGCCTGAGCACTGAGCGGGAAGAGATTGAAAAAGTGAGAGAAGAGCTTGAAAACCTCAGAGCGGAGATTGAAGAGAAATCGGCCGATCTTGAAGAAAAGACCAGAGCGGCCATGCTCAAAGAGAGAAAGATTGAAGCAAAAGCCGAAGCGCTCCGTGAGAGAGAAAAACGTCTGGAGGAAAGAGAGCGGAACGTCGTGAAAAGAGAACACGACCTGGTCCTCCGGGAAGAGAAGGTCTCAAGCAAAGAAGCGACCGTTGAGGAACGGTTTAGAGAACTTGAAGAAAAATACAGGGAGCTGGACGCTCTCAGAGAAGAACTGGACAGGCGTAGAGAGGAGATTGAAAAAGAGGAAAAGACCATAGCCGAAATGCGAGAGGAAATTGAAAGAGAAAAAAGGCGCCTGGAAGAAGAGCGTGAGGCACTCCGGGCCGAACAGATGGAACTCTCCGCTGCCAGAAAGAAACTCGCAGAAAGAGAAGAAGAACTCGCTGTCCTCCAGAACGAGCTGATAAACAAAGAGACCGCCCTCCAGCGCATAAAAACGGAGATAAAAGAGGCCGAGGAGAAAATGCTGGAGAGGTGGAAACAGCTGCAGGAGCTTGAAAAAGAAACGCTAAACAGGAAGAAAGAGATGGACGAAATAGAGCTCCGGCTCATGGAAAAAGAAAAAGAACTCTACGAGCGGGAGCGCATGCTGGAAATGTCATAGACATCATGTCAGACATCACATCTTTTCATACACGTAGACCACACGTGACAGAGAGCCGTGGACGTGAAGGACACACCTTCTCAGAAGCCTGAAACCAGCCCTCTCCAGAACCCCGCTACCGTGGTTTTCAAAGCCACCGCCACCACCCTCCACCTCGCCCGGAGCAGATGGAAGGATGAAAACAAACCGCCCACCTTTTTTTATCCTCTGAGCGGCATCTCTGAAAAGAGAGAACAAAACCTCGCCAGGGTCTCCTTCAACGTGTGTTGAGCGCCCATACGGTGGGTCCGTGACCACGGCATCAAAAACATCCGGCAGGCGGACAGCCACATCCAGGGGCGGCGGACAGCGTACGTCCCTCAAAAAAACCCTGTCTTTCGCCTTCTCAAAAACCTGTTGCGGGAGGAAATGGTGGAGGTTCATTATGGTGCCATCCACCATATTCTGAGAGCAGTCGCTCCCCCACACCTCCACACCCACAAGCCAGCCCTCCAGCAACACGCCACCGGTGCCGCACATGGGATCATAGACCCTGTCTCCCTCCCTGACAGCAGCCATGTTGAGCATCGCCCGGGCATACCTGGGATGTATGGATATCGGAGAAAAAAAAGGCCTGTTGGAAACCTTTCTCTTCTCAAAACTCCCCCTGTCAACCTCCCCCACGACCTCCCCAACATATAGGCGCTGGCCTACCAGGACCACAACCCTCACCTCCGGCTCTCTTAAATCAACCGTCCCCCCCATCTTTTTCAGAGTCCTGCCCAGAGATCTTTTAAGCCCATCAAAAAACTCTTTCCGGGCCTCCCTCTCAATATCCACCCATACCCCACCAGGGACCTTTTTGACCTCCACTGAAAAACGCCTTTTTTTTATTGAAGAAACAGAGACGTCTGAGTGTTCAGCGATAACACAGGACAGGTCATCCAGCAATGCGCCCACGTGGTCCCCCGCGCTCCTCATGAGCCCGTGTGTGTCCGTTTCCACCCATTTCTTGACCACAAAACGAGAGAGTGCCAGACGCTGCGAGAGAAACGCTCCGGCAGCGTGAGCGTCCGGCACGCCCGGTATGCTGGCGACAAAATCCTCTTTCAAAAAAGGCCCGGGAGGCGCGCCCATAGGCCCCCCCAGGAAACGGGCCAGGCCCTCAACTTCCCCCATGGACATGCACGGGTTTTCCCCGCTGAAAACAACCAGAATCTCAGAGGCATCCGTTTCCATGCCCACACCATGACAGTCATCAGACCATAGAGGAGAAACTCTCGCTCTTCTGAACCTCCACGAGGAGCTTTTTCATCCGCTCTTTTACTTTTTCAACCCTTTTCGTGGCCTTTTTTTCGCCCGGTTTTTCCAGTTCAAGAGCACAGCATATCACAACGCCGCCGTCACCGGCAGCCAGTATCGCCCCCCTCTCTCCGACAGCGGTCACATCTGTTATCTTTCCACCCCACATGTTGTTGTGCGACGCGTCTCCCGCACCAAAGAGAGTCGCACCGAGGATACTGAAGACGTCCGCACTTTTCCCCTCTGGCACATTGACGGCCAGGGTCTGACCGTCCTTTGTGACAACGGCAGAAGCCACAACCCCTTCTTCGTCCATGATCTCTTTCACAACCTCATCCGGCTCCAAACCTGTCACCCCCTATATGAAAACCTCTTCAATCTTGAAAACACACTTCTGGTCTCCCTTGGAGATGCACGCTATTTCCTGACACCTCATGGGTTTTCCGTACTTTTCCTCGTATAGGGTTTTTATTATGCCCCTCAGACGGTGGCATGTCGCCGCCCCCTTCCCGCTCTCGCCCTCTATTGATCCCTCCGCTATGGCCTTCTTTTCCTCTGGCGTGTCAACAAACGTTATGCGGTCCACCCACCCCCTCCCCCGCAGCACCTCTCCGGCGATGTGGAAATAGTCCTTTTCCGGGTGGGTCCTGGCTATCCTGGCAATGGACTTTCCAACGCTCTCCCCCTCACGGAAAAAAAGCCCGTGAGAAGCATAGGACATGACGCTCTCGTACAATCGGTTTATCTGGTGCAACTCCTCATCGGATATCTTAACGAACTTCATCAGACCCCATAATCCCGCCAGCGGTATTAATGGTTTCGGTAGCTGCTCACCGTGTAGTATCCCAAAGAGGTTCGGTTTATAAGGGATGGGATGTGTAAGTTAAATGCGGCAAAGGTTAGGTGGCTTATACGAGAGAAAGAGAAGGGAGAACTGAGCACGTCGGCTGTGTGCTCTTCAACGACCAGTGAAACAAAAACAGGATACTACAGGTAGAAAACTTACCCCAAACCTTTATATACCAGATGCCACATATAACTTTTGTCTGACAAAGGTCGGACAAGGGTCTGATGAAAATGGCTGAGACAGAGAGAGTGACTGTACGCCTCCCCCGGGACGTGATGGAAAAACTCCAGTCCCTGGTTGACCAGGGCAAATACGCCAACAAATCGGACGCCATAAGGGCGGCCATAGAGCAGTTTCTGGCCACTGAAATAAAACCTCCGCACGTTGAGCGTCTCACTGTTGAGCTTCCCAGGAGGAACATGGAAAAACTTGAGGAGCTCGTCAGAGCAGGTGACTACGTCTCCATAGACGACGCGATAAGAGAGGCCATACGAGAATATACGAGGATGAAAATCCGGAGCATGATAGAGGAGTACGAACAGCTCAAACTCGTAAAAGGCCAGCCCGGAGGCGAAGGACCGGGGGAAGGGGGAGAAGAAAAGACCGGTGAAGCAGAGGCGGGAAAAGAAAGCGAGCCCACATAAAAAGGCCCTGTTTAACCTCCGCGCTGCCGCATAAAAGAAGGGATGGGATGCCAGATGAGAGAAAGCACTCTCAACAGAAATGCGATGCTCAGTAGAAACGCAGATGCTCAAAATATTTTCAAAGGGGGGTGGCGGCTTTGTTGAAGAGCCTTCTGAGAGAATACCAGGAGATGCAGGAAGAGAGGAACAAAAACGCCAGGAACACACTGAGGGTGAAAGTGGTGGGATGTGGCGGGGGCGGAAACAACAGTCTGAGACGATTTCACAGCCTTGGCATGGACGGTGTGGAAACGATAGCCATAAACACCGACAGCCAGCACCTTTATACCATAGACGCTGACAGGAAAATCCTGATAGGAGAGTGGCTCACAAACGGACACGGCGCAGGTGGCAACCCCGAGCTTGGAGAGAGATGTGCCGTTGAGTCACGGACTGAGATAAAAGAGGCCATAGGGAGAGCGGACATAGTTTTCATAACCGCTGGACTGGGCGGCGGGACCGGAACGGGGAGTGCGCCGGTGGTGGCCGAGATTGCAAAAAAAGCCAGAGCGCTTGTTGTGGCCGTTGTGACCATGCCTTTTGACTACGAGGGCCAGAGGAGGAAAAAGTCCGCCCTCAGGGGTCTTCACAGACTCCAGAAACTCGCTGACAGCATAATAGTACTGGACAACAACAAACTACTTGACCTGGTACCAGACCTCCCCCTGGACGCCGCCTTCGGGTTCCTGGACCAGCTGGTTGCCACAATAATAAGCGGTCTTATAGATGCCATACAGAAACCGTCTCTGATAAACATAGATTTCGCAGACATAAAAGCTGTTCTGGGCAGCGGGGGTGTCTCCACGATTCTCTGCGGAGAGGGACCTGCAAATGACCCCGCCGCGGTGGTCACGGATACGCTCAAAAACAACCTCCTGGACGTGGACTATTCCGGCGCCACAGGAGCGGTGATACACATCACCTGCGACGAAAAACTTCCCGTGGAAAAGATAAGCACCATGGTTAAGGCGATAACCTCCGGGCTGTCAGACGACGCGAACGTGATATTCGGGGTGAGACAGGACCCTGAGATGGGGGGCATGGTCAGGATACTCACTGTCCTCACGGGGGTGCGGACGCCTTATCTGACCGGTGAATACGCCGGACAGGAGCGGAATGGCGGTCTGAGAAAAAAGCCCGTCTGGCACAGTACCAGGGACGAGATTCGCGGGAGAAGTTTGCCCGCGGAGATATACAGCGGTTCTCATGCCAGGGGTGCGGTGGAGGCATGGAAATGATATTGATGGAAAAAAGGAGGCATACAGATGGGTGGAGATGAAACATATTCGCTGAACAAAATGATTCGCAGAATGAGAAACGAGAATTCCGTGCCGGAAACTGTTCGTGAGGGACGGCCGAGGACCCGATCTTTTACTCAGGACCTCCTTGACAGTGTGATCTCAAGGGCCGAGGCGGAGGGAAAAAAGATAGAGCTGCTGCCCGATGACAGCGCGCAGGTTGTACAGCCGCCTCCCCGTCCGGCGCCGAAAAAAACCGTTCTGCCACCGGCATCTGTTAAGGTGACACGAGAGGGCATACGTGTTCCCGGCGGGCTGTTTGCCATGGTAAACCAGATGGCTGAGATGGAGGATGAAACCTTTTACATGTTCTACATAGAGGCCTCTCTGGAATATGAAAGGCGGAGTGGAAACAAAGGGTGGACCAGGCAGGTTGTTGAGCAGATGTTCGGTAAAAAGGGCCTCCAGGGAGATTATACCACACCGGTGGAAAACACACCATATGATGATGGGACAGTATGTGATGATGTAACGCTGAAAAAGCTTCTGGAAATGGAGCAGAGACATGAGCAAGGACAGCGAGGGCCGGAGAACATGCCCAATAAGGATGGTGAGCTTTGGATAGAGGTGGAGAACGAAAAAACCGGCAGGAGCCTGCGTGAGATTGAAGTGTAATGAGGGGTGTTGACCCCTCCCCCACAACTATCTACAGCCGGCCGGTTATTTTTGCCGCTTTTTTCATCTTTTGTCGTTTTCTAATAGATACAGGCCCCAGAAAAAGGGGGAAAAGAGGGGTGGGGAAGAGAGGCTAAAGGATTATCCGAAGAGTGCGCCGAGACCGGCAGCAGCCTCTTCCTCACTCACCTCTTTCTCCTCTTCTTCTTTCTTCTCCTCTTTCTTCTCCTCAGCCGGCGCTCCACCGCCAGCGGCAGGAGATGGAGCAGCCGCAGCTGGCATCGCCACAGCCGTGGATATTGCTTCTTCTATGTCCACGCCCTCAAGAGACGCCACCAGGGCTTTGACCCTGGCCTGGTCTGGCTCTATGCCAGCCGCTTTCAGCACGGCAGCAACGCTTTCCTCTGTTATCTCCTTCCCGGCTGCGTGGAGCAACAGGGCACTGTACACGTACTCCATTTTCTATACCTCCTTTTTCGCCTTTACATTTCTCCGATATATACTTTTTTCTGGCTCACTTTATCCGAAGAGTGCGCCGAGACCGGCAGCAGCCTCTTCCTCACTCACCTCTTCTTCCTCTGCCTCTTTTTCCTCTTTTTTCTCCTCAGAAGTGCCGCCACCCCCGTCCGTGTCCGGTGGTAGAGAGGGTGGACCCTGTGAGAGGAGCGCTTTCAGTTCTTCGTCCAAGCCGTCTTTGAGACGGGATGCCAGGGAGATCATCTGTGCGTGCGCTTTTGCGATGACCAGCGGGAGGGTCTCTTTGTTGAGGATGCCGGCGTTGACGGCGAGGTTCATCGCCTCCATGTGGCATTTGGCCAGCAACGGTTTGATGGTCAGCGGTGTCGGGTAGCCGGCAAACATGGAGAGGTTGAACGCGTGGGATGCCGCCTGGCGGAACATGGCAGCGTATTCCTCTGTGTCTATTGCCAGCGTCTCTTCCGGGAATACCAGGCCATCTTCGTATGCTCCTTTGAGGCGGAGGCCAACTGTTAGCGGGAATATCTCAAGCCTCGTGAGGGCGGAGGCGATCTGCGGCGATATCTTCTCCCCCGCCTTTACCAGCAGTTTATCTTTTTTTATTACGACTTTCCCGCTTTCTATAGCCGCGGGTATTCCCACCCTCTGCAGTTCTCCCACAATGGGCCCGGGTTTGAAGGGCGTCTCTCCTGCTTTGACCACTATGTCCTCCGGGGCTGTTTCTCCGCCTTTTGCGGGTGCCCGTGTCTCACTGGCCTTCAGCTCTGCGTATAGTTTGAAAGCGTTTTTGCTGGACGTTATGATGGCGTTCTGAGTCGTGCCTATAAAGTCTATGAGTTTCTCCACGCCCTTTTTCTGCTCGCTGGCGCGTTCAAGGGCCAGCTTTATGAGGGTGTTCTTTGAGACTATGAAGGGACTGCCCTCCTCTCTGAGCTTTTTCCTCATCTCCTGGAGCTGCGGCGAGGGGATGTTGTTTATTGATACGATGCCCACCACGGGCTTGCTGAGAATGAACTCTGTGAGCTCCTGAACACGTTTCTTTTTCCACTCAGCGACGTGTGCCACTTTTTTCACCTCACATCACTTTTATGGATGGGCCCATGGTAGTTTTCACATACACAGAGTGTATGTTCATCTTCCCACGCTCAAGTTTGGATATGGCCCTGTTTAGTATCGCCTCAATGTTTTCTGCTATGTCTTCCGGGGGCATCTCAACCGTTCCAACGGGCGCATGAAAAACGGGTCTGTCCTTGGTCCTGATTCTCACAGACCGTCTCAGGTTTTCAATCAGCGGCCGGGGATCTGCTCCTGGCGGAACCGGGCGGGGCATTTTTCCCCGGGGACCCAGATAGCGCCCGAGGAGTTTCCCGACAAGAGGCATGAGGGGAGCTTCGGCCACAAAGAAGTCGTACTTCTGCGCTATCTTTTTTGCCCTGCGTTTGTCCTCTGCGATGTCTTCCAGCTCATCCGATTTTATTATGAGGTCTGCGGCATCTTTTGCTTTCAGAGCCATCTCCTCTGTGCAGATAAGCGCCACCTTTACCGGTTTCCCCCTCCCCTTAGGCAGAATTATCTCCTCGGAAATCCTGTTCTTGGGGACAGACATATCAACGTCTTTGAGGTTCACTGCCAGGTCCACTGTCTCAACGAAGTTTCGTTTGGGTGCGCTCTCAATGGCCTTTTTCACGGCTTCCACTATTTTTGGGTCTGCCAAGTTAGCACCTCCTGTAGTAAACGAGACCCAAAACAGGCCATACTATGCAAACGGCCTTCGGGTCTCTCCTACAGTGGGAGACAGCCTATAAACCAGCTGTTTATAAACTTTGCTGTTATTTGAGGCTATTTGAGGCGTGCTATGAGAAGAGTGGAATGGTGCATATCGGGCGGTCCGGAGCGGAAAAGTTATAAACAACAATGCTTTATCCCCGACCTGCCTCTAATCCAGATAGGCTTAAAGAAGGGGAGAAGTGCATGCAAAGGCTTGAAACGAAGAGGAACGAAAATACGAAAATGTCAAAAATAGGAGCATATCTGGTCACATCACGAATGGAATACATTCCCGGGGAGATACCGGCCATATTTGTGATTCTCTTTATAACTGCTAGCGGCGGGAGTCTACCCCTGGGGGTGCGGACATTTGAAGCGTTGGGCGTTTTCGGGCTGTTGTATTTCACAGGCTTCATGATTAACGCCCTTGCAGATTATGAAATTGATAAAAAGTATTCAACGTTCAAGTCAGGAATACCCCTGGCTGTGGAGACTCTGGGCGTCCGCTCCCTGACCGCTCTGATAGCCCTCCAGACTCTCGTTGCCTGTTTAATAAGCATTCACATATCCTTCATGCTCTCATCTCCCGTCCCGATAGCGCTGGTTCTTCTTGGAGTGCTCACGGGGCTGGGCTATTCAATAAAACCATTTAGGTTCAAAGAGAGAGGCATACTACATGGGATAGCGCTGGGCCTCTCCGCCTTTTTCCTCCCACCTGTTTTTCTAATTTACTCAATAACAGGGTCCATAACACCTGCGATAGTGTTCTTCTTCGGAGGTTTCACAGCGGTGCACTATGGGATGGAATTTGGAAACCAGGCCATAGATTACAAAGAAGACAGAGAACAGGGCGTACTTACGCCGCCGGTCAGATGGGGCCTCACTAGGTCCCTGGCTGTGGGGGTAGGACTCATGGTTGTAGGAATGGCCATGGAAATATCCGGCCTGTTTTTCGTCTTCCAACAAAAAGTTGGCTACCTGACCCGGCAAACATTTTACGTTCTCTACACAGCGGCGGCGGTATCTATCACGGGCGGGTATCTTTTCCCGCTCAAAAAGTACCTGCAGATGTGGGATGCGTCCAGAAAATTCTCCGTTGACGGCGCTATTGAGCGTATGAAAGAACTATGCAAATACGCAAAATGGCAGGCTTCCGGCATACTCGGAGTATTTTTTGCCACCCTCATACTCTTCTCCGCAGAGATGTATATACACCCACACGCCTACGTTTCACCGTCCGGAACGGATAGCACTTTTAGAGCGGAGTTTCTTGACGTAAATATCACATATACCCCACTAGATGAAACAACGTCCACAACGAACGCCACAGAAGACCCTGGGTCTTTTTCAGGGATGTACGCCATAAAATACACGATACTGCTGGCTGGGATTGCCCCCGGTCCTGATAAAAAAGTTCTCCTCCGGGCGTTCACATCCAGGAGCGGAGAGGTGTTGGACAGCAGAGAGATAGAGGTGTTTCCTGCCCCCGCCCCAGATGACACGGGAAAAGACAACGTCACAACAGGAAAACAGCAGGTATCCGGGCAGCAGTGGTCGCAGACGCTGAGCGGTAGTTTTGATATGCTGGGAGACAGAGAGGAGACCACACGGATATACCTCGACCTAGCAGAGATATCTGTGAATGATGCCAGCAACGGCACCGGAGCAATCAAAGTTCTGGACTCCCACACCGTCCAACCTTCGCTTCCTGTCTATCTGGACCATCTCTCTATTTCGTATGTCTCTACGAGTGAAAACCAGCTTTTTTCCCAGTACAACGTGACTGCTTTCGTATACTGTGACCGTGGCAACTATTTCCCGGATACGCTTGAAGTCTATTTCTATTGTTCAAACCAGAGCGGGAGCGAATTTTTAAGCAAAGAGGTGGTACTGGACACAGTGTTAACAGGCGGCGGCTGGTGGACTCCATCAGCATCTTTCACTATTTCAGCGACGAACTTATTTGTTGAAAACGGAATCGTTTTTGAGGCAAAACTGGTGAACGCCACGTCCGGGGAAACACTGGAGGTGTGCTCATACACTCTACAATGAACACCCACTCTTCTACGTACACCACACTCTCTACATACACCCCCTCATAGGAAGTACCAAAAAAACTATCTATACACACTGTTTTTCTGCGGCACATGGAAACGCGTGGAGTGTTCCGTGGAGACGGACATAAGAAACACATCAAAAAACACTTCGTCGCCACAGCCACGTTGCTCCTGGTTTTATCAGCAATCCCCCTCTCATTGCACCCATCCACAGGCGCTCCCGTGGGCATGCGGCAGGAGGTTTTTTTGCACCTGGGCGGAGACAACAACACACAGATGCTCTCAACAGACCTCCCCGGCTATGTCATAACCCTCAACTCGTCCAGTGTGCGGGCGGCCAGAGAGGAGATACTCTTTGACGACGTGGCCATACTGGGCACGTGGAAAACCCAGCCCATTCAGATGCCCCTTGACGTGGGAGGACAGGTCAGATATTCATTTTTTGTCAGCGGAGACGTGGAAGGGGCTTTTTTGCGCCTGGAGATCTCCCTGGGGAACAGGACATACACCCACGACACATCGCCGACGGACCTCTCATCTGTTCCCGTGGAGATGTCCGGTTCTTTTGAAATAACAGACATGGTGAGCCTTGGTGAGGGAGATGTGATTTCTCTCACACTCTACTGGGGGGGCAGCCAGAACATCCTTGACAGCGTCCAGAACAACACCCTGACCCTCTGGTATGGGGCACCGTGGAGGGATTCCTGGGTATCTATCAAAGTCCCGTCGGTAGATATCTCAGACGTTGACGTTGAAAACACCGCCACAAACACAACCACTTTTGCGGTAAAAGCCAGAAGCGCGTTCGGAGTGCAGGACCTCGCAACATGGGAATTCAACGTGAGCGCTGACCGGGGAGAGATCTCCAACACAACCACCACTGTGGAAGGAAACCTCCTTGTTTATCGTGTCGTCTGGGACCACAGCATGCTCCAGTATGCCGATGTCACGATAACCGTGAGCGCAAAGATATGGGACAAGAGCGGAAACCTGTGGGAAAAAACATCGCAGAAAACTGTCATCCAGCCACGCGAGAAAGTAGATTTCAGCATCTCTCCATCGGACATAGCCATATCCCCCGCGAGACCACATCTTGGTGACACGGTTAACATAACCGTATATTTCACCGGACTAGGAAAAAACTGGGATTCTGCGCCGGTCAAACTGGAGTTCTACGAAGGAGCAATCAAAAAAGGCGAAAAAAACATAACAGGGAGACCCGGTACCAACGGACCATTCACCTTCACATGGAAACCGGAGGCGCTGGGCGATTATGTCCTCACCTTCAAACTGGATGAAACAGCGATAGCTGGCCGTGGAGCCGTTGAAACGAACAACGTGGTCTCCGTGACGGTGACAGTCATACCTCCCCTGGACAAAAACGTCGTGGTGGAAAACACGGGCCTGCCGATATTCTTCATGGCCATAATCCTCATAGTGGCAGGGGTCCTGATATCAGCGGGAATAGCTGGCATTCTTATAAAGCGGGAAAAAAGTGCTAGAAAAACCATCAGACAGTACACACAACCACCACAACCACACAGGGAGTCCTCCCCCCAGATACCCTCACAGCAACATACGCCCTATACTCCCATGCCCTCCGGCGTGCATCCCCATGCACACAGGCACCCCTCTGGTGGATTCAAAATCCACCCTCCCTCTAGTCCCTGATCTAGTCCCTGACCCGGCAGGGCCCAAAAAGCAAACCCTGAAAATGGGTGGGTCTTATACAGGGCTATCCAAACCTTTATAAACAACACGTTATTACTCCCCAATCCGACACGTCGGAGGAGTCAGATACATGAAGCCGACAAACAAAAGAAACCCACACCTCGTGGAGCTGATAGAAAACCTGCTTAGACAGTCGCGGGAACACGAGGCGAAAATCTGGCGAGACGTGGCAGAGCGCCTTGCCAAATCACGTAAGAACTGGGCAGAAGTGAACATAGGGCGCGTAGCCAGGCACGCTTCAAAGGGAGAGACCATACTGGTCCCGGGAAAACTGCTGGGAAGCGGAGAAATAGATTTCCCTGTGACCGTCGCCTCGTTCAAAGCATCGGCGTCTGCGGTTGAAAAGATTGAAAAAGCCGGTGGGAAAGTGATAACCATAGAGCAGTTGATGAAAGAAAGACCGGATGGCTCCGGTGTCCGAATAATGGGGTGATGGTCATGCCGGTGGTCATAGACGCAACTGACACGGTCCTCGGGCGCCTCGCCAGCCAAGTAGCAAAACGTCTGCTCAACGGGGAGGAGATCGTCATAATAAATGCAGAGAAGGCCATAATAACAGGCCGACCAGAAGAAATAAAAGAGAGATACAAACGAAAGAGAGAGCTGGGCGGCCCGATGAAACCCTCCAAGGGGCCCTTTTATCCACGCATGCCTGATAGAATAGTGAGACGAACCATAAGGGGCATGCTCCCCTACAAAAAACCCAGTGGAAGAGCCGCCTACAAGAGGTGCATGGTTTATATAGGAGTTCCGCCCGAATATAAAGATGTGGAACCAGAGCGCATAGACGCAAAAACAACCCTCCCCCGCTCAAGATACGTGTACGTGGGTGAGGTGTCAAAATATCTCGGAGCGAAATTCTGAGGTGTAAAACATGGCTGGAAAAGTGGTGATAACCAGCGGAAAACGCAAGACCGCCATAGCAAGAGCATACATCAAAAAAGGCAAAGGACGAGTCAGAATCAACAAGGTACCCGTGGAGATATACTCACCAGAACTCGCCAGACTCAAAATAATGGAACCACTGTTCCTCGCTGGAGAAAAACGCGTTGGAAAAGTTGATATAAACGTCGTAATCCGCGGCGGAGGCGTAATGGGCCAGGCAGATGCCGCCCGGACAGCCATTGCCCGGGGGCTGGTAGAATACTACAACGACGAGGAGCTGGAACAGATATACCGCTCATATGACAGGACTCTCATGGTCAACGACCCACGGAGAAAACTGCCCAAAAAACCGCTCGGCCGCGGTGCCAGAAAGAAGAGGCAGAAATCCTACAGGTGATCAACGCAATGGACTGCATTAAATGTGAGGTAATAGTTGAAAGAGAGATGATGTGAAATGATAATACCCGTGAGATGTTTCACATGTGGAAAAGTCATCGGCTCTGCTTACGAGGTGTTCAAACAGCGTGTAGAGCTGGGAGAAAACCCCGCAGAGGTGCTGGACAGCCTTGGGATAACCCGATATTGCTGCAGGAGAATGCTCCTCTCCCACGTTGACCTCATAGACGAGGTCATGCCCTTCGGCTGATGCCGTAGGCGGCCATTGTTCGCACTCAACCACCCCTGGCTTCACAGACATGGAGGGAAACACAAGCAACAGGTGGGGCCGTGGGGTAGCTTGGTCTATCCTTGTGCCTTGGGGTGGCATAGACCCCGATTCAAATTCGGGCGGCCCCACCAACTAACCAACTGCTTATACTACCAGTGGCTGCACGAATTGCGGGGGAACTGAGAAGCAGTTCTCCCCAAAAATTCAGGCGGCCCCACACATTCCCCGCGTATTAAGGGGCAGATGGAAGAACACGCCGCCGTAAATTGACTGTAAAATTATGCCGACTCCCTTTTACGCTACCGTAAAGTTTTGGTGTTTACAGTAGTTTACGGCCAGGTTGGCGGTGGGGTTTACGGTCATTTTTTACTTTCCATTTACATAACCATATTCCGGAGTGGCTTTTTCACCACCACCGATGTCCAGATTTTTTTACTGTCCATTTTATATGGCCGCCTCCTCCTATCTGCTCCACCAGGCCAAGCTGTTGCAAATGTTTAAGATGTTTCAGGACGGATGGTTTGGATATCCCAAGGATTTCTGCTAGTTCTCCACTTCTTTTCGGCACGATGATCAGTTCCAGTATACGTCTATCTGTTTCGTCCAGCAATACACCAACTTTTTTCACGAGTGTTAGATCAAATTTATTGGCCGATACATTGAACACGGGCTCAACATAGCCATGTCTTTCACATTCACGTTTTATCATCCTTATGCCATAACCGTATTTCTCCACAAGGCCTACGTCGTAAAGCATCTGGCATATGTGTGGATTTCTGGGAACGTGTTCAGGATCGTCAAGTGTTACACCTGGCATCAGTCCGCCGGGGTTTCTTATGGTTATTCGGTCCGGGTAAATAAAAACACGTATATCTGCGGGTATCGTATAATTTCGGTGAGCAAAAGCATTTATAAGTCCCTCTCTAAGAGCCCGGGGGGGGTATTCTTCTATTTTGACTGTCTTTGTTCCCACAACGACTTCTATTCTCTGTGTCTCCGCGAGAATATAGGAATAGCACTCTTCTATGGCTTTCCAAATCGGTCCCTTGAACTCAACACTTTTTATCGGCTGGTTTTTTTCCATGGTCAGAACCCTGCAACCGGCGTTTTCTATGAATTTTTCAGCGTCTGTAAAAAAAAGGACACCAGCGTTTGTTAACATATTTTTTTTGATAGCTTTTACGCTTTTCAGATACTTCATATAGTCTTCCTGTGGGATGTACCTTCCTTTTGTTCTTTTCATCTCAGAAAAAAACCATTCCACGTACTCCTTTTTCATGTGTTTTCTGGGTATCACCGGAAACTCGTCCCATGTTATAGTCCCGAGTTCAGAAGAGAGCATCAAAATCTCCTGTATGGATAGGGGACGGATCGCGGCCCCGGTCCGTATATAAACGACCCCACCAACAGAACTTAGATGCTCTCCTTTTGGCACTTTCACAACTAAGACGTTTTTATCCTCCAGTTTAACAGTTTCTATTTTGACCTCTACGGGCGGTGTTATTGACTGAAGATCTCCGGCAATCTTCTCTTTTGTCTTTTTTATATCACATCCGACTATGTTTCCATTGTCATCAACGCCTATGAGAATGTATCCCCCGTCGGCGTTTGCCATCGCACAGATCTCTCTGTTAATGTCAGCCGGTTTCTTTTTAAACTCTATTTTTTCATTTTCTCCTTTTTCAATAAGACGTATCAGCTCATTCAAATCCATAAATTACCGTAAAACGCATTTACATAAATATTTTACGCTACCGTAAAGTTTTGGTGTTTACAGTAGTTTACGGCCAGGTTGGCGGCGGGGTTTACGGCCGCTTGAAACATTCTTATACATCCCCAACACTGTAACTGTGGTGTCAGAAATGGGAGTGTTGAACGGTGTCGTCTCCTTTGGCCGTGGAAAAGCGCGTGGGAAGGTGGTTTTTGGAGCCAAAAAAGATGCTGTGGCAGGGGAGGGGGCGGTGTGCGTTTTTTCACACGATTTTCTTCCTGTGGAAGGCAAGGTGATTAACGCCTGCTGTGGGGTGGTTTTTGACGTCTCTGACAGCGGTTTGGCCGGCTTTTTTGAGAGACACTTTGTAGGGGAAGAAAAGTTTCCCGTGGTGGGGTTATACGATGTTGGGTGTTTCAGAGAGGGAGACGATGTCATTGTGGATGCGGACAATAAGACCGTTGAAATTGTTGGAGTGGAAGTGATACACGTGGCCACCGCTGTCATTTTCAGCCCTGATGGGCGTGTGATGGTTTTCAGGAGGAGCCAGGCGGTCGGGAGCCACAGGGGTCTCTGGGCGGGCGTCTCAGGGCACGTTGAGAACGGGGAGGACCCCGTTGAGACCGCCTGGCGGGAACTGAGAGAAGAAACAGGGTTTGGGCCGAAAGACCTGCATTTTCTGGGCGCAGGAAAAGTGCTTTATGCCAGAGGCGGAGACAGGGTGTGGGCTGTCCACCCCTCCGGTTTTTTGCTTAAAGGCGGTGGAGAAAAACCAGCCCTACTAAAACCACGACTGGACTGGGAGAACGTGGAATATAAGTGGATGGGCGTTGATGAAATAAAAAGGCTGGAAGAAAGGGGTTTGACCGTGCCGCGCCTGTGGGACACGGTCATGCGAGTCCGTGCTTTTTGAGGAACTCGTCCAGTATGTCAGACAGTTTTGGCATCCCTATCTCTTCAAGTTCATATCGGACTCTCACGATTGGTTTGTTTATTTTTACCACCCGGTTCAGGTCTATGGGCGTCCCCGAAACAACAACGTCGCATTCTATTGCGTTCAGTGTCTCCTCCAGCTCTTTTCTCTGCTGTGGACCATAGCCCATGGCCGGAAGGACATATTCCAGATGTGTGTATTTCTCAAACGTGGTTTTTATGCTGCCCACCGCATAGGGGCGCGGGTCTATTATCTCCGCGGCGCCAAACTTCTGAGCAGCCACTGTGCCAGCGCCATATGGCATCTCTCCGTGGGTGACCGTGGGGCCGTCCTCAACAACAACAACCTTTTTTCCACGGATCATCTCCGGGTTATCAACAAATATCGGAGAGGCGGCATCTATTATGATGGCATCCGGGTTTATCGCCTTTATGTTCTCCCTGACCTCCTCTATGTCCTCTGGATAAGCAGTCTCTTCTTTGTTTATCACCACCACATCCGCAAGACGTGCGTTTATCTCGCCTGGATAGTAGCTTATCTCATGCCCGGGGCGATGAGGATCAGCCACTGTTATGTACAGGTCAGAGTGGTAAAAGGAGAAATCGTTGTTTCCACCGTCCCAGATAATGACGTCCGCCTCTTTTTCCGCCTCACGGAGAATCTGCTCGTAGTCCACTCCCGCATACACAACGCCGCCCATGTCAATATAGGGCTCGTACTCTTCCCGCTCCTCTATTGTACAGTTGTACCTGTCAAGGTCTTCATAGCTTCCGAAACGCTGACACCTCTGCTTTGTGAGGTCCGGGTCATAGGGCATCGGATGCCTTATTGAGACCACCCTGAGACCCTTCTCACGGAGATAACGGAATATCTTTCTGCTCGTCTGGCTCTTCCCACACCCCGTCCGAACAGCACAGACCGCTATGACCGGCTTTGACGATTTCAACATGGTATCATTCGGGCCCAGGAGTTTAAAAGACGCCCCAGCAGCGTTTACAATGGCGGCTTTTTCCATCACATACTCATACGGAACGTCGCTGTAAGAAAAAACCACCTCGTCAACATCAAACTTTTTTATCAGATCAGGCAACTCGCTCTCCGGGTAGATGGGTATTCCCTCCGGGTAAAGAGCGCCTGCAAGCTCCGGCGGGTATTTCCTCCCCTCTATATTGGGTATCTGCGTGGCGGTGAAAGCCACCACCTCGGCGTCCTTGTTGTTGCGGTAGTACACGTTGAAATTGTGAAAATCTCTTCCCGCCGCACCCATTATTATCACTCTCTTTTTCTCCGCCATTCTTCATACCTCCTTAATTTTTTCACGCTCTCCACGTTTTTTCCGGGCAACCCTAAGAGGGGGATGTATATCAATTTTTGGAATGAAAAAAGGTGGCGAAGACAAAAGAGACGTAGAAAAGAGGGCGGAGGGGTGGAAAAGCGCCAGGCACGCTGGGGTTGACGCCCAGACTCCCGCAGAGAGTGCCCCCGGCGCTTTCTCGGCTCCGTTCACCCCACGAGCGCTGGTAGTCCACGGTAGGGCTGCTCCCTTCCGGGCCTGACCCGGTCCCCGTGATCAGGGCAGGGGTGCCGCCCTCCGGCTGCACCGCACTGCCGCCTCCAGCCCCGTGGGACAGAGCCTCATCGTCCACGCCGGGCTCTCCCGGGAGCTGGTTACGCCGCCCCCAGCAGTCGCCCCCGCATAACGACGGTTGCGGGTCACAGGGGACGCCGAACCCCCCGGCCTAGCCTGGCATGTATAATTAAGAAGGGGTTGTATAAAAAGAGTTGGGTTGAAATTTTTGCCTTTATAACTTATCCAGCGAGATGAAATCGTCCTCTGTCAGTATGCTGTTCCAGCGGTCGTCCAGCGCCTTCCACGCTGCTTTTGTCTCATATGAAACAGAGATAGTAGGCATCTTATTCTAACGTAAATATTGGGACTACCTCACATAATATAATCTCAATAATATGGCGGATATGGCGGCGGATAAAGGGCAGATTATACTATGGGGTCATTTTAATATGCCCGATATGCCCGGATATATTACTGACACCTGAGTTATTTCATGGAAATTGAAGTCCGCGATCTCCCCGCTTACTACCTCAAAATCTTTTTCTTTGCCTTTTATATCCTCATAATAGTCTGCTATTTGCTTGAAACTTGCTTTTGGTTTCTGCTTGAAGCCAGAAATCTCAACCAAATAGAGATCCTTCTTAATTTTGTAAATAGACCTGTGATTAACCCACATTCCCTTTCCGTCTTTCGTTTTTACCCACATAGATCGTACTTTGTTACTGTTCATAGCACCACCCTCATACTTTAATAACAATACGGTTATTTTAATCTTTTGACAGCGGATAATACATGACGCTTTTCCATACCATCCACTCAACCAACAGCACGGCGTATAACGGCCAGCAGGTATGCGAAGAGCCTCCCCTCACTGTCTTGGGCAATTCATTTTGTTCCTTTTATTGCATCTATTAACTCTTTTGTTGTATATACCCGCAGTTTGTTTTGTTTATAAAAATGTTTGTCTTCTGTCCATATTCCGTCTGCTTTTATTGCCAGTCCTACTGCGATGAATGGTGAATCTTTGATGTCAACGTCTTTCATTGTTTCTTCTGCTTCCTGTAGGTGTGTTTTGAAGGTTTCGTAGGGTATCAGGTCTATGTTTTCCAGCAACGTGTAAAGTATGATGTCGAAGTCTGTGGGGGAAATTTTTACTTTTTCACATAGATATTCTTTGTACGTCTCTATCTCGCTTATAATAATGTCCGGAGCATAGAATTGGAACATTTCATGGAGAATGATCGCCCTTGATGTTGAATCTTTCAACAAACCGGCTATTAACCGGTTGGTGTCAATTATCAGTCTCATGTCGTCTTTTCCCCTTGTAGTATGCGTAGATTCTCTCTTTTATCGTTTCATCTAGGTGCATTATGTCCTCCTCCGTCAGCTCACTTTTTTCTGTGAGAGCGTCCAGCAAGGCCAGCTTCTTTGCGTAATCCTCAATGGCTCTCCTGGCGACCTCACTCCACCGGATCTCCCTATGCTCTTTAACAATCCTGTATATGTCCTCCGGAAGAGACAACGTTATATTCGGCATACGCTCACCGCACATAACTATGTGAAACCACATATTTATAGGTTGTCCCGATGTCAATGTCCAAGCTCAGTATAACACCGTATCGCAGACCTGCGCCCAGCCGATATCTTACTCCCCCATCCCCCTCACAACCCCCAGCAGTTCCCCACCCTCAACGACTCCCACCGCCTTCTCTATCAACTCCCTCATCTCCACCTGGTCATCCCGCTCAACCAGGGGTACGTGTTTTCTGATGATTTTCATGGCTTTGGCTGTGCCTTTTCCCATGTCTGTGTAGGTCATTCCCAGGTTTTCCAGTCGGAGGTCCACTGCCTGTGCTGCTGTGAGGAGATGGATGGCGGTTATAACTGTGAGGTTGTCTCTTATCTGGCGGAGTTTGTTTGCTGATGTTGCGCCCATGCTAACGTGGTCTTCCTGGCTGGCGCTGGTGGGGATGCTGTCTGTGCTGGCGGGGTGGGAGAGTATTTTGCACTCGTTGAGGAGGGCGGCGGCGGTGTACTGGGCTATCATGAAGCCAGAGTTAAGGCCGCTGTTTTTTGTCAGGAATGGGGGGAGGCCGCTGAGTTTTGAGTCCAGCAGTCTGAAGATTGTCCTCTCCTGGATGCTGCCCACCTCTGTCGCCGCCATCCCGGCGTAGTCCAGCGCCAGCGCCACCGGTTCTCCGTGGAAGTTGCCCCCGGATATGACTTCCCAGCCGCCTTTTTCGTCCTGGACTATGAGGGGGTTGTCTGTTGCGCTGTTTATCTCCCTCTCAATCACAGCCCAGGAGTGGTCTATTGCGTCCAGACATGCTCCATAGACCTGTGCCGCACATCTCAGCGTGTAGGCGTCCTGGTGTTTTCCGTCGCCTCCCTTTTCCATTACCATTTTGCTGTCTGCCAGCAGACGCCACAGGTCCTCTGCGACTCTCATCTGGCCAGGGTGGGGGCGGAGGGATATTATGCGCGGGTCCAGGGCGGACACTATTCCTCCCAGCGCTTCAAATGATAGGGCGGTGGCTATCTCCGCTGTGAGGAGCAGGTTTTTTATGTCATATATAGCCAGGGAGCCGGCGCCTGTCATGTACTGTGTCCCGTTGATTAGTGCCAGGCCCTCTTTCGGTCCCAGTTTTATGGGTTTTATCCCCGCCTGTTTGAGCGCTTCTTCGCCGGACACAACTTTTCCGTCACCTGTTCTCGCTTTTCCCCGACCGACCAGGACCATGGCCGCCTGTGCCAGGGGTGCCAGGTCTCCGCTGGCTCCCACGCTCCCCCGTGTGCCCACGACGGGCACGATGTCCCTGTTCAGCAGGGCGACCAGGGTCTCAACTATGTGTGGTCTCACCCCCGAGTGTCCTCTGGCCAGGGCGTTCGCTCTGTGGAGGAGCATTGCACGGACTTCGTCATCTCCCATCTCAGGTCCGACGGCGGCGGAGTGGCTGAACAGGAGGTTTCGCTGGAGTTCGGCGCTTTTTTCAAGGTCTATTACGACCTTCTCAAGTTCTCCAAGGCCGGTGTTGATGCCGTACACAACCCCCTCCTCTTTTTCTATTATTTGTCTCACCGCTTCATAGCTCTCTCTCATCTTGGCGGACGCCTCCGGTGAGACGACGACGGTGGCTTTCTCTCTCGCAACTTTTACGGTGTCTTCTATCGTAAGCGAATGTCCATCCAGCACAACGGTTTTTCTGGGGGATGTCATTGTTATCTCCTCCTGTGTGCAGTCATCTGCGTGTTTTTTTGCTCCACGTCCCCGCTGCCCCACCCACCGTCCTGTTTTCTCAGCATGGGCGTGTTGCCGGGCAGCGCTCTGGCATGTTTCAGGGTGTATTTGGTTGATATGGGCGGTGCGAGGGCGTGAGTGCTGAGTATGAGGCGGGACAGCCAGAGCTCTATGAAAGGAACAAAAAGAAGTGGAATGGAGAGTGGGTTGTCTTCTATGAAGACTATGGGGAAGCAGAGGCCCACAGAGATGTAATAGACCACGCTGGCCCGTGCTATGGTGCAGTCGTCATATATCCTAGATGAGAGCATTCTGTAGGAGTAAATCAGGGTGCCCGTGAAAAGGAGAAAGACCGAGACCGCCTGGAAGCGATGGTATTCCACCAGCGAGAACACGAAGGGCATGAACAGAGACAGAAATAGTATGGTCTCCAGCGAAAAACTGTAGACGAAAAATACCGTAGAGGAATAAAACCTGTTCCCCCGCCGTCTGGCACCAAAAAGCTCTGCCAGCACCACACGCTCTGTGGTTCTCTCAAACCCGGTCTCCCATACCCCGCTGAAGACCGTCAGGAAGAGCAGGGTGTGACAGGCCATCGCCACAGATACCACCACGACCAGTGGGAACCTCTCAAAGCCCCCCTCACCCGCTCCAAAGAGTGTCAGAGAGAGGTATCCAAGCGACAGAAGGAACTCTGAGCCAGGAATCTTTTTTCC
The DNA here is from genome assembly GCA_964601625.1 of uncultured Thermoplasmata archaeon. Taxonomy (GTDB): domain Archaea; phylum Thermoplasmatota; class Thermoplasmata; order JAGHBH01; family JAGHBH01; genus CAZROC01. The sequence continues at coordinate 11,271 of CAZROC010000018.1, read as the reverse complement.
GAGGATGTTGTAGACGGCCACGAACCCCGTGGCAAGGAAGAAAAATATCACCGCCAGCGGGCTTCCGCCGGAAACCAGCACGACAACCAGGGCGGATGTCAGGAGGAAAAACATCGCTATGAAATAGGCGTGTCTCATAGGGATCGTGCCCATGGCCAGTGGATGAGATGACAGGACCCCTGATCGTTTGTCCTCTTCAACGTCCATTATGTCGTTCATTGTCGCTGAAGAGAAGTGGAACAAAATGCCAGTCAGAAAAAGAAGACCAAGCGTGGACGCACTGTGAACCCCCGCCGCCATTGCGCCTAAAACGGGCATAGTGCCAACCAGAAACGCCTGGTAGAAGCGTATCAGTTTGAGATATTCCAAAAAACGCAGCGGAGAAATAAGGGGGGATGCCAGCGGCTCAGCGCCTCTGCCAGATCTGCGAGGTCCAGGTCCAGCGTTTCGGTTCATGTTCTCCCTTCCATCTCGTCCTTGTCTCGTCCTTCCATCTCGTATGTGTGGATGTCTATTTGTGAGCAACAGCCAGCGCTTCTCTCAAAAGCCGGGCTGCCAGGGCCGCCGTGTTACCGTTGTCAACCGGCGGGCAGACCTCCACGACGTCCATCCCAACCAGCCGGTCCCCCGCCGCCCGTATGAGTTCCCTAACGAAAACAGATCTCAGGCCAAAAGGTTCGGGGGTGCCTGTGCCGGGGGCCTCGGAGGGGTCTATGCCGTCAATGTCAACGCTCAGGTATATCCACCTGGCACCTGTGGTCTTAAAGAAACGATCAACGATTCCCCTGGCTCCGAGTTTTTCCGCCTGTTCCGGAGAAAACCATTTCAGCCCCATCTCCACGGCATCGGAGTGCTCTTCTCTGGAAGCGGAGCGAGCGCCCACCACCCACACATTTTCAACGCCAACGACCTCGGCTATCCTCCGGGTCGCACAGGCGTGGCTGTGCTTTTCTCCCAGATATTCATCCCTGAAATCCATGTGTGCATCCACCACCAGCACACCCATACCTGCACCATGTCTCTCAAAGAGCGCTTTTACAACTGGCGGGGATATAGAATGCTCACCGCCCATCACAAAAGGCAGGATGGGGCCGGCTGACGTGGAGGCGGCAGAGGCGACAGCGGGAGATGAAACAACGTCCCTGGCAACCTCATAAACCGCTCTCACCATGTCCCCGGGGGGGCCACACTCTTCTACGTTGCCGATGTCGGCGAAGGGGACCTCTCTGAGGTCAACGCCCAGGTCCATGATAAATGTCTCAAAGTTGTAACTCGCCTCACGTATCCTGTCTGGTGCAAACCGGGCCCCCGGTCTGAAAGAGGCCGTGCGGTCGTATGGGACGCCGAAAATAACAAAACGGGTATCATCTGACAGTTCCTTTGCATCCGCAAAGAGCATGTGGCCCGCCAGTGACTCCAGGGAAACCATACTTCCATCTCCACTGCTCTAAAGTCGCATCCGCAAACAACTCAGATTATTTAAATGTAAATGGAGTTTAACACACACAGAGTGCGGAGACAGGAAACATCGCGGGAAACCGGATCAGGCACGCCGGGGAAAAGGCCAGCCTCTGGTCCAAGGTCCCGGTCTCAAACCCTCATGATCTTTTTCCTGCCGAGGGCTTCAAGGTACTGAACCTCTTTTCCTGGCTCCAGGGCGTCTCTGAACTCGTCCGGTATCGGCACGTTGAACGTCTCATATGTCTCAAGGTCCATCAGCTGCACCTCGTCTCCCATAACAGCCAGCACCTGGGCCGTCCTTTTGTCTATCATCGGCACCTGGACCTTGTGCTTGACAGGATAAACCACGCTCCGCTTCTGGCCGTCAAAAACCCCTATGGCCACTATGCGGGCCTTGGCCTCTCCGTGCTTCCCCGGTTTTGACGTGGTCATTTCCACGATCTTGCACGGCTCTCCATCTATGACCAAGTACCTGTTCACCTTCAGCTCACGAACCTCTGACATCGTCCAGGACATCTTATCCCTCACACCACCCAAAAGAAAAGGGGTTTTTATATGCTTCTATTCCTTTTCTCAACAGCCGCATCATCTGCGTCGCCAGACAACCACGCCGTTTTTGAAAACCATGTCAACAAGATTGACGCCAAAATGATAGCCCAGGTGGAGGTGGCTGGGAGCGTCAAGGACCACCAGATCAGCCCTCTTGCCCGGCTCAATCGTCCCCCTGTCCTTTCCCAGGCCCAGAGACGCCGCCGCATTAATCGTTGAAGCCGTGAGCGCTTCGGAGGGGGTCATTCGCATCTTGAAGCACGCCAGAGAGATAACTATCTGCATGGACTCCGTGAAACAGTTCGGATTGTGGTCCGTAGCCAGCGCCACCGGAACCCCTGTTTCTATCATCTCTCTCGCCCGGGGATACTCGTCTTTCATAAGAACGAAAGGTGTTCCCGGCAAAAGGACGCCAACGATCCCCCTCTTCGCCATTTCCTCCATTACCTCAACAGGGGTTTTTACCAGGTGGTCCACGCTCGCCGCCCCCATCTCTACCCCGAGCAGTGAGGCGCCGATGTACTCCATCTCATCCGCGTGCACCCGTATGCCCATTCCCAGTTCCCTGGCCCGCTCAAGCACCCGCCTGCTCTGCTCAACGTCAAAAACCCCTTTTTCACAGAAAACGTCCGCATACCTGGCCAGACCCCTCTCTGCAACCTCTGGCAAAACTCTTTCCACCACAAAATCAACGTACCCGTCCGGGTCGCCAGCGTACTCTGGAGGCACAGCGTGGGCGCCCAGAAAAGTCGGGACCAGGTCAACCGGGTGAGAAGCGTCCACTTCGCGTATCACCTCAAGCGAGCGCACCTCCGTCTCCAGGTCCAGTCCATAGCCGCTTTTCGCCTCGGCTGTGGTAGTGCCATACCTAAGCATCACGTCCGCCCGCTTTCTGGCCAGATCCACCAGCGTCTCTCTGGACGCACCCCGGGTTGCACGCACCGTGTTCAGTATCCCCCCGCCGGCCCTCAGGATTTCCATGTAATCCGCCCCGCGCAGACGCATGACCATCTCGTTTTCCCTTGAGCCTGCATAGACAAAATGCGTGTGCGGGTCCACAAACCCCGGGACGAGCGTTTTGCCGCCGAGGTCCAGCACCTCCACCCCCTCATCACCCACATCTATGGATGCCAGAACGTCTTTTCTTTCACCAACCATGGCTATTTTTTCGCCCTCAATTACCACAGCGGCGTCGCTTATTATCCTCAGGTTTTCCATCTCCTCTCCCGTTATGGGTTTGCCATCCGGGGATATGGGGGTGGCGACGTTCACACCGGATATTATTGTCCTTTTGCCACTGGCATCACCAGCATCTCCAGCCATAAAACACCACCTTCAAACAGACTTGTCAGCACATGTTAGCACATGCCCTATCGCCAATGGTTTATTTACTCATTTCCGATCTTAAAAGGCTGCACAATTATCTGAAGGGAATCTTTTATTACAATAAACGTGTACTCTCCACGCCCCAGTTCGTTGCCTGTGGTGGACTCAATGTTGATCCAGAAAGAGTCGCCCGGGTCAAGTTTACCGTTTTCGTTGTTGTCAACCCACGTTATGTTCCTGTCTGGCAGTGGAGCAGATGTGCTGTTTGCCTGTATATCTGGCAGTTTATAATTGTAACCCTCAACGCTGAGTCCCCCCGAATTCTTAAGGATGACGTAACATTTATCCACCGGAGCAACGCCTGAAACCACACTTATCACAACGTGGTCGTCATACACAGTAGAAGTTGTGCCAACAGCTATTGGTGGGGCCTGGGTGGTGTTTGTGAAGCGCTGCACAGCAGCAAAAACCACAGTGGCAGTTATGACCGAGATAGCCACCAACAGGATTGTCGCTATTATGTGAGACACCCCACCTCTCCTGTGTTTGTTCCACAGAGAGTCTCTCCGCATCTTTTTCACCTTCAACTTTTATTCAACACCCGTCCGTCTTAACGGACTAATAAAAGAGGAATTCTTTTATAAATACGTTTCTGTTGTTCGTCAAACACCTGCTGAAAGATTGTAACAAAAAAACAAAAAAAGAGGAAGGGGGTTTGGTGTGCCGGAAACACTACAGCCTTATGCTGTCAGAGTCACAGATATGACCTGTGTTCCCGTGTTTGTGGCTATGAAGAGATAGTCCCCTGTGGCGCCACTGGGTTTCTTCACAACAATTGTGTCGCCGGGACTTATCTTGTCATTCTGGTCGTTGTCAAACCACTGGATCGTTGCGTTGCTGTCCCACGAAGTTGCCTTCACTGTTGTCGCGTCGTTCACGTTGTAGCCGCTCACCAGAACTCCGCCTTTCTGCAGCTGGAAGCTCGTAGTAGCGGCGTCCACACTGTTGGACTGGATGGGTATGGACCAGTGTGTGCTGTTTGTTTGTACTGCTCCGACACCCAGAGGCGTCACTATCTCGCTCTGCGTCTGCGTGAACCGCTGCACCATGACGAACAGCACAGCGGCCAGCACCACGGTTATTGCCACCATCAATATGACGGCAATAACCGCCGACACACCTTCTTTTTTGTCTTCCTTTCTCACATACATGGTTTTGTCCTCCTGCAGGCACCGCCTGCAATAAAACCTATGAATATGGCTGTATTTATATGTTTTCCATTAATAATCGGCTAAAAACGATTTTTCAGTCGTTGATTGACGTAAAAAGGTCCGGGTGTCACTTTTCAACGACGAAACCGCTCTTCCCTATCGTGTATTTGAAAACACCTGTCAGCTCAGGGTGGTTTGTCACCTTGTGAAGAATAAGGTTCCTCTCAAAACCCTCAGATGTTCTTATCGTCTCCAGCTCTATCAAACAGTCAACAAGGCTCTCAACCCCTGTCTGGAGGGTGTGCTGGTAAACGTTTCCATGAATTGTGTAAAGGACCTCCCCGCCGACGTGCTGAGCATGGGCACGGATGGTCCTGAGGGCCGACAGAACGGAAGCATAACTGTAGTGCTCAACGAAAAAGTTGAGCGAGTCCACCACCAGCCGGAACTTCCTGGGCAGTCTCCCGGTTTCATAGACGAGTTTGGTTAGAAAGTTGACCGGGCGCTCGCTCTTCCACGCAGAGGCGGTGAAGCGTTTTATGTCGCTGACCTTTATACCCTCCTCCCTGTATCTGCTTATCTCAAGCCGTCTGGCCAGGACCTTCTCATAATATTCCTTTCCAAAATTGACTATCCTTATACCCGGGTGATCCCAGCCAAAATACTGCAAGGTGGATTTTATCGTGTCCGTGTCCTCGTCTGTGGCTATGTATGTTGTGTCTCGCCCCTCCACACCCGCGAACTGTTTGGCAAAGACCTCCAGTCCAGCGCCGGGGGGACCGTAGACCAGTATAGTGTATCCCTCGGGGAGAGCGGACTCCAGTATCTCATCCAGCGTGTCAATACCGGTTATCTTCCTGCTCATTCAACATCTCCCCCCTCTGCCGGTCCTTTTACCACTATGGTCTCGTCGCACACAAACCCTATTATGTTCAGGAGTTCATCTGTGCTCTGCTCTTCTATAGCCATTATTATGGTGTTGGCTTCTTTTGTTCGGAGGTTGTTTACCATTATGTGAAGAAACTCGCTAAGTATCCTGTGATTGTTGTGTATGGCAAGTGAGTTTATTGAGTCCAGGACCACCACTATGTTTTTGTTCTCCACAGACGACTTTTTGTAGAGGTATTCAACTTTCAATAATATGTTTTCAAGCATAGTCGGGCTCTCAACATACATTATGTGATCAGACTTCTGTATGGCGCTCGTCATTATGCGTGAGATAGCGTCAACGAAATAGACGTGGTCCGTCTCCAGTTCAAGGAGGCGCATGGCATTCAACAGCGAAGCAGAAGGCAACGTAGCCGTTATGTAAACGACGTTCAGGTTCTTTTCCCGGGCAAAGATCTCAGTTATCGCTTTTATAACATCAAAATATGCGTTGATGTCTATTCTCATGGCCACGGCGCTGGCCTCGGGAAGGGAAAGGAGTTTTTCGCCGACCTCAGAAGATATGCTCAATCTCCACCACCACCTTTCAGCAAAGGCACGAGCAGCACCCCCACCGGGGTGAGGTCCAGCACATATTTTGTACGCGAGTGCTGGGTCCCCCTCATCTTAACAACCTGGAGGGTCCTCAAGAGGTCCCCCCGCCTCTCAAGGTTTCCCATGAGTATTATGCCATCGGCTATTGCCTCTTCCACACCATAGAGAGAATAACGGGTCTCGGCGGGCGAAATCTCACTGACCAGTATCGTGGTACACCCTTTTTCGCTGAGGGTTTTTCCCAGGCGGAGGATGAAATCCCTTATCTTCTCCTCCGTCTTCAGCCTGTAGCAGACGCTGGTTATGGAATCAATCACCAGACGTTTTATTTTCAGCTCCTCAACGATCTGCCCTATAGCATCAACGAGCAGAACTATGTCCTCAAACGAAAACTCCGACTTCTCAAGCCCGAGCCGTTCGTACATGGCGGGCATATCTATGAACGTGAGCTTGCCGCTGGTTATGAGGGACTCGTCAAAAAACTCGTATGGTATAATGTTCCGCAACAGTTTGGTGGAGGCCTCGGTCACCGATATGAAAAGAGAGTTTTCTCCTGCCAGAGCCCCATGGACCAGAAACTCCAGGCTCATCGTTGTCTTGCCCGTCCCGCAGCTCCCCGTGAGAAGAACCGTGTTTCCACGAGGTATTCCGCCGTTCAGAATGTTGTCAAGGCCCTCAATGCCTGTGACACATCTCTCCCGCTCTCCCCGGGGAAATTCTATCAGATTATCGGACATGGCAGTCATAGCAGGGATATTATGCGTCTCTGGTTCTTAATGGTTTCTGGTTGTATCCCCTGTTGGCTGGCGCTGTCCATACTGTGGAGACGCTCTGCAAAGTTTGCTCCGCAAAGTTTTATACAGCAAACCGTTTTATGAACAAGAAACAGGTTATACAAACCGGGCCAAAATGAGCCAACGCTGGAAGAGGGAGCGCCATGAAACTGCTGGACGGACTGCTTACAAAAGAAGGAAGGGCGATGTCAAAAGCCGAACGTCTCATAAAAAAATGCCACAGGACAGCCAGAGAAGCCCTTAGAGACGTAGACCTGGACGACCCACTGTCCCTGGGCACGTGGGTCCTCAGAGACGAAAGAGAAAAAAGTGGCGTCGCTCCGGAAAAGATGAAAGAACTGAGACAGAGAACCGATGCGCTTGTTAAACACCTCCGTGAGACAAAAGACGTCTGGAAGAACAAAAGAAGAGAGGGTAGTATATACTGGGCCACCACAGCCAGATACCTTTTAACAGTGGGGGACCTGGAAAAAGGGGAGAAGGCCATCAACGTTTCCCTGGGGCTAAACCCGGAAAATGCCAGTGCATGGTACTGGCGAGGGATAATCCATATGAAAAAAGGCAACCCGGGAGAAGCAGCAAAATCCTTTGACATGGCCATAGCCAGAGGAGGGGGCAAAGAGGCGTGGAGCGGAAAGGGAGACGCACTCGCAAAAATGGGAAAAATAGAGGATGCGATAAAGGCATACGAAAAAGTGCTTGAACTGGACCCAACGAGCATAGAGCACTACGACAGAATACTCATGCTCAAACCAGACGACGTTGACACGTGGGAAAGGAAAGGTATGGCTCTCAATTCAATGGGGGACGCCGAGGGTGCCATTGCCTCCTGGAAAGAGTGTATAAAACTGGACAAAAAACACGCGGGCTGCTGGAGGCATCTGGCCGACCTCTACCGTGAAATGGGCGAATACGAAAAAGCCCACTCAGTTCTCCAGGACGCACTTCAGAGCGTGCCGGAAAATCCGTCTCTGTGGGAGGCAAAAGGAGACCTGGAATACGAAATGGCACTCTACGAAGACGCCGTTGAGAGCTACAGAAACGCCATAAAACACGGCGGCGACGAAGGAACACTCGGGGAAAAACTCGCCGATTCTCTCTATGCCCTGGACCGGTTTGAAGAGGCACTGGCAGAGTATGAAAAAGCCCTGGCGCTCCGTGGAGGGAAAAATGCAGAGGACGAGATATCTCTTCTTCTCAAGAAAAAAGACGTGCTTCTGGAACTCAAACGCTATGACGAGGCGAAAGATGTCTGCGAAAAGATTCTTGAAAAAGACCCGGACAACTTTGAGGCACTGGCAGCTATGGGGGCCATATACCACAAACAGAAACAGTACGAAAAAGCGGTTGAATACTACGACCGGGCATTGAAGCACAGGCCCGACGACATGGACGTTCTCCTGGCAAAGAAAAAAGCGCTACGCCACCTCGGACGCTTTGAAGAAATGGTTGAGACGTGCAAAAAAATACTCTCCCACAACCCCCATGACAAAAAGACGTGGGTTGACATGGGAGACGGACTCATGGCTCTCCAGAGGCCGGTGGAAGCGGGAGACGCATACAAGAAAGCCCTCAGCGTGGACAGAGAATATCTGCCAGCTCTGATCGGACTAAAGAAAAGCGCCAAAGAGACGGAGAACCACTCTCTTGTCGTTGAAATAGGGGACAGGATACTCCAGCAAAGACCTGACGACGTTGAAACACTCTCCGACCAGGCAGAGGCCCTGGAAAAAATGGGGAACCTGGCGGGGGCCCTCAAATGTTACGAGAGAATCATAGCGATAAAAGACACATCCTCCGCCAGAAAAAGAAAGGGGTTCATCCACCTGAAACTGAGAGAGGCAAAAGAGGCACTGGAGGAGTTTGAAAAATCAGCCCACCACGAAGAAGGCAAAAAAGACCCAGAAGTCTGGAAGGGCATGGGCATGGCCCTCTCAAGAATGGGAAACTACGCCGAGGCAATAAGTGCCTTTGAAAACTCCGTTGAGATGGCGCCTGAAAACGACGCCGAGACATGGTTTGAGAAAGGGCTGGCACACGAAGCACTCCGCCAGTACGAAGAGGCGTTGGAGTCCTACAGAAAAGCAATATCCATAGACCCAAACTTGTACCACGCCTACGAGCGCATGGGAGCAATCCTGCTTGAAATGGGACGGGGCGAAGAAGCCCTCGGGATCCTGGACAAGGCGACACACCTGCGGCCGGAAGAGCCTATAGGATGGGTTCTGAAGGGAAGAGCACTGGATTTCCTGGGAAAAGTGGAAGACGCCCTCTATGCTTACCAGAAGGCCATTGAAAACGGCCTCAGAGACCCCGCCACCCTCCGAGAGATTCTATCCTTTTGCATGAGAAACGAGTACTGGGAGAACGCCGAAGAGATAGCAACTGAGATCCTCAGACACAACCCCAAGGACACAGACGCCCTTGTAGAAAGAGCACGTGCCAGGTACAACGCCGGCAAAAAGAAGGAAGCAATATCAGACTACATGGTCGTATCCAGGAAAACACTGGGAGAAAAAACATCCGATTTCTCACTCCAGTTTGAGTTTCTGGACATACTTCAAAAAGAGGGGTTATACCGTGAGATTATACAGGTCTGCGACGACATACTCTCCGTGGACCCGGAAAATGATAGGGCACTCATGAAAAAAGCCGACGCGCTGGAAAAAACCGGACGCCTGAAAGAGGCTCTGGACGTATATAACCTCCTTGCCGGGAGAAACAAAAAAGACCACGAGCTCTGGAACAAAATCGGACGCCTCTATGAAATGCTCGGAGAGGACGAAAACGCCCTCACGGCATACAAAAAGGCGCTTGACCTGAACCCAAAAAACCCAGAGTACATCCTTGACATGGCCACCGCACTCGCATACATGGGACGGTACAGAGAGGCTGCGGAGCACCTTGAGAGATGCCTCAAACTCTCGCCAGAAAACCCGGAGGTGTGGAACCTCTACGGCCTGTCGCTTTTCAACATCGGAGAAATGGAAAAGGCGCTTGAGGCCCTGGAAAAAGCCGCCCGCCTGGCCCCGGACAACCCGGAGGTGTGGTACAACCGGGGCGTGGTTCTGGCAGCCACAAAAAGCTGGGAGAGAGCGCTGACGTCCTTCGAGAACGCCATACGCACGGGATACGAAGAAAAAGAGATACACCTCGCCATGGCGAGATGTCTGGCAGCCCTCGGGAGAAGAGAAGAGGCGCTGGAAAAATACAGTGAATACCTGTCCATTCTGCAGAGCGAAAAAGAGGGCGAAGAGGGAAAAAAAGAGACGAACAAAACGGAGATGGCAGAGGTGGAAAGCGAGATCGCCGCCCTTCTGGCCGAGATGGGACGCCACTCCGAGGCGCTGGAACACATAGAAAGAGCGATAGAAAGAGACAGACACAACCCGTTGCTGTGGGTGAAAAAGGCGGGAATCCTTGAAAAACTCGGGAAAAAGGATGAGACCATAACAGCGCTTGAAAACGCCATAGGCATGGGGCTGTCCGATGTCAGCGTCTTCTTGAATCTCGGCCGGCTCCTCCACGAAACAGGGAGATACGAAGAGGCCATAAGGATATACGAGCGGGCGCTGGCACTTGATCCCTCCTCAAAGGCAGCCGAGCAAGGGAAAAAGATGGCAGAAGAGGCGCTGGAAAAGAAAAAAATTGAGGACTACGCCAGGAGAGTGCTGGAAAGAGAGCACGCCATGGGACGGCCCCTGACCAAAGAAGAAATATTCAAACTGTGTGGGGTCCCATACGCGTATCTCGCCCCGGTGATGCGGCTCCTGAACACGCCGGAGAGGGTCGTGCTCTCATCTCTCACACCCGGGGAGAGAGAGTGGTACGAAAAAGCTTCCCTTGAGGTGATAAGGAACTGCGTACTCCAGGACAGGGACAGGATAGCAGCCAGGGGCCTGTCTCTCAGCGACATAGTGGTCCGCCTGGGATACGACATAGAAACAGCCAAAAAAGTGCTGGAATACATTCGCCGTGTAGACGAGCTGGACATACGCAACGTTGAGCCAGACCCTGATCTGGAAGCCCTGGCAAAAGATGTCCTCTATGACCCTGCCCTGAACAGAGAAGACATAGCAGACGTCATGAACAGATACGGCATAGGCATCTGGCGGGCAAAACAGTTGCTCGCACTGCTGAACCAGCTTAGCGGAGAAACCCTGGAAATACCATCATACAGGGGCAGTTTCGCAACGCCCTCCGCCACATCATCTGCCACCGTTTCCCGCCCATCCACCGCAATGAGCCCACAGACACAGGCCCGCACAAAGCCATCCCCCCCAGCGACCCGGCCAGCAGGTGTCTCAGCCACACCACCTTCCACGGGCATGCCATCAAGGTTGACGCCCCCGCCCGGAGGAAAAGAGGGCGCCCCCGCCACCCCGGCCCCCCGGGTAAAGACCGCCGCACACAGCGACAGAAAATGCTCCGTGCACGGTAACATAGCG
>CAZROC010000017.1:0-43136 GCA_964601625.1 uncultured Thermoplasmata archaeon | reverse complement strand
AAAAACTATCGGTATGGGCCCTATCAAGACAACGCCGCCAAACCTTTTCTCGGAATGCACGGGACGGCACGGCTCCGGTTCCGCTACCAGGCCGCTGTTATAGGTGCTGGAATAAGAGGAATAGGCGGACGTGTTGTGAGCGGGCGGCGGATACGGGTGCGATGCCGCCATGTGCAGCATCACTCCATAGGACAGCAGGACGAAGCCTGTGAAAAGGCACAAAACCGCCAGGGCGCCGGCTACGCTGGTTGTGGTAAAAACGGGGAATATTAAGAACAGGTGAACTGAGCCGGCTCCCGTGGAAACTGCCTTCCACGCGAGGAAAACACCCGCCGCCAGAAAGAGAAGGCCGATGTACAGGGCGAGATTTCCCGGGGTGTGGGGGCCCCGGTCGCCCATCTCATCGCCCATCACGCCGCTGTGCTGCATCGTTTTACTCTATGCGGTGAGGTTTATATATTCTTTTGTATGTGGACGGGACATGGCTGTGTCCCCCGACGTGCTGCAGATGGTGGTTGATGCCCTCCAGACCCACGGGTTCGTGGTTGAGCGGGTGCGTGGAAACCTCATAAAGGGGTCGTGGAATGGAGACGACGCGGTGATACTGGTCTATGATGGTGGAGAGAAGTTCTCAGAGGTGCAACCCCTGGTTGAGACAGACGCCCGCTGGAAGGCAGTGGCATGTTTTTTGCCTCTGCCTGAGAGATATATGCGTGTCCTCTATGGGTGCGGGGTGCGCATCTGGGAGCGGAACGAGGTGGAGCGCATCGTTGGGGCACACTTTCTGGCCGAGAGGGGTGGTGTGCGTCTGCGGTACACTCTTTTCCCGGAAAAAAAAGACGAGGGGGGCGTTGTTGTTGACCTCCCCGACGTCCACCTGATACAGGGAAAGGACACGATACGCCCCGTCTTCACAGATGAAGATGTGAAAAGTGTCAAAGAAGACATAGCCCCCTACGTAGCTGAGCTGGAGTGGCGGCCAGCATATCTTTTCCGTTACACGTGTATGCTCGCGAGACAGGAAGACGAACAGGGAAAAAACGGCGCCGGCCCTCTGACCCAGAAAAAGGGTATGGTGTGGGTTGACGCCGTGGACGGAAAAACCATGCGGGCCCGTGGCACGATAGAAACGTGGGAGGGGGAAATAGTCCACTCTGTTGAGCCCGTGCTTTCGCCTGAAGAAGCGGAGGCAGCGGCGATAAAAGGCGTCCAGACCATCAACACCCATGAGCGGGAAGAGGTGAAGCACACCGGCACTGCGACGGTGTTTGAGAAGGTCACCATAGCCCCTGTGCCCGGTTCTGTGAGCGTTGAAAACCTGGGCCTTTTTTACATCCCCATCTGGCGTGTTGAGGGTGAGGAGGGCGTGGTCTGGATGAACGGCATAACAGGCGAGGTCTTGCGGGAAAAAACGCTCGGAAAAAAAGACGAGAGGCCGGAGAGCGGGGCGGAGTTGTAGGGAGGTTGTAGGGATAACCTATTAAACCACCATTGCCTTGAACAGTACCGAAACGATGGAGCAGTGGTAGCATGGTATATGGCGGATACTCATATCTGGACCCTGATTATGTGCCCGACCCAAAAAATGACATTGTGGTTTTTCACTGGGTCAAAGGGAAGTTCGCCCTTGAAAAGCTGGCAGAGGCGCTGGCCGCCGAGTCATCTGTTGGCACGTGGACGGAGATAAAGACCATAAACGAAAAGGTGCTGCGTGAGTACAGGGCCAGGGTTTTCAAACTCGTGAAGGTGTCAGAGACATCTGGTTTCATCTGGATCGCATATCCTCTGGAACACTTTGACGCTACTAACATAGCCCAGATACTCGCCTCCATACGGGGGAACGTCTACGGTCTCTCCGAGCTGGAAGAGCTAAAGTTTCTGGACATAAAACTCCCGGAAAACCTGCAGCGCCTCTACCCGGGCCCGGGATACGGACTTGAGGGCATCAGGGAGCGCGTTGGCACAGAGAAGAGCAGGCGGCCGCACGTTGGCACCATCGTGAAGCCAAAGGTGGGTCTGGCTCCCAGGGAATGGGCGGATGTTGCCTACGAGGCGTGGATGGGCGGATGCGACTTCGTCAAAGACGACGAAAACCTTGTGAACCAGCCATTTTGCAGGTTTGAGGAAAGAGTCCTTGAAGTCCTTGAGCGGGCAGACAGAGTGAAAGAGGAAACAGGCCGGCGTGTGATGTACGCTCCCAACATAACAGACACACCGGAGAGGATGAAAGAAAGAGCCGACTTTCTCAAATCACAGGGATGGGACGTGGCCATGCTGGACGTGTACATGCTCGGCTATCCAACGGTGCAGGAGATGACGCACTTCTTACACGAAAGAGGGTTCATAGTCCACGCCCACCGGGCAGGGCACACCGCAGAGACCCGGGGAAGTTTCGGCGCGGAGTACAGCGTTTTTGCTAAGATATGGCGGATGCTCGGCGTTGACCAGCTTCACACGGGGACCGGCGTGGGAAAGATGGAGGGCTCGCCTGTCCTGATAAAAAGGTACGGGGAGATCGTCTCAAAGCGGCGTGTTGAGGAGCGGCTGGAAATACTCGGGCTGGAACAGGAGTGGTACGAGGGAATAAAACCGATCATGCCCGTTGCCAGCGGCGGACTGGACCCCGGCAAAGTTGAAGCGCTCGGCGTCATATACGGGAGGGATTTCGTCGCACAGGCAGGGGGAGGCATCCACGGACACCCGGACGGGACACGGAGCGGGGCCAGAGCGATGAAAGCAGCCGTTGAGGCTATCGTGGAGGGAAAAACGTTGCCGGAAAAGGCGGAGGAAGTGCCCGAGCTGAAAAAGGCGCTGGACAGGTGGGGCTATGTCTCTCCCCGGAGCGTGAGAGAGATAATAGACGCCGTTGAAAACAACAGGGACCTGTTCAAAAACATGCTCTTTTCAATGGGATACCGGGCGTTTGAGGTTCTGGCACACCTGGGGACATAACCCGCGCCCTTACATTGTTCCCAGAGCGAAGGGGTCGGGGAGGACCAGAACACCCTCGTCCGGGTCCCCTACCAAAAGCACCTTTTTCTCTGCATAAAAGAGCCCCACCAGGGCACAGGTGGCCGCATCAACTATGTGATGACTCACCCCCGGCCGGTTTCTCACGCCCCCCGTCCTCCTCCCACTATCTCTCTTTCCACGCACACTCTCTCCCGCAATGGCGTCCAATCTCACCCCCATCGCCACAAGGCCCTCCATCAGGCCCAGGAGGTCTTCTTTTTTCCGCGGCAAACCCAGGACGACCTGCGCCCCGCCGGGATACGTCTCTATGACCTCCCCGTGAGCGAGTGAATCGCGCAGCACATCTGCCAGGCGAACCCCCCTCTCCGTGAGACCGGCCATGCTGGGCATCATCGGGGGATAGACGTGGACCCCCATGGCCCGGAGGGCTCTCTCACACTCCCTCAGCCCCCTCTTGTTAGGCGGAAAAGAGAGAGGAGCGTCTATTGCCACGACATCGGGGGACGCCGCAAGGGTCTTTTCAACTATCTCATCGTCCGAATAGACCAGTTCCCCCCGCCACCGCCTGCCATCATAGACCACAAAGCCCGTTGGCCGTTTCTCGCTGGAAGAAAGGTCTATGCCAACCACTGTGAGAGACATGCTCCAAGGATAGCCCGGAAGGTATATAAACACGTAGTGGGAGTTGGTGAAGCAGTTAAAGATGGTCTGTGTGGCGTGGTCACATATGAAAAAACCGGAGGCAGAAAAAGAGAGGGTTTTCCAGGAACACGTGGTGGATGTCTATCGCCAGATAGCTGGCCATTTCAGCGCCACCCGATATGCTCCGTGGCCAGAGGTGGTCTGGTTCTCAACCCTGCTGCCGAAGGGTGGGATCGTGCTGGATGTGGGCTGTGGCAACGGGAGGCACAGCGTTTTCCTGGCCGGGGAGGGGTTTCGTGTGGTGGGACTGGACATCGTTGAAGAATTGCTGTCAGCGGCGAAAAGCCGGGCCAGAACCACAGGGGTTGAGAGCAGAACAGAGTTTGTGGCAGGGGATGCCAGAAAACTCCCTTTCAGAGACGGGCAGTTTGATGGGGTCCTGTGCGTGGCCGTGCTGCACCACATACCCACCAGAAAGGGACGGCTGGAAGTCCTATGGGAGATGTGGAGGGTTCTAAAAACCGGGGGGGTGGGCCTGGTATCAGTGTGGTCCACAGAAGAGGAGCGTTACAGAACAACGCCGAGACCAGAGGGGGGAGACAGTGGAGACAGGCTTGTGCCATGGACGCGCTCCCTGGATGGGAAAGTTTTCCACCGCTACTACCACTTTTTCACAGAAAAAGAATTCAAAGAACTGCTCGCTGAGACCCCCTGGAAAGACAGCGCCGTCTTCTCCCACGCCGCAAACCTCCACGCCGTCATTGAAAAAGAGGACGAAAAACACGGCCGGTTTGACATGGAAAAGATACCATCTGAGTGGGAAGGGTGGAAACCGTCAAAACGCTAAGACCTTTTTATTATCTCTTCTATTGTCCTCAGATCATATACGTTCTCCATCTCTTTCTCAACCTTTCTGGCAACCACTATCAGGTGCATTCTGCGGGCGTCTTTCGTCGTCTTCTTTATAGCCTCCGCCTTTTTCCTCAATGCTTCCATTTCCCTATGCACATCTCTGGGGGTCATGCTTGCCCACTTAACCTCAAACAGAGCCAGATCCGCACCATGTTACATAACCATTTCCTCATGTTCAACTATTTTCCCCCACTCAATTTATACCCACCAAGTATAATACCTGTGCAGTATAACAACAAAAAATAAAATAATAAAGGAAAAGGGTTTCGGAGGCGTGGGTTTCGGAGGCGTCGCAGGAAGACACTACCCACGCACCCAGAGCCGTCTCAGTACGGGTGGTCTGCCAGCACGAACTTGTAGCCGTAGTTTATGGTTCCCCCCGGGCCGTCCTCTGAGATCTTGCGGAACACCGCTTTGACCCTCTTGCCTATTTCCACCTCGTCTGGCTCGCAGTCAACTATCTGGGATGTGATCCGGGGTCCGTCGTCCATCTCCACGATGGCCATGATGTAGGGGGCTATTTTCTCAAACCCCTTCTGAGGCGTGCGTATCACGGTGTATGTGAGGATGGTCCCTGTTGGTTTCAGTTTGTAGGGTTTCATCTTCCCGATGCTCTCTCTGTGGCACTCTGGACATATATCTCTGGTGGGGAACCAGACCTTTCCACAGTTCTCGCATTTGCTTCCCATCAGGTTGTATCTGCTCGGTATCTCTCTCCAGAACCTCGGCATCTGTATCACCACCCTGGTTTAAAGATGTGCACCACCGCCGTGGCGCCGCTTCCTCCCACGTTGTGGGTCAACCCTATTTCCGGGTCTGGCAACTGGCGTTTTCCCGCCTCACCACGCAGCTGGAGGACTATTTCAACCGCCTGGGCTATCCCGGTGGCCCCAACAGGGTGCCCCTTGGCTTTCAGTCCGCCGGAGACGTTTATCGGCAGAGAGCCGTCGCGCCTTGTTATGCCCTCTTCAACGGCCTTTCCGCCCTCTCCTTTTTTGAAAAACCCCAGGTCCTCTGTCGCGATTATCTCGTTTATGGTGAAGCAATCGTGCACCTCCGCAAAATCAACGTCCTCTGGCCCTATGCCGGCCATTTTGTACGCCTGGCGTGCCGCTTCAACGGTGGCCGCTGTGGTGGTGATGTCCTCTCTTGAGTGGAGGGCGATTGTGTCAGACGCCTGCCCCGAGCCAATGATCTCCACCGGCGTGTCCGTGTATTTTTTCGCTATCTCCATGGGTGCGAGCACCACGGCCGCCGCCCCATCTGAGACAGGAGAGCAGTCAAAGAGGCCCAGGGGGTCTGCTATCATCTGGGCGTTGAGCGCCGTCTCCAGCGTTATGGGCTTCTGAAAATGCGCAGTCGGGTTTAGCGCTCCGTTTTCGTGGTTTTTCACAGCCACCATGGCGAGCTGTTCTTTTGTGGTCCCGTACTCATACATGTGCCGCCTGGCCATCAGCGCATAGAGGCCTGGAAAGGTCATCCCATAGAAGGCCTCCCATTCCTGGTCCGCTGCCATGGCCAGGGTGTCTGTCGCGAGCGAGCCGGGAACGTCTGTCATCTTTTCCGCACCGCCCACGACCACTATGTCATGCAACCCGCTGGCCACAGCCAGGAAGCCCTGTCTCAGGGCTGTTCCTCCGCTGGCACAGGCGTTTTCCACCCTCGTGGCCGGTATGTGCCTGCCAACGAGGCCAGAGTACTCAGCCACGATGGGGGCCATGTGTTCCTGTCTCACAAACCGCCCCGGGGACATTGAACCGATATATAGGGCATCTATGTCCTTTCCCTCTATGCCGGCGTCGTTGACCGCTTTTATGCCCGCCTCTATTCCCAGGCTGCGGAGGCTCCTGTCCCAGAGCTCTCCAAACTTGGTTATACCAACACCTATGATTGCCACTCTTCTCATTTTAACACCTCCAGGTTTAGTCTTCTTTCATGATTATCTTCTCTCTCAACTTGGCGTAGACGCCGTAGTCAATGTACTTTTTGCGCGAGATCAGCGCCTCCACCGTGGGGGCGGCGTCTCTGTTGAACCTCTCAATTTCGTCTGTGATCGTTATGTCAAACCCGTCCGAGCCTGCCCCTGACCCAAATGAGACAGCAAAAATCCGGTCTCCGGGTTTTGCCACGTCCAGCACAGCAGACAGGCCCAGCGGGACCGCCCCCGAATACGTGTTTCCTATGCGGGGGGTCAGCAGGCCTGTTTCTATCTGCTCCGGTTTAAAGCCGAGGCGTCTGGCAACGATTCTGGGAAACTTTCCGTTTGGCTGGTGGAAAACAGCGTAATCGTAGTCCGATGGCCCGGTCCCCATCATCTCAAAGAGTTTTTTTGCACAGCCCATGATGTGCTTGAAATACGCTGGCTCTCCTGTGAACCTGCCGCCGTGGCTGGGATACTTGGCTCCCTCCCTGCGCCAGAAGTCGGCGGTGTCGGTTGTGAACGATGTGGTGCCGTTTATCTCCGCTATGACGTTCTCTTTGCCTATCAAAAAAGCTGCTCCTCCGGCCGAGGCGGTGTATTCCAGTGCGTCACCCGGCGCTCCCTGGGAGGTGTCCGCTCCGATAGCCAGACCGTATTCTATCATCCCGGCCTTGACCAGGCCCAGACAGTTCTGGATGGCCGCTGTCCCGGCCTTGCATGCGAACTCGTAGTCGGCCGCTGTCAGGTCCGGGGTCGCTCCGATCGCCTCCGCCACTATGGACGCTGTGGGTTTTACGGCGTATGGGTGGCTCTCGCTCCCCACGTATATGGCGCCTATTCTGGCGGGATCAACGTCCACCCTCTCAAGGGCGTGTCTCGCCGCTGTCACCGCTATGGTTGCCGCATCCTCGTCGGCGTCTGGCACCGATTTGCTTTCCACCATGAGGCTTTTACCTCTGGCCTTTCCATCCACACCCCAGACTTTTCCTATTTCTTCCGGGGTTATCCTGTAGCGTGGGATGTATGCCCCATAGCTCACTATTCCCTCTTTCATCTTATTTCCTCCTGTTCTAACTTTTGCTTTTCGTCCTTTTCCATGCTCTGCTTTCTTTCTCCCACAATGTCCCCCCTCTCCACGTCCACCCTTTCCCCCACCATTCCACGCTGGACTTTTTCTTTTAGAGATGACAGGGCTTCCAGTACGTTCTGGACAGGCAGAGGTGTTTTGACCAGGCACACGTTTTCCAGGTCTGCTATCTTTACCGCCAGCGGATCAACGTTTTCCGGGGATATGTAAACGACCATCGCCGGCGAGAGGGGGTGGGCACGTATGGCGACCATTGGAGAGCGCCCGTATCTGACGCCTGTGAAAAGAAGCGCCCTCTCGGTGCTCCAGCCGTACACCCGCAGATAATCGTACGAGCTCAGGCGCACGATGGCCTGAAGGCTGTCTATCACAGTGTAACCCAGTATCGGCCGCAGGGTGGAGGGGTTGTTCACCACCTCGCCCTCTATTGTTTCAAGGAAGACCTCGCCGGGTATCTGGAAGGGAAACTCTGTCATGTCAAGTATTATGTCTCCGTGCTCTCCCAGCATGTATTCTTTCATCACCGGTCGGCCGCGCCGTCTGTCTATGGCCAGGAGGGCTTCAACCAGCCTTTTGACAACCAGCACTCCGGGTGAACGGCGTCTGTTGGCCTCGTAATCGCTTATCACCGAAGGCGAGATCCCCAGGAAGTCTGCGAGTTCTTTCTGACTCACGTTGAACTTTGTCCTCCATTTTCTCAGTGTGGCTCCGAAGTTTGCGGAGAGGACCATTTCGCCGGCAATTTTCTGTTTGAGGTCTTCCTCGTTCACCGTATCACTGGGCAGAGCATAAACAACACTGATATATAAAACTGACGAATATTGCATTCGGCAAACGCCGACTTTATTTCTTGTTCCGCCTGTTTTTCTTGTTCCGCCTGCTTTTCCTTCCAGCTTTTTTAGCCGCCAGGCGCACGTCTTCAGCGGCACCCGATATTATATCCCCCAGGTCTTCGTCAGGCACGCCGGCTTTTTTGGCCCTCACAACTTCTTTTGCCAGCGGTGAAAGAAGGCCCACAAGGTACCAGTTCATATCCTCGTTCTCCACGTCCTCTCTGTTCACACCGAAAATCTCTCCCATCGCAGTTGCTATGCCATCAAACCAGCCAACGTATTCCTCCCGGAGACTGTTCAACCTGGCAACGTACTCCTGTCCCCTATCCGAGAGTGAATACATCCTACGCCGTCCCTCTTCACGGATCCGTACCAGGCCCGCCTGGTGGAGGTGGTGCAGAATCGGATAAACCGTGCCACTGCTGGGTTTTTTGCCCAGTATCTCACCGCAGCGCTTTATTATGTCGTATCCGCTCTGCTCTTTTTTCTCCCAGCAGCTTAAGCACCAGGAGGGTTATTATCCCCCTCCTTTCCATCATCCACACCCACTTCGGGGGTTTCCTGGGTTTCAGGGGCCTCTGCCGTCTCCGCTGTCTTCCCATCTCTGTCTTCGCCTGTTTCCCCTTTTTTCTCCTTCTTCTCCTCTGCAAAGCAGCACCTGCTTCTCCTGGCCCACAGCACCAGTATAGACGGGAGAACGAAAACGGAGCTAAGGAAGGAGAAAAAGACGGAGAGGGCAGTCATGCCGCCGAACTGCTGGATAGGGGGTAGCAGAGCAAATACGAGAAGACCGAAACCTCCTATTGTGGTTGTGGCGGCTCCGAACACCGCCGTGCCAACGTGTGCCACTGTCCGTCTGACTGCCATCTCAACGTCGCCGTCTTTCTTTATCTCTTCAGCGAAGCTGTGTGCCACATGAATGCCATAGGTTATGCCTATCCCCACAGTCAGAGCCGCTATGGAGATGGTCAGCACGTTCAAACTGATGCCCAGGAGGTACATGGCGCCGAAAAGCCATCCCACACAGAAAATCATGGGCAGGGTGGTTATTATCCCAAGAACGAACGAGCGTTCCGTTATGTAATACACTATTGCCATGGCCACCAGAGAGGCCACGAAAGTGATGAGCAGGGACCGTATCTGGCTGTGGTTTATGGCATCAAGTATGAGTTGTGTCAGGATCGGGCCGGATGTGACAACCACCTCATCCACGCCGTCCGTCTGTTTCAGCGGCTCCACGTCCTTTTCAAGGGCGTCTCTGAGTTTGTATATCTCCTCCCTGTTGTCCCCCACGTCAACGCTCACTTTTATTAACATGGAATCGTAGTTCCCGGACTCGTCCTGGTGGATCACCTTTCTGGCGTCGTCTGTGGCGTTCGTGTAAAGCCAGTCAAAAAGCGTTTTTATGTCCTCGTCGGTGGCAGAGGCGCGAATTGAGCCGTTCTGGTCAAACACGCTGTAGTACAGCACCGAGAAATACGGGTCGTAGCGGTAGTCGTTCCCTCCCGGAGTATATGTAGCATAGTCCTCCATCAATGACAGCACAGACGTGGTGTCTGCTTTCCCGTTGTCCACCACAACATGGGGGTCGTCTCCCATGTCATCCATACTCTCCTGTGCAGCCAGCACACAGTCCCGTGTGGCAACGTCGCCTTTGACCAGTATGTTGACGTTGTCGCCCATCAGACTCTCCACGTCGTATTCGTCCAGCATGAAGTTGAGCTCTTTTGCCAGGGGCACCTCTTCGGGGAGGAAATCTCGGAAATCAAAGGTGGTGGGCACCATCGTAACGGCGTAAAAGCCGGCCCCGGTCAGAACAACCGCTATGGCCAGAACAATGGCGGGGTGTCTCTCGCTGCCCACGGCCCCGAGTGAGAGGAATCTGTCCAGGGCTTTAACCCCCACGTCTTTTATTCCCGCCTTTTTCTGTTTTTTATCGCCGCTCGTATCGCCGCTCGCCTCTGGCGGGTTTTTGTCTGCTGAGGTGTTGTTGGGCCGGTCGCCGCTTTTCGGCCCGGAGTTGTTGTTTGTGCCTTTCGCCCTGAAACCCCTGTAAAGCGGTTTTCCTCTTGCGAGGCGCCGTCTGTCTCTTATTATTTTGGCTGATGGCACGAAGGTTATCATTATGATGAAAGAGGACACTATGCCAAACGCACACAGGATTCCGAACTGGCCTAAGGCGGGTATGGGCGAAGAAGCGTTGGAAAGAAAAGCAACTATGGTAGTGAAGGTTGCCAGCAGGAGCGCCGTGCCAACGGTTGATATCGTTCTCACCATCGCTGGCTGGACGTCCAGTCCCTCTTCTTCCATCTCACGGCGGTAACGCATGGTTATGTGTATCCCAAAGTCTATTCCCAGCCCAACTATGAGCACCGGGACGACTATCAGGAGGGGGTTAAACACGTATCCAACCAGCGTTCCAAACCCATAAACCCATATTATGGCAAAAAACAGGCCGGAGAGACTTATAAGCACATCAAACAGGTTCCTGTATATAATTGCAAGTATTATTATAACCATTAGAATTGCGAGGGGCATTATAATGTGCATTGATTTCATGGAGTAGTCCATTATCTCGTCCGAAATCGTGTAAACACCCAGCGTTGTTACTTTCAGGTCAGTGTATGCAGCGGATGCATTTTCCACTCTGTTGCTTATGAGCTTTTCCACCCGGGTTGCCAGGTCGTCATCGTCATGCAGCGTCGGCGTGAGTGTTATGCCCACCAACATCCCGACCGCCTCTATCTTTTCCGGCGGGTTGAACTCATGGGTGAAGGACATGTTCATGGCCTCTGTGAAAAAGGACATCTCAGCACGGGGGTTTTCGTACACATCCCTGATCATCTCCTCCAGGCGGCTCTGGTTCATCCTCTCAAAGCTCAGTGAGAACTCCCTGCCGCCCAGCGAAACGTTCACTGTTCCCCCATCAAAAACGCTCATTTTGTCTGGATATGAGAGGTTTGAAAACAGGGAGAGCAGGTCTTCAAAGGACCCGGAGGCCGCGCCCATTCCGCTGCCACCGGAGAGCATCCGGGACATGGCGTCTGAGAAGGACTGTCTTAGGGAATCGGCCATTGAGCCGATGATCGTGGTGTACGTGGCGTTTAATAGGTTCAGTATGGCCGGCCACGTCGTATCAACCGTTCCCGGGACGAGGGCGGAGAGGTTGATGTTAAACCCGCCCTGTACTGTAGGAGACACCGTGGCATCAATGGAGTTTCCCACGAGCGGGTCAACAGCGGCAGTTGCTTCTCCCAGGTACCTGTTGATCGTCATGGAAATATTGGTGTCGTCTGTCCTGTTGGCGTAAATGTCGTCCTCCAGTCCCACGGTTATCGGATAAACCGCTGCGGATATGTTCGTCGAGAGCGAGGACGAGAACAGGAGCATCGTGGTGTTCATGGTGTCATTAACGGCGTTTGCGAGGTCCTGTGCGAGTTGTGTCGCAAACATTGTGGTGGCGTTTTCAACCGTGGAGTTTATGTAAGCCATCATGGCGGCCATGTCTGGAGACATACCGCTCATACCGTCCTGGCTACCGGTCTCGTTTTCTCCACCCTGCTGAGCAAACTCTGTGGTGTTCATATCATAGCCGGTGAAACGCTCTATTGCCGAAACTATGTCCTGCACCAGAGAGGCCGTTTTGTTTTGTATATAAGCACCATATGTGTAACCAAGGGACATCCCCATCTCCATTGACAGCATCTGAACCTCATAACCGAGGGTTGCGTTGATTATCGGCACCAGATCCATAGAGATTGACCCAAGGGCATAGTATGTCGCGTTTTCAACCGCGCTGGACATGGCGCTCTCAACTGTTTGGTTTATAAAATCCCGGGCAGATGCGTTGTCCATGCCAGAAAGAGACGAGGCATTGAGAGTGCTGTTTATCATATCAAACGTCTGAGTCAGAACACCGTTCACGGCCATGGTAGCGTTTGTGGTGATGTTGCTCTCACGCTGAGAGTACATGGCTGTGGCAATGTGTGTGGCGTTCTCTTCT
Source organism: uncultured Thermoplasmata archaeon (assembly GCA_964601625.1). GTDB lineage: Archaea > Thermoplasmatota > Thermoplasmata > JAGHBH01 > JAGHBH01 > CAZROC01. The sequence continues at coordinate 30,765 of CAZROC010000017.1, read as the reverse complement.
ATAGAGGGATACCTCGCCTGCAGACTCATGAGCAGGGCCTGCTTGATATATTCTCCCTCCGCCGGAGAGATCCCCTGCTGGGCGTACTGTTTAACTGTGTAGTTTATCGTCTGGTTCACAAAAGCGAACATTTCTCTTGTCTGCTCCTCTATCGCCGTGTAGAGTGCCCCGAGTATCTCCATCTGGGCTATTAGGTCAGCCACGCTGGTCACATCCCCCGGGTTGCCGGTGGCCAGGTACTGTTTTATTTCAGGGTCGTTGTATATCGCGTTTTCAATCGCTATGACGGCGGACATGTTCTCGGGGGTTATGATGTTGCTCTTTCCATCCGCCGATCGGACGAAAAGTGAAACGCTGTATGTGGATGTGAATGTCTCTGAGATCTCCCTGTCCACCTTTGCCTCTTTCATATCAGGTGTGAAATCGGATTCATCCATTCTTGAGGTCATTCCCACGCCCAGATAGGCACTGGCCATCAGACCTGTTATTATGAGTATTGTCAAAATCGTAACCAGTGGCCTTTTTGTGGTAATCTCTCCAAACTTTTTCATCATTTTCCATCGCCTCCTTTAGTGTGGACATGAAACTATGTCGCTGGATTTATGTCTGTCCATCGTCATGCCGGAGTTGGATGCCCAGGGGGTATATGAGATTTTTGTTCTACGTTTTACTTTCATTGGTCATTGTTGAAGACAGACAGTCACCCATCTGCGTGTTCTGACTTTTACAGGTGTTCAGTTGCAAATTTCTGGTTTCTGGTTATGGTATGTTTTCTGGTCATGGTAGGTTTTTACCCTTCATTGGGGCATACCCCGCATTGGGGCATGAAAAACAATTTTTTACATTTTATACCATAAAAGTGTCTCTAAACATCTGGCCATGTGTTTTACTTTTTACACCATAAATTTTTGACAACTGGATAAAACAGAGAGAAATGCGAAAAATATATAAGCAGACATCGTTATGGGAAAAACGAGGGAAAATGAAAATACAGACGCAAAAACTTGAAAAAATCCGTTTTAGCATAAACCCCCAAGAGCAGGACCTCCCTGTATCGCTCACATGGAGAGACGGAGAGCTCTACATATCACTGCGTGGAATGCTTATAAAAGAGGGAGACAGGTGGTACGAGGTCCCTGTCAAAGAACTCCTTGGAATAGAGGTGCTGGAAGATGGGCCATTCGGGCCACAAAAGATCGCTTTTAACATGGCGCTCACAAAGGTCATCGTAACCGGGAAAAACGCCAGTTTCCTCGCAGCACTCAGACACTTTCTGATGCCGTACATCTCTGAGCGCCGGACGGGACTCGTGATGGGAAGCTTCCTCAAGCTCTGGGCCCTGGGACTCAGAGAGCCTGAGGCGATAGGGGAGGTTCTGGGCGTCGGTGAAGAAGTCGTTGAAGCTCTCATAAACGATGCTCTGAAAAAAGGGCTGATAAATGAAAAAGGAAAACTTAACGCAAAAGCAAAGAGGTATATATCCAAAGAAGACTGGGAGTTTCTGAAAGAGATGGAGGTTCTGGATGACTGAAAAAATGTTCCCCAGCTTCGCAAAAACCTTGGCCACGCTCCAGAAACTTGCGAAGATAGAGAGCGGACTGGCTGGGCTCATATCCTCTTCAAAAGTCCCCCCGGTGGAGACAAGGAAATTCCTCAAATCGGAAAGCCCTGTCCAGGCATCAAACACCCCCCTATTCCAGTTCTTTAACACAATGTTAAAAGACATAGGACTCGGAAACCTTGAACTGGTAGAAGTTGAACAGTTCAAACATGTGTACGTTGTTCGTGACAACCCGGTGGCCCACCTGTACTCAGAGATTAAAGGAAAAAAGACGTGCTATGTGACCGCAGACGCTCTTTCTCAGATTTACGCAAAAGACCTCGGCATAGTGAACACAGCAGAGGAGATAGAGTGCGTCAACGCCGGCGGGGAAAAATGCACCTTTGAAGTCAACCTCCAGCCTATAAGTGTCTTCCAGATAGTCTTTGACGCCGTGGACAGAGAAATAATACAAAAAATAAGAGCCACAGAAAAAACAGACGTGGAAAAAATAGCAGAAGAACTGGATCTTGAAAACGAAGAAGTGGAATACCGTCTGGAAGTGCTGAGACGCTATCATATACTCGGCGAAGACAACCGCCTGACAAGGGTGGGACTGACGTACTCAAAGTATCCCGCGACGCCTCTGATCGCATCCAGGGAGGATTTCCCCCCACCGTGGGAAACACTCTCAGAAATAAGCTCAAAAATAGCTGGCGCGTCCTCTTTCGCAGAGGCCATGAGCGAGAGCGTTGACTCAACTCCTATAGTTGAGGTTGACGAGGAAGAAATAATAAACCTGGCAGAGGAGGCGAGAAAGAGCAAAAGTTTTGCAGAACTGATAACCAAGTATCTGAAAAAAGAGAAAGGAGGCGAATAAGATGGTTGAGAGAATAAAAACAGGAATATACGGCCTGGACCAGCTTATTGAAGGTGGTCTCATAAACAACAGCGCGGTGGTAATAGTGGGGTCGTCTGGTACCGGGAAAACGACGTTTGCCATGCAGTTCCTGATGCACGGAATAGACAACGGCGAACAGGCTCTGTACGTTACAATGGAAGAGACCCCTGAACAGATAATGCGAGAGGCGGAGATGATGGGGTGGGATATGAGGAAACACTACGAGAAATCCCTGTTTTTTATACACCTCAAAGGAAAGAACTTCAAAAAAATGATAGAGGAACAGCTTCCACAGCTGGTCAAAGCGAGAGCGGATTATGAAATAAAAACCAGGGTTGTGATAGACCCAATGACGCCTGTGATCTGGGCCACCGAGGACAAGCTGATGCAGAGAGAGCTCATAGGAAAACTGTTCTACACCCTCAAAGAGCTGGGAGTTGTTGTGGCAACCGTTGAAGAACACGCACGGCCGGGTGAGACCATAGGAGAAGACGTCCTTCTGCCGATATACCTGGCGGACGCTGTCTTCCACCTGGAATACCACCCCATAGGAGGGGCGTTCAACAGGACCCTCAAGATCATAAAGATGAGAGGGACAGCACACAAAGAGGGCGTCTACCCGTACATGTTCGCCAGAGGCGTGGGAGCCATCATAAGGAGCACGCCGACAGCGGTTGAAGAGAAAGCCAAAGAAGGGGAGAACTACGACGCCATATTTGACGAGGCGATAAAAACCGCCGAGTATCTCAAGGCGCCGCCGTATGTGCTGGAACGGCTGAAGAAGATGAAAGAAAACTGGATATACGACTACTCACCCGAAGAGGCTCTCCAGATCATATTTGACTCTTACGGCTTGACAGGAGCATAAAAAGCGGGACGAACGGGCTGAGTGAAAGACATCCATCCGGCGGTGTCCACCTGACTCCGCCTGCACATGCCACCTCTGAACCTGCCCGTACAAAATCCCACTGGAGGACATCACATGGCTGAAAAAAAGATGGAAAAAACCCTGGAGGCAAAAACCGCCACCCTGTTAAAATACATGCTTGACATGGAGCTCCAGAGAATAAAAGATAGGGTGGGCGGGGACATGGTCTTCTTCGTGGGCGTAGATGGGAGAATATTTGCCAGCACTCTGCCAGAGGATATGAGCCACGCCCAGTTTTACATGTTCAACCTGATAAGGGACATGCTGCCGTCCATATGCTCACAGCTAAGGAACGAGAACCTCCAGTTCTCTTTCCAGCACTACCCAGAGGGGACCATATTCATCAGCGGTGTTGGCAAAAACGCTTTCCTGGCCGTCGTGAGAACTGCTGAGACAGAGCCAGAAAAAATACCCCTGTATATCAACGAGCTGATAAAAGCTGGAAAGGTTCTTCTCCACATATTTGAGCAGAAACCGATGGACCCGACGTACCTTGAAAAACTTGAGCCGGAGGTCGGAGAGGAACTCAAAACCCTGGCACGGCAGCTCTTTGTTGAGCAGTTTGAGCAAACCAGGGGATACAGGAAAAACATGAAAATCCTTGAGTGGATAAAGAAGAAACTGGAGGAAACACTAGGCGTCGGGGCCGTGGAAGAGGTCATAACCATGACCTTCAACGAACTCGGCACCTCCGCACCATATATGACGGACAAACTCTGGCCAATCTTCCTTGAAAAAATAATACAGGGACCGATCCGCGAAGCGAGGGGGGACATCGTCGCAGACGAATGCTACAAAACATGGATGCCAGAGCTGGAGCTGAAACTGAAATCCTTCGTATAAAGCATAAGATTGTGTTGCGTAAAAACAGTGCGGGATGAAAATGGCCCGGAAAAAAACCGGCGAAAACGGCGGTGCGACATCCGCCGAAAACGAGCCGCAGATAAAAGATGAGAGTGACCTTTCTCCCGACACACGCGGTTTCCCGGCAGAATCGGAGGAAACAACGGTAAAAAAAGGAAAGACGGAAAAAGAAAAAACGATAAAAAAGGGGGACGACGACAGGAAGGAGAAACAGGGAGGGTCCAGAAAGAGGAGAAAGGGGAAATTGCAAAAAACAAAGCGTTCCGGTGTCAAAAAAGAAAAAACAGAGAAAGAGGAGGGGATTGCAAAAGGACGGGCCGTGGGGGACGAAAAGGGCGGAGCAAGGGCCCCCTCTCCCACAGAAAAAACAGGGGACGAAACAACAGAAGCTGGGGGGAACGAAACCCCCGGAGAAGTAGCACCCCCCCCTGATTCCCGGACAGAGCCAACAACCCCAGCAACACCCGCCCTCTCGTCACATGACATAGAAAAACACGGCGAAAAAGAAGCGGATACAGCAACAGAACACACTGGCGGCGGAGAAAAAACTGTTGAAAGAGAAAAAGGAGTGGAGGGGGCGAAAGAATCGGCGAAACCGGAGGAATCTGAGAGGAAAGAAGAACAGGAAGAGAAAGAAATAACCGGTGAACCAGTGGAAGAATCTCCCGCAAAGGGTCGCCCTGAGATAAGCGCGACTGATGTCCGCGGAGTGGACCAGGACCTTCTGGCTCTCATAAACGAAAACATGGAAAAGCTGCGCGACGAGACGGAAAAGTTCCGGGAAGAATTCTACTCCCTTCTGGCATCCGTTGAGGAACACGAACACAGGATAGAGCAGCTGTCTGAGAGTGTTAAAAAAGTCCGTGAGGGGCTGTGGGGGGAAATAAAAAATCTGCGCAAGGAAATGGAGTCGCTCATCTCCATGGGGGGCGGTGGGGGCGAGAAAACAGGGCGACCTGAAAGTGTTGAAGGGTGGAGACGTGGGACATCTCTGCCCTCTGGCTCAATAGTAAAAGAGATCAAAAAACTTGAAGAGAAGGTTGCAGACCTGATGGACGAGGTCGGGTTCGGGGAGAGCCTGGATGTCTCAAAGATACCCCCTGAGATACTTGAAATAGTGTATTCAACCACCCTGAACGACGTCTTTAATGCTATGAAAAAGAGCATGGGGCCCTACGATGCCGAGAGAAAGCTGAATGAAATCTTTGAAGACGTCCGCCTCCGAACCAGCGGTAGCGAGCTTTTTTATTACGATGGGAGAAAAATACGGACCCGGGACATCGCAAAGACAATAAACAAAAAACTGGTCTCGGCAAAACAGATACACACAACGTACAGCGAGCTCCTTGAGAGTATGCTTGAAACCGTGCCAACGTATAAGGCCAAAAACTTCAGAGCTATGATAAAACTAAAAAGCCAGGAGTACGCCATAGACGCTGTAACACGACTGACAGAAAAAGTGAGAGAAATTGAAGACCTCGTTAACAACATAGCCACGATATCATCCTCGCTCTCTTCTGCTTTCAGCGCCAGAACAAGGGCACTTGAGACGCTGATCGCCGAACAGGAGAAAAAAGTTGAGGATCTCACCAGGGATTTACAGGAAGAAGTCACCCGGCGCCTGTCCGAGTTTGGTGAGGAGTTCGTCAAAAAAGAGTACTTTGAAAGTCTCAGAGAGACCATACGGGCGCTGGAAATGCGCGTGGGATCAATGTACCGGGACGTGGAGAGAGTTCTGGCCACGGAAAAGATGGAAGACGGGGGCGGCGGGGGTGGAGTTGAGTTGGCTGAGAAGACAGGTGAACTCCCCTCTGCAGAGACCAAAACGCCGGAAACAGAGTGCGAGACTGGAGAGACAGAAAAAACCGGGGCACCCGGCGCAGGTGGCCCAGAAGTAGAAGACAGGGAAACGAAAAGCGTCGGTCTGGCAAAAACACTCGGGTTCATGAAGGGGACCATAGAACTGGGAGACGAAGAGGAAGACGTTGTTGAGTTTCTCACAGCCCCCGGCGGCGGTTCGCTCGCGGAATATGAGACAGGAGCGGAAGAAGAAAAGCACGGCGGGGAGGAAAAGTCTGGGGGGATAACAGCGGAAACAGAGGTACGGCGGGCAGAGGATGTTCCGCCCCCGGAGTCACCTGAAATAGAGACCCACTGGGAAGAGGATGTCTCTAAGACGAGCGTGGAGGCGGAAAGAGCAACAGAGCCGGAGGCAGAGGCTGTTGAAGGTAAAAATAAAAAAGAAGGAAGCCCCAGAAAAAGGGCTCCTAGAAAAAAGAAAGGGGAGGAAACGAAAAAAAGAAAAAAAGATGTCAAAGAAGATAAAGAGGGTATAAAAAAGGAAGAAAAGAGGGAACAGGAAGAGAACGAACCAGCAGAAGAGAAAGGGCCTGGGGTGGAAAAAAGGTCATCTGCTGAGAGAAAAACGGTTGCAAAAGGCAGGAGTGGTGGGGGCAGGAAGAAGCGGGGTGGAAAGAAAAAAGCGGAGAAGAAGGCGAAAGACGACTTAAAAGGGAAAACAGCGGGTGCAGAGGCACAAACGGCGGGTGCAGAGGCGCAGGGCGTAGAGACAAAAGAAGAAGAAAGAGAAAAAGACACTGAGGCGGAAACAAAACCGGAGGCGAGGGGCGTTGAAAAAGGTATTCCGGTTTTGCCCGTTGCTGTCTCAGATGAAGTCGTTGACAAGGTCCTCTCGCTTCTCAGCCCGGATGGGCGTTCACTGACATCTCTCAAAAAAGAGATAAAAAGACATGGAATCCGCTACACAGAGCTTCTTGATGCTCTGAGGCTTCTCGTGGAGCGGGGAGAAGTTGACATTGAAACAAAGGGCAGGACGACACTGTACAAAAGTAAAAATAAAAGTGAAATGAATCAAAAAAATAAAAAACAAAGATAAAAATGTAAGGTAAAAAGGGCGGAAAAATAAAAAAGATGTGGAAGACATGAGCTGGAAAAAATTTAGCGGGCGAAAAAGATGACAGTAAAGAGATCAAAATGCGCTAAAAAAGGAGGTGATAAAAAATGCTGGATGTGGCTCTGGTATCGCTCATACAGGATATGAGCGAAAAAGCAGGTGTTGAGGGAACGATACAGTACTGGCTCCGTGTCGGAGAAAGTCTAGCGGAGAGAATGGGCAGAGAAGCATACATGGGATGGCCATCTTTCAACGTGGCCTTGAGAGAGGGAAGGACGGCGTTTTCTATAGAAGGAAAGGTCGTCGCGCTCACAGACCTCGCGATAACAGATGTGGACGGGGACGTCGTAGGATACATATACGCCCTAGAAGAGTGCGTCTTCACCCCCACCATACTCAGGGTGCGGTACAGCGTTGGAGACATACCCCGAGCTGATCAGGCCGTGGCCGAAGAGTACAACAACAGCATACGTGACACAGCGGTGTGCAATTTCTGTGTAATACATCAGAAGTTCAGAGAAGAGGTGGCAAAAAACATAACCGTGGCAGACCAAGCCCTAGAGTGCTACCAGCTTGCGGCCAGAGGGTTCACCGGCCAGACGAAGATAAATGAGGAAGCACTCCAGAAACTTGGAATAAACCCAGAGTACGTGAGGAGCCTGCTCAGAAACTACGCGTGCGTTTTCGCTCTCGTCATGAAGGGAGCCCGACTCCGCGGCGAGGAGGTGGAAGAATGAACGAGAAAAGCGACAAAATGGAAAACAACGAGAAAAGGATACACAATGAAGAAGGACACCTCGGTAAAAAAGCCACAGACATAGAAGACAACCCGTTCGTTGACGTGGCTGCACACCTGTTCCTTGAAGACATAGCGGACAAACAGGGCGCTGCCGGCATGAACACCTATCTCATGAGCCTGGCAACATCCCTTGCAAAAAGCATGCCAGAAGAAGAATATGAAACGTGGGATGAGTTCCTGGAATCTCTTCGCACAGGGAACTCCATTCTGTCCACATTTGAAGAAGTTTTCACTCCCACAGACCACTGCGTTGTCACAACGGTGTGCCCGTTTGAAAAAGGTTGGTTCGAATACACAAAGAGGATAGGAGAATACTCACGGATACACACGGAGGTAGCGGAATACTACAACGCCACCGTGAAACCCGGCGCCATAGACACCGCCTGCATAATACACCAGACCTTCAGAAACGCAGCAGCGGAGAGAATAAGAGTAGGCGGGAGAAAGGTCCGGTGCGCCCAGATAGCGGCCATACACAGCGATGGTATGAAAAAAGTCGCACCAGACGAGTGGCTCCCAGTACTCCTTGAAAAAGCGGGGATAACACAGACGCAGCTCAACATGTTCATGAGAAACAACTCGTGCATCTGGATCCTATACCCCGAGTGACTCACACCACAGACCTGAAAAACGTCCACAGCCGTTCCACGGTCACAGCCCAGTACACAGACCCGGAGCGCGCCCAACACCACCACACCCAACACCCCCGGGGGACCACGTGTGAAAGAACTGCGCAGGGATATGGACTACGTCTACTATCAGCTGGAGGACGCAGCAGATGTGAGCAGATTCATAATAGAAACCCCCGACAGGGTTGGCCTGCCGGGACGTGGCTTCAGTTTTTTTAGAGGCCTGGGCGTAACAGACTATGAAAAAACATTCAAAATGTGGCTGCGAGAGTTCCCCCGCCCCATATTCATAATAGCAGCAAAAGGAAAAGTCATGGTCGGCTGGGTTTACGTAGAAGCGTGGGGAGAACCGGCTTATGACGGCGAACCGGTCTACGTGCTTCGCGCCATAGAGGTCCTTCCCAGTTTGAGAGGACGGCGGCTCGGAGCAAAACTGACAATCCTCGGAGCCTCTCTTGTGGTCGGATACCTGCTCGTAAAACCCCTAACTCCACAGGCAGAGCGTTTTTTCAAAAGACTGGGATTTATGGAACCCTCTGAGTTCAGAAGATGCCCAATAGACCTGAGCCACCACTATGGGTATCTGATCCTGCCGCCTTTCCGCCGAAAAAAACTTCTTGAGAAAATGGAAAACTATTTCAGAACAAAAGAGCCACACATCACATAAAACAGTCCCAACACGGGGAGGTCCTATGGAAAAAATGAGGATTGCCTTCGCCGGAGCCGGAGCCGTTGGCTCGGTCTACGCTGCAATACTGCACAGCGCAGGACACCAGGTCTATTTGCTGGCCAGAGGAAAACACCTCTCCGCCATAAAAAAGAAAGGTCTGACAGTGGTGTTCCCCGACAAAACAATCACATTCAGACCGGAAAAAAGCGGAGAAAAACCGGACGGATGGGGAGAGATGGACGTTGTTTTTGTAACCGTCAAATCATATGACACAGAGAAAATCGTTGACACAATAGAGCCACTCGTAGGAGAAAAAACCCTGGTGGTCACCATACAGAACGGCATAGGAAACGAGGAGATAATAGCAAAAAAATATGGTGTTGAAAGAACAGTGGGCGGCATAACCCTCATAGGGGCGGAGATGGTCTCTCCCGGAAAAGTGCGGTGTTACGCTCCAGGTCGGATAACCCTCGGGACTCTGGACGGGAAAAAAAGGGAAGCCGTGGAAAAGCTCATAGAGGCTCTCAACAGCGCGGGCATAGAGACACGTTTCACAGAAAACCTCATGGAGGTAAAATGGAAAAAACTCCTGTGGAACGCCGTGTATAATCCCCTCACAGCCATAACCATGCTGAGCGTGGACGAAATACTCACGGATTCCATGGGAAAAAAACTGGCGGAAAAAGCCCTGCAAGAAGTGGTTTCCGTTGCCGAGGCGCTGGGATACAGGATGCCATCCCATGCCATAGAAAAAAACCTTCGCCCGATAGGAGATCGTTTCCCCGGTTTCAAAACATCAATGCTCCAGGACAGGCTCAGGGGAAAACCCCTTGAATACGAGGCTATTCTTGGGCCGGTGGTCCACAACGCCCACAGGCTCGGACTGGACGTCCCCGTGTGCGAGACCATGTACATAATACTCCACCTCATGGAAATGAAAAGAAAAAATGAAAAGAAAACGAGAAAAATTTATGAAGGGGGCGATGAAATGGAAAAGGATGTGGAAACAGTGGAAGTGGCTGTTGGAAACAAAAAACTGGTCATAAAAAAGGGTGACATAACAGAAGAAGACGTGGACGCAGTGGTCAACGCAGCCAACAGCCGGCTTGCAGGAGGTGGCGGGGTAGACGGTGCAATTCACCGTGTAGGCGGCCCGGAGATTATGAAAGAGTGCCGGGAGATAATAAAACGAATAGGACGGCTTGAGCCAGGAAAATCTATCATAACAACCGGCGGAAAACTCCCCGCAAAATATGTTATCCACACAGTGGGACCTGTGTGGCGAGGCGGAGGACACAGCGAAGAAGAAACCCTCAGAAACTGCTATCTGAATTCGCTGAGAATAGCAGAGGAAAAACACCTGAGAACGATAGCGTTTCCCGCAATAAGCACAGGCGCCTACCGTTTTCCCGTTGAAAAAGCCGCAAAAATCGCCGTGACCACGACATACGAATACCTGAGAAATGCCAAAAAAGATTGCCCTGTGGTGGAAATACGCCACGTGCTGTTTGACAGAAAAACCTTTGAATCGTTCAGGACAACAGCGTTACGGGTGTCTTAAGCACGAGACAAAATTTCTCAAATTTCTCAGATCAAAAGTGATTGGTAATAGATTGGTAATATTTTCTGGTTATTTATTTTTCTGGCTATTTTTAGGTTATCGTTCTGAGTTTGTTTTTGAGTATGGCCCGTTCTCTTTTAACAGATAGGGCTCTGACTATTGAGAGCAGTCTGCTTTCCAGTTCCCCGGCCACATCTGGCATCTGTTTGTAAAGGTTCTCTTTTTCTTCCGGGTCTTCTTTCAGGTCATACAATTCTTTTGTGTCCCTGAACCATATTCCTCCGTATTTGTCCATGGCGTCTTCTTTGGTTGGCGAATATATGTATTTGTATCTCTCAGTTACCAGTGAATACCGCCGCCTCGCTGTGGAACTAACAGAGAACGCATAATCTCTCACAGGCGTCCCGTCGTCTATGAGGCCCAGGAGGCTCTTTCCATCAACATCTGGAACGCGCATCCCCAAGAGTTCAAGTATTGTCGGCACAATATCCACGTGCTGGACAAAACCCCGAATCCTCCTGTTGGAGGGTATCTCTGGACCCCGGAGAATAAAAGGCACCTTTATTACGCTCTGATAAAGACCACCGTGCCCTATAAACACCCCGTCTCGCATCAGGTTGTCTCCGTGATCCGCTGTGATAATAAAATACGTGTCCTTCAAAATCCCCTCTTTTTGGAGCCGGCTAACAAAACGACCTATGAAATCATCTGCATAACGGATGGACGCATCGTACCGCGGGATGACCTCTGCGACGTCTTTGACACCTTTGAGATGGTACACAAGCGTCTTTTTTCTCCATTTTTCATCAGGTATCCTCTCTGCCATTGATCTCACAGGTTCTATCTTTTCGCCGTTGTAAAACTCCGACAGATAACACCGGGGGACATCACAGAGGGGCGTGTGGACATCCCAGAGATGCATCAGCAAAAAGAAAGGCCTGCCAGTTTCTTTAATATGCTTTATAACATGCCACCCCACATCTGTGTAGCTTTCCACGTTTCTTCCGCAGAAAAAACCTTTTCTCTTAAGAAAACCGTGCAATCCCCGATACAGGCCACATGGTAGCCGGATATAGACTCTCTCCAGGCCAGCACGTAGAAGAGGATGCTTCAAAAAAAAGGAGCCGTGGGGAGTGTATGAAAACAGGTCTTCCGGCTCCCCGTATATCTCAAAACCCTTTTTGTGCCAGCGCCCCAGCCAGTCCATCCCTATGGTGGCGTACCCGTTTTTCTGCAACATCTCAGACAGGAGAGCCGTTCCCGTTTTCCTAAAATTAGCCACCTCTTCTGGTGTCACCTCCTCGCCGTGATGGAGTATCCCGTGAGAGAGAGGGTATTTTCCAGACATTATCGTGGTAAAAGAGACATCTGTCTGGTCGGTACACGAATAAGCGTCTTCAAAAAGCACGCCCTCCCCGGCTATCTTTTCAAAATTAGGACAGGTGGGTTTTCCATATCCATAACACGAGAGGTTTTTTGCCCTCAAAGCGTCAACGACAATTATTATCACATTCTTATCGCTCATTTTTCAGTCCTCCTAACTCCTATACCTTTTTCCTGTACCTTTTTCAATTTCAGCAGAGGTGACACCTATGGACGGAGAACCAAGAAAGTTATAAGCAGAATAATATAACATTGTGCGCTGACAGGCGGTTTCAGAAGACACGGATTCACCCGCTACGTCTCTGTTGCCAAAACAGACCATTCTCCCTCTTTCATCCGAAAGAAAGCATGAGCGATATATCCTCCACGAATCCCAGAAGACCTGGGCCGGCAGGTGTGCCTTCAGCGGAAACTTCCCTATTAGTAAGTCCACGTATTCTCCAAAAAAGGGGGTACCTATGGAAGGTGTAAGAACTGGGTTTGAAGGATGTTTCACAAAATGGAAGGGGTCGTCCCACGTAGCCACAGCCAACCCCAACGAATACCCTTTTTTCCCCTGGCCGAGGTAAAGCATGTAAATAAACCTGTCATCATATACTACATCGCAGTGGTTTATAACGGACCCCTCCCATTCCTCCTCCGGCACGAGGACCGGTTTTTCGTATTTTTTGAACACAAAACCGTCTCTGGAAGTGGCCAGGAGAATTCTGACCACGCCGTCTGCTCCCACAGCTGAATACCACATGTAAAAGGTCCCCCGGTGGTAAACAACAGCAGGAGTGGCCACAGACCTCTTTACTTCCAGCCCTCTTTCCAAGGGAGAATCATCTGGGGACAGAACAGGATTCTCATCATATTTTTCCCATTTTATCCCGTCTTTTGAGAGCGCCACACCTATGCTGACGTTTTTTTTACCATCGCGAATGCTGGCTCCCGCATAGTACATGTACCAGTCCCCGTCCACTTGTACAACATCAACATCAGCGAGGTGGTGGTCGTCCCATTCCCCAGGCATCCCCCTCTCAAAAAGAGGGTTTTTTATGCCTTTATCAGTGAAATTGAAACCGTCCTTTGAGACCATCAAAAAAGGCAGTTCATCTTTGTCATAGGGGTAGGGGGTATAGTAGAGAAAAAACCTGTTTTCAGAGTCGTGTCCACCTCCTCCGACTCCCGTGCCAAGATAGTGGACGTCGGGGTGTAAATATCCCACGCCTGTTCCTTTATCCAGATAAAGAGGTGTCTTATTTTTTGAAAGTCTGACAGAGATAGTGCCCGGTTCTCTTTTGTCTCCAGGGGAGGTTTTTTCTGCCATAAGTCTCACACAACGCAAAATGTATGTGTTATATAACCTATTCTATCCAATAAACAGGTCCAAATTTCTACGTCAACCACCAAAAAACCTCCTGATTATATCTTTTTTCAACTCCCTGTACCCTCCCAGCGGCAATTTTCCAAGGGAGAGGGGGCCTATCCTTATTCTGTGGAGGGACAACACCCTGTGACCTGTTTTTTCCATCATCTGGCGGACCATCCTGAAGCGCCCCTCGTGGACCACTATCCAGACCTTTTCCCTGTGCTTTCCTAGGTTTTTTGTCTTTTTTATCCACCCACGGACCCGAACCCGGCCTCTGCCGCCTGGCCCACTGTTTATGGTTATGCCACGTTCAAACCGGGAAAACTCGGGCAGGTCAAGGGGAGGTGTTATCTCCACTATGTACTCCTTTTCAATCCCAAAACGCGGGTGTGTTATCCGGTGAGCGAAATCGCCGTCGTTGGTGACGATTATCAGTCCTGTTGTGTCTATGTCCAGTCTGCCCGCTGTGAAAAGATGGTACCTGTTTGCGTCGGGGAGAAGGTCAATGACCCTCTTTCTACCGCCCTCTCTCACGTTTGAGCACACATAGCCTCCTGGCTTGTTCACCATGTAATATTTGAGCGGCAGCGGGCGGACTCTTATGCCGTCCACCATCACGTTGTCTCCTCTGAAAACCATGTCCCCCGGCCGGGCAACCCTCCCATTTATCTTTACACGCCCCTGTGCTACCAGGGAGTCACAGAACCGCCTGGAACCAACCCCGCATCTGGCCAGGAACTTCTGGATTCGCTCGCCGCTGTCTCTGCCAGTTTCCAGGTCTGCCATGTGTGTGGGAACAACTTTTAAACCCAAAAACCTTTTTGCCTCAGGAAAGCGTAAAGAGAGCCTTACGGGAGAGAGAAAAATGGAAGCCAGCAGAGAGACACCCGGAGATTCTGGTGGTGTTGTCAAATACAAGGTGTGCATGGTCGGTGAGAGCGGAGTCGGGAAAACAAGCCTGGTCAGACGATTTGTCCTTGACGTTTTTGATGACAAATACATAACGACTATCGGCACAAAGGTGATGAAAAAGACTGTCCAGACGGCAAGAGGTAGAGCGGATATGATGCTGTGGGACATCATGGGACAGCACGCATATCGCAGGCTACTACAGCAGCGCTATTTTTCCGGGGCGAAGGGGGTCGTTGCTGTGTGCGATGTGACACGTCCGGAGACCCTGGGAGCCCTCCGTGAGTGGATAGATACTGTAAAAAGTGTTGTGGGGAATGTACCAGTGGTAGTCCTGGCCAACAAGAGCGACCTTTCGCACCTGGCTATGATAAAAGAGGAGGGGGTGAGGAACTTCTCTACCCGACTAGATGCCCCGTATTTTTTCACGAGTGCCAAAACCGGCGAAAATGTGGAAAAAGCGTTTCTTACACTGGCCGAGATGGTGGACAGACGCTGAGCCGGGTTCAAACAGAAAAGACATATCTGGACAAAGGTGGTAGGCGGTCCACAGCGCTCTGCCGGCGGCGGCGACAAAGTATATTGACGCCAAAGCATATTGGTTTTACACCAAAGTTAAATACCACCTGTTTATTATCCAGGGGCAAAAGACGCATGCCGTAACCTGCACAGAGAAACCTGGAAGGTGTCATGTATGAAAATTGACCTCAACGATGTTGAATACGTAACCGAAACATCCGTCACTATACGGGGTACCAGGCGCAGAACAACCGTGCCAAAAACCATCGTGGAAAAACTCGGCATAGAGGACGGAGACCGTTTGAGATGGGTTCTCTTCAGAGACGGGAGCGTGGCAATAGTCGCTGTGAAAAAAGAAAAGCAGGCTAAACGAGGGTAAGACTGCTAAACAAAGGTGATTTGGACATGCACGGCGATGTAGTGGCGATCGCGATCATGCTCTCCGCATTTTTCGCAGCCCTGGTGGACACGTCCATGGGCATGTGCTTTGGGACGATCCTGACGCCGATCCTTATAATCTTCGGATACCCCCCTCACATAGCAGTACCGGCCGTCCTGCTCTCACAGCTCGCGGTTGTCATCGTCGGGTCGGCAGTCCACACGCACGTGGAAAACTTCACAAAGAAAGACGTGGAAAACGCCCTTATCCTCTCAGTTCCGGCGACGATTTTTGTCGCTATCGGGGCGTTTCTGAACGTAAAAACCCCTGGCAGGATAACAGAGATATACATAGGAGGCCTGGTGTTATTCCTTGGATTTGTTATGATGAGCAACATACGGATCAAAAAAACCCGCAGAAAAATGTTCTTCATCTCCAGCGTGGGCGGTCTTAACAAGGGGTTCACAGGTGGGGGACTGGGACCCATCCTGGTGTCCGGACAGATAGTCCTGAACCATGACCTGCGCTCGTCTGTGGCAATAGCAGATATAACCGCCATACCGGCGTGTACAGTGGGCCTGCTTTCCTTTTTGTTCTTCGGAACCCTATACGTCTCAGACATCTTCCTCCTCGTCACCATCCCCGCACTGGTTGCCGCAATAATAGGGCCGCATATAACAGCCGCCATGGCCAGAAAGGAGCAGTCGGAAAAGGTCATAGGGGCGGTGGCCGTGGGACTTGGCACTCTCGCCCTGATAAAGGTGCTCTTATGTGGATGAACATCGCACAACAAAAGTGCCACAGACAAAAACCAATATGACAAAAAGACGGGGGCCAAACCGTAGACAGAGATAGACAAAAAATATATACGCACAGATATTGGAGTGCAAAAATCATCAACGGCGGATGCAGTGGAGGTGAAAAAATAAACCCACTATACAGCCTGCTGTGGTACATGCCTCTGTTATTCCTTTTCATAGCCATCATAGTGCTGGCATTGAACTACCGCGATGAAAGCCACTGGCCCACCATCAAAAGAGGCGTTCTGGAAAGCCCGGGGAACATCTTGTTGCTGGTGATAGTTTTCGGTCTCATAAAAATGGAGAACATCGTCCAGGACATACACCCTTTTCCATGGGACTTCACCCCGCTATTTTATTCCATAGAAGGAAACAAATATATACTGTTACTCCAGGGCGCTATTGAGAACGTCTGGTTTGTCCACGCCATAGCCATATTCTACCTGACCCTTTTCACTGCTTTCATACTCGCAATACCCGTCTTCTACACACTCACAGGAGACAGGGAGCAGATGCGAACATACACGTACATACTGTTTTTTAACTACATCGTGCTGGTCCCGTTTTACCTGTTTTTCAACGTGACCGTGACATCCATGTACCCGCCGGGTACGCCCGTCAAACCCCTCCTCTATCAGCATTCTGACTACCTGAGCGTGGTGTTGCTGGTTGACCGTCTGAACGACTGTTTTCCCAGCGGACACATAAGTTTGACACTCTCGCTCATGTTCATGGCTTTTCTAAGAACAGACAACAGGATGTTCAGAGCGATTTCCACGGCGGTTTTCGTCTTCACAGTGTTTTCCGTCATCTATCTGGGAATACACTGGCTGACCGATGTTTTCGGCGGAATGGTCCTCGCATTGGGCGCCTATTATGCGTCCGTCAACCCCCGAGTCAGGGTGTTTCTGGGCAGGGCGATAGATGGGTTCAACAGGAGGTTCTGGTCTTTTTTCACCTCACGCTCAGAGACTTTCCCACGCCTGCAGATAGCCCTCCAGTGGCTCATGGAAACCAGCGGCGGAGAAGACTGAGAGACATAAAATGCGCTCAGCGTCGCAGCAGAGACTCGTATATCTCAATAGTCCTTCTTACGCTGGTCTGTATAGTTCCCCTCTCAACCACAAACTGTTTTCCCGTGGACACGAGCGAAGACCTGAGACGACCATCAGATAAGACGCTGGATATCGCCTCAGCCAGTGCCTCGCTGTCCCCAAAAGGAACGAGCAGACCATTTTTTCCGTCTTCCACGACCTCAACTATGCCCCCGGAGGCGGCCGCGACAACCGGCACCCCTGCGGCCATCGCCTCCAGCAGGACCATACCAAATGTCTCGGCCCGGGATGGGAGAACAAAAACGTCCGCCCGTCTGAGCAGTGCCACTTTTTCTGCATCAGAAACATATCCGGGGACAAAGAAAAACCCTGTCATACCCCTCTTTTTGACCTCCTCTCTCAGAGCAAACTCTTCCGGCCCGGTGCCGGCGACTATAAAACTGGCCCCGTGTTTTCTGTGCAACCCGGCGGCTGCGTCAAGGAGCACGTAGACCCCCTTATCCCTGGTCACACGCCCGAGAAAGAGCACCAGAGGGCCATCACCGTCATCAAAGGCAGGGACTCCCGTGCGTTCACAGAAATTACGCCAGACATCACCATCTTCTGAGCCGGCCCGCCCCCCTCCCCCCAGAAATGGAGATATGTCTATGCCATCCCACACGACCTCCACGTTGTCCAGACCCTCTTTTCGCAGAAAGTCTGCCATTTTCCGCGTCGGCGCTATGACCACATCAGAGCGTTTGTATAAACCGCAGGTGTACCACCATCCCAGGTCTATGAGGAAAAGATTTGTTATTCTGCCGCCCACCGTGCCCCTCATTTCAACAAAATTGGTGTGAAAGGTTGATACCAGCGGGACCTGAAGATGTTTGTGCACCAGATATGCACCCGCCCCCATTATAAAAGGTGTGTGGGCGTGGACTATCTCCAGCCCGCGCTTCTTCGCTTCACATATCATTCTTCCATAGGGAAAGAGTGGTACGGGGTACTGTGGGTAATGCGGATATGGTACCGCGGGGAAGCGGAGGACGTTTTCTTCCTCAGCCACGGGGGCGGGGACGTACCGACCGAAAATAGTCCGTGTGGTAAAAACTGTGACATCATGCTCTTTTTCCATGGCCCTCTTCGCCTGGCTGACATAATAAGACACACCGTCGGGTATGGGCGGGTATGTTTTAGTGAACAGGCCTATTCTCATCCAAGGAAAGAAGAAAACAGGGGTAAAAAAAGGTTGTGGACAGAAAAAAAGGAAAAGGCCCGTACAAAATGCCCGGCAAGAAAGATGGGGCACATGGAGAGAAGTTATAAACTCCGACGTGTTATCGCCCTACGGATGAAAACAGGGGAAAACAACGATGCAAAGAGCAGCGAAATCGGGCCAACCGGTGCTAACTCTCCACCGCCCCCCGCACATGGACAGGTCTGTCTGATAGGCGTCGGGCACATCATAGACACCTATTCCACAATACGAGACCTCATACTCGGCCACCGGCCAACCGTGGTCTGCTTGGAACTGGACAGGATGCGCCTGGAGGCACTCTTCCAGAAAAAACGCGAAGATATGAGCGAAAACGGAGGGAAAAAAGAGGCACATGGAAAAGGAAAAAACGGCGGGGAAAAAGTGCCCAGGATCATGGAACTGCTGGCGAAACAGCAGGAAAAGCTCGGCCAGATACAGGGTCACACGCCGGGAGAGGAAATGCTCGTGGCATTCCAGGCAGCCATGGACGTGGGGGCCGAGGTGGCGCTGATAGACATGGACATACTGGATGTCTCCAGGCGGTTTCTCAGAGAGATGCGAATCAGAGAAAAGGCCTACCTCTTCTTTTCAACCATAGCCAGCTTTTTCATACCCAGAAAGAAAATAGAGCGGGAAATAGAAGACGTTCTGGAAGACCCGGATACGTACATAGAAGAACTGGGTAGAAAACTCCCCACGGCAAAAAAGGTGCTCATAGACGACAGGAACCGCTACATGGCCCAAAAAATAGCGGAATTCGCCGGGACGGGTGAAAAAGTGGTGGCGGTGGTAGGAGATGGACACATACCCGGTCTGGCAGCGGAACTGGAAAAAATGGGTGTACACCCTGTGGTGCACAGACTGAGAGACATGCGAACCATAGGGAGCGGTGCCCGTGTCGGTGCACGTGTCGGCAATGGAAACACCGCAGGGGACGAAAACGCTCTGGAATTTGACGGCTCTTCTGTAACTTTCACCGTCCAGATTTCACTGGACAACACAGAGGAGCATGAACATTACAAACATAGTGAATAGGGATAATATGTCTAATACAATCCCTCCGCTATCTGCTGGATGTCAAAAAGACAGTCGTCGCAAAAAGTTGTCGGTGGCTCCGGGTTGCCGGTGTTGAGCCACTGCTGTATATAATATGCCGGAGAGGTCTCAAGGGCCCAGTACATGACACAGTCGGGGTCGTCGCAGTGGTGGGGGTGATCCGGGTCCTCGTGGTTTCGCTCGCTCTCATATCCTATGTTCACCAGGCCAAAAAGGTGGCCCATTTCGTGGACCATGACAGAGGACTCAAAATCCTCAACCGTCAGGCCGGCGAGCTGCAGCACCCTGGGGATGTCTATGTCGTCTATCTGTTCCTCCATGATGGCGAAACTGGTCCCGTTGTACGCCACGCCCAGCACCCCGGAGGAGCCGTTGTAAACGCCGTTGAGACACAGGACGTATATCCACACGGTGCTTCCTTCCTGTTTCTGGTGGTCCCTGTAGGTGTTCTCAAGGTTTTCCAGGTCCTCACGTGTATAGCTATCTTTCTGCGGCTCAAACACGTCGTCAAGGTTTATGGAAACAGATTTTCCGGTGACCGTGCTTATCCCCTCTCTTAGCGCGTCCAGCGCCTGCTGGCTCGGCCCGTATCCCTGGACGTAGTCCACCTCAAAGTGTATTGACGTTGTGTCATTTCCAAGTATCAGATGCCTGTCCATCCCCGGGCCATAGTAGACCACCTCTGGCCCGCCCCCCTCTTCCCCTCCGCCACCAACGAGACCCCTTTCCCGCCTTAGATAGACAAGAGACACAATAACTGCGATGAGTATAATGGAGACCATGAGTACAGCAGAGGTCTTCCGGTTCATAGAAAATAAAACCACCGCACCCTATTTATCGGTTTCGCTATCGGTTTCGCATCCCACCACCAGTGTAGTACCCACCACCGGCACAGAAAGGCACAAAGCTTATCATATACTTTCTCTTTCTCGCATCCGAGGTGGAAACCATGCCAAGGAGAAAAAGTCCTCAGCCATATCCGAAGTTCATAGAGTTTGTGAAAGAGATATCCGACCTGGAGATGGTCATGTCCCTGCTGGACTGGGACCAGGAAACATACATGCCCCCCGGCGCCATAAACATGCGGGCGAGACAGACCGCCACGGTCAGCGGCATACTCCACGACTGGACCACATCCAAAAAAATGGGCAGATACCTTGAGAGGCTCACCCGCCCCTCTGTGTGGGAAAAGCTAAACGAGGTGGAAAGAGTCAACGTCAGAGAGATCAAAAGGGTCTATGACAAACAGACAAAGCTCCCCCGGGAACTCGTCATGGAAATAGCCCGGACCACAAGCATGTCCCAGAACACTTGGGCCATCGCCAGAAAAAACAACGACTTCAAAAAATTCCTCCCCTACCTCATCAAGATGGTAGAGCTCAAACAGAAAGTCGCGGAGGCGATAGGATACGAAGACACCCCCTACGATCCCCTCCTGGACGACTTTGAGCCCTACGCAAAAACAAAAGAGGTCGCCAGGGTGCTTGAGAACCTCCGAAAAAAACTGGTCCCCATCGCCAGAAAGATAATAGACAGCAGCGACAAACCCGACGAAAAGATCTTCCTGCAAAAGTATCCCATAGGAGCGCAGAAAAGGTTTGCCCTCAGAGTGCTGAGGAACATGGGATACGATTTCAAGAGGGGGCGCATGGACATCTCCGCCCACCCGTTCACATCAGGAAACGGCGACGACGTGCGCATAACCACACGCTACGACCCGAACGACCTCCGCCCGGCTCTCTTCGCCGCCATACACGAGGGCGGACACGCCCTCTACGAACAGGGATACGACCCCAAACACTACGGCACCCCCATGGCACAGGCGATCTCCCTGGGATACCACGAATCACAGTCACGGCTGTGGGAGAACCTGGTTGGACGGAGCAGACCCTTCTGGGAATACTACTATCCACGCCTGCAGAAAGTTTTCCCGAAACAGCTGGAAAAATACGACATGGAAGAGTTCTACCGGGGAGTCAACCTGGTCCGTCCGAGCCTGATAAGGGTGGAGGCCGACGAGGTCACATACAACCTCCACATACTCCTCCGGTTTGAGATGGAAAAAGACATGATAGAAGGAAAACTGGATCCCAAAGAAGCGCCGGAGGTCTGGAACCAGAAAATGGACGAATACCTTGGCATAACCCCCGACACAGACTCCAACGGTGTCCTCCAGGACATACACTGGAGCATGGGGCTCATGGGATACTTCCCCACCTACACCCTCGGAAACCTGTACAGCGCCCAGATATTCCACCAGGCGAAAAAAGAAATCAAAGACCTGGACGAACTCATAGCCAGCGGAAAACTCCGGCCCCTCAGAAACTGGCTGAGAGAGAACATCCACCGACACGGAAAAAGATACACAGCGGAGGAACTCACAAAACGCCTCACAGGAGAGCCGCTTAACGAGGACTACTTCATAAACTATCTCCGTGAAAAATACTCGCCGATATACGGCGTAAAACTCTGAAGCGGGCGGGACTCCTGGCAATCCATCTCAATAAACACCATCTAACATCCGCTCACCGTCTTATTTCAGAGCGATTGCTATTATCGACCACCCTCCCCCACGCCCTACCTGTCCAATGGTGTGCCCAGCCGCTTTACCAACGCCAACATTGTGTTTGTTCCCCGCGCGGCACCCATTCGCCCAAAACCTTTATACACCTCTCATCTTATCCCCTCTCCCCGTGAGCAAAATGAAGTATGTGATAGTCACGGGCGGTGTTATTTCGGGTCTCGGAAAGGGAATAACCGTTTCTTCCATAGGGCGTCTACTCAAGTGCGCGGGGTTCACGGTAACGGCAATCAAGATAGACCCCTATTTGAACGTGGACGCAGGGACGATGAACCCCTATGAACACGGCGAGGTCTTCGTGCTGGACGATGGCGGGGAGGTGGACCTGGACCTGGGAAACTACGAGCGGTTTCTGGACGTGAACCTGGGGAGGGACAACAACATAACCACCGGGAAAGTGTACAAGCGGGTCATAGACAGGGAGAGGCGGGGCGACTATCTGGGAAAGACCGTCCAGATAATCCCCCACATCACCAATGAGATAAAAGAGAGAATCCAGCGGGTGGCTGAAAAGTCCGGGGCAGACATTTGTCTTGTTGAGCTGGGGGGTACGGTGGGTGACATAGAGAGCATGCCATTCCTTGAGGCGATGCGCCAGCTCTCCCGGGAAGTGAGCCGTGAGAACTGTGTCTTCGTCCACACAACCCTGGTCCCCGTTCTAAAAACCGTCGGAGAGCAGAAAACAAAGCCGACCCAGCACTCTGTTAAAGCGCTGAGAGAGATAGGCATATTCCCGGACATCATAGTTGGCAGGGCCACGAAACCTCTGGAGTACAAGATAAAAAAGAAGATAGCCCTGTTCTGCGACGTGCCCCTGGAGGCGGTCATATCCGCCCCGGATGCGAGGAGCATATACCAGGTCCCCATAATATTGCACAGACAGGGGCTGACCGGGTATCTCCTGCGGCGACTGGGGCTCGGAGAGCGGAACGTGGACCTGTCATGGTGGACTGATTTCGTGAACCGGGTTATGCGCCCGGAGCACACCGTTGAAATCGGCCTGGTCGGAAAATATGTGGAACTGACAGACGCATATCTCAGCCACTCGGAGGCGCTCACGCATGCCGGGGCTGAGCTGGACACACGTGTAAAAATAAGATGGATAGAGGCGGAAGACCTGGAAAAAAACGTGTCGCTTCTGGAGGGCGTTGACGGCGTCCTCGTACCGGGTGGTTTCGGGCTGAGAGGCATAGAGGGAAAGATACTGGCTGCCACATATGCGAGAGAGAATGGCATACCTTATCTCGGCACGTGTCTCGGGTTCCAGACCGCCACCATAGAGATAGCCAGAAACGTGCTCGGCCTCAAAGACGCCCACAGCTCTGAGTTTGAGGAAGAGGGTGTCAAAACAGAACACCCGGTGATAGACCTCCTCCCTGAACAGAAGGGTGTGCGGCGCAAGGGCGCCACGATGCGTCTCGGCGCCCACAAAGTGCTCCTGAAAGAGGGATCAAAGGCCCACGCCCTATATGGTTCCACGGTTATATATGAGCGGCACAGACACCGCTACGAGGTCAACCCCGACTATATTGACGATTTTGAGAGCGCCGGATGGCACTTCACAGGCAGAGATGAAGAGGGACGAAGGATGGAGGTGGGAGAACTCCAGGACCACACGTTTTTCGTGGCGAGCCAGTACCACCCCGAGTTCAAGAGCCGGCCCGGGAAACCCGCCCCCCTGTTCCTTGGATTTGTGAGGGCAGCGCTGGAGTATCACATGGTACGGACGGGGACAGGGTAGGCCAGCCATGCATATTTTTCAGAACAGAACAACATCCACCACGTCGCCCTTTTCCAGCAGGTCAACGTTTGCAGGTATCTCAACATAGCCATCGGCCAGTGCCATGCTGGTTATGGCCCCAGACTCTTTGAAAGCGGGAATCGCCACGGGCACAGCCCCGTCCCCGCCGCCGCTCTCCATATCATGTTCCAGGCGGACGGTGAGAAACTGGTGTCTGCCCAACGTTGATGTCACCCGCTCACCCATCTTTGCCCTCACCTTTCTCTGGACAGCCGGGGGGAGATGGGCCATCTTTCTTATCGCCGGAACAAGAAATAGATATGCGTTGCTCAGACACGATGTGGGATAGCCGGGCATACCCACCATCAGGGTGCGGCCGTTTTTCGCCAATGCCGCAAGGGTTGGCTTTCCCGGCTTAACGGCGACCCCGTGGAAAAGCAGGTCTCCTCTGGACTCAAAGAGGTCAACCAGCAGGTCCCTCTCGCCGACACTGCTCCCGCCGGTTATGACGACCATGTCCCATGTGTTCAGGTCGCCGAGGGCTTTTTCAATCTCGTCCACCGAATCCTCCACCGGGCCCCGGGAGGTCACATCTGCCCCATTCAGAGCCAGAACACCCGCCACCGTGTGCCTGTTTATATCATAGACCTTTCCCACCTCCAGGGGCTTTCCCTGTGGCACCACCTCGGAGCCCGTTGAGACCACAAGGACACGTGGCCTCCTGTAAACCCGCACACGCTCAAATCCCAGCGCGGCCAGAACACCAATCCTTGGCGGAGAGAGAAAACTCCCCCTGGAAAGAACCACGTCCCCCCTTTTTATGTCCACGCCCCTCTTTGACACATTCGCCCCGGGATACACCGGCTTTTTTATTTTAACAACGTTGGGGGAGTCCATCTCTGTCTCCTCAACAGGAACAACAGCGCTTGCACCCTCTGGCAAAACCGCACCCGTGGCTATGGCGACACACGTCCCCGGCTCAACAGCCGCAGACGGTTTTTCCCCGGCAAAGACTTCCCCCACAACCCTCAGGCCAACAGGGTTCATGTGCGAGGCCCCATATGTGTCATCTGCCCTGACAGCGTACCCGTCCATAGCAGCACGGTCAAACCCGGGAACATCCAGTTCGGACACCACATCCACCGCACAAACCATGTTCAGGGCATCGTCCAGAGAGACCTCTTCCACATCATCAACAGGGACCACGGCGTCCATGAGCAGGGAAAACGCCTTTTCGTAGGGCACAACCTCCCGGAAAGGACGCATATTCATACCACGCGCCGCCCGCTCTTCTTTTTCATCTCTTTCTCCCGCACTCATGGTGAGACCTCCGTGCATCGCTGTTCTCTTTCCATCCACAACTCGCCTGCGAGGGCAATCCTACGAGGGCAATAACGTTGTTGTATATTATGATGTGGGAGTGGGGTTGAGCCCAAACGTGCAATTCACCGCCTCTTTTTGAGTCCCTTTTTTAGACACCCACGAGAAGGCAAGACGGCGATCAGTATGAGCAAAACCAATGCCGCCAATAAAACAAAAAAATACGACCAGCATTGTATCCAATATGTTCTTTTTGTCATGTCTTTCGTGATCAATGATGCTGTTCATCTTTTCTTCGTCGAAATTGTACACATAGATTTCTCCCACAGGGCTGCCAGGGACCAAAAATACGATTGAGTTGTTGTACTCCTTTACTTCTGGAAAGACGCCAGGCCCATACACGTCTAAAGCGTTTGACAGAGAACCTGGTGTGGGATATGGCTCCAGTTTACCGGTCTTGTTTACCTTGTAGAGGGCGCCTCCTCCCTCTGAAATGGCAAGAGAAATCCACTGGTTATCTATCACCCCCAGCCACACCACCGGCTCTCCGAACTCAAACCATCTGGAAAGAAAATCGTCTCGAATCTGGAATATCTCGCTTTTAACGAAGCTAGCGCCTGCCAGAGAATAAAAAGTGAGAACATCTATCTCATTCTCATTGAAGTCCGAATAGTTCAGAATGTTAAAAACAACAACCACTTCGCCATCTAAAACGGTTACACATCTCACGAGACACAACAATTCGCCGTAATCTGGTCTTTTTATCTCCATAGTGTCCGTGGAAAGATTATACACCATCAAACCGTTAACCGTTCCCACAAAAAGCTCATCTTTCAGACGTAAAACCACAGAATGAGAAACAAAAGCGGGATGCTGAGAGAGGGGATAGTTTATCTGTAGAGAAAACGGAGAATACTCAACTATGGAATCCTCTAAAAAAACAAAAAAGGTCTCAGTTGTCGGGTCAAACCACGAAAAAAGGTAGATTCCATTCCACTCACAGCCCGTTTTATAGCCCTGCCCGCCAGGGTTAACAGCCCAGAGACAGCCCCCACCGGCTTCCTGCCTCACAAAGACCGCAGTACCGTTTTTCAAAACACCCACAGGCGGACCATACTGTTTTATCAGGTCCGCGACCCCATCACTATAAGAATAAGACTGAGAAGATATATTGTAAACACCATCTCCCTCCCAGACACTTCTTTCATCCCAGCCCACAGAATAATACCATATCTCACCCCTATAAGGATCCAGATACATCTCCGGCACACTGAAAGTGGGAACACAAACCGCACTAATATTTAATAAGGAAAAAACAACAACCGCAACTGAAACACCAAACAAACCAGCAAACTTTTTCTTCATCCAACCACCCTTACCAGCACCCTCATATCATCCCATATATCATAGCGACTAAAAATGTTTGTCAAGCCAAGCTATCCGCCGCCCCTTCCTCGCCTCTTTTACCATGTGGGCGACTTCGCTCAGCATCAAACGTGCGCCTGTCTTAGCGGCGCCCGGCGACCCGGGCATGCAGAAGATTACAACGCCCGCAGAGGTCCCGCATAACGCCCTCGTGAGCATGGCCCCGGTGTCTATCTCTTTTTCGCTCTCTCTGCGGAACATCTCCCCAAAACCGGGCAACACCCTGTCAAGGAGGGGCAGGACCGCCTCAACGGTCACGTCCCCGGGAGAAACACCTGTCCCGCCGGTGCAGACAACAACATCCACACCTCCCATGGCTATGAGGCGGGCCACTTTTTCTCTTATCAGGAAAACGTCGTCTTTCAAAATGTCCCTGGCCACGACTCTGTGCCCACTTTTTTCTATTCTCTCAACCAGCACTTTTCCGGAGACATCGGTCTCTGGCGTCCTCGTGTCACTGACTGTTAAGACGGCAAACCCCAGGTTCCGGGGCAGGTCGTGTGTGTGGTCGTGGTATCCCATGCATATCCCCTCTTTTTTCCTTTTTTCTCAACCATCGCCCTTCACTTTTTTCTCCACCACAACATCGGTTATGCGTGTGTGGGGATACTGTCCTTTTTCGTCTTTTTCCATGTATTTGACCATGTCCCATATGGTCAGAAGTGCCACGAGAACACCGTGTAGGGCTTCCATCTCAACACCCGTTTTCGCTGTGGTGGAAACCTCGCATCTCACACTTACAAACCCTTTTTCACCGGCAATCTCTGAGGCAAACTCAACTGCGACCTTCTCAACAGGGATGGGGTGGCAGTGCGGTATTACACCGGGCGTGTTTTTCACCGCCAGGAACGCTGCGGCTCTGGCCACCTCATAGACGTCTCCTTTTTTCACAGCCCCTCTCCGGATCGCTTCCACGGTTTTCGCCGACAAAATTATTTTGCCGGAGGCGACGGCGGTTCTCGCGACCACTTCTTTGTCCCGTATGTCAACCATTCCTCCAGCCGACCATTTCCTTCCTTCATTGCTCATTCCGTAGCGCCTCCTTTTTTTCCTGCATGCCCCGTGCGTCCTTGTCATATGCTTCGTCATATCTCTCTTTTTTCCATATGGGAGCCCTCTTTTTGACTTCGTCAATTATGTATTCACACGCTCTGAATGCCTCTTTTCTGTGGGCGGCGGAGACCCCTATGAAAACAACTCTGTCCCCTGGCCGGAGGAGGACGTTGGCACGGTGGACCACCGAGCACCCCAGGACGCCAAAGTGTTCAAGGGCTTCTTCGCATATCCCTGCGATCTCCTTCTCGGCCATCTCCTCATAGCACTCATAGTATATGTCAAGCGTTTTTCTGTCTCCGGTCCACTCCCTCACCGTGCCAGTAAAAGTTACAACACAGCCCGTTCGGCCGTCGACGAGTTTTTCAACGAGGACGGAGGAGTCGAAATCCTCTCTCTGGATGGCTACATGGCACCTCCTTCCACCTGGACCGCCCACATCGTCCACTATATCGCCCTCCATCATATCATCCACCTCCGACCGGCGGAAACAGCGCCACCTCATCTCCGTCCAATAATTCCTTTTTTTCGTCGGCGTATTCACGGTTAACAGATATGAGCATGTCTCCCATCCCGGGAAAGGTCTTTTTTACAAAAGAAAGGAGGTCCCCAGCTGTCGTCCCGGGGGGCACAAACATCTTTATCACGTCCTCGCCGACTTTTTCTCTGGCGGTGGAAAAGAGCAGGAGGTTTATGCCTGTTTTTTTCCCCCAGTACGGGTAACGGCTGAGGAGGGCACGGCGGAACGCCCTCTCAATGTCCTCTTCGCCCGGAGACCGGGACAGCAGCGGGGTCTCTATTCCTCCGAGGAGGCATGTTTTCAGCTTCCCATCCGGTGTCACCCGCAGGCGTGTGCAGTTTTCGCAGAAAACCGTGTTGTGCATGGGCTGGACGACCTCAACCTCGCCTCTGTGTGTTCCAAAGTCCAGGACATATGTTTTCCTCCTGTGGAGCGGGCGCTCATAGGTTTCAACCGCCATCTTTTCAAGGGTGCCGATTACATCGCCCATGTCAGCGTGCCTGGAAACGTATTCGGGCGCGTTTGTTTTTTCTGCCGGGTGCACGAATTCCACCAGCTGTGATTTTGCGCCCAGCGACGTCACTTTCCGGGCTATGTTCAGCCAGCACGTGTCGTTTATGCCCTTCATCAGCACCGTGTTAACCTTTACAGGTGTCAGGCCCGCCCGAATGGCCTTTTTTATGCCCGTCATGACCGCATCAACGCCGTCTCTGCCCCCATACCCTGTTATGCGTGAATAAACGTCGGGTTTCAGCGTGTCCAGGCTCACGTTGGCCCTCTTCAGGCCGGCTTTTTTCAGGTCTGCGGCCAGGTCCGCGAGGAGGAGACCATTTGTGGTCAGAGAGACCTCTTCAAAGTGCCTGGCAAAGACGCGGACTATGTCCACCACATCTTCTCTTATGAGTGGTTCTCCTCCGGTGATTTTCACCTTTTTTATCCCCAGACGAGACGCGGTGGATGCTATTTTCTCAAAATCCTCAACCTCCATCTCCTCTCCAGCGCCTTCGGTGCCCTCTCTGTGGCAGTAAAAACAGTCCAGCTGGCAACGGTTTGTTATGGAGACGCGGAGACCTGTCACTGGCCTCCCGAACAGGTCCACCAGCGGCGGGGACATGCACAACCGATATGCTCTGTCGGATATAAGGGTTGTGGCTGGTGTGTGTGATGTGAGCGGGGGGGCGGAGTTCCACATCATCTTTTTTCCCGCGTCGGGGTCTTCCACGTTTTTCCACCTCAGCATGGACTAACAGAGATAGGATTATGCCTCTACCCCTCGCCTCCGCCCACCACTTTTTCTGGAACTTCTTTTTTGCTTTCTTTATAGTGCCAGAGGTAATAATAGTGCGAAAAGTCACACCCACCCCGCTGACTTCTCTGATGCTGTTCAGGATCTCAATGACCCTGTCTTTCAACAGGTGGGGGCACCGCACTATGCCGGCGTTGTGCTCAAAGACCGTGAGCCACACGTCTTCGTTGCGGATGTCCCGTGGCAGGGCTCTGTGGATGGCGTGGATGACCTCGCCCCGTCTGAACTCCCTTGGAGCCTCAATTATAAACGCTATGTACCTCTGGCGCCCAACACGGTCTTTGACGGTCATTAAGCTGGCTGACGCCCCTATGTGATATTAATCTTTCCTCTCCCTCCACAACTCTATTCTACTCCACTAATGCAAAATTTGCCGAGAACCCTGTCTGAGTTGGGTTGCAGTCTTATACTCTTTGCACAGGTATCAACCGGTTGGACACATAAGATGACCCAAAACATCCAAACACAAACATAAAAATATAACACAACATATAATTTTGTTATATTAACACCATGTTTTCTTTCATAATAGAGAAAAGTTTATAACTTGCTAAACACAATAAACGTTTTGTATGGTAAAAAAACATCTTATCATACTCATCCTGTTACTCCTCCTATTGACACCGATAAACCAGACAAAAGCAGAGACAACAGTCACCACAGAAGATACCGTTTACATAGTTGGAGACTGGGTTGTGACAGACAACGTGTACATACAGGACAAAACGATAGTGTTAAAAGGAAATCTTATAATAGAAGACGAGGGGAGCCTATTTTTGGACAACGTGATCCTCAGAATCCAAACAGTATACCCAAACAACAAAAACAAAATCCTTATAAAAGAAAAAGGAACCTTGGTAGCAGAAAACACTATTATCACAACAAACTATCCAACAGAAAGCTTTTCCAAATACGAATTCACGTCATACGGAACCCTCAAACTAACAAACTCAAAAGTCAACTACACAGACCAATTCAACATCTACACCCAAAACGCTTACATTGACACATCAGAAATAGGACCAACCGACCTAACAATAGACGGAAGATACACCACTACACACACCCCACAAATAACGAGATCAAAGATAATAGGATGGCTATACATCCAAGGATACAATGGCAAAACAATAAAAATAGAAAACGACACAATATACGGCAAAGTACAAACCTATTTTGCCCCAATAATCATAGAAAACTGTACAATAACAAACAGCACACAAGCCGGAGTAGAAATAGCACACAACAACGACACACTCCCACCCAGCTACATAATCAACTCTACTATCAGTGGGAATGGTGGTAGTGGGTTGGCGAC
>CAZROC010000016.1:0-43554 GCA_964601625.1 uncultured Thermoplasmata archaeon | reverse complement strand
GTACCGCCAGCGCCTTTTCTTTAACCGTGCTGAAGAACTCCACAATCGCATTCCAAACGTCTTTTAACAATCCGAACCATGCCGACGATATTGTTTCTTCGGCGATCATCTCGTTGTTGTTGGTGTCCCGGGTCTTGATTTCTACCGTGAAATCCACCTGGTAATCGCTCAAATAATCAATGTCCAGGTTAGCAGAGAGATAAACAGACGTGGGCGCATCAGAAAAAGTCCACGTCCTATAACTGCCACTATCAAGCACTTTAAACCTGACAAAACTAATACCAGCAGGTTCAGAGACAGTGGCAGAGACAACAGCATAACACGCTGAGACATAAGGAACAGGAACAAAACCCACCCAGTAAGTATCCCAAACAGCAACAGCATCAACACGGATATCCTCCGCTTTCGGAGGAAGGTTCTCCCTTATAAACGGGTTGTACTGGGCACGAGTAGCATTGTCCTCCTCAGACAACTCAGACGGATCCTTATCAGACAAAGGAGCCAACATAGAACGCTCCAAACTATCATTTATGTGGTCCAGGTCCAGATCATCACCAGGGCGAGTACCGCTGCCACCTTTAACAATCGTAACAGTATCATCCGACAGAGGTGTGAGAGGATCACTGGTAAACGTGTACTCATGCAAAACAGTACTGCCATCACTGCCAACACGCCCAATAGAAACAGTCCAACCATGGACCTCCGGACCATCAGGAACCGTGTCATTGTCCGTGTCAGGAACATTCGGATCAGTCCCAAGCGAAACCTCCTCGGGATCAGACAACCCATCATCGTCGCTGTCACAGTCCAGGGGGCTGGCCTCATCCATGTCAAAGATACCATCATCGTCTCCGTCCTCCATGCCCCCCAAGGGGCAGTCAAAGTCGGTATCAACCCAACCTCCACCAAAAGACAACCGAGTACTACCACAGAGACAAGTCAAAGACGACATACAACCACACCACAACAACCAAGAGAAGAAAAATGTTACCTCCTCTTTCTAGCCCGTGAAAGATTCTTCCTGGTCCATATAAACAAAAATGTTATCTGACGCAACGTTCAACACGCTAGGCAGAACAAGGATAACCACCAACACCATACTGATGGGTGCCAGGAATGCAGACATAACTTTTTCCCAGTTAAGCGGTCTCAAATAGCTTATTGCTCTCTCAAACCACTCTTTTATTTTCACCAGCACACCCCATAAGCTCCATAAATAGGGCGTTAATAAATTTTTTGACAGACCATTTGAGGATGTCAAGTTATTGCCTCCTTAGGTTGTATATTGTGATGAATGATAGGCACCATGATAGTGCTGTTTCTGGTTTGGCGTTGTGTGGCCATCTTTTGTAGAATTGTTTGATTCTGTGTTTGAATCTCCCTTCCTTTCTGTGTTGGACAAAAGCATGTTTTGTCCGATGCGTGTGGAAGCAAATGTTTCCGCTACGGCCCAACAAACCGGACCAAAAAGGGATACGCTCACACCAAACTTAACACTTATCTTGACATCCTCGACCATTTGGCTGTTGTTTGACATCTCCGCCCACAACAATACGCCTCTTCTCAATAAGCTTTTATACCCCTTTTTGTATTTTCAAATATGCGTGTTTTGTCTGGCTGGCGGAGAGGCAGAGAAGAGTCACACACGTCTGCGGGGGCGGTTTTACTGATGGCCAGTGCTGTTGTTTTTGTCGTGGTTGCGTCTGGGGGTTGCACTGAGATCGTCGCGCCGGTCACCAAGATGCCCATCGTCGTGGTGGACTATGTGGACAACCAGACCAAGCTCTATGTTATGGGTGTGGAAGCAACAAGGTATGACAACATAACGGTTGAGGTCGTCTATGGCAACGTGTCGGAGGTTTTCGTTGAGAACAACACGCTGGCGTGGCATCGCTCTTTCTTCTATGACAATTTCACTTTTTATGCCACCGTGTGGTACAATGAGATGGAGTACCGGTACAACGCCACGGTTGCTCTTTACACCCCCGAAATGGAGCTGCCAGGCATAGAGGAGGAAAAAGACGGCGACAGTGAAGTTGAGATCCCCCTCCTTGTCATCTGGCACGGGGAAGATTTTTATGTGCTGTTTGAAAAAGACCTGCCGTTTAGAGAGACCATGGTGGAGGTGTCCCATTGAAGCCCAAATCTGTCGTGGTCTATCTCGTGCTCGGAGTCGTTGGCGCAGTTGTCATTGTGGGCCTCCTGTCAGGCTTCATATCGCTGGGCAACATTGCGGCAAACTTTCTGAGCTTTGTTTTGACTATAATCGTAATTTCCGTGCTGGCGGTCATAGGGGCTCTTTTTATAGGCATGGCCGTGTCGCACTATATCACAGAGAGAAGGGGTTTCACGCCGTTTGAGGAGGAAATGCTGAGGATGAAGGTTGAGGTAGAGGATATAAAACAGCGTGTGGAGAGAATTGAGAAAACCGTTGAGTCCATAGCAGAAATGATGGGAGATGGAAGAGAAAGGAAATGAGCATTTTATGCCAGACGTTCCGGGCACATGTGGCGGCGGGAACAGCGCAGGCACTTGTTTTCTCTGTGGTGGTTTCTGTGCACGTCCCCCGTTTTCATTTTTTCCATCATTTCGCCTATTTTTTCCAGGACGAGGTCTTTCAGCTCCGGCGTGTACTCTATTTCGTGTTCCACGAAGTGTCCATCACTGTCAACGTATCTCAGAATCCCGTAGGGCGGCTGGCGACCGTATTTTTCTTCAACCAGCATGTTGTACGCCGTTATCTGGAGGATGTGCGAAAACAGGGGGCCGCGGGGTATCCTGCCTGTTTTTATCTCCACGGGTATCATGTCCTCGCCTTTTTTTATTATCAGGTCCGGTCTCCCGGTGAGGTGGTAGCGCTCTGATTTCATAAGCGGTGGCCGGGTTTTTTCGGAGTCGTGGTATTCAAGTGTGCCTGTGAAGCCTATCTCCTCAAATTTTGTGTTTGAGAGTTCCGTGTAACGAAGGGCTTTGTATAGAAAGATTGACGCCCCTATCAGCCACATGAGGGCAAGGGATTCAAAGGCAAAGCCCGTGAGCAGGCTCAATCTCAGCACGAATGTGACACTGAAGAGTGCCAGCAGCACTGCAACCATTGAGAAAATGGTTATTATCTTCTCAGCTCCCCTCTCAGTCTTGACCGTCTCCGCCCTGTACAGAAAGTACGACGCTGCCAGCAGCCATACAAGGGAGAGAAAAGAGAGTATGTACCCGAGTTCTATCGCCGGCGAGTAAAAGGTTGTCACCCCTGCTATTGAGACTATTGTGGCCAGTATGGCCGTCCACATCACCGCCCTCTCATAGCCCCGGGCTTCAATCCTGTACTCTTTTACCGTGTCAAATTTTTCGCCGAATTCCCTGTGCGCTTCCACTCCTTTTTGCAGTTCCTCGGTTGTTACATCGTGTTCTCTACTCAGCCACCAGCTGAGGGGACAGTAGGCGTATTTTTCAAGATCCCCGGCCGATATGTATGTCCCCTCTGGCCCCCCTCCGTGGGGTTCCGTGTTTTTTTTGTTTTTCTGATTTTCGTTCACAAGGTATAGATTGAAAAACAGTTTATAAATAAGTATCGGACAGAGAGTGCGGAGACGGGTGGCGGGAAAACGTTGGGTGCAGTAGCGTGACAGTAGGGTGCTCTGTAGAAACCATACCACATAAAAAGGAGGAATCCCTTCTGGGTAGTGCACTAGCACCCTGGTTTCGGGGTGCCCAGAAGGGATGGGAATGAGAAAGGTTCCGAAGTATTTTACAGATTGCGGTCGCCGTTCACACCGCAGCAAGGCGTTCCGGCATGCCGAGGTACCGGTCAAAGTACCCGAACAGGATGAAAGACTATCGTGGTTTCATCGACTGGCTGGAGATCGCGACGCCAATCACCGAATATCTCCAACTGAAGCGCATACCGCACTTCACATCGCTACAGAAGGCCGCTGCGAGGCTCGATCGTATGGAACATGCATCCAGATACTACCAGACACGGCTCACATACAGAGGAAAGGAACGGGACATCCGACGTAAACACCTAAAGTCCACAATCTCGGCCGACACAAAAACATTGCTCATCATCGCAGTCAGGCACCGCCAAGGACCGGCAAGCGACCATAAAGACTTCCATCTAGTCGCTCGTAGCACACATCGTTTAGCAAGACCGGACGTGTATGTTGCCGACAAGGGGTACGATGCCGAACCCCATCATCAACTAATCCAAGACGAACTCAAAGCACTATCGATCATCCCAGCCAGGAACGAAGACGCACCCGCGCGCCGGACGAAAGGAAAGTATCGGAAAGAGATGAAACGCGGCTACGACAGGAAGATTCACAACCGAAGGGTGCTGGTCGAGACCGTGAACAGCGTGGTGAAACGACGTTTCGGCGAGTGCATCTACTCGAGAAAAGTCCGGACGCAAAACAGAGAACTAAAACTCAGATACCTGGCATACAACGCAGACCGATACGTCAAACTCCTTTTATTTATCTCCATGAGGATTTCTACAAAGCACAGTAGGGGATAACTTAAAATATGCTGTCTGAATAGAAAGCTTGAGAGAACAGAAAGCCCAGGAGAAAAGTGGTGGGAAGATGTGTCTGGCAGTGCCTGGAAAGGTCGTTGAGATACACGGAAACCACGCTGTTGTGGAGTATTCGGGCGGCGTTCGCAGAGAGGCGAACATAACCCTTGTCAGACCTGAAGTAGGGGACTATGTTATAGTCCACGCCGGTTTTGCCATCCAGATATTGAGCGAAAAAGACGCTTTGGAGACCCTGGATCTCTGGGATGAGATGCTTGATGCAGAAGAAGACGCCGGGGCTCGGTGGATGAGTGAAGATGGAGATGGGGAGGGTTGAAGGTGCACGAGTTCTCTGTGATGCAGCAGGTGGTTGAAACCGTCCTGTCCACTGTCAGGGAAAAAAAGGGTGTTATAGGCGTTGAGGAGGTCACCCTTGAGGTTGGAGAGCTGACGTTTCTGGGACATGAGCCGCTCAGGTTTTCTTTCCAGGTGCTGGCTGAAAACGAGCCGCTCCTCCGCGAGGCAAAGCTGGTTTTAAAGGAAAAAAAGGCGGTTGCGAAGTGTCCAAACTGTGGCTATGTGGGCGGTCTGGAATACGACGAGGACATATCCTACCACTACGCTGTTCCAATATTTTCCTGCCCCAGGTGTGGAGACGTTGTTGACATTGTGGAGGGGAACGAGTGTGCAATAACCAACATAAGGGTGGTTGTTGACGATGAAGAACCCTTCTGATGGGGACCTGGGGAAAAAACTGGCGCTTCTCAGAGACAGGGAGAGAGCGGACAGGATACTATCCGGCATACGAAAAGGGGTTGAAAATGTCGGGCGGGAGCTAAAATTCATGCACGTCTGCGGCACCCACCAGGACACCCTGGTAAGGTACGGGCTTGATGTCCTGCTGGAAAATGTGGGTGTGAGGGTTATACAGGGCCCGGGGTGTCCAGTCTGTGTCACCACCACGGGTGAGATAGAAGAGGCTCTGGCTCTGGCGAGGGCAGGTGTGACTGTGGCCATCTATGGGGACATGCTCAAGGTGCCCGGTGCCTCTGGCTCGCTTTTGCGAGTGAGGGGAGAGGGGGGGGACGTGAGGGTGGTTTACAGCGTTGAGGATGCTCTCAAAATTGCGAGGGATGATTCCTCCAAGGAAGTGGTTTTTATGGGGGTGGGGTTTGAGACGACAGCGCCCACAACGGCCGCGACCATCCTTTCTGAGCCGCCTGAGAATTTCAGCGTTGTGTCCTGCCACCGGACTGTGCCGGAGGCGCTGAGGTTCATAGCCGAGTCTGGCGAGGTGAAACTTGACGGGGTCATAGAGCCGGGGCATGTGAGTGTCATAATCGGCACCCGTCCCTACCGCTTTCTTTCGGAAGAATACCGTCTGCCCCAGGTTGTGGCGGGTTTTGAGCCGCTGGACCTCCTGTCCGGGGTTTACATGCTGGTCCGCCAGGTGGTGGAAGGCCGGGCGGAAGTGGAAAACGAGTACACCCGGGCTGTTAGAGAGGAAGGAAATGTCATAGCCCAGGAGATGATGAAAGAGGTTTTCCGCCCTGTTGATGTGAAGTGGCGCGGATTCCCCACAATACCCAGTTCGGGGCTGGAGATAAAGGACGGATATGAAATGTGGAACGGCAGAAAGAAGTACGAAGACATACTGGAACCCGTCAGAGAGAGGGAATACCCGGACCCGCCTGGATGCAGGTGTGGAGATGTCCTGAGGGGTGTTCTGGAACCTCACGAGTGCCCCCTGTTTGCAAAAATATGTCGGCCAGATAACCCCGTTGGCCCGTGCATGGTGAGCTTTGAGGGCGGATGTGCTATAGAGTACAAATATGGGCGCTGGAAGATGCGAAACTAGCATATTCTCGGCACGGGATCTCCCACGGGGGGCTCCAGCATTCTCCTTCCGCCCACCACCGTCTCAAGAACTACACCGGATATGTCAGATGACGCATATCCTATTATTTCCGCATCTCTTCCCAGCGGGTGTTTTTTGATCTCTGCCAGCACCTCTTCTGCTTTTTCTTCCAGGACGGCGAAGAGCATCTTTCCCTCGTTTCCTATGTTGAGCGGGTCTATGCCTAGGAGGTCGCATGCGCCCCTGACCTCCTCTCTGACAGGTATCTTTTCCTCATAAACGACTATCCCAACAGATGATTTTTCCGCCCATTCGTTAAGGGCGTTTGCCACTCCGCCACGGGTGGGGTCTTTCGCCGCCACCACGCCGCCGGTGTACAGGGCTTTTTCCACGAGGCCGTTGAGGGGGGCGGTGTCGCTTTTCACGGACGAGTCAAAGCCGTATCCCTCTCTGGCTGAGAGTATCGCTGTGCCGTGATCTCCCACATAGCCGGAGACTATTATCACGTCCCCCGCTCTTATGTTTGTGTCTTCCAGCCAGGCCACCTTTCGTCCAAGTTCTTCGCAGACGGCCCTGTTTCGTTTCAGGGGTTTCTCCGCTGTGCCTATGCCCGCTGTTGATATGTATATTCCGTCAACGCTCCCCTTTTCCACGACCTTTGTGTCCCCTGTTATGACGGGCACACCGGCTTCACGGGAGGTCTCACCCATGCTCCTGGCGATCTTTTCAAGGTCTCTGATGGGGAAGCCGTCTTCTATGAAGACGCTGTTCGCCAGTGCCAGGGGGGTGGCTCCCATGGCTGCGAGGTCGTTTATGGTGCCTGAAACGGAGAGGCGGCCTATGTCTCCTCCCGGGTAAAATATAGGTTTCACGGTGTGGCCATCTATGGTGAAAACCATCTCTCCTATGACGCCGGCGTCGTCCATTTTTTCTATTCCAATGAGTATTTCCCATCCGCTCTCATGGGCTTCAGATGCCGGTGTGGAGTGTAGGTGTTTTCCGAACACGTTTTTTATGAGACGCTGCATTGCCTCTCCGCCCGCTCCCTGGAGCATTGAGACTCTATCGCCTCCTCTTCCGCCGTTGTTTTCCTCTTCCATGTATGGCATTGTTTTTTCCTCCGTGGAGTGGACGGTGTAGAAGAGGAGAATGGTTTATATAAACTGGGGTCGTTCTGTTCCACAAGGGTTGTTCAGATGAGAGCGGAGGACGTGGAAAGAGACGTGCTCTCAAGGATTAAACCGGGTCCTGAGGAGATAGAGCGTGCTCTCGCTGTGGCCGAAAAAATAAAAGAGGGATTGCTTGAGGCGGCCAGGGAGATGGGCCTGGACGTTGATGTCATGCTCGTCGGCTCTCTGGCAAAGGGCACGTTTATGAGGGGCGTGGACATAGACGTCTTCATATTGTTTCCACCGGAGACCCCCCGGGATGTCCTGGAAAAAAGCGGGCTGGAGATGGCCAGGCGGGCTATCGGGATGGGAGAGGAGAGATACGCCGAGCACCCATATCTGCATGGCGAAGTGGACGGGTTTGAAATTGACATCGTGCCGTGTTATCGCATACCGAGTCCTTCTTTTCTCAAAAGCGCCGTTGACCGCACCCCCTTCCACACCCGGTTCGTGATTGACCACCTGAGAGAAGACCGACGGGACGACGTGCTGTTGCTAAAACAGTTCATGAAGGGCGTGGGCGTTTATGGAGCAGAGGCAAAGGTGGGCGGTTTCAGCGGATATCTCGTAGAATTGCTCGTAATCAAGTACGGTTCTTTCCATGGCGTCCTTGAGGCGGCGGCGAAAGAGTGGAGGCCAGGAACAAAAATAGAGATACAGGGAGGCGGGGCCAGGTTTGAGGACCCGCTTGTTTTCATTGACCCCGTGGACCCTAAAAGAAACGTGGCCTCTCCTGTGAGCCTGGAATCGCTTGGGAGGTTCATGGCGGCGGCGATGGACTACCTGAAATCCCCCGACATAAGGTTTTTCTTCCCCAACCCCCCGCCCACAGTAAACACCGATCAGGCCATGGATTTCCTCTCAGAGAGAGGGACGGGGGCCCTCCTGGTCCTCATAGAGCGGCCGGATGTTGTGGATGACACCCTGTACCCGCAGGTAAACAGGGCCAGGCGGAACATTCCAGGGCGTCTGGAAGAGGAGGGTTTTCCTGTCATTCACACCCACCGCTTTGTGACTGAAAAATGGGTCGGCTTCCTGTTTGAGCTCGGCAGAGAGCGCCGGGAGCGGGTTAAAAAACACCACGGCCCGCCCGTGTGGAGCCACCCCCATGCTGAGCGTTTCGTTGAAAAGTGGAGGGAGAGCGACGGGGGAGGCGAGAAAAACTCCTGGGGCGAGCCCTACACCGAGGCGGGCCGGTGGGTGGTTGAGATACCACAGCACGTGGAAGCTGCCAGGGTGGTTAAAAAGCGCGCCCGGGAATGGGGGCTGGGGAAACATCTGAGCCAGCACGTTGAAGAAGGGCGTTTTGTCGTCCTGGCTGGCAGGGACGCAGTAGACATGGTTTTCAGAGAATCGCCAGTGGACCTCGCCCTTTTTGTGGACCGGCGGCCACCGTGGAGGCGATGAAGAGACGATGAAGCCAGCGACTTAAACGGGGGGCATGACCTCAAAGGTCTCTTCCCAGCGCACCACGTTGCCGTTAACGTCCCCCGCTTCTATGACAAGCGTGTATTCTCCCGGCGAGCTGAAGGTGTGGTTGGTGTAGTACCACCCATCGCCGGAGTATATGAGATCAATCTCTGTGGAGTTGGTTTCCGTGGAGATGTAACATTTGACCCAACCAACGCCCACGTTGTCTGTTATTCGCATTGATATGTTCACAGCATCCCCGGCGTAGATGTACATGTTCTCCTCTTTTTCCCAAACTGGCGTGTGCTTTTTTCCGACGTAGACCAGGTGGTAAACCGTTGTCCAGTTGCCATCTTCGTCCATGGTTGAGAGGGACAGGTTTTCTATGTCCGGGTGGGCCAGGTCCATGAAAGGCGGGTTTGAGAGTATGACCCATACGCCCAGCCATGCGAAAATGAAGACCATGTAGTTCCCCGCCCACTCCTTTTTTTCCATGGCAGACGTGTCCACTCCCATGAGGCTGAGAGGCACGTGTATAGACACCACGGCCACGGCGCCCAACAAGACGCCCATGGCCCACTGGCCCATGTATGTGAACACCGCCGAAATACATGCTATTATCACGGCGTAAAAAAAGACGAGCGTTGTTGTCTTTGCTCCACGGATCTCTTTTTCCATGTACTTTTTCTCGTCAAAGGACGGGAGGATTATCTCCTCCTCAGCCTCTTCTTTTTCTTTTTCTCTTTTTTTTCGTTTGGCCATCGCACGCACACCCTTCTCCTTATCCGTCGGATCGCTGTAAGCATTAAGCATAACGGCCCGTTTATTCATACCCTGCCAGGATGTCCAGCGTCGCCCTGTACGGGTCTCTGGCCTTGACTACCCCTGATGCCAGTAGGACTCCCACTGTTCCAAGCTCAACCGCTTTTGAGACGTCCTCTGCTGTTTTTACCCCGGCGCCGCACAGGACTCTCACCCCCGGGGATATTTTCTTTACCACGTCCACGGCACCTGAGACGAGTTCCGGTCTGGCTGTTGAAACAGATATGTCCCCTCCTATGAGCTCTGGGGGTTCTATCGCAACAAAATGGGGGTTAAGAGCCGCGGCTGCTCCTGTGGTCTCCACGGTGTCCGTGCACACAACCGTCTCCAGCCCCAGCGAGTGTGCTCTTTTCACAGCAGATGAGATCTCGGCGAGGGTGAGCCTCTTTTCCGAGTGGTTTATCAGGGTGCCCACTGCTCCGGCTTCTTTAACGGATTCCGCCATTATCTCTCCGGTCCTGCTCCCGGGTGTGTGGCCGGAAGTGTGCTGGGCGAAAACGTCCAGGGAGGTGTTCTCGGCCACCATACGCAGTTCCACTGCCGGCGGGACAACGACCACACGCACGTCGGGGTGTTCTGAGGCCGCCCTCTCTATCGCTTTTGTCATTTCCACCGATTTTTTGCCGAGCACCTGTTCGTAGTTTTTGTAGTTCACAACCAGTAGTTTTTCGCCCATGGTACCACGGTGAGCGGAGAACACGGGAGAATAAAAACGTTGCCCTGCGTCTTTCCCTGTGTTTTCATCGCACCTTTTTTATACCCACCTTTTAATCATGTTGCGGTGTAGAAATGAGTCCCATCGGTGAGAGTCTGATAAAAAATGCTGTTGGAAATGCAAACGCACCCGCTTTCACTCCCCCTGGCGTGGGTGATGCTGACAGAGAACTTCTTGAAATCGTCAAAGGCCTCAAATTGAAGATAAAGATAATCGGATGCGGTGGAGGGGGTTGTAACACAATAAACCGGTTGCTTGAGACGGGAGTAATGAACGCAGAGGTCATAGCCGCCAACACGGATGCGAGCCACCTCCTCCAGATACGGGCGCACAAAAAGATACTCCTTGGGAGGTACACAACCAGGGGACTGGGTGCCGGGGCGAGGCCCGAGGTGGGAGAAGAAGCGGCCAGGGAGAGCGAAGACCAGTTGCGTGAGGTCATAGACCGGGCTCACATTGTTATAGTCACCGCCGGACTGGGCGGGGGGACCGGAACAGGGAGCGCACCGTTCGTGGCCCGGCTGGCCCGGGAGATGGGCGCCCTTGTGATCGGTGTCGTAACACTCCCTTTCTCTGCCGAGGGAAAGGTCAGGATGAGCAACGCCATGCGGGGTCTGGAAAAGATGAAAAGGGCATGCGATACCACCATAGTCATACCAAACGATAAGCTCCTTGAGCTCGTTCCCAACCTCCCGATAAACGATGCTTTCATGGTGGCTGACGAGATTCTCATGCGAACAATCAAAGGCATAACTGAGACCCTCACAAAACCGGGCCTCGTGAACCTGGACTTCAACGACCTTAAGACCATAATGAAAAACGGTGGCATGGCCATGGTCGGGCTGGGAGAGAGCG
Organism: uncultured Thermoplasmata archaeon; assembly: GCA_964601625.1. Classification (GTDB taxonomy): domain Archaea; phylum Thermoplasmatota; class Thermoplasmata; order JAGHBH01; family JAGHBH01; genus CAZROC01. The sequence goes on along the minus strand of CAZROC010000016.1, from coordinate 32,215 downwards.
ACGACCCGGACCGGAGGGCGGAAGAGGCCGTTGAAGAGGCTCTCAACTCCCCGCTGGTCTCCCACCTTGACATAACCACGGCGAAGGGCGCTCTGGTCAAGGTGGAAGGGGGCCCTGACATGACCATAAAAGAGGCGGAGACAGCCGCTGAGATGGTTCACAACCTCACGGGTCCGAACACAAAAATAATATGGGGGTGCAGCGTGGACCCCTCGCTTGAAAAAACCATACGGGTCATGATCGTTTTAACAGGCGTTGAGGAGAAAAGGAAAAAGCTCGGCGCAGACGAACATCAGAGGGCTGGCCCACCTGTCAAAAAAATACGCAGAGGGGGCGCTGGAGCACTGGCTGCCAGAAGGCCCGTCGTCTCAAGCCGGCCTGTGGCAGGCCCCACAGAAGAAGAGGTGGACCTGGGCATAGACATAATTGATTGATCTATGTTGATTGTCTATGCCAGGGTTAGAGATTATGCCAGCCGGTTATTCCCCTCCTTTTTTCTCTTCTTTCTCTTCCGGCAGAGAGAATACCTGGTATGGCTGAGCGGGTGGCTGTCCCGGCGGATACGGGGGCAGACCAGCACCGCCCGGGCCCATCATTTCCATCTCGTATCTCTTTCCTGATCGGACAAGGAAAGCCACGCCTATGAGGACCAGTATCACCGCGAGAGTTATTCCCATCCCAACAGGAGATTTGAAGAAACCGATTATCTTATCCAGTATCCCGCTGGATGTGGGGTGCTCCTCTTTTTTTGCTGGCTCAACTGTTATATTCAGATAGAGAGGTTCGGCGTCCTTGTGGCCCGTCACGCCGTTCTCAACAAACTCCATCTCGCCTGTTATCGTGACCATTGTGACAGACAGGTTAGTCACGGTATTGGGGGCGGTAAAGGTGAGTGTTATCTGGAGCGTTGATGAGCCGTTGAATGTCGCGTTGTCAGGTTCCAGGGTCGCGCTTCCCACTCCTGTTACCACAGCGCTAAAGGTGGCGGAGACGTTTTCCTCGCTTGTGGTGTTGAAAATTACTGTTATGGGAACGGAAAGCGATTCGCCCGCAGAGACGGTGAGATTTGTTTTGTCCGTTGTGAATCTCATCTCGTACACGTACTCGTATCCGCCGGTGAAGATGTAGTCCTCTCCTGGGGCTGAATACGTACACGCAAAGTCCACGGCATCAGACAGGTTTCTCTGTTCGTCATACGGGTTCTGGTCGTCGTTCCACACGGCAGCCCAGAGGTGTGTTATGGCCTCCCCTTCTCGGGGGTCTCCGATCATATCTTTGGGTATCTGGAAGACGAGAGATGTTCTGCTCTGATCCCACGAAACTGATAGAGAGTAGAGATATGACTCATTTGCCACGTTGTCTGTTCCCTCAACGTAGTAAACTTCGCGGAGTTCTCCCGATGCCAGAACGATGTCCTGGACTCCAAAGAGGTTAAAAGCCACAGATACCACGGCTGTGGCGCTGTAATTGGTGTTGTTGAATGAGAAATAGAACTCGTAGTTGAACGTGGTTATGTTGCCGCTCAGTAAAGACCCCCTCTCCCATTCTTTGGGGCTGCCGGCGACCTGGTACACGACCGTGAACTGCGACAGGTCCTCGCTTTCAACCCAGACCTTGGTTATGTCTTTGAAATTGTCTTCTGTGTCTCCAACTGCGTCCTGTATTTCCGGCGCTTCCTCCGTGCCGCCTTCAACAACGAAAAGTGCCACGGGCAGCAGGAGAAATATAGAAATCAGCACCGCAATCATCCACAGGTTTCTTTTTCTCATGGATTTCATCCCCAACCTCCAACATAAAAACATGATATAAAACTTTCTTTGGATGCCGGGGTTTCTCGGGGCGAAAAAAGATAAAGGCCTATGGCCATTGTCCACCGATGGCAGAAAAAGTCCCCGTTCTGGACTGGGCTGAAAAGTATCGGCCAAAGACGCTCTCCGAAATGATAAACCAGTCAAGCGCCATAAAAACCCTGCGGGAGTGGGCAAGAGAGTGGGAAAAAGAGGCGCTTCCCAAAAAGAGGGCTGTCATCCTGTATGGCCCACCGGGTGTTGGAAAAACAACAGCAGCCCATGCACTCGCAAACGAGATGGGCTGGGATGCCATTGAAGTCAACGCTTCGGACGTCAGAAACGCAGAGATGATAAAGAAAATAATAGGCGGAGGAGCGCTCAACGATGGTTTCACACCTGATGGGGAGTTTGTATCAAGCAAAAAAGGCCGGCGGAAGATTCTCATAGTTGACGAAGCGGATTCTCTATATGAGAGACGGAGCGGAGAGGAAGAGGGGGAGGACAGCGCGCTGGACAGGGGGGGCAAGAGAGCTCTGCTGGAAGTGCTGCGTGAAACACGTCAGCCCACCATCATAATAGTCAACGATCTGTACGAGCTCATAAAAGACAACACGGGGAAAGAGATAAAACGTCTGGCCATACCCATCAGGTTCGGAGAGATATCTTACCGTGATAGACTGGAAAAACTCGCGGTTTACCTGCAGAAGATAGGAGCCGCCGAGGGGGTCAGAGTCCCTATTGAGGTCGCCAGGAAAATAGCGGAGAGGAGTGGGGACGTCCGGAGTGCCATAAACGACCTCCAGGCCATTGCGCTGGGAAAGAAGGTCGTCACCCTTGAAGACGTAGAAAAATCCGGTGTGAGAGACCTCCGAACCGACATGTGGAAGCTGACAGGGATGGTATTAAAAAGCCGTGTAAACGGAAAAAGGGCGTTCAGGGAGATTCAGGACCTTGACGAGGACCCCAATTACACTATTCTGTGGTTTGAGGAAAACCTGCCCGGGGCATACACACACCCATATGACATCGCAAACGGGTTTGAAGCCCTGGCGAAATCGGATCTTTTCCTGGGGCGGGCATGGCGAACCAGACATTACCGGTTTTATGTCTATGCCAATTTCTTCATGACTATGGGGCTGGCCCTCGCCAAAAGGGAGAGCCTGGACAAGATAAGCCGCACGGAGTTTCCTTCCTGGCTGAAAAAGATGAGCGCCTCAAAAGAAAGGAGAAAGATACGCACGGGAATGGCTGACAAGCTTGGCCGGTGGACCCACGTCTCAAAAAACAGCGCCATGGAGGACGTGCTCCCGTTTTTCCAGGTGCTCTTCAAAAAAGACCCCGAGTTCAGGGTGGAAATGGCCTACAAACTGAACCTCTCACCCCAGGAGATAGAGTTTTTGATGAAAGGAATGAAAAAAGCAGAGGTTGAAAAAACGATAGAAGAAGTGGAAAAGCTCCGGTCCGAGCGGGGACTCCCCGGGGCAGATCGGTCAACCGCTTTCTGGGGGTCAGGTGTGAAAGCAGAGACAGAGACGGAAAAAGAAGGCGCCGAGGGGGAAGAAAACGCCGAGGAGGACGCTGAGACCGGGGAAGACGCCGGAGCTGAAAAAACAGGGGCCAAAGAAACAGGCGGGGAGACCGTAGAAGAAAAGAGCGTGGGGGAAATGGGCGAAGAAACAGGCGGCAGAGCGGAAAAAACGGAAAAAAGGGAGGGGGCAATAGAGGGGGAGAAGAAGGCGGAAAAGCAGAAAACACTTTTTGACTTTAGTTTTTGAATTTAGCCAAGAGTATTTGTCAGATTATTTGTCATCTTTTGCCGTCTTTTCTGTCGTTGTTGTCTCTTCTGTCGTCCCCGGGTTTTATCCTGAAGGTGATCTCGCACATCCCGGTGCCTGGACAGTAAAACCGCCCATATACGGTACAGTATCCATCTCCCCTCCTGAAAGGGCACTCGTTTTTGATTATCCGCTCATAAAAAGGGCACCTGTTTTCCAGACAGGCAAAACCCCTGTATCTCCCCGTGCACATCCCGTTTTCGTCCAGGTACATACACTGCAGCTTTTTAACACCCGGTGCGACCTGTTTTCCACCACCAGAGAGGGACTGCGTCCCCGTCACCCCTGGCTCCCTTTTCTGCTCTGCATCAGAACCTGCGGCAACGTTTTTCACGTCCAGGGTGAGGTCTTTCATATGGATTACACTCCTTTCCTTTGGGGCTCCTCAAACGCTTTGTATCACCCCTGACGACGGGGGCGTACGTAATCATATACGTAATCGTTTATCATTTTTTAAATGTCAGTTTAAATGTCAGCTTTTTTCCATGAAAACAGAATATGCTCTGTATGTGTAATAGATGTCCGCTTTGCTGGTTATCTCAAACGGCGAGTGCATACTTATAACAGAAGGACCGCAATCAATAACGTCCATGTTGTACTTTGCCAGAAACTTGGCCACTGTTCCGCCGCCGCCCTCGTCCACTTTTCCGAGCTCTCCGAGCTGCCATGGTATTTTGTGTTTGTTGAACAGCAAGCGTATCTCTGTGGTGTACTCCGCTGTGGCGTCGTTGGCACTGTATTTCCCGCCGTGTCCGGTGAACTTGGTTATGACCACACCGTATCCCATCTTGGATGCGTTCATCATCTCATGCACGTTTTTGAACGTGGGGTTCACAGCCGCGTTGACATCAGCGGATAGAACCTTTGAGTTAAGGAGGGCTTTTCTCAGATGGGCGTATCTGTAATCTGGCATATAGAGGGCCAACATGTCACCTATAACCTGCTCGGGCAACCTTGACTGTGCACCTGTGGCCCCATCACTGCCTATTTCTTCTTTGTCAAAAAACAGGGCGATGGCAGCGTGTTCCGGGACGTCTATGTCCAGTATCGCTCTGAAGGCCGGGAAGGCAGAGGCGTGGTCGTCCTGTCCATACCCGCCAACCATCGTCCTGTCAAACCCCACGTCCCTGGCAGGGCCTGCTGGCACGGCCGTGAGCTCTGCGCTTGTCAGGTCCTCCTCAACTATCCCGTATTTTTTGTTCAGATAGTCCAGCACCCACGTCTTGACCCTGTGTTTGACCTCTTCGTCTTCCACCGGCATGTTGCCGACTATTATGTTCAGTTCCTCGCCTTTGAGCACCTCTGGCATCTTTCTTGCCGCCTGTTCTCCCCTGGCCAGATGCGGTAGAAGGTCGCACACGGTGAAAACAGGGTCATCGGGCTCTTCCCCTATGACCACTTCCACCTTTTTTCCCTTGCTGGTGAAAACAACGCCGTGGAGAGCCAGCGGTATGTTCGCCCACTGGTATTTTTTGATCCCACCGTAGTAGTGGGTTTTGAAGAGGGCTATCTGCGTGTCACCGTCCTCGTAGAGCGGGTTCTGTTTGAGATCCAGGCGCGGGCTGTCAATATGAGCGGCAACCATGCGTGTGCCCTCAAGAGGCGGCTTTTTCCCCAGGACGACGAATGCCACGGCCTTGTTTTTGTGGGCGATGTAGAACTTTTTGCCGGGAGCCGGCTTTTTGACTTTTTCATAGGGGACAAAGCCTTTTTTCTCTGCCTCTTTGACCATCTCCTCAACGCATTCTCTCTCTGTTTTGGCCACAGAAAGAAACGCCTTGTATTCCTCTGCGAACCGGAAAATCTCTTTTTTCTCTTTCTCAGAAATCCTGGTCCAGATGAGTTCTTTTTTCATTGACAGTTTGTCCTCAAGGGTTTCTTTTTTCTCCTGGCTTTTTCCCCGGCTCTTTGATGCGCTTTTTTTTGGCATGGTATCACCGTGGAGAGAAATGTTGAGGGGAATATAGATTTTACCCCGCTAACCAACGGCACCAATAGCCGGCATCGTCTGCCAGGCGTATATGCCAGGCATATATGCTTCGCACAGTTCTTCTCACAGGTAAACTTTATATTGTGGCCTCCTATGGAGAGCCGATGGTCAGAGCGGAAACAGAGACCTCCCATATCCACAACATTTCATTTCTTTCCGTGGAAAAGCCAGAGGGCATGCTCATACGTGGCGATGTTCCGTCCCGCCTGCACTTCGGTTTCATAGACACTGACGAAAAGGGTTTTCTGGCGGGCTCAGCCGGCATGGCAATAGACTTCCCCCGGATGCTTTTCACGGTCTCACATCCCACCGACTCGTCAGAGATCATACCAGACGCCACAGCGACGGCTGACCCGGACACGGGGGAAGAGTTTCTGTCCCTGCTAAGAAAGGCGTTTTCTCATCCCACAATAAAAAACCGGATGGCTGACGGCGGGGCTACGATTCAACCCCATGTGCGCCCGGGCGTGCACTTCAAAACAGCGATCCCCAGACATGTTGGCCTGGGTTCCGGCACCCAGATGGCCTTATCAGCAGGAAAAGTGGCCTCAATACTCTCCGATGTGGACGTGCCCATAGACGACTTGGCCAGGTTTTTTGGCAGAGGAAAGAGGTCCAGGATAGGGATAGAGGTTTTTCGTGGAGGCGGGTTCATAATCCACAGTGCAGGAAAGGAGTGTGTGAAGCGGTACACGGTGCCAGATGAGTGGCGTTTTGTGGTGACAATCCCCGATGTGAAAGAACACGTCTACGGGCATAAAGAGGAGGGGTTGCTCGGCTGTGTCCGCCCTCTGACCGAGGATGAGCGGGAGAACCTCATAGATGGACGGGAGGACATGGTCAGAGGCGTTCTGGGGAGGGACATTGAGGCTTTCGGAGCGGGTCTCCAGGCGGTGGACACAGTAACCGGCCGTGCTTTTTCAGCGGCCCAGGGCGGCACGTACTCGTACAGGGTAGTTGAGAAGGGCGTGGAGTTCGCACTGAAAAACGGCTCGTATGGGAGCGGCCAGAGCTCGTGGGGACCCGGGTTTTTTTCCGTCACCCCGGACGAAGAGACAGCGGAGCGGCTGGCAGAGGCCATGAAACACTTTGTGAGAGCCCACGGCGGCGGCCACGTGTTCATAGCACGTCCACGGAACCACGGGGCCATCTTTGAAGTGGAAGAAAACCTGTAAACCGGTAAAGGGCCACCTGTGTAAGAAAGCGGCTGTGTAAGATGCAGATTGTTTTTGCGCCAGCCCGTCAGCCCGTGTCAGCCAGCCTGTGCCGGATTATATCTCCACTTTTATGCCCAGTTTTTCAGTGAGCTCTTTGTACCTGTTCCGTATGGTAACCTCTGTGACACCGGCCACCTCGGCCACCTCTCTCTGGGTTCGCCTCTCGTTGCAGAGTATGGATGCTATGTATATGCTGGCCGCTGCAACACCCGTGGGTCCCCTTCCGGATGTCAGTTCTTTGTTCGCCGCCTCCTTCAGAATCTCCATGGCCTTCGCCTGCACCTCAGAGCTAAGCTTCAGTTCGCTGCAGAACCTCTGGACATAGTCCTGGGGCCGGGTTGGCAGGAGTTTCAGTTTGAGTTCCCTGGTCATGAACCGGTATGTCCTGCCGATCTCCTTTCTTCCAACGTTGCTGGCGGCGGCGATCTCATCGAGGGTTCGGGGGACCCCACACTGTCTGCACGCTCCATAGAGAGCGGCTGCCACAACCCCCTCTATACTCCTTCCGCGGATCAGGTTTTTGTCGACGGCCTTGCGGTAGATCATGGCCGCTGTTTCTCTCACGTTCCTGGGCAGGCCCATGCTTGAGGCTATCCGGTCCAGTTCCTGGAGTGCAAAGGCAAGGTTTCTCTCTGTTGCGTTGCTGACCCTTATGCGCCTCTGCCATTTCCTCAGGCGGTATAACTGAGCCCTGTTGCGAGTGGGAATGCTTTTGCCATAACTGTCCTTGTTTTTCCACCCTATCTCGGTGCTCAGACCTTTGTCGTGTATTGTGTATGTCATCGGAGCACCTGTTCTGGCTCTTTTTTCGCCCTGTTCCATGTCAAAAGCCCTCCACTCGGGCCCCTGGTCTATTATGTTCTCGTCTATAACCAGCCCACAGTCCTCGCAGACCAGTTCTCCTCTCTCATAGTCCCTGACCAGATGTGTGCTTCCGCACTCGGGACATCGGAACACGTCGTCCTCAATTATTTTTTCTCTTTTTGCCATATCCACCACCTTTTTTTCTGCTGTGCCGAGCGTCATGTTTTGGGGCATGTTTGGATGGGTGCTTTCCGCCCCGTTTTATTATGCGTGGCCCGCTACCGGTGTCCTCCTTTTTGTCCTCGAAGAAGACCCTGCCTCCGAGGATGGACGGTATGAGCGCCTCCCGGCTCGCTGGTTTTATGGCCACATACGGGTGTTTTACCGGCCCGAAAACTCTCACTGTGAGGCCGAGGCGGACACCATTTTCCGTGTAAACAGGTGTCTTTGGCCCGGGTATATTTGTCGGGTCGTTTAGAATGGCGATTATTGAGCCGGCGGGGGTTATGGTTTTGATGACACCTAGATTTTTCATAAGCACACTCACACCAGACAGGGCTATAACAGACCTTACACCTGCTGGTATATAAACTTTTCGTTACTTTTTTATATCCTACCCTGACAAAAGCAGAAGGATTTTTAAAACTTTTCCTGTTTCTCTTTTCACATCACACCCGTTTTCACACTTTGAACACTCTTTTAACCGCTTTTCGCACTTTCACCCCTCTCCAGGCAGAAATAAAAAATAGGCACAACGATACACCCAAACAACAAGCCCAGGAGGCGAGACATGCGACTGGAAGACTTCGGGTCCAGAAAAGACGTGACCACACAGACGGAAGAGGAGAGAATCCTCACGGTCTCAGAGGTCAACGCCATTGTAAAGGCAGACCTCCGCCAGGACCCCCGCCTCCAGGACGTAAAAGTCACGGGAGAAGTCTCACGGCCACGGCTCGTTGAGGCCTCTGGCCATTTCTATTTCACACTCAAAGACGAAAACTCCCAGATTGACTGTGCCATTTTTCAAAGAAACCAGGGTGGCATGGACCTGAAAAAGATAGAAGAAGGAAAAAAGGTGGTCGTCCGGGGGACCGTTGACGTCTACATGCCCAGGGGCGCATACACGCTTATCGTCAGGGAAATAAAGGTCACGGGGATCGGCGACTTATACCTGGAATACGAAAGGTTGAAAAAAAAGCTTTACGAAGAGGGACTCTTTGCTCCCGAACATAAAAAAGAGATACCCCGTTTTCCCCGTGTGATAGGCGTTGTCACCTCGCCCACCGGGGCAGCGTTCCGGGACATAATAAACGTGCTCTCCAGACGGTTTCCCGGTGTCCGACTGATTCTCTCTCCGGCTGTAGTCCAGGGAGAAGAGGCACCGGACAGCATAGTGAGAGGCATAGAGGCCCTTGACCGCCTGGGCATTGCAGATGTGATCATCGTGGGACGTGGAGGCGGGTCTGTTGAAGACCTCTGGTGCTTCAACGATGAGCGGGTGGCCAGGGCGATATACACCTGCAAAACACCCATAATATCCGCTGTTGGACACGAGATAGACTTCACCATATCGGACTTCGTAGCCGATTTGCGGGCCCCCACCCCCTCTGCTGCTGCCGAACTGGCTGTCCCGGACAGAAACGAGATCATCCGGAACATTGAACAGATGGTCATGCGGATGGAATCAACCGTTTACGGCATCATTGAAGACTTTACAGACACGCTCATGGGGCTTGACGAGAGGCTTGAGGCAAACAGCCCTGAGATGGTCATATTTCAGAACTATCAACGCGTTGACGAACTGGGAGAGCGCATGGAAAACGCCATAAGAAACAAACTGGCCCGATGTGACACAGAATACGAGGCATGGAGCAGCCGTCTTGAAAGCGTTTCTGTTGAAAACGTGCTAGCCAGGGGGTTTTCAATTCTCCTCGGCGGAGATGGAGATATAGTTTCGTCCGTTGAAAGCCTGCACTCAGGAGAGACAGTTAGAGCGGTTTTGAGAGACGGGGTGGTGGCCGCCGGGGTGACGGGTGTGAAAAAAGGAGTGAATTTACTGGCTGTCCTGTCAGAAAATGAAAAAATATCCAGAGATGAAGTCTAAAGAAGAAGTCGGGAAAAGTCGGAATGCGTGTGGTGGTGATACCTTGGCAGACGAGAGGGAAGATGAAAGGGGAAACAAAAATGCGAGCGGAAAAAATTTGACCTTTGAGGAGAAAATAAAACGCCTTGAGGAAATCGTGAGAGCACTGGAATCGGGGACCATGGGGCTCAAAGAGAGCATCTCTCTTTACCGCGAAGGAAAACTCCTGGCAGAGGAGTGTCGTAGAGAGCTGGAAAACGCCCGGCTGACCGTTGAAAAGCTGGACGCAGTGGGCGGCCTGCAGCCCCTGGAAGAGGAAAACGACGTTCAGAAAGAATAACAGGAAGAATAATAAAAAGATAAAAACAAGAAAAAACAAGAAGAGCGAATAAAGAATAAAAAGAGGTGGGGGTCCGCGGAAGCAGACCCCCATAATGGGGGGTGGGTAGAGGAGGGCGGTTCATCGTGATTTACGCAAGGTCTCAGCCGTACATGGCACGCTTTTCCACAGCCTCCACGAGAGAGAGGACTGTCTCAAATCTCAGGCGGATACGGCCGTTTTCAGCGTAGACATAGGCGTTCTCCAGGTTGGCCCGGTATGGTATGGAGCCACGCCGCATCTTTCCTTTCCTGGCGAGGGGGACCACGACTCCTTTTTTCTCCAGAGATGAGAGGACACGGTAACATTTTGCTATGGGGATACCTGTGTGAGCGCTTATTTCTCTGGGGGTGGCGGGGGACCTGATGAGCATGCGGAGGATGGTCATGACGTCCCTGTCATTCACTATGTCTGTCAGATCTATTTTTCTGTCCGTGTTTCCTTTTTGGAGACCGGCGTTTTTCATCTGCTATCACCAATCCTAAAACGCTGTTTGTTCTTTAAAAACAGGTCTATCCCGTTATCGGATATGAATATCTTTTTTGATAACGACCCTGAGCCTGCTTTTGGTCAAAAAACGTGTCGTTAAAATCAAAGCTGTCTGTCTCATTTCTGGGGTGGAGGACTATAACCACAAAAGCGTCTCTTTCTTTTTCATCCGTCATGGCATAGATGGTCTTATGGGCTATGTCCATGTACATGTCCCGCACCTCGCCGTCCTGAATTTTGTCGTTTATTTCGCCGAAAAAAAACAGAGACGAAAACGGGTCGTCTTCAACGTATTCCCTGTAAACAAAAGCCACGCCGCAGCCCGGACATGATTCTGTGCCTATTCTGACTCTCAGACCGCAGTGGGGACACGGGAGGAAATCTTTGCTTGAATCAACCTCTTCAAAGAGTGCGGAAATCCACCTCTGCCATTCCCCTCCTTTATCTTTGCCCGCACCCCTACCTTTGTCCACAAAGTCCGACGCCGCCGCCCACTTCTTCTCTGAGCCATGGGCCTTCTCGTCCGTGTCCGCCATACCACCAACAGACCCGAAGGCGGCCTCTGCTTCCATTTTTCTGGCCGTGTGCAACTGGGCGGCTCTCTCCACACACTTTTCTGCCTGTTCTTTTTTGTTCATAGCAAGAAAGATCTCCGCTTTAGCCTCCCAGAAAGAAGGGTTTTCCGGCTCAAGAAATATTGCCCTCGTCATTGAAGACAGTGCTTCCCTGAGATTGCCCACCCTGTACAAGACCACCCCCCGGGCATACCACAGAAGGGGGTCAGAGGGGGTCTGACTGAGGAGGCTCTCAATCTGAGATAGAAGTTCCTTCAGATGTTCCGGTGAGAGGTTTTTTTCAATGTTTTCAATGCCTCCAGTTCCGCCTGTTGTGTCTGAGACATGGCCAGCAGACATCTTTGTCTCTTGCGATGAGCGGCGGCGAAATATGCTGCCTGGAAAACCGCTTTTGCCTGACCTTTTCCCCTTTGAAGTGCCTTTCCGACCCCTGATGAGCGGGGTGTTGCTCTCTTTGTCCGATTCCGCCGGCTTGTTTTCGTTTCCCATCATTGCGATGATGTGGTCTATGGACTCTCTGAGCAGGTCTGTCTCAAGCAGCACCTTTTCTTTCAGGACGTTTGGGTGAGCAACCGGGCATCGCTCAAGAGCGCTAAGGGCGCCTGCTACGTCCCCCTCCTCTCTGTAGGCCCGGGCCAGCTCAACGTAGAGGGACGGCTCTTCTGGCGCAGCCTTGATGGCTCCCTCATAGAGCTCTGTCGCTTCCTCAAAACGCTTCCTGCGGACGAGAGCCCTGGCGAGCTCTATGGTCTGGAAGAGTTCGCCTGCGTCCATCTTTTCCACAGTCGGCTCATCTACCATCAGTTCTGACTCAACGGCAGCGTTTTCTATGCTGTCCAGTCTTTCTATTATACTGTCCAGATCTTCAACATAAATGTCCACGTCTGAGGTGGCAATCGCTTTGCTGTTTTCCCCGATGGTTTCCGTTCCTCTCTGGACGGCGGCTCTCCCATAGTGGTCGATCCCCGAACTGTGTCCTGCGCCAGAGATCTCTCTTCGTCCTGGACGTACTTTTTTCTTCCGCTTAACTTTTCTGACCTTTTTTTGGGGGTGGGAGACGTGGGTGGGATGGCCGGGGCCGGGCTGTGAGACAAACTTTTCAAGCGCCTGGTGTATGGCATTGTAAAGTTTCTGGCCCTCGTTGTTCTCCGGGTCCAGGGAAAGCAGTTTTTCCATTTCCTGCATCGCCTCATCCAGCCGGCCCATTGAATAGAGGACCTCCCCCTTTGAGTAAATGGCGGGGGTGAAATCCGGTTTCAAACTTTCAGACCTGTCAAAGGACTCCAGCGCGTTTTCCAGGTCGTTTGTTTTTCTGTGAACGCCTCCTTTTAGATACCATATATAGTGGTCGTCTGGACGGAGATTCACCAGGCGCTCGTATGTCTCAGCCGCTTCCTGGTATCTGCCCATCTTCTCAAGCAGAGATGCTTTTTTCATCAGCGCTATCTGACTGTTCCTGTTCATATCCAGTATCTTCTCAAAACACCTCAGCGCTTCCTCTTCTTTTCCTATGCGGAAAAGAGAGTCGCCCCGATAAAAGAAAGTTGTGGGGTCAAGCATCTCAAAGCTCCTTGGCTCGAGGGAGGCCGCCTTTGAAAAGGACTCCTCGGCCAGCTTTTCGTTTCCCGTAGTTTCCGCTGCCAGGCCGTGGACATACCACGCTTTTATGGACCTGGGGTCCAGACGGACGATTTTTTCTGCGAGTTTTAACCCTTCCTCGCCCTCCCCTTTCAGGATTTTCCATGAAGACTTTCCCACCATCGCCTCAATGTTGTTCGGATCCATGGAAAGGACAGTGTCATATGATTCCTCAACCAACCTGTCTTTTTCCGGGGGAATTTCTTCCGGCGGGTCGTGGGGCAATTTTTCTTCGGCCCGCCGCCTTATCGCCTCTGCACGGCCCAGCCAGGCATCTTTGTACATAGGGTTGATCTCAAGCACCTCCGAGAACACTTTCTCTGCCATGTCATATTTTCCAAGAAATAGCAGCGTTTTTCCCTTTTCACACAGTATCTCCTCGTTGTCCGGTTCCAGGCGCTCAAGGTTTTCATAACACCTCAAAGCCCCTTCGTGGTCTCCCAGCATCTGACAGCAGAGAGCAAGGGAGTCCCATCCCTTCGCAAAGTCCGGGTCCATTGTGAGGAGTTCCTCCAGCTCCTTTCTGGCCTCTTCCCATCTTTCGCTCTCCATCAACAACCTGGCCTTTCCATATCTCAGACCGATGTCCCTCGGACGCTTTTTTATCTCATTTTCGTACCATTCCAGAGTCCCCTGAGTCGTTGTCGGCTCATCCTCTTCTTCCGATATTATAGGCCTGGCCACTGGTCGCACATTCATTTTATCCCCAATAAGTGGATTGCCATTAAGGGGTAATTAAACCAACCGTCTCAAAACAGCCCATGAAAATCAGTTCTGAGAAAAAAAGCGAAAGGTTAAAATACCGAGGGAATGGAGAATTATTTATTGTCCTTAGAAGAAGTAAAGTATAAATATACCGGCTATCTCTTCTTTGCTAATGGGACAGAACCGTATCTAAAAGTGAGAATATGAAAAAAGCGGAACACGGGAACAACGATTCGGCGTGTGAGGTTGCAAAAAGCACGGAGCAGAAAAAGGAAGGGGGGGTGGTGGTATGAGCCTCTCCGCAGAGGCGGGAAAGATCAGATCAGGAGACACAATGTTGAGGGGAACTTCTAATGTGCGTTTTCAGAGCGGAAAGTCTTACATAGTCACCAGCCACGGGAACATAGAGGTTCTAATCCAGAAGTGTCTGTCCCTCCTGAAAGACCGGCGAGTGCTGCTTGTTTCTCGTTTTCCTCCACATGGGGATGAGGGGTGGGGGGAGAACGTGGAAACGATATCTCTTTCCACGATCCCTAGCCCTGACAGATACTCTCCAACAGCCCTGGGACTGATAACCAAAAGAATAACAGACCACCTCCAGAAAAACAAAAACAGAGGCGCAGTAATACTAACAGGAATGGAATACATGTACCTCCACAACCCCACAGACCACCTCCTCAGATTCCCAACACTAATAAAAGACGCAACAAGAGAATACAACGGGGTTTTCATTGTTATACTGGATGAGAGGGCTTTCAGCGAAAGAGAGAGATATCTGCTCGCAGAGGGATGTGAAATCATAAAAGACTTTTGAGGCGATAGCATCTAAGTATCACTTAAGAGCACGTTTACGTTTTTGATGAAAACTGCCAATAAATGGTCACCAGTAATATAAAAACGTGACAAACGTGTCTGGTCGGAATTTGACAGAAATCTTTAATAGACGGTTATTTATTGTCTATAAAAACAGGCGTCTGTATTTGAGAAACGGTCGTATCTGGGCCATTTTTCTCATACATATGACATCCCTGTGCGATGGAGGGAGGTTGGTGGAACCAATCTCTGAGAAAAAGCACCGTGTTAAGGCCTCTTCACGCCCGGGACAGCAGAGCAACACCTGTCGGAGGAGAGCAAGCGTGGAGGGTGGACACTTCTGGCTTCAAGGAAAGCCGGGATTAGCGCTGAAAAGAAGAGATGCATAGACATGGAGAGTGAAAAAATTGCAGAGCGGACGTAAAGGGGTGTTGCCGATGTACGAGACAGTACAGTTTAGCGACGCCAGGTTTTTACCAGGGAACTCGTACGCAGTGCTCTGGGACGGATGGAATGAGCGAGACGTCCACAGGATCATAGAAAAGCTGCCCGGAAAAAAGATATTGCTTGTTTCTCGTTTTCCTCCACATGGGGATGAGGGGTGGGGGGAGAACGTGGAAACGATATCTCTTTCCACGATCCCTAGCCCTGACAGATACTCTCCAACAGCCCTGGGACTGATAACCAAAAGAATAACAGACCACCTCCAGAAAAACAAAAACAGAGGCGCAGTAATACTAACAGGAATGGAATACATGTACCTCCACAACCCCACAGACCACCTCCTCAGATTCCCAACACTAATAAAAGACGCAACAAGAGAATACAACGGGGTTTGTTTGCTCTGTGTTGAGGACCCCGCTTTCACAGAGAGAGAAAACCATCTTCTTTTTGAAGGCACAACTGTGGTGGACATGCATCACGGCAAAAAGATATAAATAATGCAGATACATTAATACGATAAGAATTAAATAATAAAAATAACAAAAAAAATGAAGGGGGTTTGGGGGTTTTGTGGCTTTCTGTTGGCTAGCATAGCTGACCATTTCTGATCATTCGGCGGGTGCCAGAGACATTGACATGTACGCCTGTTTCACCTTCCGGCGGTCTGTTCCAAGCACTTTCCAGACTACAACAAGGGTTACCGCTACCAGCGCCGCCACCGATATGACCAGCGCCGCCACCATGAAGCTGTTTGAAGAGGCTGTCTGGGGGAGCTCTGTCTCTCCGCCGCCTGTTCCACCGGTGTCGTCTGTCCCTCCGGTGGTCCCTGTCCCGGCGGAGATAGTCTCGGGGGCCACATAGACGGGTATGTATGCATCAGCCGATGAGAGCCCGTCCGTGGCAACAACGTGAACTGTTGTTGTGCCGGAGAAATCGGATGGCGCAGTGATGTAAAGCATGCCGCTGTCTATCTCCACGGTCAGATCGCCGCTCTCGGCGTAGAAGGTGAGTTCGCTGTCTTTGTCATAGAAATAGTCCGTCAGCAAAACAGTCGCTGTTGAACCCGGGGACATAGTAACTGCCGCAGGTTTTTTGACCAGAGCTGGCGGGTCGTCTACCGGGCTCACATGGATATTGAAAGTTGTGGTGGCTGTGTACTCTCCATCTGTGGCGCTAACAACAACGAACCCGTCGCCGCTCCAGTCCGCTGGCGGCGATATAAGAAGGGTGCCGCTGTTCAGAGATGCCTGCACGCCGTCTGTTTCCTCAATGGCATATGTTAGGGTGTCGCCATCAACGTCCTCAAACAGGGATGCCAGGGCCAGGGTCTCCGACGTGTCCTCGGACAGATATATATCCCTGGTGCCGGGAGCGACCGGCGGGTCATTCACCGGAGCAACAGACACATGGATCACCGCCGTGGTGCTGTATTCTCCATCGCTCGCAGCAACAGTTATGTCGCTTTCGCCATTCCAGTTGAGGGGTGGGGTGATGTAAAGCACGCTGCCGTCAAGTCTGGTTGAGAATACCCCGCTGTTTTCAACGGTGTACGTCAGCTGGCTGTCAATGTCCTTGAAAAGCGTGGAGACATCAAGCATGCCCGTTGTGTCCTCGTTGAACTGGATGGAAGCGTTGTTGACAGTGACCGGCGGGTCGTTGACCGGCGTGACATAAATCATTGCGAGTCTTGTATCGGTGTATACCCGTTTTGTAGGGAGTGGTTGTTTTTTGAGGGGCAACTCAGGGTCTATGGGCGAGTACAGAGTTGGATACTGTGACATGGGCAAAGGCACTATTATCGTGTATTCGGTTGTTATACATATCCTGTCAATCCCATACCAGTTATGCTCAGGTGTGACCACAAGTGTGTTGTTTATTGGGTCCCACGTTGCTACCGTGTGTTCACCATTTTCCCAGTAGATATTGCTGAAGCCCTGTGCAAAATAGTCGTCAAGAACTATCGCTCCAGTCGTGTCTTCTTCAATCAGGAGATCGGGTTGAGGAATCACATAGACCGCTATGTCCCATACAGTCTGGCTGCCCTGTGAGTCAGTAAAAATAAAGCGTATGTAAGACTGATCAGACCAGTTAGCTGCCGCAGAGATAAAAACCGTGTCCCCCGAGACGGACACAGTGAGGTTATCACCGGGGACGACCTCATAAGTGACACCGTCTCCCTCAACGTCGTAATATTTTCCGCTGAGATTCAGAATATATCCACCGTCTTCGTAGAAAACTATCCTATCAGGGAGAGACACACGCGGCGGGTCATTCACTGGCGTAACATCCAGGTACACCCTCATGTGTTCTGTCTCAGATGTGCCAGTACCCTCGTCCGTAATTGACGGAAAAGCGTCGTCGCCTGTCTTCCCTCTGGTGCTTATCTTTACAGTGCTGTCGGAGAATTCCGATAGAGAATAGTAAACGACTTTAACGTCAAACACGAGCTGGCCGCTCCAGTCCGGGGGTGGGAACACTGTGAGAACGCCCGTGCTCTCGTTGAAAGAGTAATCATCATAGCCATCAACAAAGACATCTTTTATCTGCGCACCGCTCTTTGTGAGGTTGATACCAACAGACGTGTCCTCCAGCGTATCGCACATAAGCGGGTGTACCTCGTCCAGAGTGGCCGTGGAGTCAACATCCGTTTTGAAATATATGTATCCCTCATATTCTATATACGCGTAGTCTCTGGCTATTATACCATAAGATGTGTCATTTAAGTCAGAGTTTTTTATAAAAACGCTTCCGTCTCCGAAGCTGTAGATGAGGCCCACATCGGAGTTTGAAACGGTCATGTTGTACACGTAGGTGCTGACGCCGTATCTGATCTCAACTCCCTCATATACTCCCGTGAACTCCGCATTTTCTATTGACACGGATCCTGTCTTAAACATAAACACGCCAACACTCTCACTGTACTCTTTCGTCCCGGGAGTGTAGAAAAGAACATCGGATACTGTCCCTGTGTTCACTTTGTTCAACTCTATAAAACCATCTGTCAAATCTATACCTTTGGAGTCCATGACAACAACTTTGTCCGCATTCACAAACGACATGCCAAACAGGCTGTCAGTTATCTTTATGCCCCTCACAGTGGTGTTTGTATTATACGCTTCTATGGCGATCTCGCCACCTGCTATCAAAAAGTTTTCTAATGAGCAGTTTCCACCGCCATTCACATATATGACTGTGCCTGAAGTGCCGTCCAGAAGTATCTGTGGCATATCCCCCTCTTCTCCAACGACACCTATCAGGTTTATAGGCTTTTCAACAACGATTCCTCCTTCATAAATGCCTGGCAGGACATATATTGTGCTTCCGGGCGGGGCGGCATCAACCGCATCCTGAATATTGGTATAATCTCCGCTACCGCCAGAGTCAACGGTTAAAACCGATTCGTTGTTCGCATCTCCTACTGCCATGGCTGGCAACAGAGCCAGCACGCTTCCGAACATCAGGAGCGCAACCAACCCTACAAAGGGTTTTTTGTTTTTTCCGGCCGCTTCTTTCTTTCCTTCCATTTTTCATCACCTCTCTGGTGTAACTCTATACGCCCGCCCATCCCTTTTAAACCCCATGAAGTGGTATTCCACGGTGATTATCAAAATTGAAAAAACCTGAAACCTGAAAAAAGAAAACGGTGGCCCACGATGGCTACGAGGGCTGCCTGCAGTGCTACCTGCGGTGTTACGCCCTGTGGCACTCTGGCTCAGCTGTCCATTGGGCACGGACAGGCTGGCCCGGGCGGACCTGATGTCCGATTAAAACCTCCGGCTAAAACTAAAAAACTAAAACACGCACTTCAGAGGTACCACTTCAGAAGTTACAACACCTCACAGGTGGTCAGAGGTCCGTACCACCTCTGTTACTGTCTGTACCCCCACCATCCTCTCCATCCGGGTTCTTCTCCGAACCCTCGTTTTCTCCGCTTTTCTCCACACTCAAACCGTTGTTCACGGTTGTGTTTCCCATGTCTTTTGGCCCGAGATACCTCAGAGCGTCCCCGCCGCCCCACTCGTATGTAGCACCGCTTTTCAGTGAAATTTTAACAGACCAGTGACCGTCGACGAATTCTATTTTCGCTTTTGAAACCACTGCCGCATAGATATTAACCCTTTTTCCTCTCCTGTTGAGAAAACGCCGGACAACTTTTATCAGGCCTGCTTCTTCAAGCTCTTTTAGACGTCTGTAGCACACTGCTATAGGTATGTCCAGGTTTCTGCTTATCTCCTGGGCGCCAGAGGGTTTTACAGCCACGTATGCCAGTATCTTTGAAGCATAGGAATCCGTAAAAAGAGACAGGCGAAATGCCGCTGGGTT
This sequence comes from uncultured Thermoplasmata archaeon, assembly GCA_964601625.1. Taxonomy (GTDB): domain Archaea; phylum Thermoplasmatota; class Thermoplasmata; order JAGHBH01; family JAGHBH01; genus CAZROC01. Next base: position 13,130 of record CAZROC010000016.1, on the reverse strand, counting down.
CAGCTTTGCACCGTAAAAATCGTCCGTGTCGACCATCGGATAACGTCCTCCTTTGTCACGTCTTGCTGTCTTTCCTGTCTTTTTCCACCATGTGGCCATCACTCCACACCATTCGTCTCTCCGCAACACCACCTGCACATCTTTAGAGATTACAGATAGGCCCTTTCACCAGCATCCTCCCAGACTCCCCTATTTTGTCTTTCAGTATATATACGATTTTCTTCCATTATCACATCGGATATTTTCTGGAAGGGGAGGAAGACTATGTCCGCCTCTCTTTTAAGCGAGAGCACCTCTCTTTTGCCGTGCAGCTGTGGGTCTATCAGAACCAGCAGAGTTTTTTTCTCAGCAGCCGCAGATTCTCTCAGCACCCAGATAAGCCTGAGAAAACGCTGGAAAGACACCTTCTGAATCAGATACTCCGTACACTCCAGGATGACCACGTCCTTTCCTTCCTTCCACATGTCCTCAACGTTGAGACGAACTATTTCAGGCGTGGGCGGGATTGTCCTCCGCACACCTTCAACCGGCGTCTTTCCAACCCATATCACATCTTCCCGGCGTATTCCCAGCAGGTCAAACCACATGGGGTCTACTCTCCGACCCAGCATCGCCACGCCTTTTCCGAGGTTAACAACCGCGTTTATAACCGAAGCAAAAACCGACTCATTAGTGTGGCCAACAAAAAACACCCCCCCTTCCGGGATCACGACGTACTCTGGGGGGACGCCCACGGACGAAAACGCCGTGTCAACCATAACGGGGGCCTCGTCAACAGACATAAAGAACGAGAGTATCGTTTTTCTGAAAGATGCCAGTTCTTCAATATCCTCTCTGCCGCACGGTGAACCTCTTGACATGATATTCTCAACTATGTTTTCTATGAGATTCTCATATCTATTTATTATGTTCGCCCCAACGCCTCCCTTCACGGCCATCGCCCTTATGGTTTCTCCCATTTTTTCTTTGAACTTCCGGGCGAATATCTCTCTGATGGCGGGGGAGACAAAGACCAGCGATAACAGTGTAATTTCTTCGTCTTCTGTGCCACAGTATCCGTGTGAGGGCCCGTTACCGGTAAACGGGACATATACAACACCTCGTCCCCCTCTATAGAGGTGGCGGGAGAGGGCGAAGAGCGTTTCGTAAATCTTTTTGTTGCGCTCACTCTCCACCCCTTTATCGTTTCTGAAAGAAATCTTGTGACCGTTCTTTCCTGTATCCCGCCCGTTCTCTGCGCCACTGTTATCTAACAGGTCAACGACAAAAAAAGTGTTCTTTGAAAGAGATGTTTCCAGAACATCAGAGCAGTCAAAGGGCACTCTCGGTTTTAGAACGAACACCGCCTCCGGGTTGACTTTGTAAAAAGAAGCGGCCTCGTTTCGGCTTCTTTCCGTGAAAACAACAACCGGCACTCCGGCACTCAGCTCCCTTTGTACCAGTTCACGCGCTCTTTCGCGGGAACGCACGCACAGGGCTTTCCCGGCGCCTATCCTCTCCGCGAAATCTGCTGTTGGAATCTGCCGTGTCGGAACAAGCTGGAAGGGGTCTTCAAGAACTGCGAACGTCCACAGGACCACGAGAGGTATGAAAAACACTGGTGTTATAGGCGGAAAACCGGGAACGATTTTTGAAACGTGTGAATATGCCGCAGAAGAAATGCCTGTCAGGAGGGTGCCGTGAATCAACAGAGAAGCCCTGTGACGTACCCTGGGATCGTCGCTTCCTGCGTGGGCCTTTGCTATGTACCATACTCCAAAAAACATACATACTATGAAATATGCCATAAAAAGGCACATCAGAGGCCCAAAGCGTGTTGTCCACCCCCAGCGAGACTCCACGACGCCCACAACTCCCCCAGGCAGGAAAACCGAGAGCGATAAAACCCCTGGCAAGATGAAAATGAGAAAACGGTATATTCCGGTAAAAGTGGGCGAAAAGGACAGGGCATCTGAGAACAGCACGAAAAACATAGCTGCGAAGAACATAAAGATGTATTTTATTCTGGCAATCCATAAAGCCGCCGTGTATGAATCCACAACCGCCTGAGAGGCATCAAGCACCAGTCCCATTGATAGAAAAGATATAAAAAATATGAAATAAACTACAATGTTTCTCAGATGTGAAAAAAGACGCTTATTTGAGAGACGGGCCAGCAAAAACAATATCGCCCCCATGGAAAACAATGCCAGGGCCACCGTGCTGAGAACCACCGTCCAATCAGATATCACCCTGTTTCCCCCCCATTAATTTTTTGTTCGTCTGCCTTTTTGTTCGTCTGCCCGGCCGCGTTTTCATCAGCGCCATTGTTCTCTGGCAGATGTATCCTGGTCGTTGGTATCCAGTGCGGCCCTATCCTCATGCCCACCCCGAGAACTTCATACATGTTCATAGCATAAAACCGCCGTAGAAATTCTTTTTCCTCAGGGGTGAAGCTGTCGCCGCTGTAATATCTCTTGCCCATCACACCGGGTCTGTTGTATAGATAATCATATAATATCCTCCTGTACAGGCGGGCATCAAACTTTACCATGCTGGAGACCACCGGAAAATAGAACTGGGCCCTGCTTCCAGTCACTATGGGGGGCGTCAGGTCGCTGTCCCGGACCTCCGAGGGGCGTATGAATATCTCAACGTCTGGCACCACTTCGCCGTAGTACATCTCAATCAACTCATCTCTTGTGGGAAGACGGGACTTGCGGGAGAAAAACCTTGCCCCGAGGTGTGCGAGGCGTGTGTGTTCAATGCTGTTTGAGCAGCAGATGCCCCAGAAAAGGCGGCGTTTTTTGTGGCCGGCTGTCCTGTTCTCAACGTCTTCCATCCACTCAACGAGCTTTTCAAACCCCTTGTCCAGGAGGTGCTGTCTGTCGCCATAGCACCGGACACGTACGTCGTATTCCCTGTAAAACTCGTCCCACTCGTCCCCCACCAGCAGTTCCCTGACACCGGGGTAGACCGTTCCCTCTATGAACTCCCTGGGGCGTTCCAGGTTTTTGTGGTTCAGAATGGGAACCAGGAGGTTTTCTGCTCCGTGGTCGTATATCAACATGAGGTTTTCCATGAAGATGGGGTGTTCAAAAGAATACTTTTTCCTGTCAAAATCAGGCGAGCCGGGGTCCAGTCCGTACCATACTATGGCCGCTCTGCGGGTACCGTCCGGTGTAAAACAGACCGTTCTTGGCCTGCCCGCTTTTTCCACGATGTCCAGCACTTTTTCAAGCGGCAGAGATATGAAATCTTCCTCGGACAGCACAGGCAACCCAGATACGCCGCCGTATACATCTCCGTATTTATCTCTGCATGTATTTCTGCCAGTTTCATCTTTTCCACCGCTCATTCCACCTCACCTCCACCCTGGGGCATTTTCCAGCCCCGGGCCGTCAGGGACACGGCGCTCCGCTCCCGCTGATCGCTCAGGTTCCGGGATGTCTTTTGACGCAAAGAACAGAGACAAAAAGAGCACAGCAGAGAGACCCAGCAAAACCGCCGGGACGCCAAAAGATGGTCCTATGAGCAACGAGATTCCCAGACAGAAACCGCCCGCGGCGTCTCCGAGGTATCTGGCCGTGTTGTATGCGCCCGCGAAAAATCCCCTGGCAGAGGGTTCCGCCTGATGAAAAAGAACCGTTGGGACAAGTGGGTCGTATAAAGACACCGACGAAAAAACAAGAGAGAGGGACACCACGGCCAGAGACAACCCCAGTATCCTTTTTTCCCCGCCCATCTGCGCGGCTCCGCCAGTGGCCGCGCCGAGGGAGAGCCCGAAGGTTCCCGTTGCGGCGGACAGAAACATCACCACCGCTCCGCCCACAGACAGCAAAAACACAGCGACAGAAGTCTTTCTCACACCAACCGCTCCCACAACTCTGTGAGCGACCGCTAGCAATCCCAGTCCAAGGACAAAAACGGGCAGTATATACCTCCAGTAATCCCCATCAGGTGCGAAGGGGACAAGCATCAGGGGAAAGAGCAAAAGAAGCATCGTCGTTTCTGCTCTGGCAACAGCGCTGCCGAAGAGGGACAGAAAAACTCCACCCGCCATCCTCTTTTTTGGGGCGTGTTTTTTAACGCTCCTTTTAACGCCCCCCCGTTTTTTAACGCTCCCACCTGTTTCAACATGCGACATCCCGCTTTTTCCACGCAAAGGTTGAGAGAGGGTGTGTGTGGGACCAGTGCTCCCGGACAGAAATCTGGACAGGAAACCCCTGAGCTGAACAGAAAAAACAACCAGTGCTATAAGTCCAACAGTGAAAAAAACCGCTCGTCCACCGCTCCGTCCACCACCAAAGAAATAGTACAGATAGGGCCCCACGACGCTCCCTGCTATGAAAGCCAGAGCTGTTGCCAGCGATATCTCTGACAACCGGCGTGTCCTGTCAACGATCCCCCGGGGTTCCGCTGCCATAGCTATGGCCGCAACGGACATCACACCCAGGCCCATAACAAACCTGCCCACGAAGAGAGAGAAAAAGTCCCACGCCGTACCTGTCAAAAACGAGCCAGCGGCGAACATGAAGAGCGAAAACAGGAGGAGGGGCTGTTCTCCCATCCTGTCAGACACCATGCCAGCTGGAAACTGTGCAGATGCCTGCACTATGCCTGTAATAGCAAAAGCCGCTGAGATCGCCACTATTGAATCTGTGAAGGTGGCGGCATAGAGCACGAAGATGGGCAGGATCATTGCCTTCCCGAACCTGGGCAGGGCGGCTGATAAAATGACCGGGAGGCGTTTACGTCCAGCATTACGTCTGGCAGCGTCCCCCCTGTCAACGCGGGCAACGGCGGGGCTCGCCGTACTGGCTCTCTCCTGTGCACCGTTTCTCGCACGCATCAACTCCTGCCACCTCCTCCGGGTCCATCGCCGTTTGTCACTCTGATCGCGTCCCTCTCCGGGGCCCACGCTGTGTTGCTGCCTTCCATGGCTGCGAGCGCTGCCAGTTCTCCGCCGCTGTAGCGCACCATTTGGGGTTCCAGCAGACCCCTCCTGAGCCAGGATATGCCCGTGTATAGCACGCTCACGACGAGAGAATCCACAACAACCAGGGGCGTGTAGAGGCCCTTGGCAACCCAGAGCTCTTCTCTTGAGAAACTCTCGTTTTCAACAAGCCAGCCCAGGCCGTTCCCGATAACCGCCGGGTCAATCATATCCACTTTTTCGCTGAAACTAAAAAGTGCCTGCAGCGCGAGCGCGGTTTCTTCTGCTGTTGAGCGGTAAAGGCCCCACCCGCCGTCTCCACGCTGCTTTGATATGATCCAGTTAACGGCTCTTTCGGCCAGCTCCGGGTCAACATCTTCCACGGCTATAACACCGTGCGCTGTGGCATAAAAAGGCGATATGTGCCATTTATCCTGCCAGTACCCACTCACACCCAGGTCCTTTTTGAGGAACCGGAGTATCTTCTCAACCACCTCTTCTCTTCGTGGATAATTTTCCATGTCTTTCACCGCATCAAGAACGTGTATGTTTGTGCTGACCGAAGGGTTCATCTCAAAGTCAAAGCAGGAAAAGAACTCGTCCCGCTCATATTTCTCCAGGACCGAGGCGTCTGCCGGACAGTTGAACTCATTGAGTATTTTAAGGGCCATGGCCGTGTCGTCCGCCTCCGTGAGAGATGTCAGGCCCGTCCATGAGACGCCCCTGTCTTTAATTGATGCCAGCACATGGTCTATGTGGTCCAGGTAGTGTTCCCCGGAGGGTATTCTGGCGTTGAGGAAATTATAAACCGTCCACAGGATTTCAAACATCTCAGCGGGATACTGGGGTGTTATGCCGCCATCCCACGACTGCCTGTAAACTCTGTACATGTACCTCCATGCTTCGGGCCTGTCAACCTTTCTGAGAAGAAACGCCGTTGCAGATGGCGACGTCAAAACAGAGCCGTCCACCAGACGCATTTTTTTAGCTCTCTGTGTGTCCAGCGAATCGCCGAGGCCCTCGAGAGAATAAGCCACCGAAGCCCCGTCTCCATATATAACATCAAGGGACGGGATCAGAGACAGCTTTTTTTCCCTCATCTGTTCGTATTTTTCAGCGGCGCTGTAGGGCAGAGCCATCCCTCTCTTCTCTGCTTCTCTCATCATCTCCGGAAAGACCAGTTCAAATCCTATCGTCTCACAGGGGTCGTCTTTAAGACGCGGTATTGCTTCCCAGAGAAAAGACTCTGCCCGGCGTATTCTGTGTCTGTGGACACGCTCCCACCCTGGTTTTTCGGTCAGAGCCAGGACGGCGGAGAGAGTGGATATCACCCTGTCGTGGTTGTGCGGCAGCGCTCCGCCCCAGCTTCCATCTTCGTGCTGGTTTCTTTCCAGCCATCCCACACAGCGCGGGAACGCATCCCAGCGTTTTCCGTGGCTGAGACGAGCCACCCATCCCGTGTCATATGCTATTCCGCTCATTTCTCCCATTTCCACCCTGTACATAATCCTCTTCGCCACTTCTTCCAGCCCATTTCTCATTCTACCTCACCTTCCTCTCCTCCTCCCCCGCGATGGTGAAAGGAGGAGAGTGAGGGAGGCTACTCTATCAGTTCGCCCTTCAGGGTTATGCGGCCGTTTTCAACGTCCAGCAGGAAAGGGTTGAGTTTGTGCCAGACGCCTCTCATCTTTTTTATCTCAAAAGAGCGGATTCTCCCCTCAGGTCTGTGGACTATGTCCAGCTGGATCACCCCGTCGGCCAGAAACTGTTCCACGCCCTTGTCCTGGCCCATGTCTTCCAGGACGAGAAAAGATGTGATTTTCTGCTCCCGGAGGGTTCTGAAAAGACGCTCAAGCATTAAGCGAAACTTTCGCCCCCCCGAGGACAGGATGTAGAGAGCGTTGAGGGAGTCCAGGCCGAGGAAGGCCAGGCGCTCCTCGCCGTTTATGGCATCTTTCATGTTAGCGAGTATGAGGTTGAGAGTTTCGTCCTCGTCAAGATAGGACAGGTTGTATTTCAGCTCGTATTTAGCGGCACCCAGGTCTATCATTTTCACATACTCTGGTCTGACGTCCAAGTTCATGCTCTTAACGTTGTGAATTATGCTCTCTGGCGACTGCTCCACCGTGACATAGAGCGACTTTGCCCCCTTTTCTCCCATTTTTGCCAGTATGTAATATACCAGGGTTGATTTCAGAGAACCGGGGGGACCCATCACTACGGTCACAGATCCCTGGGGCGGGTCGTTTGCCATTGCCTCTTTCAGACCATCTATTGTTTCTATTATCATCTCTTTCCCTCCATTTCCTCCAGTTTTAGAGCGTGAGCGAGAGGTGCCAGGTCCCCCGAGGGAAGGAGCTTTCTGACCGCTTCGTATATATCCCGTTTGAAGAAGATGTCTGCACTCCATGGGGTGACTGTCTCCGGTGGGAGGCCATGTTTTTCGCACATCCTCTGGAAAATCCCGCTGGCAACTCTCTCTGTCAGTCCACATGCTTTCATGGCTTCAATCACCTGGTTGGTGTATTTTCCCGGGTTTTTGACCTCCGCTTCTTCAAGAAACTGGGACAGCGCGGTTGAGACCAGATGTTTGAAAGTGAGCCCATGCATCGCGCAGTATGTTCTGGCACGCCTGTACAGGTCTTCGTCCAGTTCAACAGTTGTCTTTTTCAACATAACACCTCCACGGGTTTGAAAGAGCGAGCGGTCGGGCGGGAAAGATGAAAAATGGAAAGACATCCTGGGCCACTGGGCCGGATGCCCGGGTAAAGGATAGTGTTTGTTGCGCGCACCGCTCTGAGAGACATGGTAAAAGAAGTAATGTCCCAAGGCCCTATAAAATATTTACTGCCGTAAATACGGGTTTATTAATCTATATAGTTAAAAAATATCGGGTATGGGTTGAACGTGGGTTGAGCCGGGATGGTAAGTCGGGCGGAAGCAGGAACAGAACCCAGGAGCAAAACCGCAGGCCGGCGGCGTCATGTGGCCGGGCGGGAAACTGCTATCTCCCGCTTTTCGCCATTGACAAACTGCAACCTTGCCACAAGGCGCCCGTTGACAAACTCTATCCGGGCGTTTTTGAGTGTGGACCTGTAAAACTTTATCTTCTTGCCCTGTCTCCCCATCTTCTCCCCCGTACACTCCAGCAGCCCATTCTTTTCAAGGGCATGTATCCGGCGGTAACAGGCGGCTATTGGAATCTCCAGTTCCCTGCTCAGGGACAGAGCGTCTCTCTCACGGCCGTATGTAGCCATGAGGATCTTGGCTGCGTATTCGTCGGTAAGCAGTCTCACCATCTCTTCAGTCATTTTTCATCACCGTGAGAATAGTAAAACACCGACCTTATAAAAACCGTATAACCTGATTATCAACACCGATTATCTCCCATGATTATCTTATTTGATTATCTCCTACGATGCCGGTTGCGATACTGAGGTTGGGTAGTACGGGGCGGGGTAATGTGGGTAAAATAGCATTGCGGGTAGGCGGAGCGGTATGGGACAGTATAATCAACAATACCAACAATACCCATAAAGGCCAGGATACACTATCAATGCTGCTCAGACAGTGACACTATTCTATTGGCATCGCCTCAAACCCGCTGTCTGTCTCAACAACGAGAAACTTTGAAGTGAACGGAATTTCACCCATGACCAGGTGCACGTTTTTCTCCCTCCTGAACGCCACGTGGATGTGGGGCGCAACGGAAGACATGATAGACTCCCCGATACTGTCTTTTTCCGGGCCCATGAGAAGAACCGTGTGTCCCCCGGCTCGAAGCAAAGAAATGAGACGCAGGAGCTCATATCTGAAAGTGTCATACCCCCTGCCTCCATAAATGGAAAAGAGCGACTGGATGTCCATGACATACACATACGGTTTTTTGCCCCTGCGGAAATAATAGGAGACCTGGAATGGGGCGAGTTCTTTGAAAAGCTCATGTCCCTCAACAGGGAGGGTGAAACGGGTCGGAGATGATATCGGCACCTCCGCTATGCGCAGCATGTCTCCATCAACTTTCTTTTTGACATCTTCCGGCAAACACTTCTCCGCGAGCTCAGCCGGCGCGTTCTGAGACGGGACCCACAGTACGCCCTTCTTTTTCTTAAGAGCAGAGACTACAACAGCCAGTTCGCCCCAGTATATAAACGGAGACATGGGCCTGCCGGATGAGAAAACCGCTATCTGCCCCTCAGGTATGCCACCGCCAATCACTCTGTCCAGGTTCGGAAAGCCCGTTGATAGACAGTCAGGTTGGTCAGGCAGTAAAAGCAGAAGATCTCTTTTCTGCGCGAGATCAACGTTGTGGGGCACGGGAGGCGCGAAAAAGTGTCCCATCACCAGAGAGAAAAAAGTTACCGGATGCCTGACAGCCACGCCGCGGAGTTTTTCAATGTAAAGCGTTCTGAGAATCCGGCCCTCCACCATAGTTCTTTCAAGGCGGACGATCCCGTCCACCAGATAGTCCAGTTCGTTGTCGTCATCCTTTTCCATCACAAAGATAACGTTGGCGTTGTCCCGCTCTACAAGGTCCTTCTGAACAGTGTACATCAGGCGCTTGGCAGGCACCCCATATATGTCAGCAAGACCTTCCAGACTGTCAAACACCACAAGCGATTTCTCAGGGTAAACCCCCTCAACAAAGTTGTAAACGTCTTCAAGCTCCGGTAGGTCCTCCCCCATGTCTATTACGAACTCCCCGTCCTCTTCTTCAACCGGAATATGGTCAGACAGATCAGCGTCTTCCTCATCAATGAGGCCCTCTTCTATGCGGCCCTCAAGTTTGTCAAGGTGTTCTCTGATGAAACCCTCTTTTTCAGATTCCCTGGAAGAAACGCACAGCTCAAATTTGCCTTCTTCAACCACGTCTCGTATCCAGGGAAAGTGCTCAAGCAGAGAGACATCAGCCACACGAGAAGGAATATACTTGGCGGGGAACCTTGAAACGAAATGGCCGATTATCTCAAGAGCCATGGTGGTTTTACCGGTCCCGGCCTTTCCTTTTATTATCAGCGACCTCCCCCCGTCAGACATGAAAAAATTGATTATGGGATCAGGTATCCTCAAAACGTTTTCCAGACGGCCCTCGTAACCCTCCCTGTTTTCTCCCGCTTTTATGTCTTTTGTCGTCGTTTTCGCTTTTTCTTTTTCAGCTCTCTTTTCTACCATATACAGAACACCTCCAAGATGCGCGTTCTATGCTGTTATTAAACAGCCTACCCACAGACTCTACCATCTGCATTTTATATCACACTTAGAAACTGTTAAGCATACATCTTTTATATCCATTTTTGGGTTGTTATCTTTTTTGATAACAGCACAACACAGCACAACGGCGGCGACACCTGTCCAGCCACCTGTCTAACAGCGTGTTCGGAGCGATCAATAGACGTGCTCCACGCCAGCGTCTCCTGCGGTTGCTGTGGGGAGCCATGCGGCAAAGGCAAAATACCCGGACGAGGGATGCGAGGAGTGCATGGGCCGGTCGTGGGTTCTCCCGGAGATGTGGATGCGGGAAAAAGCCGACGAAAGCGGGGCTTTGATAGGCACACCGTCCAGGACCACAAGAGAGAGGACTCCAGTCACTGAAAAAACTCCCAGCCAGGAGATTGCCTGGACCGGCAGTGCCATGGCCGGCCATCCCATGAGGCGTGTGTCAACAACGAGTTTGAACATCAGGATGCCAACGGCCCCCAGAAAAACAGTTAACCTCGCCGGGGTGCTCCATATCTTTCTCTCTCTGACGCTATGAACGGGCGTTTCTACCGTGTCCGGAATATCAAACACGTCCGGAGCATTTTTAACAGCGCCAACAGCGCTATGTGATGCCATTTCTTTCACCTCAATAAAACATCCCCACCGCTGTATATAAAATAGGAGATGTGCTTATTTGGGATGATAATCCGCGCTGAAAATCAACTCCAGTAATCACCCGTGAAAATCAAAAACAGTAAAGACGCTGTCTCTTTTTTATAAAACGGCGGCAGATACTAAAAGGGATAAACATGACGAACATCTTTGTGCACCTGGGAGTTTCCCTCGCTGTGGGATATCTTATAAGCAAAAACCCACGCAGAGACCGTTTTCTCCTGATCGGCGCCGCCATTTCGGCAGGGGCGGTAGACATAGACGCTTTTATATCTCCAGGATTCAGAATGTTCCACAACTTCTTTTTCTCGTTTGAAATACCTCTGATCCTCTACTTTGCGTCTGGAATCCTGAAAAATCCACGCTCATCAGACCTCCGGAGGTTCTTCATCCTCTGGTCGGCGATGGGTTTTGGACATCTCACCCTGGACATGTGGGAGGGAGGTGTCTTTCACCTCCTGTATCCCTTCTCATCTCAGACATTTGTCATACCCTCCGCGGGAGCATACCACCGGGAGACCGTGTTATCACTCACGCCCGGAGAAAAGATGATGATCGCCTGGAGCATCCTCATCGGAACCGCACGATTGATATATCCCGCCGCTCCGGCGGAAAAAACCGAAAGAGACAGGTGGAGAACTGGCCAGCAGATTCCACATGTTATCATGCCATCCGGTAACTTGAGCTATTTGAGACACAGATTTGTGGCAATAACAGAGCGATTACACTTCTGGATCAGGAAATGGGCCTGGGAAACAGTCGCAGTGGTGCTCAGTCCAGCACCCTGAGAAAGTATATGTCAGAGCGAATCCGTGGTATGAGAGCGGACAGCACCCCCCAGAAGACGAGATCCTTTCTCTCAACCATGCCCTCCGACAGAAGCGATGTCACACCGCCCTTTTTCCCTATGTCCCGTGTGTTCAGGTAGTGCTCAAGTATCGTTGACATGTCAACGCCCCTCCCACCACCGTGGCCCTCGGGGAAATCGGCTGAGCCACCGGCCAGGCGCTCAAACACAGTCAGACGCTCAAACACAAAGCCGGGGATTGGAAAACCGGGGCTGTTCCCCCACGTCTCCAGTCCCCCGCGATCAATCACACAACACACGTGGAAAGAAGGGGGCTGGACACCCGCCCCCCCCGCGCCCTCGCCTCCCATACCGGCAACTTCGGCCAGAACCCCGTGCTCTATCCCCACGCCGTAGTCACACACACCGCTTCCCTTTTTTTGTCCTTCTCTGAGAGCCCGCACCGCCCTCTCCCTGGCCGTTCTGACCATCTCCGCAATAGACAGGGGATGAGAGGCGCCCGATGTGTAGGAGGCTGACTTGGAAATGTCCACACCCCTGACATCCGCCTTATCAAACACCTTTTTAAATGCCATCCTGGTGCCGTCTATTTTGGGCGGCGAGAGAGAGCCGACACATACGCGCACAGGCCGCCCTATCATCCCCCTCTCATCCACCTCTCCCCTCAGTATCCGTGTGGACGAAACAGGGAAACCGTCCTCGGCCAGCACCATGCCCATCACGTAGAGACGAAGAGAACGACCCCTTTTTCTGTAAGCCTCTTTTATTCTCAGCCCGTTTTTTTCCGTCTCGTGGGAGACAACGAGGGCGTCCAGACACTGCTGCATAGCCGGCATGACCGGGTCGTCTATTTCGGATATCTCATAATCAACCCCCTCTCCCGCTTCTTCTATATGCCTTCTGAGGAAGATTTCAACCTCTCTTTTTCTCTCTTCAAAGGGGCGGAGGCGCACACCCCTGTCTCTCCGCATCTCCGCTGCCAGTCTGTCAGAAGACACACCGACCAGGACCTCCCCCCCTTTTCCAGCTATGGACACTGCCAGGGACAGGAGACGCATGTGTCCAATGTGAAAAACGTTGAAAGTTCCCCCCAGGCCCACTCTCATACCGGACACACCTCGCCATACAGACAAAAAACGGTTTTATCCACTGACAAGGACGCTCATGACAATGAGGGCCATGACGAAAACCACCAGGCCCATATAAGCATAGTAAAACAGGCGCTTCTTTTTGGCCAGAATTTCCATCTTTTCCCGGCACTCATCGGAGCAGAACTCCTCGTCTGGCGGAATCGCACGCCCGCACACGGGACAGTGTTTGTGCTGTACGATTATCTCTTCTTCCATGGTTCACCGGACACACTGTGGGGTTAAAAAACTATTGGCGTGGGTATTCCTCCGGCTTTTTACTACCGTAAAAAGTGCGAGGGGCCGGATTTGACCTAAGGAACTCTCCTCGTTCGTTCCTCTGAGTCCCATCCCGTCCCCTCCGGTTAATCGGTTCAATCGGATAATATATGCGAGGGGCCGGATTTGA
>CAZROC010000015.1:3560-44818 GCA_964601625.1 uncultured Thermoplasmata archaeon | reverse complement strand
GGGGAAAAGAAGGAGAAGAGGGGGCGGAGGGCGTTGTTGTCGCTGAGGTTGAGGAGGAGGCCGTTGCCGGCGCGGGCGAAGATGCCGGTGGGAGTTGTCTGGTTGAGGGCATGGTTGTGGCAGAGGTTGAAGAGAATGGGGGCGTTTTGTCTGCGGCTGGATTTTTTAGGCGTGCACTGGCCGTCACGGGCGGCCCGGGAGCAGCGTTTGTCTCTCTTTTTTTCGGGCTCGTGGGATACGTGACCTGTGTTTTTGCTGTGGTCAGGGGCTTTGTGGGTCCCCGGAGCGGCTCTGTTTTTCTGGTATTTTTCGCCGCTGTGGTGTCTGTCTCTCTGAACTTTGCGTGGACGGCCATGGAGAGAGCCAGAGGCAACAGTACACCGGGAGACGGTGTGCTGGCAAGATAGCCGGGTTTAGTGAATGGCCCGGGTAGCCTGGTCTGGAGGAAAAATGGCAGATGTACAGGTATTCCGGACGGAGGTGTAGCAGAGGTAAAAGATTTATACTCCGTGTTATGGTGGGGGTTAGCGTTTCGCTGACAAAGGTGGAACATGTTAGATAGATGTCCATGTCTGGAGGAATTGAGATGGGAACACCGGTTGAAAACGTGAAGGTCAGAGATGTGATGCGTGAGGAGTTTGTCGCGGTTTCGGAAGACGCGACAATTTCGGAGGCCATAGGGAAGATGAAAAAGATGGGGGTGCCAGACCTCCTGGTTGTCCGCTCCGGGACCAAGGACGAGGTCCTGGGGATGGTGAGCTATGACGTCCTGCTCAGAAGGAAAAAGCTGTCTCCCCAGACGAAGGTGTCCCATGTGATGTCCCCTGTTCCGTCTCTATCCGAAGGCGAGTCTGTTGTTGACGCCGCGGAAAAGATTCTTTCCATAGGCGTTAAAAGTCTGCCGGTTGTCCGCGATGGGCGTGTCGTGGGGATGGTTTTCCGCAGGGACATAGCCCGTTCTCTGGCGAATGTGAGAGAGGCAAAAGAGATGGCCGTCCACGCAGTCATGACCCCCGAGCCAAAGGCTGTGTTGGAGAGCGAGAAGCTCTCCCGTGCCATAGAGGTTATGCGGGAGCTGGACGAGAGGTTTGTGCCTGTTGTGAACGGAGAAAACCGGCTCCTGGGGGTCGTTGGTTCCAAGGAGATAGTTGATCTCTATTCTCCTCAGCGGAGGGAGCGGTTTGGGGAGGTGTCCGGTGAAAAGACGCCAGCGGAGGTCGTCGTCTCCAGCATCATGCGCCCGCCTGTGGCTGTTGACCCGGACACGCCTGTGTCAAAGGCAGTGAAGCTGATGGCGGAACATGACATCCCATCTGTTCTTGTCACAGAGGAAGGCAAACTGGTGGGTGTCGTCACAGAGGTTGACCTGCTGGAGATGCTGGTGAGCCTCAGGGAAAAAGAGCAGGTTTTTGTTCAGATTAGCGGTCTGGACAACGTGGACCCCGATGTCTACGACACCCTCTACGAGATAATCCAGAAGGGTCTCAAGCGAATTGCAAAGTTTTTCCCGCCCAGGTCTCTTTCCATCCATGTTACGGAGTATAAAAAGTCAGGCGGGGAAACGAAGTGGAGCGTCCACATGCGCCTCATCACCGAGCGCAGGGTCTTCTATGCCAGGTCTTTTGATTGGAGCATCTACAAGGCGTTTGCTGATGGGCTGGAGGAGCTTGAGAAGATAGCCCGCCGGGAAAAAGACAGGTTGAAAACCGAGACACGAGCCTTGTCCAGGTGAGACGGCGCTTTGATACCGCCGTTGATGCGTGGGTGTTGCTCTTTGAGACACCGTTCACAGAGACCAGTGTGAGCCCTGGACCTCCAGCACTCTATCTATTGCTTCTCTGCCCAGGCCCTCTGTGTCCCGTCTTTTTGTGAAACGTAGCGTGTCCAGAATTTTGGCGGAATCCCGGTTGTCGGGCATGAGGAGTTTTCCAAGGCCCAGCGAGAAATCTCTCAGGGCGTCAAGGTGGTATCCACCCTCAAGCACCGTGACACACCGCCCCCCAAGATGTTTCTCTGCGTGGCTCAGCAGTTCCATCATAAGCCAGATGTATGCGGGTGTTGAGAGTGATATAGTGGCCAGGGGGTCCATGTAGTGTGCGTCCAGTCCCAGGCTGACGACAAGCGCCTCTGCCCCGTACTGTGAGAGTATTGGATGTATTATCTCTTCCATTGCCATCTCGTATGTGCGGTCTCCCGCGCCTGATGGGAGGGGGATGTTCACGGTGTAGCCCTCTCCCTCACCGCTCCCCACATCCTCCGCCGGCCCGGTTCCGGGGTATATGCCCCACTGGTGTGTTGATATGTAAAGCACGTCTTTTCTCTCTGCCATTATGTCCCGGGTGCCGTTTCCGTGGTGGACGTCAATGTCCACTATGGCCACCCGCTTTGCGCCCAGATGAACCGCTGTTTCCGCTGCCAGCGCGGCGTTGTTGAGATAGCAGAACCCGCCGTAATACGATGGACCGGCGTGGTGTCCTGGGGGGCGGAGGAGGGCAAAAACAGGTTCGCCTGTGGAAAAGGAGTGTTTCATCGCGGTGTATGCGCCGGAAAGAGCCCGCCATGCGATATCAAAGGTTTTTTCGTGCAGGTACGTGTCAGGGTCCAGTGCCCCGCTGTGCCTTGTCTCAAGCAGGGATATGTAATCGGGGGTATGGATTTTTTCCACAAGACCCCTGTCAACAGATTCTATGGCCAGTGGTTGTTTCCACGCCCCTGACTCTTCCAGCCCCTCAACGATAGCCAGGAGCCTCTCAGGACACTCGGGGTGGCCAGGCCACTGTTCGTGTTCAAGAAAAAGCGGGTCGTAGACTATTTTATAGTCTGGCTTGTAGTCCGGCATTTTTATCCCGCCTCCGCCGGCTGGTATACGTTTTATCCGGTCGTTTATTCGGTCCGGTTTTTCGTTCATCACCTTATTTCACTACCTTTTTAGACGTATAACGGTGGCGATATAAAGGACCAGCAGAAGAATGATGATCAGAGAGAATATCACGAGGGGCGTTGTGATCGGGTTTGGTGGATACGTGGCGAATGTGAGTGTCTGGGAGGTGTCCGCTGTGACGTTGACGTTCTTTGTCTGTTCTTCGTTTATCTCTTTCATTTTGTCTGTTGTTGACAGGTGTCCCCTTATGGTATACTCGCCCGGTGCGACTCTGAAAACGACTTTTCCGTTATCGTCGGTGGGAGAGTATAACAGGATTTCACTGTTTTTCTCAAGGGTCACATCAACTCCGCTTATGGGGTTCCCGTCTTTTCCCCTGGCAACTATTTCAAGGTAGTATATTTTGCAGTTGATCTGGAAACTTCCGGAGGAATCGGCCCTGTAAGTGCCCGTGTAAACTTTCACATCGTGCCAGTAGGCGGTTATCTCTTTGTCTCCTATGGGGAGGCGGAACCGGACAGCTCCGTTTGCGTCTGTTGCGCCGAAGTCCTCCACGTTGCCTGTGTCAGCGTTCACCGCCGTTATTGTGACCAGGGGCACCGGGACACCCTTTGAGTCCAGGGCCGTTATCTGGATGTTGTAAACCTTTGCTTTTATCGTGTAAGTGGGGGTGGGGGAGCCCTTTGTGAACTCAACTTTTATGCTGGTGGTGTTCACAGTTACCCCTTTCCACATGACGGTTATCACATATTCTCCGCCGGCCACGTGGCCGAGGTTTATCATCCCGTTCTGGTCTGTCTTCAGGGGCGTCAGTACTGCTGTTCCGTTGGGATACAAGAGGTAAACTGCTGCGTTCTCAAGGTCGTTGTTGTCAGCGTCTGAGACGTGCAGGGCGAGGTCTCCTACGTTGGCGTATATTTTGACATCCATGTCCGATGTCACTGTCAGATGGTCCCCTGTGACCGTGTTGTTTTCGTCGCCGTTAATGACCATGGTCGTGCTGTCCCCCGTGATAGTGTTCCCTCTCCACGTGGCCCGTATGGTGTATGTCCCAGTGTAGACCATGAGGGACACGGCGCCATCGCTGTTGGTTTCACCCGAGGCCACGGCTTCGCCCCCGTCCAAAAAGGTAACCAGGGTCTCTGGCAGAGGGATTCCCACCGAGTCCACAACAACCACATCTATTGTGTGCGGCGATCCTATTGTGAAATATCCTACGCCCTTCGCTCCATATGGTCCATAGGTGTACTTTCCCATGTGGGTGTAATAGTAGTATCCATTATTGTCCATGGCATATACTATGATCGTATACGTTCCCACCGGGAGGTTCTCATAGGAGATGGTTGTTTCGTAAATATTGTTGAAGGATATGGGGTTTCCCTCTATTTTTGTCATCGTCGCGTTGTCCAGCACGAGGGTGCCGTTTGGTGCGATCACGGTTGTGTTGACCCACCGGATGTCGTATCCGCCAAAGGGATCGGTGACGTTGGCCCGTATCTTTATCGTTTTGTCCAAGGCGTTCGGGTCAAATCCGCCGGTTCGCTCATCATTTCCGTTCAAGGTGTACATGTCGGCCACCCTGATGTAATCGGTGGTTTCAAAAACCACACGGGCGTCGTATGTTGCGTCTCCATACCACGCTGTGAAATATGAAGAAGCCCCGCCCTGTATTTCAAGGTAAACCCTTATGCTGGAATTCTTCTGGAACGTGTGATGTACGTCTATTGCTGTGACAGAATATGAGTCTGTTGAAGATGTGAGTGTGTAACTGGCAGGTCCGCCGGTGGCCACAAGTGTTTCGTTGGTGTAGTTTCCGCTTTTGTAAGTAATCTCGTATATCTTAAGATTGAGGTTTGCGTTGGCAGATACGCCTGTGGTATTTGCATAGATGACCAGTGTGACATTCCCGTCAACTCTCATTGGGCCCGCAAGATGGGGTGAGAGATACCAGTTCATGCGAACTTTCTGGATGTCTCCTCTTGTTTCAAGGCGGTCTCCGAGAGTTGTGTTCATTATGTGAGTTGTGGAATAGTCAAATATGTAGTTGGCCTTTGTGTCGTTGTGCAGGTAGAAAACCATGGGTTTTACTCCGCCGTCACTCTCCGCTCTTGTCCCGCTCCCCACCGTTGGATGTGATGGCAGCAAGATCGGCAGCAGCATGATAACTATGCCGACGACAAAAATTTTCTTTCTTCCATTTCTTTTTGGCACGTCTTCAAATAAGAACTTTCCTGTAGAAATTGTCATAGAACTTGTCATGGCTTATCACCTTTTTCGTCCGGATAATTGTGGTTGGTGTAAATAAACATTTGGGAGAGACAGGAGTGAGATGCGTCTTAACCATGGCGATGCACCAAAAACTATATATGGTGTTATTTGTTCTCTCTATTTGTAAAAGGAGGCGGGTGTATGGTGCTGTGTAATAAAAAGACGTGGTCTTTTTTGTTAGTTTTCACAATAGTGTGCAGCAGCTTTGTTATGATGTGGTCTTTTGCGCCGGCAACTCCTGTGCTGGGCTCTGATGTGTGGGCTACCGACATGGAAAATGACACAGCTCAGTGGTCCGCCACCGGTTTCTGGCATCCAGTACAGGACGGAGTCGACACATACAACAACAGCCACAGCCCGGCAACCAGCTGGTGGTATGGGCAGGACGCCACAGGAAACTATGATAACGGTACGGCGAATTCCGGAAGGCTGGTGTCCCCCTCCGTAGACCTCACACCATATGCTGGGGCACCCATAATGTTGTACTTCTGGGAATGGTATGAGACAGAGGGTGGCTATCCAAATTGGGACCAGAGATGGGTGCAGATAAATAACGGAAGCGGGTGGACAGACCTCGTTCAACTGGATGAGAGTGCCATGAACACATGGCAGGAGAGAAGCGTTGATATCAGTTCTTATGGGGGAGAGATTATCCAGATAGGGTTCTATTTTGACACAGTAGATGGTGTCAGTAACAATTACAGAGGTTGGTATATTGATGACGTGCGTATTGCTATTTTGGATTATGGTGTAGACATTTCACCCGACGCTCTTTATGACTTTGGAAACCCGGGAGACAGCGTGTGGTATAACCTTACCATAACAAACCAGGGTTCTAACAATGACACCTATGACCTCTCTGTTGTGAACAACACTTGGGCTACGACGTTCTTTGATGCGACCGGGACGAATCCTATAACCCGGATAAGTGTGAGTTCGGGCCAGAGTGTGAATATTAGTGTGAGGGTGGATGTTCCGTCCACGGCCAGCCCGGGCGATTACGATTTTGCGAACATAAGGGTTACATCTCAGAACGATACGAATGTGAGCGACACGTCTCTGGTCAAAACGGTGGTTCCCTATTCTGCTCCCTGGTTTGATGACATGGAATCCGGAATGGATGGATGGACCACGCTGGATAATGGGGCTGGCACCGAGTGGCAGCTCGGAATCCCGGACGCTGGTCCGGGGACTGCTTATTCTCCCGTTAACTGCTGGGGAACAAATAACGCCACCAACTACGGAAACAATGCTGATATCCTGCTTATAACGCCACCTATTGATTTGAGTAACCTGTCCTCTGCCATTTTAAAATTCCAGAACTGGTATAACACCGAGAATTATTACGATGGGGGTTTTGTGGAAATCTCTGTTGATGGGGGAAGCACGTGGAGCAGAATCGCACCAGAAGGGGGCTATCCTTACACAGGGGGATATTTCGGTGGATTGGGTGGTGATGGCTACAGTGGCTCCAGCTCTGGTTGGGAAGAAGAGAAATTTGACCTGACCGGTTATACAGGTAATGTGGTTATGATAAGATTTCACTTTGGCTCAGACGGAAGCGCCACAGACTCCGGCTGGTACATTGACGATGTTTACATCGGTCCGCCGCCCCCGTATAAAATGAATGTGACTCCGGAATCTCAGAGTTCGTTTGGAGATGCGGGTGCTTCTGTGTGGTATAACCTTACGGTTAACAACAGGGGTACAAGTAATGACACCTATGACCTCTCTGTTGTGAACAACACTTGGGCTACGACGTTCTTTGATGCGACCGGGACGAATCCTATAACCCGGATAAGTGTGAGTTCGGGCCAGAGTGTGAATATTAGTGTGAGGGTGGATGTTCCGTCCACGGCCAGCCCGGGCGATTACGATTTTGCGAACATAATTGTCACCTCCCAAAACGATACCAATGTTAGTGATATATCTGAAGTAAAGACATGGGTCCCCCATCCCGTTCCCTGGGTTGACAATCTTGATCCCATCGATAACGGATGGACAAACGAAACGAACGGTGCGGGCACTGAGTGGCAGTTAGGAGATCCAAGTGCATGGCCATACGGTCCCCCGAACGCACATTCAGGAACAAATTGTTGGGGCACAAACATAGTGGCCAATTACACAGCAGGTGCCGACATAACTCTAGACACACCACCTATAGATTTGAGAGCGGCGCCATCTGCAAACATCACTTACTACCACTGGTACAGCATATTTGGAGACTCTCCTGGGGATAGTGCAGACGACGGAGGATATATTGAAGTGTCCACAGACCTTGGAGAAACATGGACATATGTTACTCCAGAAGAAGGATATAATGAGACTATTGATGGCAACTCTCCTGTTGGATACACTGGATGCTATGGCCAGAATAGTAACGGATGGATGAGGGGTTCTGTTGATCTGACTCCCTTTGTTGGGAACGTTGTAATGGTGAGATTCCATTTCTGGTCCGAACCATGGAGTACAACATGGGCTGGCTGGTATATTGACGATATAAATATCAGCGTTCCAAAATATAAGGTGGACATTACACCAAACAATCTTTCCCGATGTGCAGATCCGGGAGAGTTTTTGTGGTACAATCTTACTATACTCAACCAGGGCTCTAACAATGACACCTACGACCTCTCTGTTGTGAACAACACTTGGGCTACGACGTTCTTTGATGCGACCGGGACGAATCCTATAACCCGGATAAGTGTGAGTTCGGGCCAGAGTGTGAATATTAGTGTGAGGGTGGATATTCCGTCCACGGCCAGCCCGGGCGATTACGATTTTGCGAACATAACGGTGACATCTCAGAACGATACGAATGTGAGCGATACTTCATCTCTTGTAACGCAGGTCTTGGCTCCGATTCTTGTTGTGGATGACGACTCGGGTCTTGACACTGAGGACTGGTATTTTGCTGCTCTGGATGCTAACAACTATTCCTATAACTACTGGGATGTTTTGAACTGGGGCAGCCCTGACCTGAATATGTTGCAGATACATAATGTTGTGATATGGTTCACTGGAAATGACTGGGGCGGAAACGGTGTGACACTTACGGCAGAGGATAGGAATAATATCGGACAGTATCTGGACCACGGAGGCAGGCTGTATCTCTCAAGCAGTCTTGCCGGATATGACGCATACAATGTTAACCTGTGGCAAAGCTGGTATCAGACATACCTGCACTCTGATTATCAGAGTTTCTATGGCGGTGGTCCTTCCTATGTGTTGAATGGAATCACGGGAGACCCTATCGGTGATGGGCTGAATTTCACTGCTCATCAGGGTGATTATGATCCAAATCTCTGGGGATATTGGACAAATAACACGCCTGTAAACGGCGGAGTGACATTCTTTACTGAGCCCACGCCGACCTATGTTGCTACGAGGGCAGACACAGGTGTTTACAAGATCGTCTATACAGCCTTTGACTTTGCGGATGTCAACGGTGCTGGAAACAGGACCCTGCTGATGCGCAGAATAATTGAGTGGCTAACTCAGACAGCTCCGCCTGTAGTTATAGAAGAGAACCCTCCTGATGGGTCTTCCAATGTCCCCGCGTCTGAGAATGTTAGGGTCGTCTTCAGCAAAGAGATGAATACCACAGTAATACCTGACCTTATTCAGACAAATGGAACGGATCCCGGCGGCTGGACCTTTCTGGGGTGGAGCAGTACCTATAGGAATAATGATACGGCCACATGGGCTCATAATAACTGGCTTTACTCAGACAATGTGGGACTCATGGTATCGAATTATACCGACATCTCCAATCTAACAGGTTCTCCATATTCATGGAACTTTACGATAACTTCAGGGCCAACTGCTATGGCAACAGGTCCAACAAACAATGCGCCCTCCAATGTAGCAACCATAACGATAACATACACTTATGAGTCAGGCATTACCTCTGTTGGTCTCTATTATACTACAGACAACGGTACAACATGGAATTTTATAGGAAATGATTCAACGATAGATGGATCCTATCCCTGGACAATACCTGCAGACGGCGTCTACGGTTGGATGGCAGTGGGAGACGGCGAGCCCATACCTGTGGGAGGAGAGCCTCCGGAAGCTTCTCCATATATATATGACGGTACACCCCCAGATGTTATCGGCACGGACCCCGTCAACGGTGCCATAAATGTCTCTGTCAGCCAGGCCATAATCATAACCTTCTCCGAGCCGATAGATACCGGTACCTTTATTTTCACATGTGAGCCGGACCCCGGTGGATGGAGCACCTCATGGAATTCCACAAACGAGCAGGTCACACTATCACACGCAAGTTTTGCTCTAAACACGACCTACTGGATAAACATAACCTCTGCAAATGATACTGCCGGAAATACTCTCGCAGGGGCACCTTATTCCTTCAATTTCACCACAGAGTTAACAGATACCATACCACCCACAGTACTCTCCAGGTCTCCGACAGGTACAGGTGTCCCTGTGACTTCTGTGATAACAATAACATTCAACGAAAGCATGAACACCACCAGCGTTGAAAACGCTTTTACGACATCCCCCACCGTCTCCGGGTCTTTCAGCTGGTCCACTGACAAAACCGCCCTCTATTTCACCCCTGATTCGCCACTGAGCTATTCCACCACGTACACGGTGACCATTAAGGCCGACGCTCTGGACACATCGGGAAACGGCCTGGACGGCAACGGCAATGGCGTCCCGGAGGGCTCCCCGATTGACGATTACACCTGGAACTTTACGACAGAGGAACCTGACACCCAGCCTCCCTCGTCTTCTATACAGCCTCTCTCTTCTTACTGGTACACGGAGACGGCGACCACAATACACCTGTCAATCTCCGCCACCGATAACAGGAGCCTGGCCTATGTTTCTCTCTATTGCAGGAATTCCACGGACAACCAGACGTGGTCGGAATGGGCCCTTCTGTGGAATTTCACCGCATCTGGCACGGCATGGTCTGGCTCCTATGACTTCAACCCGGACACAGACGGGTTCTACGAGCTCAAAACCGTGGCCGTGGACTCGTCTGGAAACGCCGAGACCAAAACGGGAGCGGACGTCTCCCTGGGATATGACACCTCCCCACCATCTCTTGCGGTGACCTCCCCCACTTCCGGGGAATACATATCATCGGCTGACGTGGAGATAATATGGTCCGGGGCGGACGCAACAAGCGGCATAGCCTCCTTCTCTGTGCGGATAGATTCGGGTCTCTGGGTGGATGTGAGCGGGAACAGCTACACGGCGTCCGGTCTCTTAGGGGGGTCTCACAGAGTCTATGTGCGGGCGACGGACCTGGTGGGTCATACGACCACATCGTCTGTTTCTTTTGTGGTAGACACAGAGCCCCCTGTGGTGGAGGTCACCTCGCCCGGCGACCTCTCATATGTTGGCTCTGAGAATGTGACCATCACCTGGACCGCCACCGACAACACCTCTGGAATAGACAGCGTGGTCCTTAAACTGGACGGCGGCGTGGAAACCCACATGCTGGGCCCGGATGCGGGTGAATACACCCTTTCCGGTCTGGCAGAGGGATATCATACTGTGCGGGTGGAGGTCTATGACAGAGCGGGCCTCATGGCATATGACACGGTGAACTTTACCGTTGACACGGTACCCCCGTCCATTGTCTCCTTCTCTCCCACAGGAGAGAACGCCTCCGTTAACACATCCATCTCTGTTGTGTTCTCCGAGTCCGTGTCTCCGCCCGTTTTCACAGTAACGGGCCCGGATGGTAAACGGGTCTCCGGGACGGTTACAGGCGGCGAAAACAACTGGTCTTTTTCGCCCTCCAGCCCGCTAGCCTATGGCGTGATTTACACAGTGCACGTCTCCGCCCACGACGCCGCTGGAAACATGTGCAACTATGTATGGAACTTCACAACGACAGACATGGGAACGATAACCGGGAGAGTCGTGGACTCTGACGGGAACCCGATGGCGGGGGTAACAGTGGTACTGGACGCATATCTCACGGCGGTCACAGACGAAAACGGCACATACACGTTCAGGGTCCACGCCGGCAACCACACCATAGAAATCATACGGAACGGAGACGTGGTGGAGAAGTTCAACACCACTCTCCATCCCGGGCAGACCCTGTCCCTCCCGACCGTCCATGTTCCCCCGGAATCAGAGGTTCAGACGTCACAGGGACACGGCCTGTGGTGGCTCTGGCTGCTGTTGCTAGCACTCGCTTTCATAGTTGCCCTGGTGTTTATCGCCAAAAAGAAGCGGGGCGGCAGACAGCCAGCACCCCAGCAGGGGCCACACCCCCTGTATCAACCCCAGCCCCAGGCTACGGTGCCTCCGCCCCCGGAGTACCCGCCTCCGCCCCCTCCGCCGCCCCCGGAAGATGTGTGAGTTTTTCTGACGATGCGCCGTGTTTTCTCCCAAAAATACATAAACCACATGGGCGTTTTCTCCACATGGCTCATGCAAGTTTGACAGCAACTGTTTTTTCTTCGGCCACGGGCTACCTGGTGTTTCTGCTCGTTGCGATAGTGGTTCTTTCTCTGGTCTATTATTTTTCTGTCCGCCTTATCACGGGCGAGGAGTTGTTTGAGTTTTCGTACGCCTTCCGCCTGGTCCTTGTAGCACTGATAACCCTCTTTGTGGCGCCTGTTTTCCAGCGTGTGATTCCGGGGGCTGTGTCGGGTATCGGGGGCGTGCTGTCTTTTGTGATAATCCTTTATTCGGTGCGTTATCTTTTGATAGAGCCGTTGACGAGCAGGGAGGAGTGGGAGAAGGCGATCTGGGTCTCTGTCATCGCCCTTGTTGTTGTGTATGTGATAAACTATCTGGCCGTGCGTCTTCTGGGTGTTTCCGTGGTTTTTGTATAATGCTCAGAAGCGAAGCATACGCTATGTTCTGTCTCCAGTGAGGTGGTCTACGAGTTTGAGAAAAGCGTTTTTCATCTCTTTTATATCCGTTTCCAGATGACACAGGGTTTCACTGAAAGACCCGTATTTAACGTCCAGGTATTCAAATTTCTCCGTCATGCCGCTGTGGAACTCCTCTGTTTTCTGGATTGACCTGTCCAGCTTTTCCGCCACCCGATCAACTTTCTCTCCCAGGTCCCTGAGCCCGCCATCTACTTTTTTGGCTACGTTGTCCACTTTTTCTGCGACTTTTTTGGTTTTTTATGTTTTCTTCCACTTTCTCCGCTACCCGGTCTATTTTGTCCCCCAGCTGTTTGAACCCGCTGTCCATCTTCTCTCCCAGGTGTTTGCCCATCCATGAAAAAGCCAGGATTCCCAGTTCGCTTCGTTCAATCATCTCTTTTTCGGCGGTGGTCATCTCGTATCTATAGTCCACGCTGAAAGAAGTGAAATTTTCGTCTCCAGTATACGCTTCCACCTCTATGGCTTTCACGTCGGGGTCAAGGGGCCTTCTGCTTTTACTTCCAGAGATTTTGTGAACAGGTCCAGCGTCTCTCCGGGTCCCACCGCTATGATTTCCACGCTCCGTCCGTCGGGGGGGTTTTTAACCTTTCCCCGGACTCCCATCCTGTGAGCGAGGGCTTTCACGAAAGCCCTGTATCCCACGCCCTGGACAAAGCCGTGTACGACGATACGCCGCCGATCCTCCGAGACATGGTATAGCATCACCTTCGGTTCAACGTTATTGTTCAATATAAGCGGTTTAGCGGTTTATTTAAAACTTCGTAAAAACGCACAAAGATATGTCATGTCGCCGGGCGAAACAGTTATACCCAATGGTCTGGTTGTGGTGGTGTGACAATAGCGGCTGGTGTGGATGGATGGCTGAGCTCGGTGTGACGGTTGCGGGTGTGCGTTTCAGAAACCCGGTGTTGCTCGCATCTGGCATTCTTGATGAGACGGGGGCCAGCATGAGGCGTGTGTGGGAGTTGGGGGCCGGTGGTGTTGTCACGAAATCCGTTGGCCTGGAGCCCAGGGCTGGCCATCCGAATCCTACGGTGGTGGAGGTCGGGTGCGGGCTTTTGAACGCCATGGGTCTTCCGAACCCCGGTTTTGAGGAGTACAGGCGGGAGGTTGAAGAGGCTGTCTCTGCGGGCGCACCTGTTGTGCTGAGCATCTTCGGCTCTTCGCCCGAAGAGTTTGCTCGGCTGGCGGAGATGGCCGCTGGCCTGGGCGTTGTGGCCCTTGAGCTGAACATGAGTTGTCCCCACGCCTCCGGCTACGGGCTTGAGGTGGGGAGCGATCCCGCCATGGTGGAGGAGGTTGTGCGCGCTGTCAGGGGGGTGTCCGGGCTGCCTGTTTTTGTGAAGCTCAGCCCGCACCTGTCTGATCTGAGGCCGTTTGTGTCTGCCGTTGAGAGTGCTGGCGGGGACGGTTTTGTTGCCATAAACACGCTGCGGGGTATGGCGATTGACGTTGAGACAGGTTTTCCCGTGCTGGGGAACCGTGTGGGGGGATACAGCGGGCCGGGGATAAAACCGGTTGGGGTGCGGTTTGTGTACGAACTCCGCCGTCTTTCCCATCTCCCCGTCGTTGGTGTGGGGGGTGTTTTGACCGGGAGGGACGCCCTGGAGTATATGATGGCCGGCGCTTCCCTTGTCCAGGTTGGCACGGCGGTCTATTACCGGGGTCCCGGCGCCCCTGGTATGGTAGCAGAGGAGATGGGGGAACTGCTGGACCGCCTTGGCTATGGGGGTGTTGGAGAGGTGGTGGGGCTGGCACACAGACGTGGTGGTGAGGGTGCTGGCGGGGTGCTGTCTGATGCCGGTGAGAGCGGTGGGGGTGGCGTGTGATGGAACCCGGCGTATCTGGTGTGAGTGTGGTCGGTCCCGGGCGGATGCGCATGGTCCGTGTGCTGAGTGTTCGCCGGGAGTCGCCTGTCCATTTCACGGTTGAGTACGCCGATGATGTGCCCGCGGAGCCGGGCCAGTTTGTGATGGTCTGGGTGCCGGGTGTTGACGAAATCCCGATGGGTCTCAGCGTGATAGAGGACTCCGGCGATGTGAAGAAGAGGGGTTTTACGGTCCACGTCGTGGGCGAGGCCACCCGTGCCCTTGCGTCTCTTGGAGAGGGGGATCTGATCGGCGTCAAAGGGCCGCTGGGCAGGGGCTTTTCTCTTCCGCCCGATGTTACTTCTGGGGGTTTGAAAGTTCTGCTTGTTGGGGGTGGGACCGGTGTGGCTCCGCTTGTGCCTCTGGCCGAGAGAATAAAAAAGGGGGGCGGCGAGGTGGTGTTTTTGCAGGGCTCCTCTTCCGCCGAACTTTTGCTTTTCAGAGACCGCCTTAGCCATCTCGGGGAGGTGGCGGTTGCCACAGACGACGGCTCTGAGGGATACCATGGGGTTGTCACTGACCTACTGGGCGATGTTTTTGAGCGCTTCCGCCCCGATGCAATTTACACATGCGGCCCTGAGGTGATGATGAAGAAGGTGGTGGACTTTGCCGTTGGGAGGGGGGTTTTCTGCGAGGCGTCGCTTGAGCGTTTCATGAAGTGCGGCGTTGGGGTGTGTGACTCGTGCAGCGTTGGCGGCTACAGGGTGTGTGCCGACGGCCCTGTTTTTCCGGCGTCGCTGCTCGTCTCGCTGGAGGAGTTTGGGCGGTGGCGGAGGGATGAGACGGGCAGGAGGGTCCCGCTGGCGTAGGTAAACCCCTTCCCCGGTTTTTTATTTCTCCAAGAGCCATTTCCACAGTGGAATGTAACGTATTTTTCTTCCTTCTACGGTTTCCTCGTCCTCGTAGTCCCACATAATGATTTCAGATTCCTGCAGTTGAGTTCTTTGACGCCTCTGTGAGTGCTTTTGTTTCTCTTTTTCTGGTGTCCGGGTTGCGGGGTCGTAGCATACCTGACATTTCTTTTTGCTTCTTTCTCTCATAACCACCTTTGTCGCATAAATTATAAATAAAAGAAGTTACAAAACATTTATTGATATTTGACACCGTTGACGGGATTCGTTGACGGGATGAAGCGGGAAGTGTTAGTATGAGAAGAAGTGGTTTCCTGTTCCTGTTTGTGCTCGTGTTCGCTTTTGTAGCGGTGCTTTTTTTCGTGGGGAAACCCGCCTGTGCCGCCGGCGGGACCGCCAGTCCTGTTTTATCCTCCTCCACGTCTTCCGGGGGATCTGCTGGTGTGTCTACTCCGGTGTTTCCTCGTTTGAGCGTTGATGAGGTCCAGTTCCACCCCGAATTTCTCTACGGCGGCGTTTCTTCTTCGCCCTCTGTTTCATCGGACGGGGAGGGTTTGCAGACGTCTCAGCAGTCTCATTCTTCTGAACCTGTCCCGGCGGAACAGGCGACCCCTTCCAGTGCCTCGGACCGGTCTGATCAGGAGTCAACGGGTGACTCAGACACGGACACGTCTTCTTCCGGCTCGTCGGATTCTTCGGCCTCAGATGCTTCGGATGCTTCGTCTACTTCAGATGCCGACGGCTCTCAGGAATCTTCCAGCGCGTCTCAGACATCTCCCGCAGAGGACTCTGGTGGCACGGGAGATTCAAGCAGGGCTGAGGGCTCCTCTACTTCTCCGCCCCGTTTTGTTGAGGGCATGGAGATCTCTTCTGTTGTGACAGAGGAGGACGTCCCGGCGAGCGTCTCTCTCTACGACCGTTTCACGGACGACGATACATCTCCGACAGAGATGAAATATTATGCTTTTGCAGAGGATGGGGTGGTCGCCTCTATAAGCGATGGTGTGATGACGATAACCCCTGAGCCAAACTGGCACGGCGACACGTCTGTCACCCTGGTCGTTGTTGACGTGGACGGGCTGTCTTTCACCACGGAAATCGCTGTGTCTGTTCTGTCCGTTGACGACCCCCCCGTCCTGGTGGACGATTCCCTGTCCAGTGTGGAGGTCTCTCAGGGTTCCACGGCCACTTTTGTGCTCTCCGAGTATTTCTCTGACCCGGACAGCGAGATATCCTATGGGGTGGGGGCCAGCAGGGTCGTAAGCGTGTCTGTCTCCGATGGTGTCCTTGTGATTTCGCCGCCTTGGACGTGGTATGGGGAGGACAGTTTTGTTCTCACGGCATCTGATGGCGTCTACTCTGTTTCTGTGGTGGTGAATGTTGATGTCTCGCCCAACTGGGTATCGGTCCATGAGCCCGTAGAGAGCCACCCGGATGACATGCCCAGGACCGTGGATGTTGAGAAGATGGTGGGCGAGCCGCTGGAGGTTGAGGAGATAAGCGCTGTTTCCGACAACCCCCACGTAAAAGTAAGGGTCAACCCGGACCACACGATAACGATCATACCGGAGGAGGGCTGGACAGGCAGTGCGAATGTGAAGGTGACCGTGAAAGCTTCCACGGGCCAGGTCGGGAACATTGAGATACCGGTTGTCGTGTCAGAGAAGATACGGCCCGTCGTTTCGTGGGTTTACACTTATCTTGTTGGCCTGGTCCTGGGAGGCGTGTTTGTTTCGGCCAGGCTGTACGGGACCTACAGGGCGTTTCTGAGGAGCTTCCCGTCTCCGGTTGTGCTTGAGAATTACAGGCATTTCCGTGGGAGAGGCAATAGTTGACCGGTCTTATGTCGTCATGTCAGTCGTTTTTTCTTTTTCTGTTCCCCCGCCCCCATCCCCTGTTTTTTCTCCCCAGCCACGCTTCCACGAAGCTGTCCACGAGGGCGTCTCTGAAGGTCGGGCGGTAGGAGACCAGGAGGTCTGCCACGTGCTCTGCGTTTGTGACATAGTATCTCGTTTCTTCATGGCCAGACTGTTTCTGGTCGGTGGGCGGTGTCTCTGTGACCCCTGTCACCAGCCCGCTTTCCTGCAGTTTTTTGACGTGCTTCAGAAGGGTGGTGTGGGAGAAATCAAAGTCCCTTTCCAGGTCGGAAATGGTGGCTCCCGGGTTCAGGATGAGGTAGAGTACGATTCCTCTCAGGTTTTCGTGGCGGAGGAGGGCTATGATGCGCTTGTCTCTCCAGTCTACTCTCCCGCGTACGTAATATCGTTTGAACTTTCCATCCTGGACGGCGACTATTATCTCTTTTCTTTCCATGTAGTGGAGGTGGTAGTCCACGTTGCCAGCGCTGAGGCCACTGAGCCGGACTATTTCACGAAAATGGAGGCCAGGGTTGTTGAGTATTATCTCGTAGAGACGGCGGCGGGTCTGGAGGGTCATCGATTCTTCGTCTTCCTTTCTTTTTTTCACTCTTTCACCCGCTCTTTGTGAGTAATCCGATGTTAGCCAGGACGAAGTGGCAGAGATAAGGCGGAGGTGGAATAGAGGCTGCGGGGAGAGGAATGCGGTTGCTGAGGTCCTTGTAGCGCTGCCGCGGATGATGTTTTGGCCGTTACTCCCCGTCTTTTTGGTCCGTTCCCGGAGGAGGCTCTGGTGCCTCGTGGGCTTTCGGAACCTCAGACGCTGTGTCCAGTTTTGTCTCTCTGGCCGTTTCCTCCTCTCCTCCGATCACGAGGGTATCCGTGTTGCTTCTTGGAGAGGTGTTTTTAGAGGCGTTTTCAGAGAGTTCTCTCTCTTTTTTGGGGACGTTCCAGATGTACAAAAATATGAACAGTATTATCATGCTGTCAAAAACGGGTGAGAACCACGTCCTTTTCCAGATGTCATATGGTGCCGTCCACACGATCCCGGCGAAAAAGAAGGCGCTTTTGATGAAAAATGCGAGGGAGATTACGACAGGTGCAAGAAGCAGGGGGTTTTTTTCCCTTCTTAAGCCGATGAGGGAGACGGCAAACATGGCCATGGACATGGAGAGCAGCCAGGCGTTCAGGATTAGAGTGAAGGCATCCATTTTCTCCTCCTCTGTTTTTCACCAGTTTTTTTGTTCTTACCTTCTCCTCCTCTTCCTTTTTTCTTTTCTCTGTAACGTACTCTAATTTAACTCTAATAACCTGATTCCTTTCATCTTCTTTTGCGGAGGTACATGGCCGCCATGGCTGTGACGACCGCCAGCAGTAACAGGAAGATCAGTGTTTCCATCGCCTGAGTGGTTTTTCCGCTATACGGCTGTGGGGGTGTGGTCTCTTCGCCTCCGCCCGTCGTCCCTCCACCGGTGCCTCCCCCGGTTGTCTGCTCTTCCACCACTATCGTCCAGTTGTGCTCGTCGCTGTCCATTCCATCACTCACCACGACTTTGATGTGGAACGTTCCCGGCTCTGTGGCTACGAAGATGTACGAGGTGCCTCCCATGTTCAGGAGCACACCGTCTAGCGACCAGCTGTATGACAGGTCTTTGTCGTTTCTGTCCTCCACGCTGACAGATAGGGTCCATGTCTCCCCGATGCTCAGAGAGGTGGGTGCGGGGGTCGCATCTGTTATACGTGGCGGGTCGTTGTAAACCGTTATCTGGACGTAGTCGTAGGCGCTCCCGCCGTCTTCGTCAACGACCATAAGAGCCACTGTGTACGTTCCTTCCCTTGTGTAAACGTGTGAGACCTGTTCTCCTTCTGCTGTCGTTCCGTCTCCGAAGTCCCAGTAAAAGTTTACATCGCTCTCAATGTCATTTCCCTCGCCTGTGAATGTGATGCTCTGGCGTGAGAAGAGTTCGCTGTTGTTCTCCGGCTGGATAAGGGCGGCCGTTGGCAGGTCGTTGACGGATTTAACTTCTATCTTTACTGTTGCCGTGACAACATATGCCCCGTCGCTCACCGATACCACACCGGTGTCTGTGCCATACCAGTTTTCCTGTGGGAAAAGCGAGAGGAGTGTGCCGTCTATTCTCATCTCAACATGAGCGGGCTGTTGCTGGACACTAAACATGAGGTCTTCTTTTTGGGTGTCCTGGTCCGTGACATACCCCGCCAGGTCTATCCACGGATCAAGTGGTGTGTCCTCGTCTGTTATAGCCGTGGGTAGAGTGCCCCACTCTGGCGGATATGTTCTCAGGTTGACTGTGACCTGCATGGTAGCCGTGGTGGTGTATTCCCCATCCGTGGCTTTGATGGTTATGTAGTCCACACCACCCCACCCGGACGGAGCGGAAACAGTTAGCATGTTGTTTGCGTCCAGTGTGACCACAACGTGCTCAGATGTGATGGTGTAAACTATGGTGCTGTCCACGTCATAGAAGTAGCTGTCCAGGTCAAGTATGTTCTGGCTGGTTTCTCCGTCTTCCATGACCAGGTCGGGTAGGGGTTGTGTAAGGGTCGGCGGGTCGTTTACAGGCATGACTGTAACGTTCCAGGAGAGCGAGATGAAATACTCTCCATCTGTCGCTTTGAACACAACGATCTCCTCACCATACCAGTTCGTTACCGGGTAGAGAGATACCATGCTCCCATTGATAATAACCCCCAGGTGTATTCCTCCCGTGTAGCTGTACTGGAGTTCGCTGTCCACGTCGTAGAAATAGTCGCTCAGGTCCAGCACGTTTTCCGCGATCTCATCCTCGTTCATCTGGTATGGGGGCATCTCTCCATTCTGGAGGGCGCTCTCGTTTATTTCCGGCGGGTGGTTGCCTTTGACCACGTTCACATAGAAGTAGGGATAGCTGGTGGCTCCGTATATGTCTGTCGCTTCAAACGTTATTTTTTCCGACCCGGTCCACCCGAATGGGACGTCTATTATAACTACCCTGTTTTCGTCTATGGTCACATTTACATGTTCTGGCTGCTGGTACAGGGTAACGTTGAAGGGGTCTCCTTCAGGGTCGTAGAGGTAGTCGTCCAGATTTTCGTATGTGTAAGTGGTCCCTTCCGGTATGCCAGGGGTGTCGGGTAGCCTGTCGTAGTAGGCGGGATTGTCTATGTAGTTGCTCCTGGGGGGGTCGTTCACTGGTGTGACCTCAACGCTTACCACCTGATACACAGTGAATTCGCCGTCGGTGGCATAGATGGTTACCACGTCGGTGCCATACCAGTCCATTTCCGGCACTATGTTCACTATTCCTCTGTGGTCTATGGTGAAACCGGATTTTGTTATCCCTGTGGCGTAGAAGGAAAGGGTGTTGTTCCCCTCAGGGTCGGCGAAGTAGTCGTGGAGGTCCACCCAGCTGTATATGGGGGTGTCCTCTTCGGTGGTTACGGAGTTGGGGAGTGTCTGGCTTATGTACGGGCTGGTATTGGGGTGCAGGATGACCAGTGTGTTCCTGTCTATTTTCACGACGGTGTAGTCTATGGCCCCCCCCTTTCGAGCTGTGATGTTGTGTGGTGTGAGCTGGTGCTCTGTAGGCTTTTCCCCGGATATGTTTTTTATCTCTGCCTCGTAGCATTCTATATGTTTGATGTACCCGCTTGTACCTGTGGTCCCTTCAAATACGAGTTTTCCATCAGCGTCTCTTACAGTAACAGTGGCTCCTTTTATGGGCTTATTGTTCGGGGACAGAACGCCAACGTCCAGATTCCAGATGAAGTATATAGCGGAAGAGTTATCAAGATAGTTTTTGTCGGCGGGGACTTTGAACTCCCAGAGATATGCGGTGCTGTTCTCTTTTAGAGAGAAATACTGTTCAGGCGTCCCAAGGTTGCACTGGCGTAACCTGAAGACCGTGTTGTTTGTTCCGTCCACGGCGGTGGTCGCTCCTGTTATGGAGATGTGGGAGCCTGTGACGTTGGCCCCGTTTGTGGCCTTTATTCCGGCGGCCCCCACGCTGTCTATCTCCACGTTTGTGAGATTGTAAAGATTGTCTGAGAATGTAAACGCCGTTCCGGTTTCTGTCGTTCCATCCACAGGTTCTCCGTTGAAGACACAGGGGGTGCCTGTCTGGTTCCACAGATAGCTGTCGGCGAGGTCCAGGTAGTACCGGCCGAGGTTGATGGCAACGGAACCCCCTTCAAAAGTGCTCTTTTCTATTGTCAGGTATTTTCGTGTAGTGTGGTTGCTGGTTCCCTGGATGCCTGTGTCACATGAAATAAATCTTACGTTGGACAGGTTGATGTTCGCGGAATTTTCCAGCTTTATGCCATAGGAAAACCTTTGTATGAGGGAGTTCTCTACTTTGATGCTGTTTCCACCATCTCCACCGACCACGATCGCGGAGCCCCTGTTTTCCCCTGTGAAGGTGTTCTGGTCTATTATCACCTTGTTGGGATGGTCGGAGGATGATGAGTCGCTGATCCATATGTCCTCCGAGGCCTGTCCGCTAAAAACGTTGTTGTAGACATAGAGTATGTTGGTGTCCGTTGAGGAGATGCCGTTGTGGTTGCCTATGAACCGGTTGTTTTTTACCCAGAGGAAGACGTGGGCGTACCGGGAACCTTTCACGCTCAATATGCCGCTCCCGTGGTTGAGGAGGAATGTGTTGTTTATTATGGTGGCGTTTGTAGTTCCACCCAGACCCCATCCGAATGGGTCCGCGCCTCTCCATATCCTTACGCCGTTGCCCCAGTCGTTCACGAGATCGGGCGCGGGGTCTCCCAGGTTGGCGAAGAAGGTGTTGTTGCGGATTATTAGAATGGCTTTTCCTGGGGTCTTTATATTGCCCGATGTGTAATAGTCCTCTAACGACCAGGGCATGGGTGTGTCATATATGGCTGAGCCCCCGTTGTTGGTAAAATTGTTGTTTTCTATTATGAGATAGGAGTCTACTTCGGCTATGCCGTTGCCGGTCAGCGCGTTGAATGCCAGAAAAAAAGGAAGTACCTCAGAAACCTCGTTTGGAATCGTCGTCTCAGAGCCGATGATGGTATTGCTCCGTATGTGTACAGGGATACGGTAGTCCCATGTTATGCCGGAGGAAGCGATCAGGATACCAGCACCATGCCCCACCCCCTCCCTCAGGAGGGTTGTCACCGTGTTGTTGGTCACGTTCGCGGCGGAGAAGCGGATATATATACCATATAACCAGTTGTCTCTTATTGAAGAGTTGTGTATCTCTATTGACCCGCGCCATGCCAGGTCCTGGTTTCTTCCCACGGCCACTATCCCGACGAGGTTGTTGGTGGCCGTGACGTTCTCTACGCTGCCATAGCACTCTCTCCCCACAAATCCTCCCCCGCCGTTTCTTTTCAAAACACATCCCGTAAGGTTGTAGTATCCCTTTTCCATGTACAGGCCGTCCACCTTGTTAAAGGAGAGGCTTGTTCTCCTGATTTCCACCTTTGACCAGTTCAAGGCGAGGATTCCGTCCTGTTTGTTGTACTCTATCTGTGAGGCCTCTATGGAGGCTGTGGAGGCGTTGAGGGACAGGCCGTTGCTGCCGCTGTTGCGTATCGTACCCCGTAACATTCCGACCACTCCGTGGTCAACGAAGACGCCCCATCTGTCAAGCTTGTTCAGGTCCGGGTTTATGGACACCTCCGTTCCCAGGGAGGCGTTCATGAGGAATTCCTGGTAGGCGTCGTGGTTCTCGTTCTTTCCCCAGGGATACTGGACTGTGGAGTCGGTGATGAGTAACGTCCCCCCTATGACCTTGAACTTGTACGTTTGGTTCGGGAAGTCGGGTCCCGGGGGTGTTATAAGGGCTCCGGACGTGAGCTCCATCAGCCCGTACACTGTTATAGAATACTGGCCTTTTTCGGCACAGTTCATTATCAGTGTGGTCCCCTTGAGGTGCAGTTCTCCCCCTGCTTCTATAGTGAGGTTGCCGTTGACTATTATGGTTTTGGGGCCGATCACGATGTTGTCTCCGTCTTCAATGACCCAGTCGCCTGTTGTCTCCCCTGTGACAGGGTCCGGGCCACCCGTTTCTCCTATGGCGGAGTGTGCTGGCAGGAAGAAGACCAGGACTACGACAGCGGCGGTTATGAAGAAGATGAACATCAAACAGCGGGTCAGTCTGGAGGGCATATCAGCTCTCACCTCTCACATTTCTCACATTCTCTTCTTTAACCTTTCATCTCTCTTTAAAAGAGCAGAGGTATTAAAGTTTGCGGTGGAATGTCTAACTTTAACAGCCTTTAACCAATCGCAGTTAATTATTTATAGAGGATGTTCGTGTCTTTTTCCTTGCTGTAAGAGAGGAGTGATCCGCGATGAAAATGTGGAAGGTGAAAAAACAACCTCCCGGGGTGAGAGAGCGCGTCGGAAAACCCGGGTCCATGAAAAAGCTGTCCATTGCTCTGATACTCGTGCTCATTGTGGGTCTTGTTCTGGGGGGGTTGCATTGGTGGGAAAAACCTCCCGTGGAAGAGGAAAGAACAGAACCAGTGCGTGCCCCCCAGGTGGTTTTTGACCAGGGACACAAACAGGCGTGGTCAATACACGACACAGGTGTTATGGGCTATTCCCGGCTTTGCTCCGTCCTACAGGATGCGGGCTACCGTGTTTCTGAAACATACGAGGACCTCTCTGTTGCCACCAGGGAGATGGGTCCTGGAGACGTGCTTATAATCCCCCCTGGCCACTATACCTCTTATACGGACGAAGAGGTGGAGGCGATACTTGATTTTGTGGAGAGGGGCGGGGGGCTCTGGGTCCTTGCCGAGCACAGCAACGTCTTCGGTATCGGCGTTTTTCAGAACAAGTTGATAAAACACTTTGGCGTGGTCGTGACCTATGAACATGCTGTTACGGGCAACGATCTCCCGGAGTCCCCTGACTGGATAAGGGTTGAGGTCAGGGGGTTTGATGCCAGCGACGTGGCCTTCTGGTCTGCCGGAAAACTCGTCATACTGGAGGGAAACGAGACAAAAGTTGAGCCCATCGTTCTGGCAGGAGACAACACGGACTCCCCCGGGGCAATCCTCGGGGTGAGGACCACCTGTGGAGCGGGCAGGGTTGTGGTGACCGGGGACAGCCATTTTTTGACCAACCTTGATCTGGATCTTGGCATAGGATACGGGGACAATGCGAAATTCGCAAAAGAGGTGGTGGGGTGGCTGTCCAACTCCGGATATGTCTCCCGGTTGAGGCCGACTTATGACCTGGTCACGGGAAAGGAGATAGACCTGTGGGTGGAGGGAGAAAAGGGAATGGAGGTCAGGACGGAAATAGATGGCGGGGAGATCGAGCCCACGTCCCAGAAGGGATATGACAACGGTTCCACCCTCTGGCATCTACAGATAAAAGAGGACGGATATGTGGATTTCATCACTGACAACTGCATCAAGAGGGTGTACTTCTTCCATCCTCCCGAAGAAGATAGAGCCGATGTGTTGATAGACGAGAGCCACCATGGCCTGCGGGTGGATGAGGGGATCAGTGGTCTCCTGTCCTTTGCCAGGTACCTCAGGGACAGCGGGATGAACGTTTGGGCCACCGGGAGGGAGGTGGACTACGGGGGGTATGACGCCGTTGTCATCGCCAACCCCAAGGACAGGTATACCCAGGACGAGGTCGCCCGGCGCCTCGAGGTTAAAAAACTGGTTCTTCTGGGCGACTTCTGCGGTGTCTACGTGCCCAATGGCAGTGCTAACCAGGCAATAACCGGGATTTTCCCCGGGTTCAACGCCACCCCGACACACCCCATCAACGACCTCTCGGTTCCCCGGGGAATAAAGTTCACCTGGTATATGGTATACGATAATGAGAGTTATATAAAGTATCCCTGGCGCGCCCTGATAGACGTTCTGGGCGGGGGTCTGGGCGGGGGACAAAACGGCTCTTCCCCGGAGGTTGTGGGCTCTGCTCTGGTGTACAGGGGCAGCGTGGTAAAATTGACGGCCACGGGGGGCGTTGTCTGGGCGAGAGGAAAGAAGACGGCATGGGGGGAGTCAGCGTGGGACGGTCTTCTTCCCCCCGACGAAAGGGTGGGATACGAGGAGGAGATGGACATAACGGACACCCCCATAGGGGTGGAGACCGGAGACGTACTGGGTTTTGGGTGTGTAAAACCCTTCACCAACGAACATTACGGGAAGAGCACGGGGAGCGTCCTCCTTGGAGAGCATATATGCTCGTGGATATTGAACCCGGCATAATCCTTTGTACCAAAACTTTTATATATAGAAATGTGCATGGTCTTTTTTGTCTTGCAGGTAGAGGTGAAGAGCATGAAAAAAGAAGGAAGAAAGTTGGGAGAGATGTTGGTTGTGCTGATGGTGACTCTAGCTATGATAGTGCCGGCAGCGCCTTTTTTGGTGAGCGGAGGTGGGAGTTCCACGGCTGCATCTCCGGTTGCCTCTCCGGTTTCTTCTGTCAATAACAAGGAATTGACCACCATCCGGTTGAAGATGTGCTCGTTTGATCCTCTGGTGGACGGCTACGGGCTGCCCGTGGAGTTGACCACCAATGAAGAGGACGGCCATTATATTATCCAGTTCTATGGAGACAGGGGGTCGTATGCCGACAGGCAGGTTTTGAAAGATATGGGTGTGAAGTTCCTGGGCTATCTCGGGGGCAAGGCATGGGTTGTGTATATGAGTCCATCCCTGAAGAGAGAAGTTGAGAAGATGGACATGGTAAGATGGATAGGCCCCTACCAGCCCGGGTGGAAGATAGACCCCTCCATAAATTCTGCGAGCGGTGTCCAGACCTTCCGTATTTATCTATGGAATAACAACCCGGACACTTTGGAGAAAAACAAAAAGGACATAAAACTCCCATCCATCTTTGAGAAGGGCTATTTCTACCTGAATGGAAAGAAGCAAAAGTTCGGTGGCATACAGTGGCAGACTTCCCACGGAGACCTGAGGAAAGGTTTTGAGATGGTAAGGGAGAACCTGCAGCAGTTAAACATGGAAGGCAGGAAGGCATTTGAGATGCAGCTCCGTGCTCTCGGGTTTGACGTGGTGAGATGGAACAGCGACACGGAGGTTGAGGTTCGCGGAGATGTGTCGGCGGTTCCGAGTGCTGCCTTCCTCTCCCAGGTGAAGTGGATAGACATCAAGCCCACGGGGCAGAAGACATTCCTCACAGATGTTCAGAGACAGGAGTTCGTGGAGACATCCCACTCCAACGGGTTTGACGGTAGCAATGCCTCAGGCAAAAACGGTGCTGGCATAGTCGGAGGTATCTATTGTATAGATGGTGTGGACGACACCCACGCCAACCTCGCCGACAACATCAAGATATATGGTTCCAACACGCCCGGCGACCACGCGACCGCGTGTGTGGGCACGACAGTTGGGTATACCAGCCCCAAGGATGGGGACGCGGAGGGTACTATGCCCGGTTACAGCAAGTCACACTACTGGCTTGTGGTAACGGACGGTGATACCAGTGATTACGCTACGGCCGCTTCTAACATCGCCGGCGAGGGCGGCAGGATAATAAGCAACAGCTTCCAGTGGGTCGGCGGCGGCGAGGGACAGAACAGCGAGTACACCGCGGATTCCGAGAAGATAGACCAGAGCGTCGTGGACAACGACGTGGTCTGGTTCATCGCTGCCGGCAACGATGATGCCGAAGGCGGGCCAGAGGTGTGTAGCCATGCTATCGCCAAAAACGCCTTCGCCGTCGGAGGCATAGACCAGAAGGGGACGGCAGACCTGAGCGACGATGTATGGGACAGCGGGGCTTCCTCGGTAAATGCCATCTATGACGACCGTGTCAAGCCCGACATCTCCGCTCCTTTCACCGTGACCACAACCGCCAACGGCGGGGGAACCACTAGTGTCTCCGGCACGAGCTTCTCCGCTCCCTTCGCCGCAGGTGTTGCCGGCGACCTGCTGGACATGTATCAGAACGAGCACTTTGGTCCCATCCCGTCAAAAGACCCGTCTGCAGCGCTGATCAGGGCGATGGTTGTCGCCACTTCTTACAGGACGGATGACACGGAACACCTCGGCTGGGGTGTGGTCAGGGCTGACTGGGCAGAGCAGCTCGGCGACCACGTCTACTTTGAGGACGGAATCGCTCTCGCAGAGGGAGAGGAGTGGAACGTCACTGTCAACTACAGCGGGATAGCCGGCCCCTACGGGGAGGGCCTCCAGATAACCCTGACGTGGATTGATCCTCCTGGCGAGCAGGTCTCCGGGGGCAGGGCGCTCTACAACGACCTTGACCTCAAGGTCACCAACCTGGACACCGGAGACGTGTACTATGGCAACCTGGGTATGAAGACCAACAGGTGGACACAGACGACCAGTTTCGGTCCCAATGAGTGGGACAGCGGCATAGAAAGCACGACTGGCAACCAGTACACCGACGACAACAACACGATAGAGAACGTTTTCATCCCGGACAGCAGCGCGGCCGGCACATACAAAGTTGAGGTTCTCTGTGACGAGATAAACAGCGGTAGCACACAGAAGTTCGCCATATTCATAGCCAACGTTGCCAGTGGCCGTGGACAGATATGGATAGGGGACAAATATGTTGACCCGGAGTATTACAACGCCCTTGACATAGCGAATGTTACCGTTGTGGATGCGGACCTCAACACCGACCCGAGTGCTGTTGATACATGCACAGTCCACATTTCCAGCAATGCGGATCCCAAAGGGTTTAACATGACCCTCCAGGAGACCGGTCCAAACACCAACAAGTTCTTTGGCGAGTTCGGTTTCAGCAGGCCCAGCCCTGATGGCACGAACGACGGTCTCTCTCACCCTGAGGCCGACCCACCGCTGATAGCGGTGAACGCCGTTGACACCGTCACCGTCTCCTATAATGACACCTCGCCCGTAGCTCAGACGTTAACCGACACCTGTTATTACGACGAGGTGCC
Source organism: uncultured Thermoplasmata archaeon (assembly GCA_964601625.1). Classification (GTDB taxonomy): domain Archaea; phylum Thermoplasmatota; class Thermoplasmata; order JAGHBH01; family JAGHBH01; genus CAZROC01. Next base: position 17,288 of record CAZROC010000015.1, on the reverse strand, counting down.
GCCCCACATATATGGGGTTAAGATAGGGGACGTTGTGCCCAACGGCATGCATCTCATCTTTGAGACGGACGAAGAGGCCATAGGTTTCCCGCTCTACCCCTATGTGGTCAACCAGAGCACTGGCGAGGCCGATGTCAGCAAGCCCGCCACCGTGGACCAGCTCAGAAACCAGAGCGTGGAGGTAGAATGGTATCTGGGCATCACGAAGGAATATCTGAGAGCGTACAACTTCTTCAGCGAGAGCGGCGGCGATGAGGCCTTTGACTGGGCCTATGGGAGATATCTGACCCACCACGACATGTTCCCCACATTTGAGGACGAGAACCAGACATATGCCATCGCCATATATGCAGAGGACAGGGCGGGCAACGCTTATGTGGACTGGAACAACGACAACTATTATGTATACAGGACACAGGACCAGCCCTTCACCCTCTTCCTCTACTATGATGGCGGTGGCATCTTCTACGACTACGCTGCCAACCTCATAGACTATGCCACCAGGGAGTTCTACAACTCCGAGGATGACGATTATAACTGGACTCCCGAACAGCAGATGAGCAACTACTCGGATCCATGGGATCAAAACCACACCCTGCGCGAGTTCTGGGAGAACTTCACTGCCGACACAAACAACGTGCTCATGTGGTGCACGGGGGCGGTCCACTGGAGCTTCGCATACTACAGTTGTACATTAGGCACCTGTATCGGTGGCGGCTATAAAGAATATGCTGTAGACGGGACGTGGACGTTTGACCAGGGTGAGATGGACAACATAACGAGCTGGCAGAACAGCGGTGGCCACTCGCTGTTTGACGGCCACGGGATATGGGAGGACGGCAATGACAGGAGTGCTGTGGACACTTTCATACAGAACAACCTCCACGCCAAGAGAGAGGACAGCGGGGGCGGCGACACCACGGCGATAGGATACGACGTCACCTGTGGATATCTGGAACTTTCCGGCAGTTCTCTCACGTTCCGCGACGAGCAGAGGCGGCAGATAGCGATGAACAGGAACACCGCCGCCCCGGTTGGTAGCAGATATGACTTTGACTGGCCCGCGGCCGAGAACGTCTCTATCAACTGGTTGTACAGCAGTGAGGTGAGCGGCGACGAGTACAGCGCGAACGGAGGCAACTGGGAGCTCGCCTGGGGCGAAGACCTGGCTGGCAGAGATGGCTCCGACTACTATGGAGCGGTCAGCTACGAGGACACCGGCACCGGCGAGAGGACGTTCTTCGGCGCCGCTGGCATGCTCGGAACGGACTTCTACGCGTGGAAGAGAGGGGCCCCGGAGCACCACAACTACTTTGCTAAGCTGGAGCCCTTCACCGCGGCCATACTGGACTGGCTGGCCCCCCACCCGATTCTCATAGAAGGACGGGTCACTGATGGAACCAACCCCATAGAGGGAGCCACGGTAACGGTCTACGCCGCCGGGGACAAGACCACAGCCCTGGGCGGTGCAGTGACCAACGCCACCGGTTACTATCAGATAAAGATGTGGGCAGAAGGCACCTATGACCTGTATGCCTCAAAGACGGGATACACAGAGGACTCTATCACCGGTCTCACCATTGATTATACGGGCTCGCCCTACACGGACAAAGATTTCGTGCTCTCCAACGCTGTGGGCAACATATCTGGCACTGTGTTCCTCGTGGACGCCGTGAACGGCAGGTCATATCTCGGCGGAGCCACAGTCCTGGTCTACAACACCACCGCTGGTTACACAGAGGACAACCCGATAGCCCAGACACAGACGGATATAGTGGGCAAGTATCTCATAACAGACCTGCCCGCGGCCTACAGCCCGTACACTGTCAAGGTGTATGGGGGCAGGTGGATACGACCCGACTACTTCTACAACTCTACCACCCAGACCGTGCTGTCCGACGTGGTTGTCACGGCCCAGCAGACCACAACGAATGTCAACGCCACGGTGTACAGTGGCGCCATCAGCGGATACGTCTTTGAGAGCGACGGTGTGACACCCATAGAGGGTGCATACGTCTTTGCCGTTGAGTACGGACATCCCTCCGCCTGGTCCGCTTCCTCGGGGCCAGATGACACTTATGCTGTGAGCTATTCCTTCACCGACGAAAGCGGCGCATATGTGCTGCCGCTGGTGAGCGACAACACCGGTGGGAAATATGGAGATGGCTATGTGGTGACCGCCAGCGCCGACGGCAGATACATGTACGCCACCTGGGACGAGGTGAACGACACCCTTGTGTACCACGAGCAGGCGTATGGCTACGAAAACGAGACGTGGCAGGAAACCCACATGGGCGATCCGCTCTCTCCCACAGCGGTCAAGGTCTCCGGGAGCCACATGACCACGGACATCAACTTCACTCTGGACAGCGTGATGGGATGGATTACCGGCACGGTTTACCTGCCTGACGGGACGACGCCCGCGGTGGGAGCAAAGGTGACGGCTACCCTTGTCTCCCCCGAGTACATGGTGGGCAACCTGGGCACCCAGGTCGTGGGATACACGGATGCGTACGGACACTACAACATTTCCGTGCCGGCCGGTACCAACGGGACCGCCCAGTACAACGTTTCCGCAGCCAAGAGCCCATACAAGGGCAACACGAGTAGCTCCAACCCGTTCTACGTGTACGCGAAACAGACCACCACGGGAATAGACGTCGTCCTCGGTCCGAAACCATCCAGTTTCGTGGCTCTCTATGTGGTTGACGACGGCGGAACATCCACGAACAGCGACTGGACGAACTCCCTTGACAACTATCAGACGCCGGATGGGACCCCGTTCTCATACGACACCTGGATAACCCAGAACAGCGGGGCACCGACTGCGGCGGACATGAGCGGATACAACCTTGTCCTGTGGGCCACAGGCAACGACTACAGCGACATGGTGCTGATAGACGACGAGGCCGAGATAGAATCCTACCTTGACCAGGGCGGTGCTATGCTCCTCAGCAGCCAGGACGGCCTCTATATGGTCGGCGGAGTTGACGACTTCTTCTACAATTACATGGGCGTAAGTAGCGCCAACCAGGACTGTGGAGCCCCGGCGGACCTGCCCGGGATCAGCGGGCACCCGATAACCGACCCGTGGGGAAGCAGCTCAATACCCTACGCCGACGACTCCTATACCCAAGGCTACGAGGACTCTGTGACTCCCATATCCGGCGCGATGAAGATGTTCTCCAACAACAGGGGTATAAACTACGACAGTGGCGGGTTCAGGACCGTGTTCTGGCCGTGGCCCTACGAGGACCTGGACACATCGGTGTCGGATGTGAACACGCTCTTCAACAGGACAGTTGACTGGTTGCTCGGCTATTCCAACAACGCCCCCGTCCTGGTGAACCACTCGGTGTCCCCGGAGTCCGGAGACCCGGGTACAACGTTCACATGGACGGTCACCTACGTGGATGCGGATGACGACGCCCCCGAATACGTCCACATAACCATAGACGGCACCACCTATAACATGACAAAACAGGATTCGGGAGACAACACATACACAGATGGGTGCATCTACACCTACTCAATGGTGCTGAACGAAGAGGGTGTCCACCAGTACAACTTCAGTGCCAAAGACACCAACACAGAATATGTACCCTCCATAGCCGTCGGCGAACTCGGGCCCTATGACGGCCCGGAGGTCAACGACAGCACACCGCCATCTGTCACACACGACCAGAGCAGAGATGTGGGATACATAGACGACAACGGCGCATTCATAGTGAGCACCACCTTTGATACCTCACAGAACATAGTCGTATACGCCAACGCCACCGACAACGTGGGCATCCAGAGCGTGACGCTAAACTACACGGATGTAAACGGTGGAGGCCACGCCATAGCCATGGACGAGAGCGGCAGCCAGATCTACCCCCACCTGTACAAAGCCGTGATACCCGCCCAGTCAAAGGGAGGCAAGGTCTACTACGCTATAACAGCAAAAGACGGGGCAGGCAACACCAACACAACGGCCACATTCGTGGTGACAGTCAAAGGCGCCAGCGATGGCCTGCCGGCTAACACGCCGTATAACCTGAATATCAGTGTGAGTGGTAGTGATGTTGTGCTATCCTGGGAGAAGGGAAGTGATACTGGGAACGCTGATAGTGAGACGTACAAGGTATACTATACTACAAACAGGTTTGAGCCCTGGCCGTGGAGCAATGTGACCAACGTTTCGGCGACCTCGTGGACGCATGCTGGCGCGGCCGGTGATGGTAACACCTGGTATTACATTGTGCGTGCTGTGGATGCGGATGGTGAGAGTGGTAATAGTACTATGGCTGTGAAGATGAGGTTTGAGTTCAGGTATTATAGTGGTCTCGCTCAGGACAACTGGATAAGTCTGCCTTATAATTGTTCGTGGCTTGCCAGTTTGAATGCTCCGGTGGACGTGCTTACTGCGAGTGATATTGTGATGGCTATTGAGGGCGGCCTGGATTATCCGGGTAATGACACGTATATTAGCAGTGTGAAGCGCTGGAATGCGTCTTTGCAGGGTACTGATTCTACGAACGACGAGTTCAGGTACAAGAGCAGTGGTTTTGGTACGAAGGGGTGGGTCAGTGGAACGGACTTCGTGATACACCCGGGAGATGGTATATCGCTCTACCTCTCGGGCAACACACCATCGTTCAACTGGACTGTGGTTGGCACCGACCTCGTGGGCACCCAGAAGTTCAAGTATTATAGTGGTCTTGCTCAGGACAACTGGATTAGCATTCCGTACACGATGAAGGACGTCAATGGCGATGGTGTCTTGACAGCAAAGGACATCGTACTGGCTATTGAGGGCGGCCTGGATTATCCGGGTAATGACACGTATATTAGCAGTGTGAAGCGCTGGAATGCGTCTTTGCAGGGTACTGATTCTACGAACGACGAGTTCAGGTACAAGAGCAGTGGTTTTGGTACGAAGGGGTGGGTCAGTGGAACGGACTTCGTGATACACCCGGGAGATGGTATATCGCTCTACCTCTCGGGCAACACACCATCGTTCAACTGGACACCACCACTCATAACACCACCCAGACCGGAAAGCACATACACAGACCCGGACCCACCGTAGACCACAAACTTTATTAGGAGAGAGAATATGTAGGACATGGAAAGAGGTGAGACGGATGGTAGGTGCTAAAAAGAGCAGAATTCTGGGGATCAGTGCGGTGGCACTGATGGTGACCGTGATGGTGGTGATTCCGAATAACGTAAAGGCAGGAAGCACCATGGAAGGCTATCTGTTAAACGAGGACTGGGCAATAGCTAACGGGCCTGCTGACTATGCATGTTTAAATGCCACTTTGATCAACAAAGAGGGCTACGCAAAGACGGGTTATCATGACTGGAGGGCCGTGGACGATTTAACTGACGCTGATCCGGGTAACGATATGCCAGCGTACTGGTCGTTCAGTGCGACAACCGTTTGGAGCTGGGCCGACAAAGACCACTTTATAGCCATATACGAGGTTTACACCGGGTTGAACGGCTACACGGGCACGGTCAACTACACTTCCAGCACCTATATGGTGATGACCACCGAGGCTACGGACACATGCCCTGCCACCAACCTCACCCCCATTCCCAGTCTGAGAATAGAATCAGACGACGGAAACACCCTTAAGTTAAACTGGACAGCCCAGAAGGAAGCATACGACAGCGACTTTGACCTCGTAGTAGACGGTTACATGACAAACATGGTCAACTACTCTGTTTTCTCGGACGTGGGCGGCTCATGGGCGTTTCTGGGATACAGCGACCAGGACTGTGGGGATTATAACACGGGATGGGATGGATACATGAGCTTTACATATACGGACTGGGGGACTCTGAGCCCGGGAGACTACCACTTTAGGATAGCTCCGAACTATAAATGGACAAACTACGAAAACAACAGCGACAGCATATACACGCCTGTTGCCCGTGGCCCAATACTCACTGTCACAAAAGCAGCCCCGGCTGTCAACGTTGAGCTCTACGATGGCGTGCAGATCATAGCGCCTCCGGGCAACTGCAGTGGCTGGACTGCGAGCCAGCTTGTGTCTGACATTGAAAACAACACGGATGTAAAGGTGCTCTACGTGGCCGACTTTGACAACAACAGGTGGATAAGCTGGTTGCACAGGGATGGTAGTGATCCCAACAAGACGCTTGATTTCGGTACCGATTTTGCCCTTGAGAACGGCGAGGCGTATTATATTGTGATTAACGCGAGTGGTGCCACGGACACGACATGGGAGACGGGCTTTACCCCGTTCAGTGCGCCATTGACTGGTATTCCGATTGACGCGGGCTGGAACAACGTGGGCGTGCCATACACGGATGGTGGCCTGGACACGAAGAGCGACCTGTTCAACAGTACAAGTGGCGGAAACGACAACTTTGACATGGCTGCTTCGTGGATAAACGGCGGCTGGGACACGAGCAGCGAGTGGGACATACAGACCAACGAGCCAGCGGGCACACAGCAGGTCTTTGATAACACCGCCAACGCGCACGGGTTCTTTGTGAGGAGCACTGTGGCCACGACATGGGACCAGGCATAAACAGGGTTCTGAGAACAGGCCCAAACCCCCTTCCCCTCTTTTGTTTTTCTGTTTTTTGCGGTCTGTATCACGATAGTCTCTTCTGGTATCCTCTTTCTTTGAATGACACCAGCATAAAGTTTTTAATCCCGTATCCTATTCACAGGCCAGAAACAAGAGGATATAACGTAAATGGAGGTAGAGAATATGAAGGTGCCGAAAAGACTGCTTGGCGGGCTGTTTGTTGTCGGAGCGTTTGTTGTGCTGGCATTTCTCCTGTCTGGGAGGGGAAATGCAGAGCCGATAGACATGGGTGTGGCGGATGTCAGCCACACTGGTTTTACGGTTGCGTGGTTCACCCCTGACCCGGTTATAGGCGAGGTCCACTGGGCGGTCAACACCACAAACCCCAGCACATACACCACCACAGCGGAATCAACGCCGTCAACGGTGCACTACATAGAGGTCTCAACGCCTTATCGCGTGGACAACTGGACATTTTACATAGTCAGCGACGGGACGGCATACTATGACAGCGATGGGGACATGAACTGGACCACCGGCGCCCCCTCTGCCACAGCGACCACTCCCTGGCACCTGGTCCCTTCGTCTGATTCCACGCCCCCGCCGTCTTATGTGGTCTATGGGCACGTCGTCAACATAACCGGCGGAGATGCCAGCGGTGTGGTAGTCGGAGTGGGGAACACCACCACCGCTCTCTTCTACTCCAACGTAACAGACGCAAACGGGAACTTCACGATAACCGTCCAGTACAATGTGTCCGCTGGCGACGAGCTGTTCGTTTTCATAGGCGGCGCTGAGCAGGGGAAAAACACGTCCGCGGTGGTCGCCACGGGAAGCCAGCCCCAGGACCTCGGCACCTTCTACCTCCATGGCGGACCGGCGGACTATCTGGTTCTCACGGGCTTCCCCGTGAATGTAACCGCTGGTGACACTTTCAGCGGCTTTGTGGAAGTCTATGACCCGTGGAACAACCTGTGCACGGAGTATAATGGGAAGGTTACTTTCGCTACTACTGATCCTCAAGGTTCTGTCTCCACAGATCTCACTTTTTCGCCTTCGGATGGGGGAAATAAAAGTACAAATTCGTTCATCTTGGAAACAGCTGGCCTTCAAACGATAACTGCCTACGACGCCTCTGATCCAGCCGTGAACGGCAGTGTCCAGGTGCAGGTGAACCCGGGGCCGGCTTATGCGCTCACGATAGAGCCCGCCTCTAACCAGAGTTCGCCCATCTATGCAGAGAACGGCACGGCGGTCACCATGTGGGTGAATGTCACAGATCAGTATGGCAACCCTGTCTCTGTCTCTCTGAACGTGAGATTCTCTCTCTACGCTTTCAACGTGTCCACGCCCAGCGCCACCATAGACGGCAACTCGTTCCCGTGGGTGGACACGAACTATTCTGGCCCGTCCAAATCTTATACGGTGGTGTTCTACACCGGCGGGTATTACTGGTTGAACGCCTCCAACGCTACGATAGTCAACAACGGCTCTTCCTACTGGCACATAAAAGAGTGGGGCCAGCCGGACATATGGGTTGAAGGAGACGTGGACGACTTTTACACGGACAATCTGACAGGCCAGTTAAAATGGAAATTTGTCAACCAGAGCGAGGTGGCGGTTTTCAACGTCACTGTCCAGAACGACGGGAACGTGGACGACATTATGCTTGTCATATGGACGAATTACAGCTATCTGCCACCAGGCTGGACCTATTGGGTCACAGGCGAAAATGGTACAAACATGACGCAGTACATCTTTGACGACCCCAATAATGTAACATATGTACAGCTGGGGCCAGGCGAGTACTTCAACTACACCGTGTACATACTGCCAGCAGCTGATGCTCCGTTTGGAGAGAACGGGGCTGAGGTGGTTTTTGCCTACTCGTACACGGCTATCGTGTACAACGGTCTCTACCTGAACGACAGCGGAGGTACAGTGGGGTGGGTCTGGCCCGTGGACTACATCCGTATAACAGACAACCCAAATGGCGCGGAGATCCCTGACCAGACAGTTGGCGTGGGTGAGACATACCAAGGCTATGCCAGCGCCTACAGCAACACCATAGGATACCTGGGCCTTGTGGAGGTGAACTGGAGCGCTGACAACTACAACGGTGCGAGTGCGTGGAACGAAAACACCACGCTGGCGGACAACGACACCCTTCATACGGGCGTCACAGGGGGCATCGTGAACTGGACGGCCAGGTACCACTTTGTTAGCTTCCTTGGCACAGAGTACTGGTCAAACGACAGCGCCAACTTCACGGTCCAGCCGCCGACGATAGACCATATCAACATAACAGACTCGCCGGGTGGCGTGGATGTTCCCGACCAGTCCATCGTGGTGGGCTCTTCTGTGGAGGGATATGCCAGCGCTTACAACAACAGTATAGGATACCTGGGCCTGGTTAATGCCACATGGACCGTGACCAACACCGGAACAAACGCTTACACCGTCAACGGGACAGGCGAAAACGACACCTTCTACGCTGGTACCCAGGCGCCCGGCGTTGCTGTCTGGACGGCGAGTTACTCTGATGGGAACAACACACACACGGACACGGTGACCTTTGCCGTCGAGGTGGGACCGCTTGACTATATCGTAATCACACCTCAACACACATATCCCGACTCGCTCAACGTCAGCGCGGGGACAGATGTACAGTTCACCGTCTATGGATATGACCAGTATGGGAATGTCAACACCAGCTGGGGACCACCCACTGTGGGAACAACAGATGGCAGAGGCACCCTTGGATCGGTCACATGGGCTGTTGACCACTACGTTTTCAACTACACAGCACAGATCGCAGGATACGACAACGTGACTGTGGACACTCCTGAACTGCCACCGTCGCCTGACAACATTTCTTGCCTACAGATCTTCCCCGGCCCGGTGACAAAAATAGTCATGGAACCGGCTGGCGGAACCGCCACGGCTGGCGTCTCGTTCTCACTCACCATACGATACTATGACGATTTCGGCAACGAGAACACCACCGCCACAATGGACCTGAACTTCACCACCAACGACACCCATCCCGCAGAGGTGGACTCCAACCCGCTCCCGCACATCTTCACCGGTGTCCAGAGCGGGGACATCTTCATGGTGACCTTCTATACGGCCGGGTACATGTACCTGAACGTCACCAACACCACCGGTGGCCTCTACGACAACCAGACCTGGCACGTTTATCCAAACCAGGTTTACAGCATAGACCTCGTGCCCGATGGCGGCGTGGCCACAGCCGGAGCCACGTTCTTTGCACAGGTGTACTTCTACGACCAGTATGGAAACGAAAACACCACGGCGGTTCTGGACATACAGATCACCAGCACGGACTCCAGTGCGGTGGCGAATGGTTCTTCCCTCCCCACAACGGTCTCCATGACAAGCGGGTATTCCTTTGATGTCACATTCTACACAACCGGCGACCAGCAGCTCACGGTCACAGACACGAGTAATGCTTCGCTCACGGACACCTCCACGTTCACCGTGAACCCGGCTGCGCTGGGATACATCGCAATGGACCCGGCCGGCGGCGCTGTCCAGCCGGGCGGAGATTTCAACCTCAGTGTGACCGTATACGACATATACGGGAACATAAAGACAGACTATACCGGCACGATAGTTTTCAACACCAGCGACTCCAGTGCCACAGTTGACGGCAACCCGGCAGATGGCTACACGTACACATACACAAGCGGGGCTGGCGGAGACAACGGCTCGCACGTGTTCAGCGTGGTGTTCAACACCCCTGGCTCCCAGTGGCTCAACATAACCGACCAGACAGACCCCACCGTCTACGACAACGAAACGTTCTCCGTGGCCACCGTGGACAACCTGATACTCATAACACCCACCTCGCCTGTCAACGTGAGCGCAGACGTACACCAGGTCACCGTTGTGGTTTTCGCGTGGAACAGGACATATGACATGGGAGTCCCCGGTGTGCCAATAGACTGGGCCTTCTACGACTCCGACGGGACACCCAACAGTGGTGGGGGAACGCTCACAAGTGGAGCCACAACCACTACCAACGACACGGGCTATGCCACCCAGGTCTTTGACACGGGCACGTTTGCGGGCGATGGATGGTATCTGACAGCCACAGACGCCTATTTCAACAGGACCAACCAGACACCCACCATAACAGTCGTGCACGGCGCACTGGCACACCTGGGCATAACCCCGGCAGCGGGAACAACCACCGCTGGAACACCTATAAACATAACTGTGACAGCAGAGGACCAGTACGGGAACATCATACCCGAATACAACGGCACCGTCCACTTCACCAGCACCGACCCCTACCCCGCATCTCTGCCATCTGATTACACATATGACCCCGCTGTGGATGGTGGCTCTCACCTGTTTACGGTGACCTTCTACACTGCCGGGTTCCAGACGCTCACAGTCGCTGACACCTCCAACGGCTCCATAAGCGGCTCGGCCACATGGAACGTTGATCCAGCATCGCCGGCCACGCTGGAAATGACACCGGACACCGGCGACGTGACAGCGGGAGTGGACACATCGGTGACCCTCACCATCTACGACGCATATGACAACGTGGTCACGGATTATCTGGGCACTGTGAACTTTACGAGCTCCGATGGTTACCCCGCCGAGGTGGGCGGCAACCCGGTGCCCTACCAGTACACCTTCACGGCCGCTGACGCCGGCACACACACGTTCAGTGTGACCTTCTACACCGCCGGCACACAGACCATAACGGCCACAGACACAGGTAACGCTTCGTTGACAGACACATCCACGTTCACAGTAGCCCCCGCCCCCGCATCTCGCCTTGAGATGACGCCACACGGCGGAAACACGGGCATAGGAGGCACACTCTACATAACGGTGACCGCCTACGACTCCTACAACAACACGGCCACGGACTACAGCGGCACAGTGAATTTCACCAGCGACGACACCACGGCGGTTCTCCCGGCCGACTACACCTTTGACCCGTCCACGGACAACGGCTCCCACACATTCATGGTGGTGTTCAACACCGCCGGCACGTGGTACCTCAACGTCACAGACATATACAACGCCACCCTCTACGACAACGCCACGTGGACGGTCCTGGGCCCGGACAAGATAGAGATAGTCCAGCCCACCATCCCGATTGACGTGAGTGCAGACGTCAACGCCACCACAATACAGGTCACTGTCTGGAACACCACAGCAAATGTGACGCTGGCAGGAGTTGAACTCTCCGTTTCGTTCGCGGACGCAGACGCCACACCCAACAGCGGAACCGGCTCGCTGGAAGTCACAGCTACGATCACGGACAGCACAGGAAACGCCACCTTTGTCTTCCACCCCGGGACCGTGGCGGGAGACAACTGGGTGGTCACCATAACAAACACCACCTATGGCGTTACGAACACCACGCATGTGATAACCGTTGTGCCCGGAGCGCCCGCCGCGTTTGACCTCACACCCGACACCGGCACAACAACCGCCGGTACCAACCTCACCATGACCCTCACCATCTACGACGCCCATGGAAACGTTGTGACCGGCTATACGGGCACTGTGAACTTTACGAGCTCCGATGGTTACCCCGCCGAGGTGGGCGGCAACCCGGTGCCCTACCAGTACACCTTCACGGCCGCTGACGCCGGCACACACACGTTCAGTGTGACCTTCTACACTGCCGGCACACAGACCATAACGGCCACAGACACGGGCGACACCTCGCTCACCGACACGTCCACGTACACGGTTAACCCGGCGGAGCTGGACCACATAGTCGTAGAACCGGCCAGTGTTAATATAACGGCGGATGACATGGTTGATTTCAACGCCACGGGTTATGACGCCTACAACAACGAGATAGGCGGGCTGGTGTTTGTGTGGAGTGTCAACAACTCCGCCGCTGGAACAATAGATGAGAATGGTACTTTTGATGCTGTGCTGGCTGGCACCTGGACCATAAACGCCACAAACGGCAGTGTGAGCGGTTATGCCACCGTTACCGTCACACCCGGAGCACCGGTCACCCTGGACCTCACACCCGACGGAGGGACAGCGACCGCCGGTGTGGCGATAACTGTCACGGTCACGGTCTACGACTCCGATGGCAACACAGTCACGGGCTACAACGGCACGGTGTCTCTCTCAAGCACCGACACAGCCGCCGTGTTGCCAGACAGCTACACCTTTGACCCCTCCACGGACGGCGGCTCTCACCAGTTCACGGTGACGTTCTACACCGCCGGGACATGGACACTCACAGCCAGCGACATAAACAACACGGTCCTGACAGACGCGGAGACGTGGACTGTTGAGCCAGGCCCACTGGACCACATAGTCGTAGAACCGGCCAGTGTTAATATAACGGCGGATGACATGGTTGATTTCAACGCCACGGGTTATGACGCCTACAACAACGAGATAGGCGGGCTGGTGTTTGTGTGGAGTGTCAACAACTCCGCCGCTGGAACAATAGATGAGAATGGTACTTTTGATGCTGTGCTGGCTGGCACCTGGACCATAAACGCCACAAACGGCAGTGTGAGCGGTTATGCCACCGTTACCGTCACACCCGGAGCACCGGTCAGCATGAGCGTTGAAGGAGAAGGCGGAGTCACACAGATAACGGCCGACGACACACTCCAGATGCAGGCCACCGTCTATGACAGCGACGGTAACATCATATCCGACGCAGCGGTCACATGGACTGCCAGCAACGGAACAATAACCAGCGATGGCCTCTTCACGCCCTGGAGCGCAGGAGAGGTGACTATAACCGCCTCGGTGGACGGCTTGACAGTGACGGTTACGGTTGTCGTGACACCCGGAGCGCCCGCATCTCTGGAGATAACACCAGCGGACGCCACCATAACAGCAGATGACACCCAGCAGTTCACAGCGAGGGTGTATGACGCAAAGGGCAACGAGATAACAGACCTGGCGGTTGTCTGGACTGCCAGCAACGGTACCATAACAGCGGACGGCCTCTTCACGCCGTGGAGCGCGGGCGAAATACAGATAACGGCAACAGCGGGGGACATATCTTCCACAGTGACCATAACAGTCGCACCCGGGGCACCCGCCAGAGTGGTGGTCTCCCCATCGGAAGTGGATATGACGGTCGGAGACACCCAGCAGTTCACAGCGAGGGTGTATGACGCAAAGGGCAACGAGATAACAG
>CAZROC010000015.1:0-3460 GCA_964601625.1 uncultured Thermoplasmata archaeon | reverse complement strand
ATGCCACGGTCACATGGACCACGGACGACTCTGCTGGTGAAATAACCTCCGATGGGTTTTACACGGCCGGCTCGGCTGGCAACTGGACCATAACGGCCACCGTGGACGGAGCGAGCGGAACGGCCACGGCCAACGTCAGGGGCGGCGAAGAGGTCACTCAGCCGCCAACAATTGGCGAAAAGGTGAAGGACTACTGGTGGCTCCTCCTCCTGCTCATCATCATAATAATCGCCCTCCTGGTGATCCTGGCGTCCAAAAAAGGAGAGGAGGAGAGCGAAGAGGAGTACATGAAAGAAGAGGAGGAGGGCGAAGAGGCTGGAGAAGAGGGCAGCGAGGAAGGAGAACTGGCGATGTGCCCGACCTGTGGAGCCGTGATACCCGCCGACTCCAAAGTCTGCCCGGAGTGCGGAGAGGTCTTTGAGGTAGAAGAAGAGGAAGCGGCTGGCGAAGAGGCCGGAGAAAAAGCTGGCGGAGAAGAAGCCGGAGAAGAAGCCGGAGAAAAGCCAGCAGGAGAAGGCGGCGAAGGCGAAAAAACAGCGGAGGAACAGGCGGGCGGAGAGAGCGGAGAAAACCCATAGCCCCGGCGTCTTAATGGCCAGACCCCAACCCCCTTCCCTATTTGTTTTTTGCCTTTTGTCCGAAAAAGTTTAAATAAAAGGTTGATAAATAACTATTCTGGGTGCTGTGATGAAGACCCGAGTAAGACTTTTTTTGCTTTTGCTGGCTGTGGCTGCTCTTTTCACACAAAGTGCCCTTCTGCGCGATGTGAATCTAACAGACACACACCAGGGCGGTTTTTCCCCGGAGGACGTCCCTGAGACGTCATCTGGCGTCTCCATATGGATAGAAAAAGGCGAAAACGGAGCCGTGGACCTGTTTTTTGAGAACCCCGCTGCACACGTACACAAAACATCCCTGACAGGAGGAAAATATCTGCCCGTGCAGGTTGAATATGAGGTGCAGAACGGCGTCGTACACCTCGTGTTCACGGACGCAACATACAGGGTCTTCAGAACTTTTTACATGAAAGGCGACGACCTTGGAAGACGATGGAATGAACCAGTCCTCGTAGGAGGAGAGAGCCCATCGCTGGGAGTCCTGGGAGATGACATCTATGTTGTGTCCCGAACGGGGAGCAGTCTCACCCTCTCAAGAAGCACCGACAGAGGAAACACGTGGGATTTTGAAAGAATAACCCCGCCAGGATACATATGCACCCGGCTGGCAACATTCCTGTCAAAAGACCAGGGGGGAGACCAAAAAAACGTTCTCCATCTTGTCTGGGCCGGACGGAGCCCTGAAGGAGAGACAGGAGTTTATTACGCTCACCTGGTAGTCCCGGGCCCGACCAACGCCTGGAGCCCCATAAAAAACATAGGGAAAACTCCGGGCACATCAGCGATAAGGAATCTTTCCATCCGCTCCTCTGCTCCTGATAAACTTGATGTGTTTTTCATGGAAGAGACCACCAGTACCATAAAAGAATATGCCGTCCAGAGTTCCGATGGAGGAAACACCTGGGCAGAGCCGCAGCTGATATCCCGGAGTGTGAAAACGTCCCTCTCAAACAGAGAGTCCAAAAACACATCCGAAAACCGGGCGCCCCCCGCCACACGTGCAACGAAAAAGAAGTGGTCTTTCATGGTATATGTATGTGGGGACAACAACCTGGACTCCTATGGGGAGGATGATATAAACGAGATGGAAGTCGCAGGCTCCTCTGCGGATGTGAACATACTCGCCCTTTATGACGGACAGGACAACGGAGACACAGTGGCATACTACATAGAGCAGGACACAGACACGAGCACGATAACATCGCCCACAATACCTCTCAGCGACATAAATGCCACGTGGACGAATGAGGTTAACATGGCAGACCCATCAACGCTCGTGTCCTTTGCCAATTATGTTATATCAACATACCCGGCCGAGCACTACGCGCTCATCCTCTGGGACCACGGGAACGGGTGGAAAACGAGCTCAAACAACCTGGCAGATGACACCAGCAGTGACACAATGCAGCTCACAGAGCTCAAACGCGCCCTCACCCGGATAAAATCGCATCTGAAAACCCAGACAGGAAATGACATGCTCGGAATAAACGAGAGCCGTCTGGACATAATAGGATTTGATGAATGTGCCATGGGCCAGTTTGAAGTCCACTACCAGATAAAAAACTTCGCCAACGTTACCATCGGTTCAGAGGACTACGAGCCCGCGGACGGCTGGCCCTATGACAGGTTTCTGCCCCGTCTAATCAACGATCCCCTGATGAGCCCAGAACAGCTGGCCACATACATCGTGGATGACTACGTACAGGACTACACAGAGAAAGGGTACGACGCGACCCTCGCGGCATACAACGCCACAAGGCTGGACAACGACTTATCAATCAAGTCACAGGACTTCTTTCAGACGCTCAAGCACAACGCCAGGACATATAATTCCGCCATATCAGACGCCAGAAGCCTGACCCAAAAGTACACGGTCAGCGGAATAGGCCCCCCCTACGACCCCAGCTTCTATGACCTCTATGATTTTGCATACAACCTCCTGTCAGAAACCGTACCAGAAGAAATAAAAGATCTCAGCAAAGCGCTGATGGCATCAAACAACTACTCCTGCATAAGAAGCGGCTGGTCCGGGTCCAGTAACGCAGACTCCCATGGAATAGACTTCTGGTTTCCGACGTCAGGCAGTGACAGCACAGACGGAGACCACTACTGGGACCTGGACAGCAGCAACGACACAGAGCTGGATGAATTCCTGGACAACTTTGATACAGCATCGGATTCCACAAACTCAATACCCACCTGCAACATAACAGACCCAATAAACGGCTCCACGATCTCTGATAGCGTCTACACCATAACAGGAACCGCCTCCGATACCGACGGGTCAATAGACCACGTGGAAATAAAAGTCGACAGGGGGCCATGGCAGACGGCCACAGGAACGGAAACATGGTCCTGGGAATGGAACACAACCAGATACGGATACGGGACCCACATCATAATGGCCAGAGCGGTAGATCAGGGAACGCGCCTGGAATCTGACTATTCACTGACACACAAAATAACAGTTACAGTGGTTCCCCCGTCACAGAACAACCCTCCAGACACCCCTGGATCTCCAGACCCCCCTGATGGAGCCACCAACGTGAACACAACACCTACGTTATCTGTCACTGTATCAGACCCGGACGGAGACCCCCTGGACGTCTCCTTCTACGACGCGGACACAAACGACCTGATAGACACCGTCGTCGGAGTCCCCAGCGGCTCAACAGCATCTGTCACATGGGACAACCTGTCCCCCGGGACAACATACCACTGGTACGTTGTGGCAAGCGACGGCGCACAGTCCACAACATCCCCCACATGGGCGTTCACCACCATGGCACCTCTCCAGTCTTATGATCATCCGACGAATCTGACGATTTCCGTTTCTGGCAGTG
>CAZROC010000014.1:0-45277 GCA_964601625.1 uncultured Thermoplasmata archaeon | reverse complement strand
TGGTGGTGCTGGTGGGGGCGGCTCTTCTATGAGTCTTGTCAAGAGGTATGTTGGGTTTTTTGGGAACGCCAGACAGGTGGGGATGACAGAGTCCCTGGTCATGTATGGGCGGGACACGATTCGTGCCGCTGTTTTTGGCCTGGAGTTTTTGCTGATGCTCCTGGTTGTCATGGGTGTGTCTGTTATAGTTGTGCGTGGTGTGACTGAGGCTAGGTGGGACCTGGGGGTTTTGAAGGCAGTGGGCGCTTCCAAGTGGCATGTTCGCCTGTTTTTTGTCCGGGATCTGTTTGTTCTTTTCTCTTTGTGTATCCCGCCGGCCGTTTTTCTCGGTTTTTTGCTGGCATGGGCTGTTGGGAGGGCAGGGCTTTTGTATGCTTTTGGCGTTTCCATAGTTCCGTCTCTTTCCGTTGAGACCGTCGTGTTTGTTTTTGCGTGTGTTTTTGTTTTTCCTGTTGTTGCCTGGTTTTTGAGCGGTGAAAAGGCGCTGGATGAGAACCCGGCTTCGTTGCTGTCTTCTCATATGGTTGAGGGCGTGACGTTGCCGCTGGAAGAAGTGCTGGGCGACGTGGGCGGTGAATGTGGCGGGGGTGCCTCGGATAGTGCCTCCGGGGTGGTAGGCGGGGTGGGAGGTGGTTCTGGTGGATAGTGGAGACGCTGGCGGACGTGTTTTCCCTCCTGTCCCGGGGATGCGGCGGGCTGATATTGCGGCGTTGTTGCTGCTTTTTCTGGTAGCCTATTTTGTTCGCATTCAGCCCTCTGCGTGGTCTCCTCTTCCCTATAATATTGATGGTTTTCCACAGGCGCGGCTTGCGGAGGATTTGCTTTCTAACGGGTGGCATTTTGGAGATTATTCCTCTCCCGCCTTTCAGAACCTGGATTATAATTCTAAGATGCCCGCGCTTCCTTTTTTTATAGCATTTGTTTCTCTGCTCACGGGAATGAACGTTTTTTCTGTTATACGGTTTGTTTTGCCCCTTGTGGGTGCCACCACTGTTGTCTCGGGATTTTTTGTGGCCCGTGAGCTTTTCAGGGACCGCACTCTGGCTTTTCTTTCTGCGGCGTTTTTGGCTTTTGATGGTCTCTTTGTGTATGTGACTTCTGCTGCTATGAAGGAGAATTTCGCCCTGGCTGTGTTTCTGCTCTCTCTTTTTCTGTTTGTTAGAAAGGACCGTGTGGTTGAAGGAAGCGCATCTGTTTTGTTCAGGGTTCTGTGGTTTCTGTCCATGGTTTTTCTTTTTCTGGCGCACCACCTGACCTTTCTGGTCGCTGTTGCTGTTTCTGGTATGGCTCTGTGTTTCAGGGCGTGGAACCTCCTCCTCTTTTCAAAGCCGAGAAAGGATTTTCTGGGGATGGTTCTGGACCTTTCCCTCCTGTTTTCTGTGGCTGTTCTGGGTTTTCTGTATTACAGGTGGGTTTCGCTCAGTTATCTCAGGTTTTTCAGGGGCGGTGGCCTGTACCTGTTTCTGTCTTCTTTCGCTTTCTGGCTGTTTGTGGGCCTGGTCGCTTTTTTCTTCTCGTCCAGTGAAGATGATGGGAAGAAGGCGTTTTCGTGGCGTCTGTTTTTTGGGCCTTTTTGCGTCCTCGTGGCCGGGCTTGGTCTGGTGTTTTTTAACACCCGTTTTGCTATTTTTGGCACGGTCAGAACGCCGTTTTCATATCTTTTCGCTCTTGTTCCGTACTGTGTCGTCGTATTTTTTTCTCTTGTCGGGGTCTCTGTTGTCAGGCGGACCTCTTTTTACTGGAAGGAACTTGTCGCTGGCGGAATTATGGCTCCTCTGTCGCTGATCACTTTTGCGGTGGCGGGGGGCGTGGACGTAGCCTCTTTCAACCTGGCTTACAGGACGTACAACTACGTGGACATGTTTCTCGGGTTTTTTTTCGGCGTGGGCGTTTTGTTCTTTTTGAAAAAACTGGGGTCCGTCCCGGGGTCTGTCCGTTTGTGCGGTCGTTTGTTTGGCCGTTTTTCTCACCGCTATACGCTCGGGCACCGGGCTTTCGCATCTGAGCCACTGTTTAGATGTGAGGTTGGGGGGGCCGCAAAACATGTGGCCGTGGTTTTTGCTGTGTTGCTTTTGTTCTCCACGAGCTCTCTGGGGTTTATGACTCCAAAGGTGCACGGGGTTGAGGACGTCACTGATCGGTGGGAGTTTGACGGTCTTTCCGCTCTCGCAGAAGTTGTGGGCGTTGCGGGTTCTGGTGGTGTTGTTTACACAGACCAGCGCTATTCTGACATTCTGAGACAGTATTTCATGGTCAACTCCTCCCCTGATCTCCCGTATTTGCTCCGGGATAACCGTTCTTTGCCCGTGGGCTTTTTTGTTGTCTCAGAGGAGTGGACTACCCGGGGGGCACAGGAGTATCCCTACGGGACTGTGCAGGTGTCTGAGGAGCAGATTGAGAGGTTGTTCCGGGAGGCGAGTTTCTTGTTTTCCGTTGGCCCGGAGGGCCACCGTCTACTGGTCTTCGGTAATCCCGGCTCTTGCGGCGACAGGGGCTGTGGCGGAGGTGTTTGAGATGCTGGTTTTTGGTTTCTATGGGAGTTCTGGCAGCGGAAAAACGGGTCTGATAGAAAAACTGGTGGAAAATCTGTCTGGCATGGGCTTTGGTGTTTTTGTGATAAAACACGCGGCCCACGGCCTGGATCTTGCCGGCGGTGGTGGGAAGGCCGTCGGAAAAGATGTGGAACGTCTGTTTGGCGCTGGCGCCGCTGGGTCTGTTGGTATAGGGGGCGGGCTGTCCATGGCCCTTTTTTCTGGCTCTCTGGCGGAGAAGATGGAGAAGATGTGCGGCGGAGGAGAGAGCCTGGGCGTGTGCTTTTTGCGCTTTTTCTTGGACTTCGTTGACAGATATGGTCTGGCTGATGTCGTTTTTGTTGAGGGGTTTTCCGGGGTGCCGTGGATTCCTAAGATAAAGGTAGGCGGGGATGATTCAGGTGAGGGTTTCGTTGAGGGGACTGTTTTTGTCCACAGAGATTTTGATGAAACCCTCGCCTTCCTGGTTTCTCAGCTGGATGTCCATCGTTTCCATGCCTCTCTGGGGGGTCAGAACTGTGGCGGGTGTGGCTTGAGGTGCGGCCGGCTGGCCATGAAGATAAGGGACGGTGTTGATTCCCCCGACAGGTGTGTTATACCCCGTGTCAGGGTTTTTGTTGATGGAAAAGAGGTGTCTCTGCGGACCTATCCGGCGATGGTTGTTGGAGAAACAGCGCTGGCTCTGGTCAAAACTCTAAAAGGAACCGGCGGGGAAAGAGGATGGCGTCGGGCGGAGATTGTGCTCTGGAACAGAGACCAAAATAACGCAGGGTTAGAGGGGAATCCAGAGACTAGGGGTAAGGGAGCGACCAGGAGCTTGAACGGCTAGGAGATTGGGAGCTTTATATCCGGATTCCCGAGTCAGGGGCCGCTCTCTCTTCTTCAACCGGGGCTGTTCCCGGGCCCGGAGCCCTCTGCGGCTGGGGCGTCTGAGGTTTTCTCCCGCGGGACACCATGGCAAGGAGGAGTACGACGATCACTATGACCAGCACGATTATTCCTATCTCTGTTTGCGTCATGCCAAAGAGTGTGACGCCTGTTGAGACTACTTTGACGTCAAAGCTGGTGGTGTCCTGGGTCTCGTTTGTTGACGCATGCACTGTGAAAGTGTATGTCCCTGGCTTTGCGTCGTCAGGCAGCATTATGGTTATCGTTACGGTGGTGCTCTCTCCAGGGGACACCGTTATAGGCGAGGGATACGTTACCCAGGAGTCCTGTCCGCCACCCACGGACTCCACGTCTATGGTCACTATTTCGTTGGTGTTTCCGCTGTTGGTTATTTCAACGGATACTGTGGTGGTGCCGCCCTGGAGAAGTGTGATAGCGTTTTTGTCTACTCCAACGCTGATATCGTGTATTGCCGTTATGTGGAGGGTCAGGCTAAGCGAGTCGCTGGCTCCGTGTGCGTCTGATGCCAGTATGTTTATAGTGTAATCCCCCGCAAGGGCGTTCTGGGGTGAGACGTCAACTGTCATGTCAAAGGTTTCCCCGGGGTTTATGCGCAGATTGCCCACAACCTCTGCCCCGTTGTGTTTTATGGTCACCCACTCGTCGTACTCGGTTTTTCTCACACCCGCATAGTACACCTGTGCGGTCAGGCCGACGTCGTCATATTTGTTGCCCGTGTTTTTGAGCTGGAAAGTGAAGGCGGCCGTGCTCTCTGCCCCGGCTGGATTGTATGTCACATCGGTCGTGCCACCCACCAGGTCTATGCCATAAACAGCTGAGACGGTGAATGTTATCTGGAGCGTGTCTGAGACGTCAGTAGCATTTGTTGAGGTCCCTGTTATGTTTATTGTGTACGTGCCCGCTTCAACCGCCATGGTTGGCTGGATTGTGAGGTCAACGCTGGTTGTGGAAAAAGCGGAGAGTGTCACAGTCATGGTCGTCTCTCCGTTTTCAAAGCTGTACTCCCAGCCAGCCCCCATGTCTGTGGCCAGCGTTAATGTTTCCTCTGTGTTCCCGTTGTTTGAGATGCTTATGGTGATGGTCTGGTTGCTGTCTGGCTCTCCCTCAAGGGAGGATGTGGTTGTGGAGAGATGTATTTCATGGTATTCTTCTACAACTATGGTGAACGTTTCTGTGTCGTAGACGGCCACGTCTCCCACGGCTGTGGCGTTAAGGGTGAAATGGTATTCACCGGCCACAGTATCCTGAGGAACGGCCACGGATATGCTTATCGCCTGTGGGTTGTTTATGGTTTTGTTTACCAGGGGCGTGTCGGATGGCACTGTGACCCAGTCCGCTGCGTCTCCGCTGGCGCTGAAGGTTATGCTGGTCTCTCTGCTCCCGTTGTTGTACACGTCTGCCTGGAAAACAACGGGCTCATATCCCCCAGTGTAGATATTATATGTCGTGTTCTGGGTCTGTGTGATGGGGACTATGTCTATTATATATGGTTCTGTTACGTTAAAATAAACAGTTATTTCTGCTGTATACATGTTCTCTATTGTGGCGCTGACTTTGACCGCATAGAGTCCCTCGGGTGTGTCTTCCGGCACGCTGGCCTTTACGCTGCCCCCTCCTGTCTGGAACGCGTCAAGGTACATCTGGTCTGGCACAACACTCACCCCAAACCCGAGTTCAGGCGGAGCGTCTGTGATAGAGAGAACCACGGTCCCTCCCAGGTTCCCGGTGTTTTTCACCACCAGTGGGATGTCCCCGGTTGAACCGGGTTTGACCTGGATGGTGTCAGGGCTCGCGGTGAGGTTTACCTTGTACTTTCCGATGACTGTGGTGTTAACAACCAGGGAGTCGCTGTCCGCTGTTGCCGGGTCTAGGTCGTTTCTGGCTGTTATCGTTATTGCCAGGTACTCGCCGGAAGATGCCTGTGGAGGCGTTGTGACATTAAAGTGGGTGTAAACAGTCTCACTCGGGTCAACGTTGGAAATAACGGTGTTTTCAAGGGTGGCATTCCACCCTGCAGGGAGGTTTTCCGGCGAATAGGACACATAGATATCTACCACCACATCTTTTCCGTTGGTTATGGTGATGTTATAGGACACTGTCTCACCCGGGCCAGCGCTTTTTTCGTACTGGTCAACGTTTATAGTTATCCCTTTAGGACCGACTTTTAAGATGAGAGTTAACTCCTCCCCTGTGATTATTCCTTTTCCCGGCACGCTCATGTTCACCCAGACCGGGAACTGGTATATGTTCTGCTCAGGGGTGTCGTTGGTGGTAAGGGTGTACGAGACAGGCATTGAATCTCCGCCCCGTACGACCATCTCAGATGGGCTGATTTTCCTCTGCCAGGGATCTGTCTGGGTGCCGGGCAGATAAGCCGTGGTTTCTACGGTAATCGTTGTCTGATAATTGGTGCCCTCCGTGTCAACGGTGAACATGAACGGTGCGACCTGCTGTGGGTCATCCGTCACCTGCAGGGGACTGTTTACATCTTCTATGCTCATGTTGAAGCGGGGTATTATGGCGCATAGAGAGATATCGTCTATGAACCATCCAAGGCTGGCTCCGATGTAGTTGAGATGTACTCTGAATATGAACTTCATCTGGAATCCAGGGGTGTACTCATTGGGGAGGTGTCCTGTTATGTCTATTATTGTCGGAACGTCGTTTGTGTAGTCGTCTGTCCAGGTGTCTTTTTGTTCCGGGTCAAAAATGTGGGGGTTGCTGGCGTCGCTTGTGTCCCAGACCCTTGTGGGGTCTGTCCAGCTGGAGCCGTTGTCATAGCTGGTTGTTATTAGGAGTTCTCCCCAGTCGCCCGCTCCCAGGTTGTTCATACTGTACAGATAATAGAAACTGAAATAAAGCCCTATTCTCCCGGAAGCTGTTGTTCTTATCTGTTTCGGGTAATTCGGTGTCTCGGTTCTGTAAACCCAGTACAGCTCTGATCCGTCTATCGGTTTGCTCTCTATGGACTGTGTGCCGGAGAGGCTAATAATCCCCACGTCTCCTCCGTGCCAGCAACTCGGAGAAGAGTGGTGGTAGTCATCTTCAATCCTGAAATCGCCTGTCCCTGTATCGTCTGCTGTCCACTCCGCGCTTTGCTGGTCGCTTCCCTGCGCTTCCACAGGGTCCCACAGCAATGGCTCATAGACCTTCAAAATTCTGTATCGTATGTGAGATGTCTCCTGGAGTGTGTCCAGATTTATGGTGGGAACGTTTCCTGGCTGGCTGACATACGCCACCACTATGTACTGATCTGGCACGTCCGTGGACCACGTAAAAGAAGAATCTGCGGTGACGCCGGCTCCAATCGTTATTTGCTTTGAATCAGAGTGGACCTCCACGCCGAACCGGTTGTATATCTTTATCCCGTAAAGTATGGTGGCAGGCATTTCGTCGTTGAAATTGGCTATCCAGGTTGTTATAGTGACTGTTCCGCCTGGTCTCATAACAAAGTCCGTGTACGCCGAGCCGAGATCAACGCCCCTGAGTTTTTCATCTGACTGGAAGCGTATGTAACCATAGTACTGGATGGCCCGGGCGCTCCCTCCACTTTCTATGTCATATATCTGCGTCACCACGGGTCCGCCGTTGTCGTATTGCACAAATCCGAAATCGTCGCTTCCGGTGAATACTTTTATGTCGTCCAGGAACCATCCCCAGTAGTCGTTGTCGTATCCGTCCACAGAGTCAAAATAGAACCTGATGTACAGCACGTGTCCTTTCCCTATGTTCGTGAGGTCTATGAGTTCATAACGCCATTCACCGTTTGTGTCTGTGAGGTTTGCGACGACCTGCCAGGTCTTTTTTCCGTCCACAGAAACGCTTACCTCAGCCCACTCCCAGCCGGTTGGGTCTCTAGTTGTCTCAATGTCCAGGTAATAATAAAAGCTCAGGTACGCTTTCTGGACCGCCTGGAGGTCTATGGGGTTTTTTAGTGTCAAATTGCCCATTGTACGTGTGCTGTTTCCATTAGCATCTTTTGCGTCATAGTTGTTTGTGTCCTCAAAACCATACCATATACTGTACGAAGAGGAATAGTACTTTTTTGACGTGACATGCCAGGCCCCTTCATATATCCACTTCGTGTCTCCGGGTGGAACGGTGTCTGAGAAAAGGACGGTCCCCCCACCACTGGCCGGCATGCTCATCAGCACGAACCCATACGCAGGAAGGATGAGCCCGAGCAACAGCCCTATAGACACAAGTCCCCTGACATTTCTCTTTTTCACACCATCGTTCATACTACCACTCCCTTTTTCTGTCAACGTCTCAAGCGTGTTTAAACGGTCTGGTCATAGTGGTCATAGCCAACACTTACATGGTGAGAGATTATATATAGTTTTTGAGAAACCCCTTTAATTCCTCCTTTACACCCCGTTTCAGCGGGCGGGATAGGTGGCGCCTTGCACACACTGGCACCTCATAGATCCCGGCTGGCGGAGGCGGGAGCTTCTCTGTTTTTTCGCCCCCCTGTTGTTTGTGTCCACATTTTTTGCAGCGATACCAGCCCCCCCGTCCCATGGATTTCATGTGAACGCCGCAGTTCGGGCAGACGGGGTTTGCTACTTTCACATTCCGGTCAACAGTCCTGGCCACGACGAGCTTTTCAAGATTTATCGTTTTCATATCCCCTCCCAGCGGCGCACCCCCCCCGGGCAGTGTTTTGTCATCTTTGGGGCGAACGGAGCCGATGCACACCACCACGTCCCCGGGCCAGAGAGCCCTGGCTATGTCCCTGAACTCTTTTGTCGGCTCATAGGCGGCGCAGAAAACCCTTTTTGTTTCTCCGCACTCTCCCCCGCCCCCCTGTTTTCCACTTTTTCCTCCGCCAGCATCTCCTTTACCTTCAATTTCCTCTATCTGAAATATGACATGACCTCCCTCTATGTCTTTTGGGTGCGAAACAACCCTCCCGGCCACGGCCACAGACTCGTACTCTTCAACCTCTCCAATCCTTTTTGGGACTATGTGGTCGTCTGTGGCCTGGTTTGTCAAAAAAAGCCCCCAGTCCACGTACCGCTCTCCTTCTATTTCGTCCTTTGCCAGCACCAGGTCCTCCGGGTTGTCACCCCTTATTCCGAAGAGAACCGGACATGGCGTGTTTGGGGCTATGGCTATGTGCCTGTTCTTTCTGTCTATGTTGTTGAACGTGGACGGATATTTTCTGTCCACGGCGTCCACACTCTCCCACAAAATCTCCCGTGGAGTGCCCCACTTCCCCCTGTCCCGGTAGGCTATCACTTCGTATGTCCAGTCCCCCGTTTTATCCGGGTCCCAGGACGTGGCTGCCACTGCCCCTATCACGCCGCGCCCATTTTTGAAACCGTGATATACGCCACTCACCCTTTCAAGAACTCTGATGGCATCCTGTTTATGGACGATACCACGCACCGCCCTCCAGTAGAAATCCAGCGGCGGCGGAGAGGGAGAGACCACAACCCCCGGGTTGGTTGACGGATGATCCATGTCCGCGTTTTTTTCCACGTACTCCACGGCGACATCCAGCACCTTTTTTTTTTCCTCCGGGGGGGCGTCCAAGACCATACAAAGAGCGCCGTTGCCACGGGTCTTCCACGGCACCGTGGGGTTGAGTCGTACAAGGCGGAGACGTCCCCTGAGAGGGTAGCCCGTGCTGCTGGAAATGTGTCTGGACAGCCCCAGGGCGAGGTATGTGGTGCACATGCCCCTCGGCGAGTCCGTGTCATCAAGACCTATGTACAGCATCTTCTTTCACCCTCTTTCGCTTTCCCGTGTCTTTCCGCTCTCCCACACACCGTCAATCCGTCTCTGGGATGTGATGTGCCTCAGCAGCACGCTGTGTTTTGCCCAGTCCTTCACATCCACACGCCGGGTTATATAAACTATGGCCTGTGTGAGGGTATCAAACCCCACACCCCCCTTTCTCAGTGCTTCACGGACGCCCTCTCTTATCACCCACACGCCCAGGGGCGCCCAGTACTCCGATGTTATCTCCCTGTATATGATCACGGTGGCCTGGCGGCGTTTTCTGAGCAGGTGCTCCAAAACGGACAGTCTGGCGGCGTAGTATGCGCCTGTGACCTTGCTGGCATAGTCCTTTCTCCCCGTGTGGAACTCGTAGTCAGAAAAAGGCTCTGGCGAAGAGCCCCAGAAAGCCCCTTTGAGCCACGTCTCTTCCATCTCGAAACTCCACACACCCGGCACATACAGAACATGGAACCTGTTGCCGAAAAGGGTGTGAGAGTAGACGGTTGGCCTGTCCCACTCGGGCAGGTTTTTCACCCGCTCAGCCAGTTTTCTGGCCAGTGTGTCCTGGACGGCGGTTATGGTCCACCTGGTGGGCACGAGCTTTCTCTGCCTCTTCAGACCCAGCAGGCCCGTTGAAAACAGGAGCTGTATATGCTCGGGGTCTATGCCCCGATTGTACAGTTCCCACACCCCCTCCTCCGCCCGGGCATCAGTGTCGTCCACGAGCACATCCACCGCCCTGGGCACCAAGGGGTTGTCAACGACCCTGGCACTCACAGCATCTCCGCGGGGACCCATAGGGCCGATGAAAATGTCAAGGTCCGGCGATGTTTTTTTCACCTCTCTTTCAAGCCGCAGCTCCGCGTCAACGGGTTTTATGGACATGGCGATTTCACGGGCCACCTCAACAACCCTATCTTTTCCTGGAGAGATGCGGGAAATGTGATACTGCGGGTATTTCACAGAAACACTGGCTCCACCGCGAAAAAGGAGCGTCCGGAGTGCTATCACCTCTTCCATGGGCATCTCTGTCCACCTGGAGGGTCTCAAAAAGATGGCGGGATCAACTTCATCCGAGACGGAGATCATGGGGCCCGCAAAAACGCGGGGATAACCATACCGTCCAACAAAGACGCCAGGCGGAGAGGGGCCGAACACCTCTTTTCCACCCACGCGGACAGATGGAAGGTGCTCTCTAACACGCTGGAGCAGGGGACACGGGCTCATGCCGCACAGGTTCTTTCCGCCCTTGCACAATACACACAGGTGAGAGGGAAACCTTTCTGCCATCCATCTTCCCATTGGCGGCGGTGGTTAAAAAACATTTCATCCCAAGGGCGTTTACATAACCTTCACCCGAACGTTATCACCCTTATGTCCCCGCCGTCCCTCGGAACCACCTCAGCTATTCCGTTGTAGACCTGGACCCTCCCAACCACCTCAACGGCGTCCCCCGGATGTATCTCCGGCCCCTCGCCAGCAAGGTCTTCCGGTACGAAAACGGTGCAGTTCCCCCCTCCCCCGCTCCCGTTGCTGTTCACATCTCCGATTACAAAACTACCCCACCCACTCCCGCACAGGGAAGACGAGACAACCACGCCGTGCACACACACGAGTTTTCCCGCCATGTCAGCGCTGACCTCTCCAGGTTCAACAGCGAGAGGCTTCATCGTGTACGAATAAGCGTAGAGGGCGAGTGTTGAGAACACCACCAGCCCGGAGAGGAAGAAGACGGTTTTGCGCCGCCCCCACCTCTCCATTGGATTAAGCCCGGCCAGCACGTCCTCTGGCAGACCCTGGCCATCATTATCATCCGGGCGGGGCTTTTTTTTGAGACTCAAATCACCTTCACCATCCTGTACTCGTGGTATCCCGTTATGACCTTCAGGTAGCCCTTGAACATGTCGTCCACGGAGGGGTCCCCGGTGTCGACCCTCAAAACCTCCGTGTGGCGGAGTTTGGTCGGAGTCGCCACCACCAGGACGTGGTCCGCGCCCACCTTTTTTATCGCCTCCGGTGTTATCTGCTGGTTTCCCCTCCCGAAGATATACCCCTGGGCGCCGATTGGGGACACCACTATATACGCATCCGGCGAGGCATACCTCTCCACGTCATCCGCTGTAGCGTCCAGGACAACAGTCTTTCCTCCCACGACTATGTCAACGCCGAGAGGGGTCTTTTCCACGCCCATCTCTTTTGCCACGGCGCCAACCGTGCTCCCCGGGCCAAGTATGACAGTGCCCCCGTCCACTATTTCGGCCGCGAAGCGAGCTATTTCCTCCTGCTGGTACCTCTCGCTCTCAGCCCTGAAAACTTCCTTTCCCACGAGAACGACCTGGGGGCTGGACGGAACCAGCGCCATCCCATAGAGCCGGGGGGAGACGCTCCCGCTCCGATACGCCTCTTCGTCTATGTCCATCACCTCTGCCTCAACGGTGGCAGGGTGTTCAATGAAATCCTCCACCACCCCGGCCGCCTCACAGGGGTTCTCTGCGAACACGGCGGAGAACATTTTCACACCGGCGGGCACGCCCAGGATGGGAACCTGTGTGCCGACTGCTTCAACGACGTCCCTGGCTGTTCCGTCGCCCCCGACAAAAACCAGGAGGTCAATGCCCTCTCTGAGGAGTGCCCTGGCCCCGTTTATGGTGTCTTCGCGTGTCGTGGGATCGTGGATTTCCACGGGGACAACCCTGGCCGGGAACTTTTTCTGGCGGCAGACGTCCTCTCCCATTGGACCGGGGAGGGTGTAAATCTCAACGTCCAGTACTTTGAGGTTCTGTATGAACTCCGCCCCCCTATCGGGCGAAACAGGCCTGGCACCCCGTCTTAGAGCCTCTTTCCAGGCGTCCCCGTCTGTTCCCTTGAGCCCCACTCTCCCTCCCATGCCCGCTATGGGGTTCACAAGAAAACCCAGGCGGAGGCGTCTATCGCTTTGTCCCTTCTTTTGATCTCCCCCCATCTATCCACCGCCCATCACATGCCCCAGAAAGGCTCAACCTTTCGCTTTATCTGTATGGTCTGTTCCAGGGTCTCTTTTTCGTCGTAGTTCAGCTCCACGTCTCTGAGCTTTTTTACATCACCCTCGGGTATGTCTATGTAGAGCACGTCCTCAACGTTTATCTGTCTTCCCACGGTGACACCATCTATGGCTATCGCCACCTCCTCCCCTGTCTTGGCCTCGTCCACGCTCCTCCCCTCCACCTGTATGGACTTTATGGCGCCCACAACCCGCCCGTCCTCGCGGAGAATCCTCTGCCCCTTGCGTATCCTGCCGGCGAGCACCCGGACGCCCACAACGGCGGGCTTGCTCTGGCGGAAAACATAGCCGGGCAGTATCTTGAACTTGCCAGGATAGGTTATCTCTCCCCGGCTCATGCTGTCCAGCTCAACCCTTTTGCTCTCCCTCCACTCCAGATAGTCCTCAACTATCCTGTAAATCACATCCCCCTCAAAGATCTCCACGCCCAGGTTTTTTGCCTCTTCCCTCGCCTCCGGGTACACCTTAACGTTGAAGGCCAGTATCACACGCAGCAGGGGGTCTTTTCCGGTCCCGAACTCCACGACATCCCGCCGGGACACGTCTCCGGTCTCGGCCCTCTTGATGGGAATCCCTGCCTCTCTGAGCTCATAGGCCAGTCCCTCCACGGACCCTATGGCGTCCGCTTTTATCATAACACCCTCCTCCCCCTCTTCCACCAGCTCAACGTTTATGCTCATCTCCTCTGCTATGGACTGCAATATGGCCTCCGCTTCTTCTTCGCTCATGCCCCGCAGGGACCTGAGCGGCGCACCGGATACAACCCCCTCAAGGTCCGGCGCCAGTATCTTAACACCCGCCGCCGCACTCACCTCGTCAACGGGGAAAAACCTCTCCCGGGGGTCCCTTATCTCGTCCAGGGGACGGGGTTTCATCATGCCCCTCACCCTTGTCTTTATCGGCCCGTGTGGTGTTCCGATGGCTATGGGATCCCCTTTCCTTAGGGTGCCCCGGTGGATTATAACGTCCACGGTCTTTCCAAACCCCCTCTCCTCTTTCACCTCAAGCACTGTTCCCTCAGCTGGCCCCTCCTCCGTTTCCAGGTGCTCTTCCAGAAACTTCTGAGCCAGACCCACAAGCACCAGCAGGAGGTCGGGTATCCCCTCTCCCTCAACGGCACACGTGGGCACTATGGCAACGGTTTTTGTGAAATCCCTTATCCGGTCGTACCGGTCGGCGGTGAAACCCTGTTTGTAAAGGTCTCCTATGAGATCATATATCCTGTTGTCAAGCTCCTCTTTTGCCTCGTCCGTCTGCGTCTGATAAGATTCTATGAACGCCTTACCCCTCTGGGGAATCCAGTACTGGAGACGGTCAATCTTGTTGGCGGCTATCACAAAAGGCGTTTTGTACCTCTTGAGTATCCGTATTGACTCTATGGTCTGGGGCTTCAAACCCTCCGCCACGTCTATTACCAGAACAGCCAGGTCAGCCAGCGAGCCCCCCCTCGCCCGGAGTGTTGTAAAAGAGTGGTGGCCGGGGGTGTCTATGAAAAGCAGGCCGGGGACGGTTATCTTCATACCCTCAACGAGTTTGCCGCAAACCCGCTTGATCGCTTCCAGGGGGACCTCTGTTGCGCCTATGTGCTGGGTTATCCTCCCCGCCTCTCGCTCAACCACCGTGGTGCCGCGGATGTAGTCAAGGATGGTGGTTTTTCCGTGGTCCACGTGGCCCAGCACGCTGACTATGGGCTGTCTGACAGGCAAAATCACCCCCCCGTTTCACTCGTACAGCCACTCTTCGTCAATGCGCCGGTAGTCCAGCATCTCCTCTGGTTTGAAAAAGAGGTTTATCTCCCTCTCCGCCGATGCGAGAGAATCAGAGCCGTGAACGACGTTTCGCCCTATCTCCAGACCATAATCGCCGCGTATGGTCCCGGGCGGAGACTCCACGGGGTTTGTCTTTCCCATCATGTCCCGGACGACCCTGACGGCGTTCTTTCCCTCAACCACCATGGCCACCACGGGGCCAGAGGTTATATACGACACCAGTTTTTCATAGAACGGTTTCCCCACGTGCTCTCCATAGTGTTTTTCCGCCATCTCACGGGGTATCCTGAGCATCTTCATGGCCACTATTTTCAGACCCCGTCTCTCAAACCTGGCCACTATCTCGCCCACAAGTCCTCTCTGCACACCGTCCGGTTTGACCATTACGAATGTCCTTTCCATTCTATCACCTCTCAAACAGCACTGAACATCAGCCGGTGCCACCTGGTCACTCCAGTAGATTCATCTGGCTCCGGTGGTTTATTCCTCTTTTTCTTTCTCGGAACCTTCTTTCTTAAGGGCTTTTTTCAGCGGGACCTTTTTCTTCGCGGCGGGCTTCTTTTCTGTCTCCTTGTCGTGGGCAACCGTTTTCTCATACTTTGCAGTCCAGCGCACCCGCCTCGGGCTCCGTTTAAGCACTAGCATGTTCTTCTGACACTTGCTGCTGCAAAAATAGTACACTGTGCCATCGTTTTTCACGTACATCTTTCCGGTCCCCGGCTCTATTTCACCGCCGCAAAAGCTGCAGACACGCCGCTCCACCAAATCCTTCACCTCCGGGAACCGAGTTTCTTGGCCTCTCTCGCCGTCTCACGGAGCATCAGTATATCTCCCTTTCTCACAGGCCCCATAACGTTGCGGGTGATTATACGTCCCTTGTCCCTGCCGTCAAGCACTCTGACCTTGACCTGGGTGGCCTCGCCGGTCATACCCGTGCGACCTATTATGTCCACGACCTCCGCGGGTATGCCCTCATCTTCTCCAGCCATCTCTTTCACCTTCCCGGAATTTGTCATCCTCTTTGTTCAGATTCAGGATTTGAGCTTTTTGAGGTCCTCAATGAGGGACTCCAGCATCTCTCTGGCTTTGCCAGGGTCCGTCACAGCGGCTGAAGCAGTGGCCTTTTCCAGCCCCGCCGCAGAGCCAAGCTGTTTTTTGCTCGGGACATAGGAATAAAGCACACCTTTTTCCTCGCAGAGGAGGGGTATGTGTGCCAGTATCTCCTCCGGGCTGACATCTTCGGCCATCACAACGAGTTTCGCCTCGCCCCGCTCTATGATTTTGGTAACCTCGTTTGTTCCTCTGCGAACCTTTCCCGTGTCTCGGGCGATTTCCAGTACCTGATACGTTTTCTCAACAACCTCTTCTGGGACCTCAAACCTCACGTATATCGGTTTTGCCATATCTCATCACCTCTTTCAGGCATCTGCCCTCATCATTCATCGGCCTTCTTCCCCAAAACAAGGGGGTATATATATGTTTGCGCCCCGCAACCACCTCCCGCCACCACGCCCACATCTTAGCTATTGTCTCCAAAAATTATATCTACCAGAACAGGCCATCTTTTTTCTGGCCCCGATAAGAAGGACCCTCTGACAGGTGATGGGGGTTGCGAGGTCGGGGCTAAAAAGGCGCCGCGATGGGTCCCTGTCCGACCGGTCCAGTGTGTCACTGGCGGGATGAGGAGAGGACAACCCCGGTGCCGTACAAACCCCCGACGGGTCTAGGGGTGGAGACCGCGTGCCGCGAGCGATGATAGCCCCTGTTACAGTCGGGGGACAACCCTTTCATGGCTGTGATTTTCACCGGATGATATGACCGGCTTAAACATCCCCTGCTTTCTGGTGGCCATCCATTAAAACATCTCCCGGTTCGGGACCCACGCTGTCCACTGGCCTGGAACCGGTTATCTGCACAACCTGTTCTCTCAGAAGACCGATGGGGTGCTGTTCAACGTGGACGTCTATGGTTATGGCGGCGTTGTCTCCCCTCCATATGGGGCACGTCTCGCAGGCTTTCAGCATCCCTCTGAACATGTGACAATCCTTTTCGCTACACAGCATAGAGCATTTCTCCCAGAACGGACGCCCCAACATACACTGTGCGGGTGCATCCCATCCACACCCTATAAATACGTATGTGGATTTAAACGTTGCGGACGTCCCACCAAAACGTTTATAATCGGTGCTATGTTAAACGGGAGTTGAGGGTGAGAAGATGGGCATGGAAGACCTCACAGAACTTGACAAGCGCCTCTACGAGTACATAAAGCAGAACGACTTTGAGAGCAAAAAATGGTCCACCCCCGAGGCCGCCCAGAAGCTCGGGGTGCCGGAGGAGGAGATATACAAGTCCCTGGCCAACCTGGCAAAGCACCTGAAGGACAAAGTTTATATATACTACAAAGACGGAGGTATAAGGATAGCGGCGGAGTGAAAGGGCGCAGACGTGCTTGGGCGGCACGGCCCGCACATGGCAGCGGGGTGGGGTAGCCAGGAAATCCCGACGGGCTCATAACCCGTAGATCGGTGGTTCAAATCCACCCCCCGCTACCACCACTATTGTCCGGGAAGGTTGTCTATGAAAAAGGAGACACGTCTCATTCTGGCACTTGACGAAAAAAGGCCCGAGAGGGCCCTATGGGTTGCTGAGCAAGTGGGGGATGTTGTGGATGCCATAAAGGTCAACTATCCCCTTGTCCTGTCTGCCGGGATGGATGTTGTGGGCAGGCTGTCTGAGATGGGGGATGTTATTTGTGATTTTAAGGTGGCGGACATCCCTAACACGAACCGTCTGATAGTTGAGGAGGTAAAAAACCAGGGCGCCGCCGGTGTCATCTGCCATGGCTTTGTGGGCACAGACAGTGTCAGGGCGTGTGTGGAGGCGATGGAGGGCGGCGATGTTTTTGTTGTCACGGAGATGAGCCACCCCGGGGGCAGAGAGTTCACCCAGCCCCACGCTGTTGACCTGGCACGTGTGGCTGTTAGGGCGGGAGCCTGCGGCGTTGTTGCCCCTGCCACACGGCCGGAGCGGATAAGGGTCATAAGGGCTGTGGTGGGGGACCTGAAAATAATCTCTCCGGGGGTGGGCGCCCAGGGGGGCAGGGCGTCGGATGCGATAAAAAACGGGGCTGATTATGTTATCGTCGGCCGGGCCATTTACACGTCGGAGAACCCCAGAAAGGCCGCTCTGGAGATAGTGGATGAGATAAAAAGCGCTGTTTAGGAGGTCCTGAGAGCGGGTAGCCGTGTGTCAGTTTGTGTGTTCTCGGCTCGGAAGGGCTCATCACAGATCAGATGACCCTCTTTTCGTCATTGAACACACGGACAAAAAATGGGAAACCTTTTATTTAACCTGTGCGGTTAAAGGTTGGAAAAAGATGCAAAACGAAAAGCCACGAGTGTCTTGAGTGCGAAATGGGCAGGTGCAATGTATGAGGTTACCCGGCGGCAGAGTGATTGACACCAGTTTCGGAGGAGAAGAGGAGCTTCTCAGGATGGTTGAGGAGGTGGAGAAAAAATCCCTTGACGGTTTCATTAAGGTCTCTCTTTTTGAGGGACGCCAGAAGGATGGTTTCCTCGTTTTTCAGAGGGGAAAACCTGTGATGGCGGAGTTCAGCGATGGAGGGGAGGTTGTTGTGGGCGTTGAGGCGGCCAGACGGTGTGTGGAGGCGGCTCTCCGGGGGGAGAGCATAATTGAACTCCACTCCTATTCCTACAGGTCTTCTACGATAAGTGTTTCTCAGATAATGCGTGAGTTCTCTGACAGGGTGCTGGAATCGGATTTTTCTATAAGAGCGTATGTTGACGAGCTTAAAAAGCGGGAGGCGGCCAGGGCACAGGTTGAGGAGGAGATTGAAAAGAAAAAGAGAGAGCTGGAGGAAGAACTCGGCCGAAGAGAAAAGGAGCTGCTTGAAAAAGAGTGGGAGATGAAAAAAGCAGAAGGAGGTGTGGGAGGAGTTGGGACTGTGGGTGATGTGTCTCCTCTCTCGGTTACCAGCGAAGAGCTGATGCGGCTCAGAGAGGAGCTGGAGGCCATAAAACAGGGGTCTGTGGCTCTGCTTAAACACTTTGCCTCTGAGGTGGCTACTCCAACAGAGGAGGACCTGGTTGCTCTGGCTGAGAGGAAGGCTGAGGAGCTCAGGATCAAAGAGGAACGTGCACGATTGGAGCGTGAGCGAAAGGAGCTTGAGCAGAGGCTTGAGGCACTCAGGGAGAAAGAGAGGGAGATTGAGAAAAAGGAAGAGTTTCTGCGGGGCAAAGAAACAGAACTGAAGGAGGAGATGGCACGCCTTGTAAGAGAGCGTCGGGAGCTGGAGAAGATTTGGAAGGATCTTGACGAAAAGGCACGGAAAAACGCTGAGGCCAAAAAAGAGCTGGAAGAGAAGATTGAACAAAACCTTGAACTGGAAAAAAGGCTCATATCACTGCAGGATGAGCTGAAGAGGAAACAGCGTGTTCTTGAGGAAAAAGAGGTTGAGCTGGACAGGAAAGAGATGGCTCTTGTGGAAAAAGAGCGCTCGCTCGCCACAAAAGAAGCGGTGCTGGCGGAAAAAGAGGACTCTCTAAAGGCCAGGGAGGCAGAGCTGGCCAGGCTTTCCGTGGAGATAGAGGGGGAGAGAGACGTCCTGAGGGAGGAAAGAGATGAGCTGGAGAGGGAGCGGGAGCGGCTGGAAAAAGAAAAGGAAGAAGTTGAGGCTGCTAGAAAACGATATGAGGACCTCCTGGCGGAGCTGGAGATGGAAAGAGAGCGCCTGTCGGCTGAGAAGGAAGACGTT
Organism: uncultured Thermoplasmata archaeon; assembly: GCA_964601625.1. Taxonomy (GTDB): domain Archaea; phylum Thermoplasmatota; class Thermoplasmata; order JAGHBH01; family JAGHBH01; genus CAZROC01. The sequence continues at coordinate 26,524 of CAZROC010000014.1, read as the reverse complement.
GAGAGCCTGAAAAAGGTCCTGGGGAAAAAGGAAGTCTCCCTCTCAGCAGAGCGTGAGAGCATTGAGGAGGAAAAGGCCCGTCTCAAAAAGCTCTCTAGTTCTCTGTCCAGGCAGGAGAAAAAACTGGCCAAAAAGGCCGAGGAGCTGGCCGCAAAAGAAGCGGAGCTTGACAGGAGAGAAAAAGAGCTGGCAGAAAAAGAGGCCCTGCTTGAGGAAGAACGTGTGGGTCTGGAAGATGAAAAGGCTTCTCTTCTGGAGCTGAGGGCGGTGCTGGAAAAAGAGAAAGAAAAACTTGAAAGCGCCGCCAAAAAGATTGAAAAAGAGAAAAAAGAGGTTGAGGCGGAGAAAAAACGGCTGACAGAACTGGAGGCATCGCTGAAAGCAAAAGAGGAGGATCTGGCCGCCGCTGAAAAGGAGAAAAAAGCTTCGTGGCAGAAAAAAGAAAAAGAGCTCCGGGAAAGAGAAAAAGAGATAAACAGGCGGGAAAAAGAGGTTGAAAAGAAGGAAAAAAAGCTGGCTGAAAAAGAGGCGGAGATTAAAAAAGAGATGGCCTCTTTGATCAAAGAGCAGGAAGAACTTGCGGCGTTGAAAGAACAGCTCGCTGCGAAAGAGGCGGAGATAGCGGATAGAGAAGAGGCGGTGGCGGAAAAAGAAAAAACGCTGGAAGACCTTGAAAAGGCACGTCTGGCGGAAATTGAAAAACGTGAAAAAGAGCTGGAAAAGCGTCTGAAAGAGCTTGAAAGAAAAGAAAAACGCCTCCGGGACCTTGAAGAGCGTGAGAAAAAACGCCGGGAGGAACTGGAGCGACTGCGAGAGAGCCTGAGGGGTCTGTGACACATCTTCGGGCGCTTCGCCTGGACCAGAGTACAGATTGGTACAGATTGTACGAAAAACTTTTACAAAAAGAAGCCATATTTCAGTGTTAGACAATAGTCCCAGGCGGTGCCAGAAAAGACAGTGCTGGAAAAGATGAGTGGAAGAAAAAATGCGAGAGGAGAGGTCATGAAAAGAAAGATACTCTGGCGGGATGAAACGAAACCGTCCCGATGCGGGGGCCGTGTCGGCCGCGCTGTTGGCCGTCTCGTGGGTTGTGTCAGTTGCCCGGGGTTTTCACGCCACCCTGCCCTGCTTTTTTCCGCCCGTTTTTTTCATAATCTAAGTTTTGGTCCCTTTGGTCCCCGTTCAATTGCCGTGATCCTCGTTGTTTTTCTTCTTTCGGTCTCGTTTGATCCCCCGGCTGTATCAAGCGCGAGCAGTGGGCCACCCCCTCCAGCCGGCACTCTGAGCACTCAGACGGCAGACACCATTTTCAGGGATTTTTATGACGTGCAAAAGCGCGCTTTTGACAGGGAAAACAACGTCACCCCTCCTCCGGAGGTGCTGTCGGACAGGGACCTGTGGGAGCCGAAAACCCTGGGATTTGATAACCCACGGGAGGGCATGGAGATTGAAGAGGAGGAGGGGCTCATCCCCTCTGTCCCGGCTGTGATATACGCCGCCGACAGCTTCCACCCGGAAAAAGAGTACAACAACATATATGACTATCTGGCCAATAACATTTTTTCTTATTACATCTACATACCCTATCTCGGGACGGACGAGGACTGGAATGAGGGCTCCATGGCCCCTCGCTTCTCTGACCTGCTTGTTGGGGGAGAGTACAACTCCAACTGGGTTCCAATAGACATAGACAACGCGGACAACGACAGCGACGACACCACTGGAACGGACATAGAAGCGAGGATAAACCCCAGCTTATACCTGGAGAGAATAAATCTCGGAGGCCGCACAGCCACAGGGACCGGTGGGCTGGATCTGGAGATAAAGAATCTGAACTGGCCAGAGCCCCTGGACATATATTTTCTGAAGGGGTTCAAACATAGGTCTTCCGACGGAGAGAACCTCACTGATCTTATATGCATATCGTTGCGGTTTGACACCACACCGAACTATTCGCTTTTCAACCTCCACGCCGAACAGTTGGAGTTTACCATAAACACCGAATCCCAGCCCATGGGGAACAACAGCCTGGTAAACATATCTGGACCTGTGTCCATTTCGTGGAACATCTCACAGCGCATAGGCTACCTGGACGTCGGGGCGATATACGTCAGCAAGGTTGAAAACGAGACCGTCTCAAGGAACTGGGTTACGGTAAAAGTACGGCCCGGCTGGGGCAATTCTACCATACCCACACATGCCATGATACTGGGAGAGTATGAGGACATAAACTACGGTTTCAACGATGTCACATGGAACACGACGGACAGAATAAACGCTTCTCTGGAGTTCGTTGAGGAAGAAACGAACACAACCTATGCCATTGTGAGCGCGGAGAACATGTCAACCTGGCTTCACATACACCTGGAGCGTATTGAGGGAGAAGAGGAAAACCTGACCGCCCTCACCTACGACAGCAGCGAGGTTATATCAAGCGTCAGGTATTCCCAGTACCAGTATCTCGGCTCCAGAATAGCCAACATTTCGTCTTCCACTCCGAGGCGGTTTTTGAACTTCTCTCTTTCAAACCTTCCCACACATCTATATGTTGAAACAACCCTTGAGACACAGGAGCCGCTTGAGTTCGGCCCACCCAGCAGAGACTTCGTTGGCTCTCTTATACAGCGTGTCTCAGCGCGTTTCAAAAGAGTGGGAAAAACTGTTGGGAGCATCCCGGACAAGATCCTCTCAATGACGACCACGGGCGGCTATGCCTATCTTGAAGGGAAAAGCCCCATGGACGTCTGTTTTTATCTCACAGACGGCGAGTATATCTCTTCGCCGGGCAACCATTTTTTTGGCTATCTGAACACCTCAAGGGGTGACGTCCCCATAGCATTCAGCGGACGTCTCTCGGGGCTCAAAAAACTGAACGCGGTGATTGGCAACAGGAGCCACATTGAGGTTGAAATGAACACGCCTCTGCTTTATGGCTTTGTGGTGGATAAAAACAGTGGTGTTGAGGCGAGGGTGGTGGTGGAAGACATACCGCCATTTCTTGTGCTGGGCATGGAACCGGGCCGTATCTCCCTGTGGACGTCACAGCTGGACGGGGAAGCGGAGGACAGGATGTCTCTCAGGATGGTTATAAGAAGCGGCGAAAACACCGCTCAGATAAACGTCACCGACATACCGCCAGCGCTCCTGTTTCTGAGAAATGACGATGGTTTCACAATATCCTCCGGAACATACGATATAGGCGGGGTTGAAATATACGGCTCAAACGGACGGCCAGAGGGTTTTTGGGGAGACCACGTCTTCGCCTCCCTTTCACAGACCAGCAGGACGATATCTGTCGCCCTCCACGCCATCAAAACTTTTCGCATGAACAAACAGAATGGCTCAATACTGCTGGACACAGAAAACCCGTCAGAGATGGTGTTTTCCCTTAACATCTCTGACACCTCTGGCGATGCAAACCAGAGCGCCGCGCCTGTGGCGGAGACGAAGATGGTTGTTGACCCTCTACCCGCCCATTTTTCAGCGAGATTCCCCGCTTTCTCGGGTCTCTCGGCCGTTGACATTCCGGTTCCCACGCCCCGGAACGGGATCATGTCCATTCCCAACATGATGGGAAGCATCTCTGATGTGTGGGACAACCTTTCAGACTCAATCTCTGGCTCGGTGCAGAAATCTCTGACATCTTTTGGTGGACGGAGCCGCTCCTCTCTCTCCGTTTCGTATGACTCGGACAGAAACATGGACCTGTTTGGATACCTGCGATTTGGCTCTGCGAATCTTTCATCGGTCAAATGGACCAACGGGATAACGGGGGTGGCGCTGGGGGGCGGTTATAGGGGCGCGGCGCTGAAGATAAACATGCCCGGCCTGCCCAAACACGCTGTCATAGATACAAACATGTCATCCACCGCTCTCAGTGTTTCTCTTGACATAAAGAACTTTAACTCTACACAGAGGTGGATGCTTTTTGACCTCGCCGGGTTCCAGAACAGGACGATAAAAATGTATCTGGACAGCATCCCCCGGGGCGTTGACGTCCAGGCGTCTGTCTCTGCCAACATACGCATGGGACGTGGAGGCGGAGAAATAGACATGAGCGGGGCGTTCAATGTGAGAAAAAATGGCACGCCGGTGGGCATCGGTGCCGTGTACGCGAAAGGCTCTCAGGAGAGGCCTGTCAAAACATCCGTTGACATGTTCATTCCCAGCGTGCCATCTGACCTCTCCCTTGACCTGAGCACTGGGGGCATCATGTACATAGCATATCAGGCATCTGAGACCATCCCGTATCTGCTTCTTTCGGGGTACAGAGAGGTCCGGGGGAGGAACCCGAATTTTAATGTCATCATAAGAGACGTCCCCGCGAGAGTTGAGGGGAAGGTGATGCCCAGGAGAGACCTTGATCCGGACGGCTCTCTCCTCCAGACGGTGCCTGACATACTGTTCTCTGCGAGCAACGGGACCCTTGACATGTTCCTCGCCGCCGACCTGGCGTTTCTTGGCCAGCGGGGATACGTTGGGCTATCCCTCTTTAATCTCACAACGTGGATAAAGGGGGTTCTCGCTGGAGGAGAGTATGTGTTTGACAGCGATGGCGTTGAATGGGTGGACATTGTGATGAAAAATATACCTTTCAGCAAACAGTTTTCTCTCCACGAGTTCCACCTCCAGGTTAGAGACCTGAGGGGGGTGTCTCTCCGAATAACACCCCTGTACGGTTTTTATCCTGTCATAGAGCTGGACAACCGTGGCTCGGGGAGTTTCTCTTTCACAGTTCGTGTGCTTGGGCCCGGGAGCATGGAGATGAACCTGGCAATAGTTGATATTTCCACACGCTCTGGTGCCATGGGTTCTGTTCCGACAACGCCCTTTTTTATGATAAACGGCGGAAACGTGTACATGGACAACGTTCCCAGGCACATTTTGCTTGTTGATCCGGGTCTCTCACTTCTCTTTTCTGTTATGGCCGGGGGGTGGATGTGATGGCGCCTGCGAATCATATTAAAAAAAACCGGGAGGTCACGGGAGGTGTCGGCGAGGTTCGGCTGCTACGTGTGCGCCCGCCCCGGGTGATCCCATCGGTGGAGAGGAGGAACATAATCATATCCGCTGTCGTGCTCGTGGCAATCCTTTCCATAGTCTTTTACTATTTTGCAGTTCCCAAGATAAACCTTGAGATTGAGACATGGTACAACGAGCCAACAATGGGGGGCATACTCGTTGATGTTACAATAAGAAACAACGCTCCGGCGAATCTGGCCGGCTTCCTTCTCAAAATAACGCTTTACAACGAAAGCGGCGGCGTGGTCGCATCAACCTCCTTTCTCCGCGACAGCATAGGGCCGTGGGAGAGCATTTCTTTCCCCTCCCTTGACGTCCCCCCGGGGGCGATGAAGTACAACACCAACTTTGATAACTACACCATACACCTGGATATATCCTTTTTTTACAAGGGGGAAAGGCATTATTCTTTTGATTATCACACAGAGGAACCATACATGAACCTGTTTTACAGGTCAACAGTACACGACAGGTGAAAAAAGAAATCCGAAGGTATCCGCAACATTTTTATCATCGCCCCCACATTAATGGCTGGAAAAAGTGTCACCGAAGTGTCACCGGAGTATGTGACGCCGCGGTAACTCAGCTGGGAGAGTGCCAGACTGAAGATCTGGAAGTCGCGTGTTCAAATCACGCCCGCGGCACCATGCCCTACAAAACTCAGCAATGATGGGAAAGATTGGATGCGAGATGTGAGCCCGGTTGTTCCGTGGCTTATCAGGGATTGGAGAGACGGCTATTGGCTGTGAACGTGAATATCGGGCGAGGAAAATCTGGTTTGAGGCCCGGAAAAAGACAAAAGAGAATGAGGAAAAAAGGAGTTGGTATGAAGTGGTATCGCCATTTTGTGTCCAGATAGTCCTCTTCGCTGGGGTGAGGGGTGACAGGAGCCTTGAAGAGATGAGAAAAGGAAACGAGTTATACCGGAAGGGAGACTTGGACGGCGCGTTGAAACACTATCAGATGGCGGTTAAGGCCAATCCCAAAAATGAGGTTGCCTGGAACAATCTTGGCATAATAATGAGAAAAAAGGGGCGATATCAGGAGGCTCTAAAGTACCATGACCGGGCCCTGGCCATAAACAAAAACTACAAAGAGGCGTGGTGTCAGAAGGGCATCGTGTTGATTAAACTGCGTAAGTACTCAGATGCCATGAAGTGTTTTAACAGAGCGCTCAAAATTGACCCCAACTACAAAGATGCGCTGAACAACAAGGGCAACCTGCTGGTGGAGATGGGGGAATACGAAAAAGCGCTGGGCTGTTACAACACAGCCCTCTCCATAGACCCGGAGTACATAAAGGCGTGGAACAACAAGGGTCGGGCGCTGCTGGACATGGGGCGGTATGAACAGGCGCTGGCACATTTTGACAAAGCGCTCACGATATCCAAAAGCTATCCTGAGATATGGTATAACCGGGGCCGCGCCCTTTTGAAACTGGGCCGGTACGAGGAAGCCATAGAGTCGTTCAACAAGGCCCTCTCCCTCAAAAAAGATTTCAGACCGGCGATTGAGGCGAAAAAACTGGCGGAGAGGGAGATGCAGAGAGGCCTCCGGGACGAGGAGATTCTGCGTGAAGCCGTGGGCGCCGCGATAGGTGAGGGCCGTGTTTCTGCCGCTGCGATGGGTGGGGGTGGGGAGGCTGGCGATAGGACCTACATGGGCGCCGGGATGGGCGGCGGGGCCAGAGTGTATGGAAGAAAAAGACGTGCACAGGAAGCGGAGGCCGGTGGTGTCGCCGGCGTTCGCAGGCCCAGGCCGTTGGCCCCCGGTGTTTCTGTGAGGTCCCCGGCGAAAAAGGGGCTTTTGCCGGCAAAACGTCCTATCGGAAAAGAAGTGGCAGGCAGGCCAGGCAGAGAGCCTGAAAAAACACCGGCGATATTGAAGGGCATAGACTTCACATCCAAAGAGATCACCAGAGGAGAGGATAGGGGTGGGACAGAGACAATTGTGGACGTGGAAAAAGAAGAAGTGGCTGGACAAGCGGCTGGAGTCGTTGCTTCCGCCGGTGCTGGCGCTGGGATGGCTGGAGGAGGAAAACCAGGGGTTGACGCTGTGGCAGAGTTTGATTTCCAGGAAGCTATTTCTAGGGCCAAACGGAAGATAAAAGAAAAAGACTACGAGGGGGCTCTGCGGGAACTTGACAGGGCCATTGTAATCATAAACAACCGGGAACTCCCATGGCATCTCAGGGGGCTGGTTCTCTTTAAACTCGGGCGGGAGAAAGAGGCCGTGGAATCCTTTGCCGAGGCCATACGCATAAACCCGAGGTCAACCGAGGCGTGGTTTTCCCTGGGGCGGTGTCTTGAGGACCGTGGGAAATACGATGACGCTCTGAAGGCGTTCAACAAGATACTGGAGTTTGATCCGGACAACGTGGACGCTCTCTTTGAAAAAGGGTACCTGTTGAGGGAAGCCGATCTTCTTGAAGACGCCCTCAGGGTTTATGACAGGATTCTGGAGATAGACCCGGAGGATCTGGACGCGATGTTCGAAAAGGCCGGGGTACTCTTTGACCTCGGCCGTCTGGACGAAGCGCTTGAGATGTACAACACAATACTTGAAAAAGACCCCGAGGACGCCGACTCCTATTTTGAGAGGGGCAACGTTTACTTTGAGATGAAAGAGCTGGAAAAGGCCAGGGCTGACTACGAAAAGGCTCTTGAACTTGATCCCGATTTTGAGGAGGCAAAAGAGAACTTGCGCATATGTCTCAAGGCTATTGAGAAGAGGAAGCGAAAAGGGAGGGCTTGAGCTTTGGAGAAGAAGTGTCCCAGCTGTGGCGGAGATCTCAGGGTGGTTCTCACCTGCAAGGAGTGTGGGGCCAATTTTAAGGTGAAAACGTGGCCTCCGTCTCCCGAGTGTCCCCTGTGCGGTGCCACACTGGACGGTTACTATGAGTGTGTGGAGTGTGGCAGAAAATACAACAGAAACGCCGTTGAGCTGGCGACCACAAAAAAGCCCCTGGACAAGGAGACCTCCCTCCGGAACCTGATGAAAATACCCGGAGTGGGGAAACTCAAAGCCGAGGCCCTCTATAACGCCGGTTTTCACACCATCTCACAGATAGGTGCAGCGTCGGTTGAGGACCTGGCTGCTGTGCCAAAAATAGGAAAAAAGTCCGCTCAGAAGATCAAAGAAGCACTTTCCAGGGAGGACATAAAAGCACTTGAGGAAAAAGAGTTCTCCGAGTCTTTTATTGAGGAAGAAATGGAGTGCCCCGTGTGTGGGACCATTCTGAGCGCCTACGACACAGAGTGTTACGAGTGCGGTTACAGGCTGGTAAAAGAAGGCGGAAAACAGGAAGACCTCAAAGCGCTGGCTGTTTACAACAAAAAGCTGGAGGTAAACCCAAAAGATGTTGATGTGCTGTTCGCCAAAGGCGCTCTTCTGTCCAGGATGGGTCGCCACGAAGAGGCGCTTGAGTGTTTCCAGAGAGTGGCAGAACTGGACCCAAATTTTGAGGGCATATGGAACGCGATGGCCGAGGCGTACACCTCTCTGGGTATGCACGACAAAGCCGCCGAGTGTTACAGGAAATCCATGGAACAGGCCCTCGGCGAAATTCTTCCAGGCATAGCCGCTGGAGAAAAAGAGGCGGAAAAGGCGGCAGGGGAGGGGTTTGAGGACGAACTCCTCCGCTCACTTCTCGGCGGAGAGGAAGAGGTGCCCGAGGAAGAGATTGAGGAACTTGAGATGCTCACACTCACGCCTCACAAGCCCCCTGTGCCCGCGGCCCGGCCCACGGGGACACCCCCCGAGGAAGAGGGAGACATTGAGGACATGCTTGAGTCCCTCCTAGAGGGCTTTGAAGAAGAGGAAATCGCTGAAGAAGAGGCGCCCGGGGAAGCCGTTGAGGTTGTTGAGGAGTACTTTGAGTGTCCTCTGTGTGGCACTATTGTGGAGGCTGATGCCACCGAGTGTCCAAAGTGCCATGCCAAGTTCATCCCCGAGGCGGAAAGAGCAGAGGAGATCTCGGGTGGGGAAGAGATCGCGGAAGAGCTGCCCGCAGAGGAACTGGACCTTCTCTCCGAGCTTGAAGAGCTCTCATCGGTTTTTGAAGAAGAACTCGCCGTCGCAGAAGAGGCGGGCGCCACCGTCCCCGAGGAAAAAGTGGTCGTGGCAGCGGAGAAGCCCACACCTATTGAACGGAAACCTCCGGTCAAAGCTCCACGACCAGAGCCGACAGTTTCTGCCGGCGCCAGGCGTGAAAAACCGGCCGTGCCGCCTGCCAGGAGAGAGCTGATGCGCCCGGGTGCTAAAACTCCGTCTATAAAGAAGCCCCCTGCTCCCAGAAAAGGCATGGTGAATGGACTGGTGACCAAACGAAAGCCGCTGGCTCCCAGAGAGGGCCTGATAAACGGAGGCGGGAAGCGCCGGACCAGAAAGATTGAGCCGCCGGGGATTCTCCTTGGATTGAAGAGAGAAAAGGACCTTTTCATATACAAAATAGTGATGCTTATTATTGTAGTGCTGTTACTTTCGTCTGGCATTTCTCTCCTCTCAATTCATATCCCTGAAAAAGCCGAGCCGATAGTCGTTGACGGAAACATTGGTGATTGGGGGGCAATACACACCTATGTGGCAGAGGACCCCTCCGGGGATGCTTATGATGGGGCTGACATCGTTGAGGCCCAGTATTATATGAACGCGGCATATCTTTTCCTGCGTGTGCAATCGAGCGGAGATATGTTCTCCAGCGGTAGAATGGGAGTGGTATACGTTTTCTTTGATTCCGACTCCACCCCATCCACGGGGTACGCTGTGAGCGGTATGGGTGCAGATTTGCTGGCCAAAATAGTCGGCGATGACACGGGCGTGAGGTACACTGTTCTGTACAAATACGACCGGGCCTACAAATATAACGGCCTGAGGGACAGAGACGACTGGAACGGCTGGGTCAGGGCGGGAGCCTTTGAGGCAGCGATCAAAGGAAAATCCCTTGAGACCAAGTTGCCCAGAGACCTGTTTGAGACGGAAAAGCCATGGGTGTTCATAACATCCCGTCTGGAAGACGTGGACAGGGTTGTCTCCACGGACAGCGTTTTTCCATTCACGTCCGGGGGTGGGGGATGCCTGTTCACGTACAACACCGCTTCGTATCCCGAGAACGTTGTTCCGGAGAGCTCAGAGGCGATCCTGGCCAGGGGCACCATGTTTCCTGAAAACGCATACACGAGAATTTCAACGGTCTATGTGAGATACATGGGTTCAATAGAGCGGGACGACGTGGCGTTGTCCTCCATTCGTCTATACATAGGAGGAGAATCCTATTCACCGGCGGAGATAGGTGAAGGTACAATCACGTTCACCACGGACGCAGAGATCACCTCAGAAACAGATGTGTCCATAACCGCTGTTTTCCCATCTGCTCTTCGTGAAAAAACTGTGTGTGTCTCGTTTGTCTCTGTGGACGCCGTGGACGCCGACGGAAACACGATTCCCGTCTATGTTGAGCCCCCGGAGACGCCCACTTTCCTGGCCATAGGCCGGCTCCCATCTCAGATGGCGGTAGACGGTTTCTTTGGCGAGTGGACGTCTTCTGCGAACAACATATTCAGAACAGAGGATTCCGACGAGGAAGCGGTCGGTGATCCGAACGTTGACATCCTTTACACAGACGTGGCACCGATGAACGACACGGTTTTCATACACACGCACGTCAGCGGCAACATACTCGCTGGCACGATGGTAGCAGACTCCCTAAACTTTCCACAGCAGCCCCCATCACAGCCTCAGCCATCCGGCGGAGGTGGTGGAGGGGGGACAGGGGGAGGCCAGGTGACAACGGTGTATCTACCGGCCAGAGAGGGGAGAGACGTGTTCAAGGCCAGCATAGTTTTTCTTGACGGGACCACATACGTAGTGGAGTGCTCCGGGAAGAACGGCGTCATAGAAGAAACAACGGTGACATACAAAGGCCAGAAGGTTGATGTCCCTGTTGAGGTGCTTGCCTCCCACGGGGATGTTGAACTGTCCTTGAACCTGTCTGATTCGCCGCACGGTACTGTTTTTAAGGTTTACATAGAGACGTCTTCTTGGATGGGGGCGTCTGATTCTCTTGGGCCAACAGAAAATATACTGCTTGCGTCCCCCGGGGACAACAGTCCTGTGAGATGGGTTGGCACAAGAGCGGACATACCGCTGTTTTCCACAGAGGTTGTTGTCGTTTTGCCCGTGGCAGTGTTGTTTATGGTTGCTGGCCGAAAAAGATTTAAACGGAGAGAACATGGGTTTTCCTGGACCCGAAAGGGGGAATGAGCGATGGAAAAGGTGAAAATTGACCTGGACGAAGGAAAAATACTGTACGAGGGAGAATGGGTTTCTGAGGAAGACCTCAAGCAGATGATAAAAGACAAGGTTGACTCGGGGGATTTTGATGTCGCCGACCTCTCACTGGCTCTCAAAAACCTCCAGAAGGTGATGGAAAACAGCACAGTCATTGAGATACGCATAACCCGTGAGATGGAAGAGAGAATAATAGCGGGCGCAGATGAGCGGGGGATAAAGTTCGGCGAACTCGTCCGCAGAGCCATAGACGCCTATCTGGGCGGAACCGTTTCCGCTCCTGAGACAGAAGAGGCAGAAGAGGAACCGGAGGAAGAAGAAGGAGAAGAGGAAGAGGCCGTTGAAGAGTTTGAAGAGAAGACCGTAGAAGAGGAAGAGGAGGAAGAGGAGGTTTTTGAAGCCCCGGAGCCAGAGGAAGAAGAGGAAGAGGAACGGGGCGAAGAGAAAGAAGAAGAGGAAGAGGACCTTTTCGGAGAAGAAGAGGAAGAGGGGGAAGAAGAGGACCTTGAAATAGAGCGCATAGCAAGGAGAAGGAGGAGACGCCGGAGGTAGTCCTTGACATCCCAGCGCCTCAAAAACCGCCACCCCCTGCGAAAAAAAGAGGCGAAGCGCCTCTTAGAACATCTGAGCGAAATTTTTTGCTGTGAAAAGACACTGGAGGGGATTGTTGAGGAGGCCCGGCTCCCGGAGACCAGGGAAAAGGTCTACGTTGTGGGTGGGGTGGTTGTCGCCTTCAAAACACCCGACGGAGAGGTCGTGCCGACGCTGCGTTTTCTTCTCTCCGCCAATCCCACGTGCAGGTTTTTGACCGTTGACATGGGAGCCGTCCCTCATATTTCAAGGGGCGCAGATGTGATGGCCCCCGGTGTTGTGGACGCTGACCTAGACATAAAGGAGGGGGACCTGCTCTGGGTCCGCGACGAAAAACACCACCGGCCCATAGCGGTCTGTATCGCGCTCGTGGACGGCGAGACCATTCTCTCTTCTACCAGTGGTCGTGTTGCGTCCACGATACACCACGCCGGCGATGTTTTCTGGACGGCAGAGCCGTGAAGGTCATGTGGCTGTGTGACAACGGCTGGGGTGGTGGTCATGTTATTGTCATTCCGAGCTTTTTGGCCCAGACCTTAACAAAGGTTTCCAGAGAGCGGTCGTAGGTTTTTTCCACTTCTGGGGGGAAGAGACACCCGGGCAGCTCGCCGTGCGACCAGTGGTATCTCAAACATTCACAGCACACGCCCTTTCTGCTGCACCCTGGCCATGTGCATCCGCAGCTAGCTATGTTTGTGTCACGCTTGCACTCCACTCTTTCACCTCCATGCACATCAACCGGTTTAACCGCACCAAATAAATACATGTTCCTTTTTTCCCTTTTTCGGGCTGGTAGAAATGAAGCTGTTGCTCATACACGCAGATGATTTCTCATATGAGGCCAGGGAAAAAACGCCTGTTGCAGAGGAGATAAGCGAGGAGATGAGGGCGGGAAGCTTTGACGAGGTCCTCGTGGCCTTTATCTCCGTTGAGAAGAGAGACTCCAGGGACGTTGAGACGGCCGCCAGGATGGCCGCTGACGAAATTTTGAGCGTGGCCGACAGGGTTGGGGCGGAGAGAGTTGTGGTATACCCCTATGCCCATCTTAGCCCAGACCTGGCGGACCCAAAAACAGCCGTGGAGGTCCTGGTGGGGGTTGAGAAAAACCTGGTGGACAGCGGTGTGGAGGTCCACCGCTCTCCCTTCGGGTGGTACAAGGCGTTCAGCATAAAGTGCAAGGGCCACCCCCTATCAGAGCTTTCCAGAGAAATAGACGTCTCCAAGGGTGAAACCGGGGGCGAAAGGATTACCCGCGAGGATATTGTGGAGAAGATAAAGAGCCGTTTCCTGGTCCTCACCCCCGGAGGAGAGGAGATTGAACTCGTGGAGGGGGAGCCGCTCCCCGACCACCCTGTTTTTGAGGAGTTCCCGGCGCTGAAAAAGTTCGTTGAGAACGACATGGGCCTTTTGAAGGAGAAAAAAGAACCGCCGAGCATCAAAGCGATGCAGCGGCTTGAGCTGGTTGACTACGAGGAAGCGTCAGATGCCGGTCACTTCAGGTTTTATCCGAAGGGGGCGCTCATGTTTCATCTGCTCAAGGACTGGGCGGACCATGTTTCCCGGGATGTGATGGGGGCCGTACAGATAGAGACCCCAATACTGTATGACTGGAGTCAGCCTGACATCCAGAGCCAGGGGAAGTCTTTCCACGAGCGCCATTACATGGTTTATCCCCCGGAGGGTAAGAAAGAGTTTGTGCTCCGTTTCGCCGGCGATTTCGGTCTTTTCCGCCTGATGAAAGATGCCACGATCAGTTACAGACACCTCCCGATAAGGGTTTACGAGTTTTCAAAGAGTTTCAGATACGAAAAGAGGGGCGAACTAACCGGGCTGAAACGCCTCAGGGCGTTTCACATGCCAGACGTCCACAGCTTTTCCAGAGACCTTGAACAGGGATGGGAGGAATACAGGGACATCTACAGGGCGCTTGACGACCTGGCGAAGGGGACGGGAATAGAATACGCCATAGCTTTCCGTGTGGTGGAAGAGTTTTACCAGCGCTACCGGGACAACCTGGTGGAACTGTTGAGGCATTCCGGCGCACCCGCCCTCATAGAGGTTCTATCAGAGAGAAAACACTACTGGGTTGTGAAACACGAGTTCCAGGCGGTAGACGCCGTTGGGGGCACATGTCAGCTTTGCACGGTCCAGCTGGACGTGGAAGACGCGGCCCGGTATGGGATCACATATGTGGATGAGAACGGCGAAGAGAAGGGGTGTATAATTTGTCACACCTCGGTTGGGAGCATAGAGAGGTGGATTTACAGCATACTTGAAGACGCCCTGAAAAAAGAGAAGCCGGAGTTTCCTTTCTGGCTGTCTCCCACGCAGGTGCGCATCATACCCGTGGGGGAGGGCTTTGTGGACGACTGCGTCTCACTTGCCCGCTCTCTGCCAGGAAGGGTTGACGTGGACGACCGGGATGCCACCCTGGGCAAAAAGATCCGTGAGGCGGAGAGAGAGTGGGTTAACATAATCGTTGTCTATGGCGAAAAAGAGCGTGAGACAGGGAAACTGTCCGTGCGGCTGAGGAGCGGAGAGAAGAAGACGATGACCGTGGAGGAACTCGCTGACAGGATAAAGGAGTTGCAGGGCGATTATCCCTTCCGCCCCCTGCCTCTGCCCATGTTGCTGAGCAAAAGGCCGCAGTTCAGATAGTTCGGATAAGCGTTCGGATGGGTGTTGTATGTCGTTTTGCGGATATTGAAGTTTGAGAAGCAGCGGGATTGGATTTGGGCGGCGGCCCGATAGAGCACGGCCACACCCCCCCTATTGGGGGACCAAAGCTGGGGGCTGAGGATGAAAGCCGCAGGATTCTTAAAAGTTAGGCATATGGAGTTTTATTTTTTTTGCATCTATTCATTCTTTTTTATACCTATTATAATGCGTTAGTAACAGTACTAATTAAATCATTTAAATTCTCAAATTTATGCTTTTCAAAGGATTCCTGATTGATTCTTATAAAGGTCCATGTTTCACCAGTTAGTTTAGATGCGTCATCACACCAAATTTTCATTCTTTTGTCTTTGTATTCTACGTCAATATCTATCCGACCTTTTGTTTCAATTATTATTTTTTCCCCTTGTTTAGATTTTATAATGAAATCAGGATAATAGAATCTGAGATTTCCTTTAGAATCTCTATACTCCACAAAAAATCCTATTTTAGGAACTATTTTACTAAACGCCTCAACATCTTGAGCCCTATCTAAAAATTTGGCAAAATCCATTTCGAAATTATTATCACAAGGGACATAGTTAAATATACACTTATCAGCAGGATAAACTTGTTTAGACCAAACAAACGGTGGAGTGTCAGAAAGATTAATTACATCCATCTTCTCAGGTTCCCTCTCTGTAAATGTCATATCTTTAAATGTATCAACAAAAAACTTTATCAGTTGTTCCTGAACCTTGGGACTACTTAAATTGTATAATACTCTTGGATCATTTATGTCTACCCTAACATCAAATAATTTTTCTTGGACATATTTTTTAACAATTGGATAAAAACTTGCAAATGCACCACCTATTTTCAACTCTTTGAGAATCAAATCAGTATAGTAGGCTATCACACTTTTCGGGTCCTTGGGAACTGGCAAATCCCATTTTCTTTTTATCCTCTCCACACCATCAAGCATATCTACAGCGACATACTCCATCTCCAATACTTTATTCTCTAAGTGGATATTTAAAGCAGGAAGACTCTCTATATCTATTTCGCTCATGTCAAATTCTCTAATTACAATCCTCGAACTTAAGATGGGAATAGTTATATCTCTATCAAGTTTGTTCTCATCAACAAAAATTGTAGTTAGATTAAGCGATCTATCTGTGTCAAACTCTGCAAATTTAATTCCTTCTTCTGCTTCCAAATCCTCCAGTATTTCTGTTAATCCCGGAGGGCCAATTACTTCTAAGGTGTTTATAGAATGCTCAATATCTGCAGGTTCATCAGGAAACATCTTCCTTAAACCCCTTCCAATAACCTGCTCTGGTAAAACCTTTCTTTTTGAACCGTATGGTCTTAATCCAACAATTACATTTACATTTCTGACGTCCCAACCTTCATTTAGCATCATAGTGCTCACAATAGCCTCAATACCGTCCGGGAAAAGAGCTTTTAGTTCAGGATCACTCTTTATTTTTTCTGGTTCATCTATGAGTTTAGCAGCCTTCCTTGCAGGTTCTATATCCTTTTTCTGTATATTTCCTGTGCTATCCGTATGGATAAGCAAAACTTTTCCTTTTAAATCAGGGATTGAATTCACATATTCAAAGACTTCGTCAGATTCCTTGTTACTTGAGCATTGAATAAACAATATAGGTATTTTTGATAATGGTTTCAACGCTTTCTTATATTCTCGCCATCTTCTTATGCCTGCATCTATCCAGGCTCTGTATCTTTCTACGGCTTTCTTTGAAGCAATTTCTTCTGCATTTTTAACAATTCCCTTTAGAGGTAATTTAACAATGTTCATTTCAATCGCTTCTTTTAATGAAAAATCCACAATAATCCATGGAAATAAAGCACCTGTTTCAGTTTTTGGGGTTGCAGAGAAATCAAGTTCCATATTTATGCCCTTTCCGTATTGATTTATAAGATTCCTGTGAAGATTCAGTAATATTTTTTTCCATGCTTTTTCAAAACTATAAATATGATGTGCTTCGTCTTTCAAAATCATAATATTTGGACATTTTGTAAGAACCTCTCTTATTCTGTTTTCCTGATAAATATCATTTTTCTTAACTTCTTCTAGTGCTAGCACATCATCTACATACTCTTCAACTTCTTCTTTCTTAGTTTTTCTCTCCTCTAACTGCTGAATATTTGTTAAAAACAACACGCCATCAGGAATAACATGAATAGGGTCCTCCTTCAGAATTACCTGAAAGTCAAACTCTTCTTTCCACTCTGGCGGAATAAATGGCCATTTCTTGAATATTACTCCACCTTTGAAATCTCTTTTCAACCTATCATAGATAACATTTTTTTCTCCAGCAATGAGAAGAAATTTAGATGCGTAATCATCCTTATTTTCCCATTTGTGGTTGAAATATGACCATACAATTGCCAGAGCCATAACAAAGGTTTTCCCAGAGCCTGTTGCCATCTTAAAAGCATATAATGGGTACTGGTCATAAGAGGGGTCATATGCCTGAATGGGTCCTGCCCCGAAATCTCTCGCCAAATCTATGAAATTTCTCTTTTTCATCACTTCATACACATAAATTAATGTTTCAATGCCTTCTCTCTGACAAAACCAGAAATGAAATAACTCATCATCCAATTTATGGTCCTCTTCAAACCAGAATTTTAATAATCTTCGTGTAGTGTCTGTTACTCCGGGATAACAATCCTCTCGCCATTTATACACGGCTTTTCTTAACTCATTAACCAGATACGCCTTGCTCGGTCTCCGCTCTGGTGGTTTTAGTATGTCAGTTGGATGCATTAGAACACCTCTCCAGTGTACCATCCCAATTTAATTTACAGATTATACTCTCCTCCTGTTCCTCCTGTTTTTCATCAGTTTTTTTCTTTAATTTTTTAAGTACAGTTCCTGGAGAAAAATAATAAACCGGTCTTGAGATGACTTTCCCCGGATTCACATCGTCTTTAGAATTATTTTTATTTTCAGAGGAGGAACCGTCCATGCAAAATTCTTGTTTTTCATTCTTTGAATCTTTTAATTTGTTGGGATCATAATATCCTCTTCCAGTCAAGAGTTCTATCTCTCCTTCAAATTTTAACTTTCTATCACACTTCAAATGGGCAAGTAATGGTTCATCTTTCCCACATTTTATCTTAATCTCATCCTTACAATTCTCATCTTGATTCTTAGGTTCAACTGTATACTCCAGTGGAAAGTTTACTTTATCAATCGAATCAAACAAAACATGCCCAAAGCCATACTTTGACTCACCGCCCAAAATCAGTTCTGAGATTATGTTGAAATCATCAATAAAAATGCCATTGGGTTTTATTTTAAACTTATGAGCTTCTTCTTCCTCTCTCTTTATTTCTATCTTTGTATTCTTTTTAATCCAGAGGCATCCAGCAATCTTTACTGCCTTTATATCTCCATTCTCATCTCTATATCTGCTATTTATAAACTCCATCTCATGTAAACTCTTATCCTTTGCAGTTTTGGTTTTATCATCTATCCCTGTGGAAACAATGCTTCCTATAAATCTATGTTCAAACTCCGCCTTTGTTATTTTTTTCTTGTTATCTCCATATTTCATTCCTTCATCTGTATAATGAGGAAGATAGATTGTTTTTCCATCATAAAGATAAAAATACGAAAATCTGAAATTTTCCATAATTTGCTTGCTGATATTCCTGTAATCGCCTGCCTTTGGCACTTTACATAAATGCTCTGTTATTCTCTTTGTTATAGCGCCCCATAGATTCCTTCCGGGGACGTAATAGCGAGTGGGTGAAACTACAGAGCCCTTAAAAGGCATATATCCAATGTGAAGCGGGCTTTTTAATTTAAAAACCACATTTATCTTTTCCCATTCGTTATCCCTCATTTTTATCCCTCTTTGCCTTTGCATGATACAGTGCATAGGTCAATGTCCGCTCAAGAAGTTTCTTCATAAAGAGGAGTTTGTCTATATCCTCTGCAACTTCCTGTAGGTTTTTACAAAATTTATCAAAATCTTGGCTAAAAGATTTGTTACCATCTAAGAAATAATTGCTCAATTTATCTTCTTCATTGAAAAATTCAACCAATTTTTCTCTTACACGGCTTGCATTCTTTTCAAGCCAGAGAAACATCGCATAAACGCCCTCCTCCTGTAAAACTCCAAGAGCCTTTCTCAGATTATTTTCCAAATCCTTCATTTTTTTACTATCGCCTTTATCAATTGAATTTACAATTTTCTGTGCACACTCCATACATCTATAATCAAGATTGAGCATCTGCTTCACCTCCATTGTTATTTCCTAAATCAATCTCTAATCTACCAAATCCTCTTGTTCCCATTCCACCTACGCCAAGATTTCTTAGATAAGGAGAAACATCGCCAATTATTGTACTAACAATATTTGCATCTATACCTCTCTGTTTTGCCAGAGCCTTATCTACACCGATTTCAAATCCGATTACAGTTCCCCTTGGTATCGCTTCATAGGTGAATAAAGCACCCTCTGCCGCTGTTCCTGTGTCTGGGTCTATCCTTACAGATGTTCTTACTTCAAGATTGTCGTTCACTATGTGAGAAAAGAGTTTATCAGAGACTACAACTATCCTTTTTACCCAGTTATCTATCTCTTGTGGTAAAACAATCTCTTTTCCATCCTCAGGCTTTTTAACTCTAAGCAACAGCCAGCCAAGATTCAGGTATTCATCAGTGTTTTTCTCTCTAGGATTCAGGTTTCTATCAGTGTCTATCCCTTTAATTGCATATGCATCATTACCTATTTCGTCTGGAATCTTTATTTTTTCTCTACTTTTATCTTTTATTTCCCCAAACCAGTACTCAAGCAGTTCCTTTGTCGTAATCCATACAGTTCCCTGAATTGAGGAAACAGGGAAAAAGATTATCTGTCCGTCGTAGAATCGCAGGATTCCTTTTTTTGTTTCTCTCTCTCCAGGTTTACTTCCAAATACATTTTCAATATCCATATCTATGTGTTTCTGATCCTTTGCCATCTCTGCAAATGCCCTGAAAACTCCTGCGATTGATGTGCCGGGAATCTTTGGCACATCAGTTGCTGGGTCTCTCACAATCGTATTGTCTACTCTTCCAAGTCTGTAGCCACCTGCACCGATATGTATCGGGTCAAGCGCCCTTGCATACACTTTTTTTGTTTCCAATTCATCATTCATTTTCTTCACCTCCACATTTTATTACATGCCTGAAAAGAATAATTGTATCAAGTAAAAGTCCGTTAATAGCAGAATTTACAAGGAAATATTTAGTCTCTTCTCTCAAATTATTCCATTTATTGCCAAAGGCATCTTTTAAAATGGCCTCTGCAAACTCCCTTAAAACAGCTTTTTTATTTCCATCCTTAATGTCTCTCCATTCTCTCAATTTTGAAGTTAGCATCTCTTCAATAAAGTTTATCTGCGAGGCTGAAAGATTTTCTGATAATATGTCCCATAACTCAAGCATCTCTGAAACCTGGTAAAAATAGTAAGGCCTTCCACTAAACAGTTTATAATCTTCTCCACCCCTCTTTTTGCCCTTGTAGTATATGTTATACCTGTCGGTTGTTCCCAAAAGCAAATCAAAATCAAAATACCCTGGATATAAATGGAAGATCTTCCCCTTAGAGATGGAGGATAAATTATCCAGTGTGTATTTTTCACCCTCTTCTACTGGTTTTGTTGGGTAAAAACTGTAATACCATGCATATCTTTGCCCATCTGCATTCCACCATGGATTCACAGGCTCCTGAGTTTTAAATTCGTCACATTCAAGCATCCTTTTTTCTGCATCAAGGAGAATATAGAGCGGAAACTTTCTCTTCGCCACTAACAATTTAACATTTAATGGCAGTTTTCCGAGTATCTTCTCAAATCTCTCATTGTAGAGTTTTGTGATTAACTCTATTATCTTCATCGAATCTAATGCAGGAACTATTAAGCGAAGAGAGAGCGGTGATTTGTTGATTTCAATTAGCGGATAGTAGTCTTCTGTTTCTATACTCTTTTCATCAGGTTTTATTTTCTCATTAGAATCAGAACTAAATTTTAATAAATTTTTATCTGGCTCATCTTCCGGTGCAATGCTCTTAAATCCTTGTTTTAATGCCTCCTTAACCGCCTCTTCTCCTTTTTTCTTGTTATCTTCTCCTTTTTCTTTGTCAAACTCAAATTTTTCAAGGGATTCTATCGTATAGAACTCACCATCTTTATTGTGAAAAACAAGGATATTTTCTGGCTTCAAATTATCTATTTCGAGTATGTAGGTCATATTATCTTTTAATTTTTGCTTTAAATCGTCATTGCTTACAGTAAACCTTACTCTTTTCCATTTATTGCTATAAATCTCATCCCGTATTTTCCTTACAATTAAATCAAAAAATTCCTCCGTTTCCCGCCATATCCTGTATAAACGGGCAGGAGATGGGTTCTGGGTGAAAAGATAGGTAGCGAGTTTTTCTTTGTTTAAACTTTTGTCTCCCAACCTTTCTTTGATGTTACTTAAATGTGTTTCAAGAGTGTCTTTATTTAGTCCGATATTTTCCTCAAAAAATGTATCTAATATTCTAGCAGCAAATTCTTTGCCATCGATTTTTATTTTTTCATACTCTTTTTCATGATCTTTCAAATCAAAAAATACATCTAAAACCCTGTAGGCTGTTTTCTTGTCTGGGTTCAAAATAAATGTAAACCATTTTATTTTTTGTTCCAATTCTTCTTTTTCTTCAGTCTTTTCAATTATTTTGTCTTTAACTCTATCAGGATCTTTTGCCTTTTTCATCCCCTCAATAGCCCTTTCTACAGGTTCAATCTGCTCTTTTATCTTTTCTATTAATTTATCTTGTATTTTAAACAAATTCTCTTTTTCTTTATCCAGCCACTCCTCAAAACTCTGCGAATAAATAGTACCAATCATAGTTCCATCAAGCCACCTGTCAAGATAAAAATTCAGAGAAATTAAAGCAACTCGATTGTTTTTATCTGCTACTTCATCAATCCATACCGTATCCTGCCTGTTTGATAGCCATTGCCTAAGTCTTCCTATCCTTCTATTCTCACAGATCTCACATCTCTCTGCTTTTTCATCCTTCGGTCTTATCCTGCAAATGGGACAGACATCTTGTCCTTCAGAAGGCGTGGCAAGTTCAGGATTTTCAAAGACCTCCTCCGGTTTTCCTTCAATAAAAAGAGTTGGGCTTATCTTCGGTATCTTTCTCTTTTCAGATGCAAATTTCAATTCATCTGCAATAATGGTAAGCGTGCTGGATGCTTTACTCAGTGTGAAGAACGGCCAGAGCTCATTATCACTTTCCTTGTAAATGATTTCTAAGGCTTCTTTTGCACATTCTTTAGCAAGATCTTTTGATTTGTCATTTAGATTTGGAAATGTGAAATAAATTCCATTTGTATCCTCATAAATTGCATTACCTATTGGTATTTCATCTTCAAATTTCTTTTTTAATTTCGTCTTAATCTTCTCAATAATTTCTTCTCTCGCCTTAATCTCGGCAATCTTTTTTCCTCTGTTTATAAAATCTATTCCATTCCAGCAGATACCAAATATTTTCCATTGCGGCTTTTGGTGGTCTATCTTTGCTCCACATACTTCCGCTGCCAGAATGGATTTAAACAGCGATGCAGTTGAATATGAATGATCCCAGAGGGTAACATCGTTTGACGGTATTCTTGTCTCCCCAAGAGCATGAGAGAAAGATGTTTTTAGAGTGTTCATTAAAGATTCTCTAAAGCAGGAAAGGTTCATTGTTCCTGAAATATATCCCTTAAACAATCCGATTAAAGTGTCTTCCAAATCTTCAAATCTTTTCTGGAGACATACAAGGTCTATCCTCTCCTTTTTATATCCAAACGATGAGGCTATATATGTATCATCGAGATACTGCTTCTTCCTTACAACACCCTTATCGTCAGCAGAGTCCTTATGATCACAAGCTTGTAGAAGTTTAACTATTTCATCTTCTGTACTTCTGTTATGGTGCTGTGTAATAAGATTGTAAATCGTTGATTTTTCATTTCCAACGGTTATATCAAATTCGCTATTTTTTATAAATTTTATTAACTCAGACCTCAAAAATTCATCTATCTGAGCATGATTATCTTTCGCTGTTTTTTCTACAGATTTACTTTTAACAAAATCAGGATGCAATTTACCGATATCATGAAGCAATGCACCGATTTCTCCGGTCAATATTACCTCTTTATTCATTTCAATACACATTTTTCTCACCTTTTCAAGAACTGTTGAAAACACATCTTCAAATTCTGGCAGTGCTTTTAACTGATGTCTCAAAGAGTTTTCCCATGCGTTTTTGAAGACATTTTTTCTTCGCTCAAAATCTTTGATGTCCATCTCAACATTTTTCGTCCTGAACTTCTCAGGTAATATTTCAAGGACTTTCTTTTCTTCCACTCTGTTCCATAGATACCAGATATCATAGAGGTCCCGTGGCCTTGTTCTCTGAAATAAACTTCTTATTTTCTCTGCCAGAATCTCTTCCAGGGCATAAACCCTTATTTCACCCTCCAGAGTATCGGAATACGGATGAATTATCTTTCTTACACTTAAAGGCAAAAGTATCTTCTCGTTTTCTTCATTTGTTATATCTATCTTTATTTTAGTCCTGCTTTTCCCTCTCTGCATAATCTGAAAGTAAACACTGGCCTCAAAGCCATTTTCGTTTTCCTGAATTTCAATATCATCACTAAAGTTTATCCCGCTTTCCTCTCTCGCTCTCGCAACTGCATTTTTTATCCTATTCGTCAGTTCATCCTTCTCTACGCCTTCAAGTAAAGTAAAATCTAGGTCATCAGAGAACCTGTAATCGCCAATATATACTTTCCTTATGCCCGTTCCACCTTTAAGAGCCAGTGGTAGTGACGACATACTGGACAATAGCCAATTCTGTGCGTAATCTCTTTCAATAGTGGAGATCGGAACACCATGTTCTCTAGATTTTTCCCTGATTTCATTTAATGGTATCATTCAATCTCCCCCATAACCTTCTCATTCAGATTTATAACCAATTTCCATTTTGCATTTTTTCTGCCCTGTTTCGGCATTGTGGGGTCAAGGTAGAGATAATTTCTGGTTTTTACCTCAGGCAATTTAACATAGATACCCAGTGTTTCAGATAGATAACCTAGACGCCTGATAACCCCCGAATTTCCAATTCTCTTTGCATATTCTGAGAGTTTTTCCGTGTTATACTTCCCGCTCTTCAATGCCTTGGCCACTTCTATTATTCCACCACAGTATTGTGGTTTATCCAGACAGTCAACAATGGTTTTCTCTATATCCGTGATATAGACCTGATTCTCATCTATCCATTCCTTTCTCAGACCAAAGAACTTTTTTTCGGCGATTCTGACGATCCTATAATCCACGCTGAATATATTCAAATTCTGTCTCTTCTTTCTTGCAGTTGTTTGAATAAAGACTGTGGTAGGGATTTGCTCTGTCAGACCGTAATAATTCAGGGAACTCCAGTAGGCAATTGCATAAGGGTTGATAAGCATTGAGGCAATGACGAACTCATGGAGGGTATATTTTTCCTTTTCTGCACCCAGAGGAATAATCATGTATTTTCCTTTCTCAATCCTTTCAATCCATCCCCTCTTTTCAAGGCGAGAGAGGACGACCTTCGTGACAGAATAATCGGATCCCAGAATCTCCTGTGCCTCCCTGAAGGTAAAGGTGTTCCCTTTTGATGCCAGTTTGTCAATTATATTTATTCTCATTTTTATGCACCCTGGTTAACATTATTGTTTACTTTGGTGTATAGAACTGAGAATATCTCTTTCAGGTCATCTTTATCATCAGGCCATACATGAACATCCTCTTTTTCTAGTTTTTTTATAACCCCAAATCCAGATGTTTTCTTTGCTGAAAAGCCGTAGATATGGAACATACATTCCAAGGATTCGGCTAGGAATTTCAGGTCCTCTTTGATCTGTTCCTCTTTAAAGTCATTTCCTCTGGGATACGGGATATAGAGAAGGTAGAATTCGCCTTTACTTCCGGCCTTTATTACTTCCATTGATATTGGTCCTCTGGCAGGTGTTCTGGTATCCCTTTCTAAAGGAGTGATCACATCTCTCTTTATATAATCCCCTTCAAAAAATGTTGGAAAGAAGTAAAGTCTGCCCCTTAACGCATTATCATCACCATATTCATTTCCAAAAAGCCGCCGTATGATTTTATCTTTATTCCCCTTATCCCATTCAACCATTCTGGCAGCAAACCTCAAATGCCCCTTCCATGTTGAAGGTCTTACCATCGGAAGGCCGGTGAATTTATCTCTAACGATGGGATTTTCAAAGACCTTTGTGGAATAAACACTAGCCCCTCCATTATCTTTTTTAACAATAAGAATATCAACAATCTTATCATTAATAAACACTGTTGCAAACTCATTATCCTTTACAATCTTACCTGTTCTAAATTCTATCCTGTCATCCCAAATCTTAATATCTTTTTCGTCCAATCTAAGTTCATATTTTCTATTTAGCTCTTTTTTTATCTTTCTTTTATCTCTCCATCGGAATAAGAAATCCTCCTCAATTATATGAAACTCTCCCTCATCCCTGCTTGTGTAAGGTTTTTTCAGAGTGAAAGAGATTTTTAAGAGGACAGAGTTCTTCGGTAGATATTTAAGATCTTCTGCTTTTGGGTAAAAGTTGTGGATGTCTTTTGGTCCTTTTGATTCTCTGTCATTTATCACATTGTCCAATATTTCTTTTTTATTCTTGGCAATTTCTATGTCATTGTATGCTTTCGCTTTAGAAAGGTAATAATCGTGTATCATTTCAATCCCTCCAGAATCTCTTTACCAGTTTTTTCCTCTATTAAACTACAACTCTCTAAAAATTCGTTATTTTCTCTTTTTGAGAATAGTTTTTCCTTTAGACAATTTTCTAATTGGTCTTTTATATCATTTTTAATTTTATCCTTTGTGTCATATCCCCATATTCTTATTTCTACTGTTTTTTCATCGTTTTCATCGATTTTGTACCCATGAGAAACAAATACCTTTGACCCATGAGCATAATTCCCTCCTATACCAAATATGGTATGTCTTTCATTTTTATTTCCTTCCAGATGCCTTATACCATCTCTTATGTGAAATGCTATTGGAAGAAGATGGTAATCATTCCAGAGTTTTTTCCAGTTTCCCCAATAATCTCGAAAGCCATAATGATCTGATGTGTGAGTCCAGAAAACTTTTTTGTCAATTAGATTTGATATTTCATCTTTGAATTTAATATGAAACTTGTAAAAGAAGAAGTTAGCTAAATTAGGTGATTTGACTTTGTCCCCTTTACCCTTTAATTCGGATTTTTTTGGATTTTCATCATTATAGGGCAAATTGTTTTCCTTAATTTCAATCACACCACAACCCTGTGATGTCTTCGCCCCAAGTGCCCCATAGTTTGCCATTATCTGTAATGTTTTATTCAACAAAGCCCATTCATTTTGTGAGATGTCTCTTAATGGAATGAAGGTAAGGATTATTGATCCGTCGGACATAAATCCTCCCACATTTCGTTTTGAATATTTATCTTTTCTCTTCTCCCTGGTGCCAATCCAAACTTCTGGAATTGTAGTATTAAATTTCACTTCCAGCCTAAACTTCCTGCTCCAACCCGTACATCCGAATAATTCACAGGCATCACAGTGATTTCCATCTTTATCCGGGCATCTGTTATCAGAAGTCGGATCGCATGCACTCCCGCCCAATCCTCTGATTAATGCCTCATACCACCATCTCAAACTCCCAATTATTCCTGTCTCTCTCAATTCAGTATTTTTCCTTTCAGCATCGCCTGTCCATATAGGAGTTAAGGCTTTGATTTTGACACTATAATTTTTATATTCTTTCATTTTATCTTCACCTTCAACACCTTATTTGTGTCTGTTCCAAATACATCTATCACCTTAACCAT
>CAZROC010000013.1:0-46476 GCA_964601625.1 uncultured Thermoplasmata archaeon | reverse complement strand
CTCCTTCTCCTCCCCTCCCCCACCGTCCTCTCCATCTTCGTGGTAGTGCCATCTCATCTCGGATAGGAGGTGGCGCTGTTTCTCGGGAAGGGCTTCCAGGAGTATCCTGGTAAAATCCACCAGGTCGCTTCTTCTCGCGGCGCCGCTGAGCAGACCCTCAAAACCTTTGAAGCGCTCCAGGACCTCAACGCCACCCGGCCCGACTGTGTATTCCCTTATGTCCGTCTGGTGTTCGCTCCCTTTCATCATAAGGACGGCGAGCGATTTGGATATGGTGCTTTCCACCTCCACGTATCTTAGCAGGGTTATTGAGTCCATCACCACAGCGTACTGGAGGGCATCGCTGTAGTCGCCGCCGACGCCGGCATGTCCCATGGTGAAGACGCTGGTCACACCGGAGCCGGAGAGGAAGGCGTCCATGTTGGACAGGTAGAGGTTCATCTTTCGCTCGTCTCCGACCATTGACCCAAAGCCGCTCAAACTGTCCACAACCACCCTCCTGGTGGTCTCCCCCACCTCAACGGCGTTTTTTATGCCCCATGTTACCTCCTCGGGGTGGGTGTCGCCGGGGGGGTAGTAGAGGAGTGTCACCATGCCTTTTTCTATCCACTCGCTGAGCGGAATGCCTATGTTCTTTGCCTCCCGGAGGAGCTTTGTGGGAGGCTCTTCAAAGGTCACGAATACGCCGCGCTCGTTTTTCCGGCAGCCATCGGCTATGAAGGAGAGGGCGAAGAGGGTTTTCCCCGTTCCGGGCCCGCCTATTATCAGGTTTGTTGAGCCGGCCAGGTATCCTCCGCCGAGCATTTCGTCGTATCCCTTTATGCCGGTTGAGACCCTTTCGGCGGCGGGTGTGGAGAGCACCCTTGGCCTTGTGGGGACCACCTTGGGATACACTCTTATACCCTCGGGGCCTATTTTGAAAAAGTGCTTTCCGGCGATGGCGTTTTTTCCACGGAGTTTCACGACCTCCATCTCTCTGGTGACAGGGTGCCTGGACGTGTCCATGTTTAGAAAGATTATCCCATCAACCATGTATGAGTAAGGGCTCTCAAAGAGGTGCTGGCGTGTGAACTCTCCCGTGGCCAGGACCAGGGCGTCCCATCCCTTTATCGTGGAAAAGAGCTCGTTGAGGAAAATGCGGAGTTCCATGTCTGGCAGACCGTAGCCGAGGACGGTTAGGGGGTCTATGACAACCCACGTGGGTGAGAATTTTTCCAGCGCCTCGCGGATTTTTTCCACCACGGCCCGCCAGTCCCCATCTATTATTCTGCTGAGATCCATGAATTCTATGAGATTTCTGTCAAACATCTCCTGGTCGTAGAAGGCGTACTGGGCCATGTAGTTGTTCACCATCGCCACCGGCTCGGATATAGTGGGCATGAAAAGTCCTCTCTCGCCATGTTCTCTGACGGCGTTGAACAGGCTTTCAACCACAAAGGTCGTTTTTCCGCTCCCTGCCGGCCCGGCCACAAGGACCACGGATGGTTTGATGAAACCGCCGCCGAGAACTTCGTCAAGTCCTGGTATGCCTGAGGAAACCGTTTTCATTTTTTATCGCCTCTCTGTTTTTCCTCTGAAAACAACCCACCTCTCCCCTCTTTTTCCACCCCCTTTTCCCTCCATGTCCTCTTCATCGCAATCCTCTTTTTCTTCAACGAAGAAATCCGGGATGTCCTCCAGCACTTTTCCAAGCCCGGACAGGAATCCTCTCATGAAGTCGCAGGATTTTTCAGATGATTTTATCTCAAAAGGGTTGAGGAGGCGAATTTCCAGCGTCCCGTTTTCTCTTCGTATTTCAACGGAGTCAAACCACGAAGAAGCGCGGAGGGTCCCCAGCACCCCTGAGAGGAGGTCAACCTCGCCTTCCAGGTCTTTTATGCGGAGTGCATATTTTTCCCCCACTCGCTCACCGAAGCGGAAGAGTATCCCACGGCTGTATGATCCGGCCACGTCCACCAGAGCGTCTATGAGAAAAACCAGGTCCTCTGGCTCCGGGTATATGGGTATGTTTCTCTTTCCCAAACAGAACCCTCCCTATGGAGAGACGAGGAACTGGCAGACGTCGCCGCCAGCGCTTACACACTCTGTTTCACGCCCCCGCAGGTTGGGGTTGCGTGTCAGCGCCCGGGCGTAGGCGGTGAAAAAGCCCCTGAGCATGTGACACGACGGTTCGTAGGTTCTCCCGTGCATGCGGGCTTCTATGCTGTTTTCAACTGTAAAAAATATCTGCATCCCCCGCCGCTCAATGGACAGTTCCATGCCCAGGTCACGGAACATTTCCACGAGCTCGTCCGGCGAAACGAAGGAAAAAGCCTCCCCTACCATCTCACCAGCCCGGTATATCATGGAGTTCGTCGCGAGGCCCATGTAGGTGCCGCTGACTTCCAGGAACGCTTCAAAAAAAGAACGCAGAAGCGCAACACCGGGTGTTTCCTCTTCCATTATCTCTCTCCCCGTTGTCTTGGGCATGTGTGATGATATGTCAGAACGGGGTAAATAAAGTTTTCCAAAAACGGCAACGCAAACTCCAGACATCTGGAAAAACCTTTAAATATGCGTTAGGTATCCCTAACAAATAGATAACAAATGGTTCTGCCACCGGGAGGGAAACACATGGGACGCGCCGTGAAGGACGAGGAAACAGGCCGCCTGCCCGGGCCTACGGCTGCCGAGCATCTAACAGAAAGGCATCTAACAGAAAGAGAACTCCGATATCTCTGTGACATATACAGGGCGTATGGAGGAGACTGTTACGTGACACCATCCATGGCCGCAAACATAGCCGGAGTGTCACGTGTCACAGCCATGGAAATGCTGAAACGCCTGGCATCAAAGGGATATGGGACGTACACACACCGGCGGGGGTTCAGAGCCAACACGAAAGGGATAGCACTGGCCAGAGATGTACTGCGGAACCACAGGATACTGGAGTGTTTCATGGTTGAGATACTGGGCCTGTCCCCGGAAAAGGTCTGTACGGAGGCGTCAAGGTTTGACCTGAACGTGAGCGGGGATGTTGTGGAAAGACTGAACGAGCTCCTGGGAAAACCAGAGGTCTGTCCGTGCGGAAATCCGATCCCCCAGCCCCGACCCCCGGGGCAGAGAGGAGGCGATGAAAGATGAGGAAAAAAAGCGTGGCTCTGGCCGTAGCGATATTTTTCGCTCTAACAGCGGCGTTGAGTGTGCCTGGAAGCGAAGAAAAAGTTTTCCGGGCGACAACGCTGTACGCCATGGGAGAAAACGGAGACGGCGAATCTGAGAACCCCTCAGGCGTGGGCGAGGGGCTGGTTGTCGTCTCCACCCTGCCCGATATCGCTGGAATTGTCAGAGAAATATGCGGTGGTGGGGTGGACATTGAGACTGTCCTGCCGCCTGGCGCGGACCCGCATGGTTTCTCTGTGACCACGGAGACGCTGGAATCCCTGAGGGATGCTGATCTCATAGTTTACGCCTACTCCAGCTTTCTGTCATTTGAACAGGACATAAAGGACAACTTCCCCGACACACCCGGCCTGGACTTCCCTGACTACGAAAAAAAGGGCGCATCTCTGGACTCCTTTCCGGGGTTTGAGTTCTGCCAGCACGGTTACTGGCTCAAGCTGGACAACGCCCTGGCCATAGGACGGGCTGTGGCTGAAAAGATGGGGGAAATAGATCCGGCCAATGCCACATACTATAAAACACGGGCTGAGGCCTTCGCCGAAAACGTAGACCATGCAAAAAAGGCCCTCCATGACATCACCGCCGAGAACAATCTCCTGGGGAAAAAGGTCGTCACCGCTGTGCCGGGGGTCAACTACGTGGTGGAAAACATGGGCATGGAAGTCGGAGCCACCCTGGTGTCCGAGGAGTCGGGATTCGCCAGCGGGAAACAGCTCATGGACGTGGAGAAAAAACTCTCGGATGGAGAGTATGTGGGAATCGTATGCCCTCTCTCCATGAGGGAGGGAAAGGCGGGGGAGATATCTGAACAGGTGGCAAAAGACACGGGTGCCAGAGTGGTCTATGTGCGTTTCCTGGCTGGAGAGAACGTTGACGGCTTCTTTTCCCAGGTGTATTTCAACGCCGCCCAGATGGCACTGCTATCTGAAGAAAACGGGGTGGGAGGCGGAGAGAACACCTACGCCCTGATAGCCCTGGGTGCGGTGTCCGCTGTGGCTCTGGCTGAGGGAGCCGTCATATATCGGCTGAGAACACGGGAGCTCCTTGAAGTGGGACTTGAAGAAGAAAAATCCGGTGAAAGGGGGGGTGAACAGGATGGGTGACAGCAAAGGAGGGGGCATCCCCGCGATAAGGGTGGAGAACCTGAGCTTCAGATACGAGCCAGACCACCCCTATGTGCTGGAAGACGTGAGTTTTGAGATAGAAAAGGGGGAGTTTGTGGCCATAATGGGTCCAAACGGATGCGGCAAGTCAACCCTGTTGAAAAACATCGTTGGCCTCCTTTTACCGGAGCGGGGAGCGGTGGAGGTTTTTGGAAAAAACCCCGTGGAGGACCCGGATGGCGTGAAGAGGATGATAGGTTACATGCCACAGCGGGAGAGCGTTGTATCATCAATTCCCATAAGAACGATTGATGTTGTTTTGATGGCACGCATGGCTAGAAAGGGACCGTTCAAAATGGCCACACGAGAGGACTATCGGGCGGCGAAAAAAGCCCTGGAAATGCTGGGGGTTGACAGTCTCTGGAAAAAACCGTTCACGAATCTGAGCGGGGGACAGCAGCAGAGGGTTCTTCTGGCACGTGCCCTGGCGGTTGAGCCGGAGGTTCTCCTGCTGGACGAACCTTTTTCCGCCATGGACGTCCCCAGCCAGAGAAAGAGCATAGATGTCCTCCACCGTCTCTCAGCAGAAAAAGGGATGACAGTCGTGGCAGTGGTGCACGACGTCAACCCGCTGATACATTACCTGTCCAGGGTCCTTTTGTTAAACAGGCGTCTGGTTGGGTCCGGGCCCCCCGCCGACGTGCTCACACAGGAAAACCTGATCAGGGCCTATGGCATAAACGTGGGGATAGTCACGTGTGAGGAGGGATACTGCCACCCGCTGATAGGTGATGCCCATGGCTGAGATGGGAGGGCTCTTTGAAATTCTGACCAGCCCCTATGTTGTCAGGGGGCTCGTGGCCATCTTCCTCATAGCCATAAACGCCTCCCTGGCCGGCTCTTTCACGGTTTTCAGAAACGCCTCTTTTCTCGTAGCGGGTGCATCTCACGCTGCCCTGGCGGGGGCGGCTTTTTTCATCGTCCTGGCCACCTATGGGATAGTGGACATAAACCCTCTCTGGGGCGCCATGGCTTCTTCTGTGGCGCTGGGCCTGGTCGCCGGATATGCCAGCAGGAAGGGGGATGAGAGGGGGCTTAACAACACCATAGGTATAGGGTTTGCTCTCTCAATGAGCGTTGCCGTGCTGCTCATATCCCTGATAAGAGAGTACGCCTCGCGGGTGTGGGGGTTTCTTTTTGGAGACCTGCTCCTTTTGACTCGCGGCGACCTGGTTCTGTTGTTCGCTGTGACAGTAGTGATCTCTTTTCTGTCCGTACTGTTTTACCGGGAATTTCTCTTTATCTCTTTTGACATGGAGGGCGCAGTGGCGAGCGGCATCCACGGAGAGCTTTTCAACTACCTCCAGCTTGGCATGATATCCGCCTCTGTGGTCGTGCTTCTCAAAAGCGTTGGCTCAATCCTCGTCTTCGCCTTTCTGGTGTCTCCTGCAGCCACGGCCATGCTTGTGTCAAAGAGCGTCAGAACCATCTTCTATCTCTCTTTCGCCCTGGCTCTGGCGGCGGGTCTGGCGGGCCTGGCGGTCTCGTTCCTGGTGCCTGTTTCTCCGGGAGCTGTGGCCGCTCTCATAGCAACTGTTGTCTATTTCGTGGCTCTGGTGGTGCACGAGAAAAAACGTTGAGAGGGGAGAGGAAGAAAGAGGGAGATAGAGGGGGAGATGGAAAACGCCTCTGGCGTGTTCGGCGTGTTCGTAAAAAAATGTAGGATAAATATAAGTAACATCAAATAGATGAAGAAAAGAAACGGAAAGAGACGGAGGAATAAGCATGCCGTTGTCCAGCCCGGATGAGATAACAGATGATCCTGATACCGGCGGCGGTAGAGGAAACAACAAAAACAAAACATCTTTTGCAATCGTGTTTTTCGTGACGATGATTCTGCTCTCCACCCCACATGCCGCCACGGTGTTCAACACCATATCCGACGTGGCAAATATGCCTGATTTTTTGCCCGGGGTTGTGCGTGGTGAGACATACGTATCGGGCGATATCACATCTGACACCACCTGGGATGCGGTTAATGGCCCCTATTACATAAACGGCACAGTAACAGTTCAGCAGGGGGCTACCCTCAGAATAGAGAGCGGTGTGAGCGTCTTTTTCAACACTTCCGCTGCCATTTATGTGAACGGGACGCTGATAGCCGATGGCGTGGTTTTTGAAAACGCCTCCAGTGGAACCTCGTGGAATGGGATAACGTTCAACCAGGGAAGCAGCGGCAGTATAACCGGTTCTTTTTTCAGAAACGCCACAGCGGGCCTCGTTGTCAAAACGGGTGATGTGGTCGTGGACGGTGTTGTTTTTGAAAACTGCCACGTGGGAGTTGACGTGGAATACTCCTCTCCGGCAATAAACAACATAACGGCACACCAGCCGCCATCTGCTGGTTCCGTGGGAATAAAGATCAACAGCACGATAGGCGGGGTTGTCGGGGTGAAAAACGTTACCGTTGACGGCTTTGGAAGCGACGGCTACGGAATATACACCGAAAACGCCGATTTTAAGATATCATGTGGGAACATAACAGGGGCGGGCTACGGCCTGTACATCGCCGGCTCTGCGGGACTGGTTGAGAACAGCACTTTCAAAAACACTGGCATAAACCCGAACGTTTTTCTCAAGAGCCGGGGTGGCGTCCCTAGCAATGTCACCCTTTTGAACGTGACCGACAATCGCGCTCCGGGCTTCGGAGACGCTGTGTCAAATGCCACGATCAGGTGGTGTGTGCGCATAAAAGCGGTGAACAACCGCACAGGAGACCCGCTGGGAAATGTGAGCGTCTGGCTAAACACCACAGGCAACACCTCTGACGGAAAATACCATGTGACCACGGGGGTGGGAGGAGAAGCGTGGACAAATGTGATATCAGAGAGAAGAAACATTTCAGGCGTTTTCGCCGACTACAACCCGTACAGCATAACTGCCGCCAGAAAAGGATATCACACATATACAACCACCGCCAACTTTTCCTCTTACACATATCTTGAGATACGTCTGGACCCGGTTGACATAGACCTCTCCCCGACGAATTACACGCTGTATCTCACAGACCCCCCGACCACCCACCTCTATGGAGAGGCGCTGGAAATCTCTGTGGACGTCACAAACACTGGAACAGACAACGCCACAGACGTTCCCGTCTATTTCTACGACAGCACAGACGGAAACAGTTTCACCCTATCCGACGCAGACCTCATACCCGGGGTGGGCGGAAACGGCGACACAGGCGTTGCGTGGGGGCGGCTTGAAAACCTGTCCCCCGGAAACCACACCATACTCATAGACGTGGACCCCCACAACACCACCCTGGACCTGGACCCGTCCAACAACACTCTGCAGACGATCTGGTTCAGGGTGAACGTGCCCCCCGGTGTGAACATCACATACCCCGCCCCCCACGAGACGCTCAACCACACTGTCACCGTAACGGGCTATGTGTGGGATAACATCAGCGACGAGGACAACGACACTCCAACCGTGACCGTTTACCTGGAAAGAAACAGCAGTGCGCAAGTTGTGGTTAACGCCACGCTTGACACGTCCAACGCCACGGACATAAACGGTTCAAGGGCCATCCCGTGGACGGCGTTGATTGACACAAAAACGGTGGACGACGGACAGCACAACATAACCGCCTTTGCCAGCGACGGCGTCCACTATGCGTCCTTTTCAGTCCCCGTTTACACAGACAACAACCAGCCCCCCACACTCACAAACCTCGCCTACCCAAAAGTTGTGGGTGGAAAAAACGTGTCTTTCACCATATCCGTGAACTACACAGACCCGGAGGGCACCGTCCCAGCAGAGATAACCGTTAACATCACCCTGCCGTCAACGGGGTGGAACGAAACCTACAACATGACCTATGACGACAGCCAGAACGATACGCTCGGGTTCACTCCCTCGCCGTATCCAAACGGGACATATACGTGTGCGATAACACTCCCCGAAAAAGGAAACTACACCTTCCACATTTATGCGTCTGATGGAGAAAACACTCTGGAAACAGAGGAGAAAAACATAACCGTTCTGAACACGCCGCCGTCAATATCCGACTATTATCCCGCGAGCGCAAAGGTGAGATGGGGAGACGTGGTAAATTTCACCCTCACATACACAGACATAGACGGCGACACACCCACATCGGTGACACACGTCATGGACAACACAACACGCAACATGACCTCCGCCGGCAACGGGACGCCAGAAACCGGCATCACATACTGCCTGGAAATAACCATGGCCGGATACGGGAGACACAATTACACCATGAACGTGTCTGATGGCGAAAACAGCACCAGTGTGTCCGGATACGTGTATGTGAACACGCCGCCATCTCTCGCAAACATCTCTTTTGAGCCAGAACAGCCCGTGTCCATGGAAGACATAACCTTCTCGGTCAACTACACAGATCCGGACGGAGACGCGGCACAGAGCGTCCTGCTGTGGATAAAAAACAACGACACAGGGGACAAGAACAACTATTCCATGAGCCAGCAACAGGCCGGGAATGGCTCAACAACGTACGCGCTCACGACCCAGCTTATGAGAGGGAACTACACGTTCTGGTTCACAGCCAGCGACGGTTTGAACACGACAAACACCACCCCCGCCAGCATAATTGTCAAAAACGCCCCTCCCACAGTCAACATCACAAAAGTGGAATCCCTGGGCAACTCTCTCTACCGTATCATGTGGACAGACTACGACCCAGACGACAACGCCACCCTCAAAATATACATATCCACAAACCAGAGCTTTTCCGCCCAGAACGCCACCCTCATAGCGGTTGTTGGTGAAGGAGAAGACGGGACAAACAACACCTATGTGTGGAACGCCACCGACACGCCGGGAGGAGAATACTACGTGACGATTACCGCCTCGGACCCCTGGAACACCACAGCGTCCACTTATCCCTCTTCCATTCTCATAAACCACCCGCCTGTTGTTGAAAACCTCACCATAGCCGGAATGGATGGGGACGGATACGCAGACTCCAATGCCACGATAAAATGGAAGGCCACAGACCCTGACACCAACACATCCCTCAACGACACAGTAACCGTGGACATCTACTATGACACGGACACCACGCCCGGAGGATGGGGAGTCATAGCAATGGACATGCTAGCCAGTGGCACATTTGTGTGGAACACAGCCCTGATAGCAGAGGGGACATACTATGTGGTCTCGGTGGCCAGGGATGGCCAGGGAGAGGAATCCCCACCCCTCTACGCTGGTCCACTGGAGATATGGCATCCGTCCATACAGATAACACTTTACGCAGAACCAAATCCGGCAACACCCGGAGCACTCGTAGGCGTGAACGGGACCGTGAAAATAGCGGAGACTGGAGGGGGCGTTGAAACAGAGGTGCAGGTGATCCTGTCCGGGGATGGGGTTGTGGAGATGGCGAGCGCAAACACAGACGTGGACGGAAACTACTACGTGACCATAACAGCGCCCCAGACGGAGTACGATTACGCTCTCACAGCCTCAACCGTTTTCCACGGAAAGACGTACCAGAACACTATCACGCTCAGGGTGGTCCCGGAGAGCATAGCAGAGCTTCACTTTGTGGGCCAGGTCACAGTTGACCCCCAGCAGCCCATAACAGGAAAACACGTCACCATAACAGCGGTTGTGGAGAACGCCGGGACAACCACGGCCTCAACGATAGTGGCTCTTTACGTTGACGGGGAGACAGACCCCACCGATGAGACCAGCCTCATAATACCCGCCGGAGATACAGACATAGCCAGCCTGGACTGGACGCCCAGCACCGACGGAGACCACGCTCTTCTCCTGGCCATTGACCCTTACAACAGGGTGGAAGAGAGCGACGAGACCAACAACAACCTCTCCATAACAGTGACATCCGTCTCACTCCCCGACCTGAGCGTTTCCTCGTACAACATAGTGCTATCAAACGACGAGCCCATAGAGGGCGACGACGTGGGCGTTGTGGTCCGGGTCTACAATACAGGCCGGGCAGAGTGCACAGCGGAAGTAGAAATATACATGGACACCAGGAACAGCGACCCCATAAAAACAGAGAGTGTAACCGTGGCCCCGGGAGGATACGCCGAGATAACCTTCACCTGGTCCAACGTCACCGCCGGCCAGCACACCATCATAGTTGTGGCAGACCCCACCAACAATGTTGAGGAGATAAACGAAAGCAACAACCAGGCGGTTCTGCCCGTCACAGTTGCCTCTGCGAGCGAGACGACCAGCCCGCCTGCCGGAACCAGCAGCGGCACAGGCCTGTACATAGCGGCCATAATACTCATCGCCGGGATCGTAGCAGCCCTCTACATAAAATACACGCAGAGCGGGGGCGAAAGAAAAAGCACCCCCAGGATAGACAAAGAGAGCACAAAAGGTAGTGGAAGCGGCGGAGAGGAAAAAACGGGACGTTCCCCGGAGCAATGACCGCCAACCCCTCCACGTCTTCTCTCTACGTCTCACTCCTCTGCCAGCAACATTGAGTACAGGAAGAGAAAAACGCTGCAGAAGGTGAGAATGGTTATTATCAAAACCCTTATCTCAAAGCTCCCGCCGTGGCCAGTATAAACTATCAAGTTGACACCTATAAGTCCCATGAGGAGCATACCGGAAACCATGCGAGCGCCCCGCCTCACCTTTGTCTTGAAAGAATCGGGGTCGTCTCTGGACAGGGCCAGGTTGAACATGAAGTTCAGGTCGTCAAGAAGATAGAAAAACGCTGTCAGAGCGCTCATAATTATGACTATTATCGTGGTCACGTATATCGGCTGGTATGTTTTTTCCAGCATGAAAAAATAGAAAAACAACCCTATGCCAACGAAACCGAAACCGGAGAGCATGGCAAGAAAGCTTTTGTCAACCTCTGATATGTCAAAATCCACCCGATCACTCCCCCGTGAACCTCTCAATTCTGTGGCCCCTGAAAACGAGCCGGGGCGACCGCCTGACCAGACATTTGAGGCGTATGGGGTCTATGCCCAGTTTGTCTATCACATCTCCCACATAGACGCCGTTTTCTCCCACTAGCTCGTATATCTTGCTCTCCTCCTTTTCAAACTCATCGGGTGGGAGCAGCGCTACGGCCATGACCTCACTTATCTCGCTCAGGTTCGTCTGGATGTTTATGTGGACAGAGGTGTAAAACGTGTGATACGCTTTTTCCGGCTTGGCAGACCCCTCAACCACCTGCCACCGGGTGTCAACCAGCTTTGTCTTCTCAAAGTATCTTATGGCCTCTATTCCCTCTTCGCCGTATTTTTCACGTATCTCACGCTCTGTGATCCAGCGTTCCCCCGCCTCTTTGAACACCGCCTTCTTGACAGGTGTGTCAACAGCCCTGAAAATCGTTATGAGGTCGGGGGCGTCGTTTATCACCTTTATACGGGTCATGGTCCTCCCACCCACATACATCTGGGACAATATAATGGTTGCGGGGGGTTTATCTAAATCTTTAGGAGTCTTATCTATACAGTGTGAAAAGCCGGTCATCGCCCCCCACCTCAAACAGGCCCAGACGAGTCCCGGCGTCCAGCCAGCCGTGAGCGTAGTTTACGGCGGCGAAGGCGTTGACCAGATCCCCTTCCGAAAAAAAGTGCTGGGCGTCAGAGTGATAGTCCCGGGCCATCCTCAGAAAGTCCTCTGCCACGTCTCTGAGAGCGCTTCTCTCCGGCACGGAAATCTTCACCTTCTTCAGGGCGGCGGAGGTTATCTCAAGATAGCGTTCCACTTTTTCCGGTCTCAGAACCGCGCCTTCCCCCCCGGCTCCCTTTTTAACGCCGCTTTCATCGGTCACGCTCTGGCCCCCGGTGTGCTCAAACCACTTTCACGGCGTCTCCGCCGTGCTCGGTCTCCCTGGGGCGGACCTCAACGAACAGGGGCATCCCGAGACCGCCACCGGTGACTATCGCCACCCCTATGGGGAGACGCTGTATCTCGTCTGCCATGCCGCTGGTCAACCCCTCCACGGAGGAGGTTATCGCTTTTATGTCGTTCGGGTTCGTTACTTTGAGTATGATCTGGGTGTTGCACTGGCTGAGAACGTTTTTGTCCACCTTCGCCGCTCTCTGGCTTATTATGGTGAGGCCAAGGCCAAACTTCCTTCCCTCGCTGGCGATTGTCCGGAGGATTTTGCTGGAGGCCGCCTGTCCCTGCTGTGGACAGAAGTTGTGTGCCTCTTCAACCACGAGCATCAGGGGGGGTATCTTGTTTAGTTTTCTCAGGCGGAAGAGAGCGCTGGCGATTCTCTCCACAACCAGCTCCTGTATGTCCGGCGGCACCCCTTTGAGGGAGATTATGGTTGTTTTGCCGCGCTGTACCAGATCTGTGACCCTTGTGCCCTCTGCCACGAGTATGTTTGTCTCCATGAGATATTCCAGTTCGCTGATGAGCGAGCCGAGGGAGGCGTCTTCGTCGCTTTCCAGTATCCTTATTATGTCCCGGAGGGTGTAATTTTTACCTGTCTGCCGGAGGAGGTCAACAGCCTGTCTTAGAGGGGACAGATAGGTGCTGGTTTTTTTGAGAGAAGTGAGCTCAAGTATTTCTCTCGGGCTCATGTTTTTGAGCGTGAACTGGAGCGGTCTGGCCCCCTTGTTCACCTTGGGATCAGGGGAGAAAAGGAGTATTCTGTCTTTGTACCCCCTGGGGACGACCTCAAAGCGTTCATACGCCTCTCCTCCCTTTGCCGGCCTGGCCATTGAAGAGTATTCCCCGTGTGGGTCTATCACGACGGTTGTCACGCCGTGTTTCAGGAACTCCTCTATGAGGTCGCCGGTGACATAGCTTTTTCCTCCACCTGTCTTTGCCAGGACGCTCACGTGTTTCTGTACAAGCGTGTTTATGTCCAGGTAGACCTTTATTCTGTGGCCGTGCAAAAGACCTATGTATGCCCCTTTTTCGGGGTTGTCCCGGAGACCTACGACGTGACGTATGAGGTTCTCGGACGCCCTATACACGCTCTCTCCCGCTTTGAAGGGCGTCCTGGGCGTCTGCAATAGCCCCCTCTCGTCTCTGTATCCTATAACCGAAATGGATGCGATGATCACCTCTTCAAAATCAACCTTCTGGCCCCGGGATATGAGCCGGGCTTTTTCCACGGACAGGTTCGTTTTGCGGGTTATTTTGTCAACCTGGCCGAGAACCCACCCACATGTCTCGTGTTTCATCTGCACATATTCCAGTTTTTCAAGGGGGGCGACCACGCTGCACTCAAACGAGCTGGTTCCCACTTTTCCGTAGATTATCCCGACCTCTTCCACGTCAACGCCGGGAACGAAACGCATCTCTTTTTCAGATGTCCGGGACGAAACCTTTGTTTCCATAGAGTGCACCCATCCCACACATAGAACGATGGCACAGGATAAAAATGTTTTGGGGGAGTAATCCAAAACTCAGCGCCTGTCTCAGCGCCTGTCCATGAACGTTTTTTCAATTTCCACAGCTCTCTCCCACTTTTTTCTGGCTTCTTCACATATCGTTTCCAGGAGCGGGCGGTCCTCTGAAATATCAACTACGCCTGCGTTTTTTGCGCCTTCAACGATGTCCAGACCAAAAGAATTCCTTACAATTATCGCGCTTTCATCACCTTCCACCCCGGTGCGGCCTATAGAAATGTCGGAGAATCTTGCGGTATAGTCTTTGCACGTGAGACATGCCATCTGAACCCTGTTTTTTATATCCTCCACAGGTATTTTCCTTACCCGGCCCCCCCTTAGATTAATAATAAACTCCTCTTTTGTTATCTCCATGTTGACTATGTCGGGCAACTGTATGCCATATCTATGCTCCAGAAGGGTTCTGAAACCGTCCCTTGTGAAAGAGCCCATACAGAAAAGCCCGATCAGAAGTTTTATTCCCCTGGATATCTCCTCGGAATGCATGGGATATTCCATGATGTCCCTGAGGGCCTGTATCTGACACGGCGTGCCAATAATAGCTATTTTTTCCAGGCGTTTAACATCCAGCGCCTCAATAAGTGCGCCAATGTTCGGCACCATGACCCATTTTGAGCCGGATGCTTTCATAATCTCCTCCTTTGTTGTCGCTATTATGGCTTTCGGCTGCCAGAACTCGTCCGCCACAACGACAACAGCACCGTCTATTATGCCGGCGTCAAGGGCATAACACAGGAGGGCGGTTGTCACTCCGCCGGGCTGGATTTTACTTCGGCCCCTGTAAACACCGACCACCGGACCAATGATTTCCTCACACTCCATCGCTCTTACCCCCAGATCTGGTTTCTCTAAGTTTTACAAACATCCTCGGACATCTGAAATAGCAGGTCCCACATCTTATACATCTGTCTGGCCTCAGTTCCGGACGGTTTCTGACAAGATGGATTGCGCCCACCGGACATGAGAGGACACACATCCCACATCCCGCACATAGCCCGGGGGACACAATCTCGTCATGGAGATCAAGAAAGGATGCCTTTGTTATCCGGGATAGGTTCCTGAACGGGACCAGATATCTCTCGTTTCCCGCATCAATCGCCCTGAGAAGCTTTTCAATGATGTCCGTTGCTGGCGGGCATCCTGGCACGGCAAAATCAACCTCCAAAACTTCTGCGAGGGGCACGTAGTTTATGTGCTCATGAGAAGGTGCCTGTTCTCCCATGAGAAATCGCGTGATACCCCCAACACAGGCACATGAGCCCAAGGCAACAAGATACTCTGTGCTGTCTCTGATATCTTTCAGCCGCTGGATGAGCTCTTTATCCCTGGGGTTCACTGCCCCATTTATGATGACAACATCCGGATGGTCATTTTTTGTCATGTCTGTCAGATTTGGGAAGTGGACAATTTCCAGGCTATCTATTTTTCTGACAAGCGGGAAGAAGTTCATCATACAACCGCTGCAATCAGACAGCTTATAGTAGGAAATCCTCATGCCCTCTTACCTCCGGATGGGAAATCACGATTTTATGTGTTGCACATGATATGCAGGGATCATATGATCTTACGACAAGCTCCGCAAACTCCACCGGAGAACCCCGCAGTGCTTCGTTTATTACGGGTATGTTGAACATAGTCGGCACTATGATCCTGTAGTCTTCTATGATTCCATCTTCGTCTGTCCTGGCAATGTGGATGTTGGTACCCCGCGGTGCTTCATGGACGCCTATGCCGGCGCCTTTTTTCGGTGAAAATTTCACCTTCATGGTGGCGTTGATGTCCACGGTGTCAACAATTTCAAGTATCCTGTTGCCTCCGGCGATGGCGTCGGCGATGTACGCCGTGTTAACGTTCAGCGGCCCCTCTGGCCTCATGTTTTTGAAAAGCCGCATCCTCGCGCCCGGGCCCACCTCAACAATTGAGTCCCTGTATGTCGCTATGAGACATCCGTAGTCTATCAGGTCCCTGGAATTGTAAAATCTATCCGCTCTATGGACGGAGACGTCAATGAGGTCAAGCTTTTCGCGGTCTCCATAGTACATGTCTGTGGTCAGACGCGGGAAATGAACATTTCCCAGTTCTTCGGGCATCTTTCCATCATCTATCATGGACGAAATTTTTTCTCTCAGGGCCTCCTGAAATTCCTCCATTATCCCGAGGTACCGGGTCACATTTTCTTTTATTTCCTTAAGGGATTTTTCTGACAGAGAGACGTCCACTCCCCCGACAACGACACAGTGGGGATGTATCCTGTTCTTTCCCAGTATTGCCATCGCGTTCCCTGAGAGCTCCAGCATCTCAACGGTCCTGTTCAGCCACCTTGCCTTTTCGTCGCCTGAAAAAAAGTCCTCTACGATAAACGCCATGTGCACGGCATGGCTCTGCAATCTGTTGATAAGACCCGCACATTCCCTCAGCAGGACAGCGTTTTCTGGCGGGGTGACAGAAAAACAGTCTTCAAGCGCCTCAGCAGCGGCAATCGCGTGTGTTATGTGGCATACACCGCATATTCTCATCACTGCGTCCGGAACAAACTGGTACATTTTTCCTGTGAGCATCCTCTCAAATCCCCTTACGGGGATCTCTGGCATATAGAAGGCCCTGACAATGGTGTTCTCTTCTGTTTCAAGCAGTAACCCGGATTCTCCTTCCACCCGTCTCACGGGGGAGATCGTAACGGTTTTTCGGCTCATGCGATCCCTCAATATATCCCTCAGTACGCTGGAATATCTCCATCCAAATAAACATTTTTGCTTGCCCCCGGTAGTATAACACTACACTAAACGCTACATTATCATATCACCTGTTGTCACACGTTGTCACACGCGGTCTGAGGTGCCGCATCAGACAACAATGTCCCTGCCACACCGTGATTGCCACTACCCCCGTCTGGCTTACCGTCCACCGTCCGCCTCCGGACCAATCAGAAGACCCTGTACTCCCCTTTTTCCATGAGGGTTTTTTCAGAGCCGTCCTCGTATTTCACAACCACGGTCGGTTTGGTTATCAGGAAGTCCATGTGGTTCTGAGCCGGGTTCTGTCCGTTGGGAAAATCCTCGTTGTTTCCGAAGGCGATGTGGCAGGTGTTGTTCACCTTCTCCGTCTCCAGAAAGGCGTCAACTATCCGGGCCCGTGGGTTGAGGCCAAAGGCGAACTCCCCGACGTATCTGCTCCACTCGTCAGTATCCAGGGCTTTTATTATCCTCTCAAGCGCTTTTTTGTCCTTGGACTCCACCTCAACCGCCTTCCCCTTCTCGGCTTTTATTTTGACCGGGGCCTTGAGGCGGCCTATGCCCCCCACAGCTGTTTCACAGACGAGCACGCCCTCAAGGGAGTTCTCTTCGGGCCCACAGTATACCTCTCCTACAGGCAGGTTCATCCACTTCATCGTCTTCCAGTCCAGCTTCACGTCCGTTATGAAGGGGCGGTTTTTGACGCTCAACGTGAGATCTGTGCCCATCTCGTTTGTTATGTGCACCGTCTCCGCGCCCTGGAGATGCAACATCAGGCGGT
The DNA here is from genome assembly GCA_964601625.1 of uncultured Thermoplasmata archaeon. Classification (GTDB taxonomy): domain Archaea; phylum Thermoplasmatota; class Thermoplasmata; order JAGHBH01; family JAGHBH01; genus CAZROC01. The sequence continues at coordinate 29,282 of CAZROC010000013.1, read as the reverse complement.
GAGCCATGTTCTGCATGTACCTGTAATCCTCCGGCGTCAGCGCCAGCGCCCCCTCAGTGAGCATGTCCAGGGTTATCCCGGGACAGTGGCCCAGCCTGACCCTCCGCCTGGTCTCCATCTTTGTGACCTTTATTCTGAAAGGCGTTTCTTCGCTGTCTCCTCTGAGCAGGTTGATGAATATGTCGGGTTTCTGGCTGTTGAAAATCTCATAGAGATGGTGTGGGATATCCTTTCTCGGCATGCTGCTCGTCTCAAGCAAGACCATCCTGGTCCACAGGCCTATGTCAACCGCCCCGAAAGCGAAAGCTTCCCCGACGGGTTTGAGGGGTTCGTCGCAGACGATTATTATGTGTTCGCCTGGCAGGGCCTCAAGAACGTGCAGGAGTGCGTTTTTAGCCGATTCCTTTGGGTCCATTTTTGTCGCCATGTCTCTCACCTTTTCTTTTGACAAACCTCGGACTTGTGGTCGGGGGGTGAAAAACCAAAACTGTTATTAAAGATATCGCACAATTTGTTCCAGATAGATATGGGAGGGAACCAGAATGCTGGACATAAAAAAAGGCGCAGCATCTGTCGTTTTTGCAGTCGTTTTTGTCTCCACCGCCCTTTTACCGGCCTTAGACAACGGGGGTGGGGGGCGTATTCACCACTGTCTCTATTACAGATGGGGACATGGTCCAAGTGTATATAGAGGAGAAAAACGATAGCGCAGAAGATGGTGGCGGTGGTGGCCAGACCGGTGGAGACGTGGACAATTCTGTTTCCATCCATTTCAACATGGACACAGAAGAGGTGTCCCTGCCCCCCACAGCGGCTGGTTCCACAGTGGACCTGAACGGGTCTGTGACCGTTGATTGCCCTCAGACAGCGGTTGTGGAAGTGGACCTTTACCCCGTCTTTGATGAGGAAAACTGGTCGGGGAGTGCAACTCCTCTGTCTCTCGTATTCTATGGTCCCGGGACCAAAAATGTCACCTAGCACGTTTATGTGCCAGCATCAGGTTTGCCGGCGGTCGTGAACATGACACCCTCAGGAAACGTGAGCGTCCAGGGTGTGGTCCGTCCCGTCGTATCTTCCTCATCTGAGATTGTGAACATAAGACTATTACCAGCGGATAGCTCCGGGCAATCCCCTTCTTCTTCGGAGGAGGAGGGAAATGGCACAGGAGAGGCGACGGAAGGTATGGGTGAAAAGAACAGTGAAATGATCGTGGTCGCCGCTGTCGTCGCCGTTCTGGTTGTTGCGGTCGCTCTTGGCGTCATAGGGAGGAAAAAGAGACGTGGTCTTCGCACCTTGTTTGCACAACCCCCAAAACCCTTATAAACACATAGCGATTGGTGGGTGCGGGTGATAACATGGTGGTACAGAAGTATGAGAGTTCCAGCGGGATAGTCATAGAGATTGACTGGGATAAATGCACCGGCGCGGCGGAATGTGTGAACGTCTGCCCCACACAGGTGTATGAGCTGAAGGACGGAAAGGCCGCTGCTGTGAACATTGACGAGTGCATAGAGTGCTGTGCCTGTGTGCCGGCGTGTCCAAACGGGGCTATAAAGCACAGTTCCTGTTAGTCCCGGCAACCCTTTTCCTCTTTTTGTCCGTTTTCTTTTTAACGATTAGAGGTTATAATGGTTGTGTCTGGAAGTGGTGGTTTTGGCTAAAGAGACGGTTAAAATGTTCATGGGTGTTGGAAACCCCCTGCGGGGGGACGACGGCATAGGCCCATACGCTGCGCTGTACATGGAAAAAGAGGTTAGGAGGCGGGGGCTGGAAGAAGAGTGGACTGTGATAAACGCTGAGAGTGTGCCGGAGAACTACACGGGTGTGATAAGGCGGTTGCACCCCGACCTGTTGATCATCTTTGACGCGTCGGATATGGGATTGGAGCCGGGAGAGGTGCGAGTCATCCCCCCTGAGAATGTGGGCGTCATGCACGTGAGCACCCATGCCATCCCGCTCTCTGTGTTCGTTGAGATTGTGCGTGAAAACACTGGCAGGGTGGTCTTGCTGGGGGTCCAGATAGACCCGGAAAAAACCCTGCTGGGCGAGGAGATGGGCCCTGAGGCAAAGAGGTGGGCAGAGGAGGTTGTTGACACTATTCTCCGGAGGGGGGTTGAGTCTTTCCAGAGTCTGTGATTACCAGGTTGGGCGAGTTTTTGTCCGTGTCCGCCATAAGGAACTCTGTTGTCATTGATATGCAGTGCTTTGGACATATCTCCGTGCACAGGGCGCAAAAGGTGCAGCGGGACATGTAGAACTTGACCTTGCCTCCCCTTGGCCCGCCGTCTGGTGGAGGGACGTATTCTATGGCGTTTGCGGGGCACACTTTAATGCACATGCGGCATCCTATACAGGCGTCTCTGTCGTAGGCTATCTTTCCGCGGAAATCGTCGGGAACAGGCACCGGCGGATGTATTTTCACTTTCCCCGCTTTTATCGCCTCAAGTGCGGCGTGCATGTTTTTCGGAGCGTATTTCACGGGGAAGGGGTTTGTGAAGGGTTTGTCCAGCAGCTGGCGGAATATCTCAAGGTACATTGGCGTGGCCATTTCACACACCTCCAATCACAACGTCCAGGTAGATGAAAAGAGCGCCGACCAGGGCGATGAGCGTTGCCGGGACAAGGTAGACATAGCTGATTTTGTCTATTTTCAACCTTGGAAACGCGACGCGGACCGCTGTGACCGCGAAGAACACCACAAGGAAGACTTTGAAGAGGAAGAAGAGGGCGTCAATAATCCACGGACAGACCAGAACACCACCAACGGCCCATGACGGCAGGGTAAACCATTTTTCCAGCGTGGGAGAGAGATTATACGGGAAAAACAGTGCAACCACAAGAGTTCCCATGGCAAACGTCTTTACGGCGTCGCTCAGGTAAAAGAGTGCCAGGTCCCTCCCGGAGTACTCCGCCAGTATGCCGCCCGCGATCTCTGTCTCTGCCTCGGGGGCATCAAATGGTATCTTTGACAGTTCGCTGGGCACCACAACCAGGAGCGCTATGAGAAGAAGGGCCACACCTATAATCCCAAGGGGGGTGGTTACCAGAGACCAGACGGGGTTTGTGACATATGTCTCTAAGGCGAAAACATGGTATGTGCCCGCTCCCGCGGCCATAAAAGATTTCTGCTGGAGATATGCGAGGGTGAGGACGACTATGGCCAGGGGGAACTCGTAGCTTATCATCATCACCATCTCTCTCTGGGCGCCGATAGCGGCAACCGGAGAACCAGATGCAAATCCTCCGGTGGCCATGGCCAGCCCGGGTATGGCGAAGAGATAGACGACCAGTATGAGATCCCCGTATCCCTTCAGGATGGGGCTCAGTGGTCCCAGAGGCAGATAGAGGATGAGAACCAGGGAGGCGACGAGAGCAACGAGTGGCATTGAGTGGAAAACCCAGTCCACGGCGTCGTCGGGTGTTATGGTTTCCTTCTGGAAGAGTTTGGAGACATCCCAGAAGGGCTGGCGCAGGGGGGGCCCTATCCTTGACTGCATTCTGGCGGCGAGTTTCCTGTCTATACCCTTGTATATCAGTCCGACCACTATGGAAAGCACGACAACTATCACGCCAAGGGCCAATCTTATGGGCAGATAGTTTATGTCCATCCCGCTCATACTATCCTCCCCCTGACTCCCTGTCTCATAAGCTCACGCGTCTTTTTCACGCTGAGACGGTAAAAGTCCTCTTTCGTCATGACACGCTGTTTGCCGGAACCATCTGTGACCGTTACCCGGTCCATGCACCCTATGCACGGGTCTATGCTCGCCGCCACTATGGCCACGTCGGCTATCTGGGCGCCCACGAGCATTTTCTGCCAGGCCAGGATGTTGTTGTAGGTACTGGCGCGGACCTTCCAGCATGAGACGTTTTCGTCGCCGGGGTCCAGGCGGACATAGTGTATCATCTCTCCCCTGGGTGCCTCTGTTCTCCCTATGGCCTCTCCGCCGGCCTTTTTCATGTGCATCAACACCTTGTTGACGTTCATCTCCCACCGTATGGGCCCGGGGGGCATGTTGTCCAGACAGTATTCTATTATGTCAAGGCTCTGAGCGACCTCAAGCAGTCTGACAGCGGTTTTTGCATAGCTGTCTCCCGTGTTGGGGCAGCCTATGTCCTCCGGAAGACAGGGCTTGAGATCCATGTCAGCATACGCCCCGTAGGGCTGGTCCACCCTGACATCCTTTTTTACCCCAGATGCACGGGTGGTTGGTCCCACGGCAGACGTCTCAAGGGCGTCCCTGTATGTCAGTATGCCGACGTCAACAGTCCTGTGCTGGAACACCGGGTCTTCCAGGAAGGCGTCGGCGAGCTTTCTGAACTCTCGGCGGTAATCCGTGAGCAGTTTCTTTATCCTTGGCACCTTCTCAGGGGGTATGTCCCTGCGGACCCCGCCCTGGTAGTACATCGCATAGTTGACACGGTTTCCGCTTATGTACTCAAGGACGTCCTGGACCTCTTCTCTGAGCTTCCACGTCCAGTGCAGGAGTGTGTCAAATCCTAGCTCGTGGGCGGCCACCCCGGCCCAGAGCATGTGACTGTGGATTCTCTCCAGTTCTGCCATTATGGTGCGTATGTACTGGGACCTCTCCGTCGGCGGTATTCCCGCCGCCTTTTCGCTGGCCATGGTAAAAGCGTACTGGTGGACTATGCTGCATATGCCACATATTCTCTCAGCCAGGTGGAGAACCTGGAGGGGGTTGCGCCGCATCCCTATGAACTCTATGCCCCTGTGGTTCACTCCGGGCTGGACATCCACCTCTTTCACCACTTCCCCGTCCATGACGAATTTGAACATCGTGGGCTCTTTGAGAGCCGGATGTATGGGACCTATCGGTAGGGTGTAAGTCGTTTTTGCCATCTTCACACCCCCTCCTCGTGCACGTTTCTCACATACTTTTTCAGTTTCTCCTGTTCCTCGGGGTCTTTGCGCCACGGGTGGACATCGGGCGGGAGGCTCTCAGCCAGGAAGAGCGGGCGACCATCGGGTATCCCGTCCATGATGACACCCAAGAACTCCTGTTTCTCCCTCTCGGTTATTATGGCGCCCGGGGCCAGGTCGCTTATGGAAGGAAAGTGGGGGTCAGACTTCGGACATCTGGCTCCGATGGTCACGCTTATCTCTTTTTTGCCCAAGCCCCAGTACACATGAAAATGGTAGTTGAGTTCTATCTCGTCTCCGAGGTCCGCCCCAGATGCCACGGATATGTGCAGGGGACTGTGTATCGTCGCCAGGAGTTTGACGGCGTCCCTGAAACTCTCTCTTTTGACCCTTATCCACACGGACTGCATCCTGTATCTGCTCAGTCCCTGTTCATGGATGTCAACGCGGGTGTCAACCACGCTGTCGCCGAGGTGCTGTCTGAAATACTCAACTATCTCCTCGGGGGTCATGATCTTTGATATTTTCACAATATTATCGCCCATCTCGCCCCCTATCTGTGGCCCTGCTACCGGCGTTTCGGCCATCATTCACCACCTCCTTTTCCGCCGCCACTGCTTCTGCCGCCTTTTTTTCCCTCTCCGCGGAGTTCCTCAAGCACAAGCCATGCCTTGGCCACACCGTCTATTATGGCCTCTGGCCTCGGAGGACACCCGGGCACGTGTACTATCTTCACATTTGGGTCTATCTGGCGGAGGAAATGGTCTATCGGCCCGAGAATGTTGTAGCTCTCATAAAAGACGCCGGTGGAGTTTCCACAGTTGCCCACCACCAGCACTACCTTCGGGTCTGGTGTCTGGTTGTAGATTCTCTTCACACGCGGCGCCACGGCACGGGTGACCGGCCCAGCCATGATCAACACGTCTGCGTGCCTCGGGCTCCCGACGAGTTTTATTCCAAAACGCTCCGTGTCGTATCTGGGCGTCAGGGCTGCCACTATCTCTATGTCACATCCATTGCACGAGCCGGTATTCACATGGAGTGCCCAGAGCGAGCGGTCAAAGGTTTTTTTAAGCCTCATCCTCTTTTCCTCCCTGGTTTTTGTCCTTTTTAAAGGAACACGAGCAGGAGCAACACAGCTCCCATCGTCAGCACCATCCAAGACACGTAGTCGTTCACGTTGCCCGTGTGCTCACCCTGGACGGGGCGATAGTATTTTTCCATGGCCTTCACAAAGCCCCAGTATACGTTGCTGGCGGAGACACGGGCGGTTTCCGGGACGGGGTTTCCAAAATAAAATGGTTCTCCTCTGTGCTCTACTTTTTTGGCTCCGGCCACGCCCATGGACCGGATGATGTAAACGATTATGGCCACGAGGATAAAGACCAGGACAAACAGCAGGGCGTCCCAGTAACCAGAGCCGGTGTCAATCTGCGGGTTGAACGTGCACATCTTACACACCTCCCAGATAGGGTACGAGAGCCCTTACAGCGGGATCAACGATTCTCGTGACTATGAGTCCCGGGAACAGGCTGAAAAACAGTATCAGAACCACCAGTATGGTCATGCCGGCCAGCATGCTCGGGGGCACCTCCTCCGGGGGGTTCTCGGGCCTGGGGCCCATGAAAGCACTGTAAAACACCTTGACAAAAGAGGCAAGGGTGAGAACACTCACGAGCATCGCAATGGCTGCTATGATGGGGTTGAACTGGTACACGCTCTCATATATCAGCAGTTTGCTGCTGAAACCGTTCATGGGGGGTATCCCGGCTATGGCCAGGGCGCCTATCATAAAGAACACCATGGTGTATTTCATCGTGTGTCCCAGTCCGTGCATCTCGTTGAGGTTCCTGGTCTGGGCCCTGTAAAACACCGCCCCTGCCGTCAGGAACAACAGCCCCTTGTAGAGAGCGTGGTTTATTATGTGGAATATGCCGCCTCGCATGGCATCAACACCAAAGGCCGCCATTTTGACAGGGTCTGACAGCACCGCTATTCCAACGCCGACTCCCAGGAACATGTAACCGGTCTGTGATATCGCGTGGTACGCCATGAGCCTCTTTATGTCCTTCTGGACCAGTGCCATCGTCACGCCTATGAACATGCTCAGTATTCCCAGGACTATGACTATCCACCCCAGCGTGTAGGTGTCCAGGTTAAACGCGCCGCTTATCGGATCATAGTGGCCGTAGATGGTAAAAGAGGTTCTGAAAAGAGCGTATAGACCTGCCTGGCTCGCCGCGACAAAGATCGCAGAGATGCCACCGGGCGCCTCGCTGTAGGCGTCGGGGGTGGGCATGTGCATGGGAACGCTGCCCGCTTTGAGAGAGAAAACGGTGACCAGGAGGCCCAGCGCTATCTTGTCCAGAACGGACGCCCCGCCGGCAGATGACATCGCCTCCGCTATGGCCCGCATGTTCAGAAGATCGTATTCGCCATAGAAGATGCCCACAGCGAAGAGCAACAGGACGCCGCTGATCGTGCTGTAGAGCATGTATTTGAATGCTGCCTCAAAGCTCTCCCCCCTCTCGGTGCGGAAGGCAACGAGACCGCACAGGGCCATGCTGGATATCTCAAAGAAGACGAAGAGGTTGAATATGTCACCGGTCAGGACCATCCCATAGCTCCCAACAGCCACCAGTTGCAGGAGAGTGTAGTATTTTTCCTGGCCCGTGTAGCGGTCCACGAAGGCCCAGGAGTACATGCAGACGGCCAGGGACACAACAGCCATTATGATGGCCATGAAAACCCCGAAGCCATCCACGTAGAGCTGGATTCTGAAAAACTGTGGAATGGAAGAGCCGGAGCGGTATCCCAGTGTGTAGACGAGGGGGCCGCTGTCCCAGACCCTCACAGCCATGAAAGCCACCATGAGGGACGCCAGGGAGAGAAAGAAAAACGACACATACCTGGACGCCTTTTCTCCCAGACGACCCACCACGGGTGTGAGAAACGCTCCGAGAAGCGGAAACGCCACGGCGAGTATCGCAGAGTGTGTTCCGATGAAATCCCAGAGGCTCATCCTCTCAACCTCCTGGCTTTTCTGGCATCACATGTGCGGTAGTGTTTGTACATCATCACGATGAAAGATAGCATGAGGGCGGTGGTGGCAACGCCTATGACTATGCTGGTCAGGGTGAGCGCCTGGGGGGTGGGCATGACCATCTCCCCGCCCGGGGAACTCGTGTAAATGGGTGCTATGCCACCTTTTCTGTAGCCGAGGGACACCAGGAACAGGTTTGCCCCGCTTTCCATCAGGGACACACCCATCACCATCTTTATCAGGTTCGTCTTAGCAATACAGATATACAATCCGATTATGACCAGGAGGGCGGAGACTATGAAGGGGAGCTGCCAGAGCATCAGAGACCCACCTCCTTTTCTACTTCTTTTTCCACTTCAGTTTCGTCATCAAAAGACGCCTGGGCCAGGGCCAATATTATGAGAGACAGCCCGCCAACGACCTCAAACCCCACGGCCATGTTCATCATGGGCACAGTGCCGCCGCTGAAAAAGGGCGGAGATGTGGTCCCATAGGAGACGACCTGGCCGAACAACACTATCGTTCCGGTGTTGGCGAAAACGTTGGTGAAGAAATAACAGGACATTCCCACAAAACCCAGGGCGATAAAAAGCAGGAGACCAAAACTCTCAAACCCAGAAAAAATGCCCTTTTTGTACAGACCGCTGCCATAGGCGACCACAGCCAGTGCTATGGCGCTGGCCACGACGGCCCCGCCCTGGAAACCACCACCCGGGGTGAGATGTCCGTGGAGCACCAGATATCCGCCGAAAACAGCTATCAGAGGATAAAGGATTGATGCCATGCCGCGCACTATCTTTGACATCTCCTTCAACTGCCATCACCCCCATTATCTTTTTTCGCATCCATTCCCTTTTCCACGTCCATTCCCCTTTTGAGAGAACGCCTGACAGCCACCAGAACGCCCGTGACCGCCGAAAACAGCACGGTGGCCTCTCCCAGAGTGTCATAGCCCCTGTAGTCAAAAACGATAGATGTCACAACGTTGCTCGCCCCTGTCTCGTTCTGGGCGTTGTTTATGAAATAGTCGTCCATCGCAGTGTGCTCGGGCTCGCCAAACCCCCTCATGTAATACGCTGCGTACAGGAGGGAGGCAGCCACTATCAACAACCCGACAAATGCCACACTTCGCCTCATCAGTAATCCTCCATTCTCTGTGTTCCTCTTATCGCCAGTATGAAAATGGCGGTGGTGAGAGCAGCCCCAACACCCGCCTCAGCGATCGCCACATCGGGCGCCTGGAGAATATAAAACTCCAGGGACAGCAGAAGACTGCAGGCCCCCAGCGCGACAGCGGCGCTGATGAGATCCCTGAACCTGACCACGAGAAGGGCGAAAAAGACTATCCCCGCGAGGACCAGTATGTGAACGATGTCGGCCATTATCATCCGCTCACCTCCGCATCTCCTTCAGACCCGGATTCTGGTGGTACGCCTGTCTTTCCGCGTTTTTTCTCCTCCTCGTATTCCTCAAGCCGATCCACCACTATTACCTCGGGCTTCACTGTACTCCGGTGTGACGCACGGGCAAGAGCGTGGGCGCCCGTGGGGTTGGTGAGAAGGATCGCAACCACAGCGGCCACCGTGTGCGTGAAAAAGGTCAGGTCAACGCCGCTGGTGTAATCAGACCTGACCCAGTTCACCAGGCCGTATCCCATAACGGAAAAGCCCAAGAATATGGAACCGAACGTCGTACACTTTGTGGCGGCGTGGAGACGGGTGTAAACGTCGGGGAAACGCAACAATCCGACCATGCCCAGCCCGTTGAACACCAGTCCTATGACCACACACAGATAAAAGATGAACAAAAGGGGGCTCATTCCCAGCACACTCATGACACCACCTCCTCTCCGGCCGCCCCGGCAGCTGGTTTTTCTACTTTACCGCCGCCACCGCCGCTATTAGCAGCGTTTTCCCCGCTTTCCGGAGAAACACTCCCGGGAGCGAAACAGCACTCCACCGGCTCAACGTTTACCATGCCCGGCTTTTTCTCCTCAAGGTATCTGGCGATGTAAAGCGTCGTTATGAAAGAGAGCAGTGCGTAGACGATGGAAATGTCCACGAACAAAACCTCCCTGTAAGCAGCGCCAAGTATGAACATCGCCGCCACGATCAACGTGTTTATGGTGTCAAGCGCAACCGCCCTGTCCGGGGCCGTAGGACCAACACCCAGCCGTATGGCACACCCGATTATGTAGAAGCCGAGGAAGACGGCAACGGCCAGAAACACTCCTTCTATTCCTTCAAACATAGCCAGTCCCCCTATTCTGATATCCTCCTGGCCCATTTAACAAAAGAGCCGCAGACGATTTTCGGATCACAGTAAACCTTTTCTTTCACCTCCGGGCGTATGTTTATCCAGTGGACAAAGAGGTCGTTGGTCTCGTCGTCAATGTCCACCGTCAGGGTACCGGGTGTGAGGGTTATGCTGTTGCCCAGCAAAAGCACGGAGAGGTCCTTTTTGAAACCCGTTTTTATCCTCACAATACCGGGCTTTATCTTACCGGTTATTACCCGGTACGCAACGTCAAAATTCGCCTTGGCCATGGCAAAGAAAAACGGGAAAAGATACACTATAAACGTCAGCCAGCGTCGGGGGTTAGCCATTCTCATGTCGCTGTCCCCACAGAAAAGCCGGGTCGTCCCCGCACTCACAAGGGCGGACAGTACGATGCCCACAACTATCTCTTCCATGCTCCACAGCCCAACGCCGAACAGTCCTATGTCGCCAGAGCCAGCAGTCAGGAACAGGTACACGAGCAGTGCGACCACAAAGGTGGCGGCGTACCCTTTCATTTTCCATGCCTCCGGGCCACCTTATACGTTTGAGTATTTAACGATAACCTCGGTTGTGCAAAAATAATACAAAAATTATACTGCAACACACCGGTTTAACGGAATCCAACCGGGTTCAACAGTGTTCAACAGATTCGTCGCCGGCTCAACACCAGTTTATTTGGTGTGCTTCACCCTGCCAGAAAAATCAAGCCAGCGACGGGCGTCTTCAACGTGTTTTTCCCTGACAGCATCCGCAGCGCCCTCAGCACCAGCCCCTTCGCGCTCTGAGATCACGTGTTCCAGGACCACCATGGCACGCCTGAGCCCCAGCGCCTCCTCAACCAGCATCTCAATCTCATCCCTGTCGCTGGAAACGGAAATCCTCTCCCGCCTCTCAGCCACTCCCTCACGAAAAACGCCAATGGCCTCCAGAGCACTCCCACCACCCCCACGGGACCGTGCCTCTTCAACCATCCCACGCACGTCAACCGGCTCCCCCCTTATGACCACCACATCAGGGATCTCCGCCCCTGCTATGGCCATGGGGCTGTCTATCCTCTCCAGCGCCCGCTTCCGCAAAGAATCAACGTCCTCGCCGGAAAAAACAACGCTCATCCCGGAACCACTCTCATCTCCAATATCACTCTATGGTCTCCGCTTCCGGCTCGGGGGCCTCTATCAAAGAGAGCATTCTCTCCCGCCACTCTTTTATTTTCATGTAGCCCCACACCAAGAAAACAACGCCTATAATAGTTATCACAGTACCAACGATGGCCACGGTCCAGTTAACCCATCCAAAGTGCTCATAGGCGGTGAAAATTCCTATTGGAATTCGGAGAGCGTCATGCAGATAAGAAAAAATTGGGCCACCAAAGAATCCCAGCAGTATCAGCACAACACCCATCCAGAACATCTTCTGCGGTTTTTCTTCCTCTTCAAGCTCGCCCACATATTCCTCAACGGGTTCTTCCTCAACGAACTCCTCTTCGCCCACATATTCCTCTTCACCAACACCAAAATCTTCCTCAACACCCTCCACCGGCTCTTCAATATCTTCCTCCTCAGTGTATCCCTCGCCCCCCTCTCCCTCCAGGTCCTCTTCCTCAACCTCAAATTCCTGTCCACAGTTTGGACAGACCGTCGCATCTATCGGAATAAAAGCCCCACACGTAGGGCACTGGGCAAGTTCCTCTTCTTCGGCGATACTACCACCCACCTCCTTTATTACACTACGTCTTTATATGTCTTTCTGTGAGCATATCATAAAACAGTATCTGTAAGCAGCAGGCAAGATGTAAGCAGCAGGCAAGACGTAGTTTCTTATTTATATCAGAAAAATGTATTGTCAACCGGTGCAAGGATGGCGATGGAAAACCTGGGAAAGTCGCTCAGAGAAACGCTGAAAAAAATAGCGAGAGCCACAACAGTTGACCGGGAACTCATAAAAGAGGTTGTCAGGGACATCCAGCGCGCTCTTTTGAAAGCAGACGTCAACGTGAAGCTGGCTCTGGAACTGAGCAGAAGAGTTGAAGAGCGTGCCCTCAAAGAAAAACCGCCGCCCGGAATGAGCCCCCGGGAACACGTCGTGCGCATAATCTACGAGGAACTCGTAAAAGTCCTTGGAGAGCCATATGAGGTGCCACTCACCACCCGCCGCATCATGCTCGTCGGCCTCTACGGACAGGGAAAAACAACAACAGCGGCCAAACTGGCCAGGTATTTCCAGAAAAAAGGGCTGAAGGTCGCCCTGATACAGGCGGACGTCCACAGACCGGCGGCATACGAGCAGCTGGTGCAGCTCGCAGAACCATACGGGATACCCGTGTACGGCCGCCCCGAAGAGACCAAGGCGCCTAAAATAGCACGGGAGGGGTTGCTGGAGTTTGAGGACTATGACCTGGTGATCGTTGACACCAGCGGGAGACACTCACTGGAAGAGGACCTGATAAAGGAGATAAAACTGGTCTCAAACGTGGTCAAACCCGATGAGATACTCCTGGTCATAGACGCCGCCGTGGGACAGCAGGCCGGTCCCCAGGCAAAAGCTTTCCACGAAGCCGTCGGGGTCACGGGCGTCGTGATAACAAAACTTGACGGAACGGCAAAAGGAGGCGGTGCCCTAAGCGCTGTGGCAGAAACACAGGCCCCCGTGGTCTTCATAGGCACCGGGGAAAAGGTTGACGACCTTGAAAAGTTTGACCCGCCAAAGTTCATCTCACGCCTGCTGGGCATGGGAGACCTGGAAACCCTCATGGAAAAGGCCAGCGAGGTTATGGACGAAGAAAAGGCCGAGGAAACCGCCAGAAAGATACTCTCTGGGAAGTTCACGCTAATAGAAATGTACGAACAGATGGAAGCGCTCACAAAAATGGGGCCCCTCTCAAAGATCATGTCCCTGATACCGGGCATGGGCGGAGCACAGCTGTCGGAAGAAGAGCTTGAGGAGACCCAGCGCCTCCTGCACAAGTTCAGGGTCATAATGGACAGTATGACACGGGAGGAAATGGAAAACCCCCGCATCATAAAATCGTCCAGAATAAAAAGGATAGCCAGGGGGGCGGGGGTGGACCCGTCCGACGTAAAAGAACTGCTGAAGAGATACAACGCGTCAAGAAAAGCCATAAAGGGCATGGCGGGGAACAGACGGCTCCAGCGCATGCTCCGGAAACAGATGAAAAAAGGCAACATAGATTTGAGCGACCTGTGAGAAAAGCTGGAAAGATAGAGAGACAGATGGGCGTCCCGCCTTTTTCCACAAAGACCCTGCCGGTAAATGTCTGCAGTTGAAAACGCATATCCTCAAGCGGCGGCAGTGAAAACCACATAAACGATGGCGGCGGTTCATATGGAAGAAATAAACGCCGACCTGCACATACACGGGCGTTATTCGGCGGCCACGAGCAAAAACATGGACTTCCACGAGATAGCCAGGGGGGCAAATCTCAAAGGCGTGGAGATAGTCGGCACAGGAGACATACTGCACCCGCTCTGGAGGAAAAAACTGGCCGAACTGGAAAAGGTTGATGGGGGCACCTACGCCACCGACGGGGTGTTTTTTGTGCCCACGGTTGAAATAGAAGACGCCAGGAGAGTACACCACCTCGTAATATTCCCGTCTCTCTCGTCCGCAGAACAGATGGCAGAGGAACTTGGAAAAAAATGGGGGGCAGACCTCAAAACCGATGGCCGCCCAAAGGTCCAAGCAGAGGGGTGGGACATTGCGGAGATGGCAGTGGACGCCGGAGCGATATTCGGCCCGTGCCACGCTTTCACCCCATGGACGGCACTCTACGCCAGCCATGACACGCTGGAAACATGTTACAGGGACATGACGGCCCATGTGTCTTTCCTTGAGCTCGGGCTGAGCGCGGACACCGACTACGCCGACAGGATAAGCGAACTCCACCGCCTCACCTTTCTGAGCAACAGCGACGCACACAGCCCCTCCCCCATACGACTGGCCAGAGAGTTCAACCGTCTCCTGGTAGAAGAGCCAACAGCGGAAGAGGTCATACGTGCCATCCAGAGAAAAAAGGGCCGCGGGGTTGTCTTGAACGTGGGCTTTCCCCCTCAGGAGGGCAAATACAACGAGACAGCATGTGTGCGATGCTACCGCCACTACACGCTGGCAGAGGCGAGACAGAACAGGTGGAAGTGCGTCTGTGGCGGGAGAATAAAAAAAGGCGTGCGGGACAGAGTGGAAGAACTCGCCGACCTGCCACCGGGGTTCCACCCCCCACACCGGCCCCCATATCTCCACATAATCCCACTCGGAGAGATCATAGCAAAGGCGCTGGGCCTGTCGTCGCCCACCACAAAGAAAGCGACAGAGGAATGGCAGAAGCTCGTGGAACACTTCGGAAGCGAGGTGAGGGTCCTCGTGGATGCTTCCATGAATGAGATAAAAGACATCGCAGACCCACGGGTGGTGTGGGGCATAAAAGCCTTCCGAGACGGAAAAGTCATAATAAGACCCGGGGGCGGAGGAAAATACGGAGAAATAATCATACCCGCCATGCTGGATGGTGGGGAGGAAAACACTCTGCCTGTAGAGGAAGAAAAACCAGACGCCCCCGGGAAAAACGAGAAAAGACCAAAGAGCCGGGGACAGCAGACCATAGACATGTGGTTTTAAAACAGACCTTTAAATCAGACATTTCAGCGATAACCAATAAATGTAAAAACCCCTCTCTCTTTCCAGCGGCAGCACAGAGAAGAGGGAAAGACATGAAAAAAAGCGAAAACGCCCCAACCACGCAGATAAGACAGATTTTTACGATAACCACCCTCATGCTCCTGCTTGTCGTCCCGGGAATTTTCGCCGCTGCCACCGTGGAAAAAGGGCAGGCGAGATTCTCCGCCTCCCTTGAAAAGATGCTCCACAGCCCCCCGAAGACGCTTGAAGTGCTGGTCCACTACCGCCACAGGGTCACAGAGAGAGACATCACCGCCCTCAAAACAGCCGGCATGAGACCAGAACACACCTTCGATTTCATAAACACCGTCTACGCCACCGGCAGCCCATCAGCGGTGATAAAAACCAGCAGACTCCCGGGGGTATATTACATTGAAAACAACGACCCCCTGGAATACAAAATGGACATAACCACCAGCGTGATAAACGCCACCCTCGCGTGGAACACCCGTGTGAACAGCACACAGGGCGAAATAGGCGGGGGCATAGACGGAAACGGTGTGACCGTCGTGGTCCTTGACTCCGGAATAGACGCGGGGCACCCGGACCTTGACTACAAAACAAAGACCATCATGAACCTGAAATCGGACACCGGCTATGGTCCATGGTATGAGATGGAAAACACGGACACGAGCAGCGGACACGGTACACACTGTGCGGGCACCGTGGCAGGAAACGGAGACGCATCAGGCGGAGCCAGGAAGGGCGTCGCCCCGGGGGCAAAGTTGATTGGATTGAGCACAGGAGAAGCCATAGCGATAATAAACGCCGTCGGAGCACTTGAATGGGTCTACGAGCACACCAGGCTGGGACAGAACCCCTATAACATAAGGGTGGTGAGCAACAGTTGGGGAAGCAGCGAACAGTACGACCCTGACAACGCCATAAACCAGGCGATAAGGAAAATAACCTACGAAAACAATGTCGTGCTCGTTTTTGCGGCGGGAAACGAGGGAAGCGACAACCACGATGGACACACAGTCACCACAAACCCCTACTCGCTGGAGCCGGCGGCGATAAGCGTGGCAGCGGCAACCCACGACGGAAAAGGTCTGGCGGACTTCAGCAGCAGGGGAGCGGCAGACGACGACTTCACATGGCCAGACGTTGCAGCCCCCGGCGTGAAAATATGGTCCACACAGCCCCGGCGGACACTCATAAGCGGTCTAACCAATGGAGACGGAGACGCATACTACATGGCCATATCCGGGACGAGCATGGCAACACCACACGTCTCAGGCCTCGTGGCACTCCTCTGGCAGGCCTGTCCATCTCTAAGAGTATCAAATCTGAGCGATGACAACTCCCTGGGAGACCCGTCCTATTTTAACAGCACAGACACAAAGATGCACGAGGCGGAGATAATACTCAAACTCTCAGCACACTACATACCACCAAAAGAGGGAAACGGGGTGCCGCCGAACTACACCACAGGAAACCTGGGAAAACCCATGGACTTCGCACAGGGATACGGGCTGGTGGACGCCGACAAAGCCGTTGCAATAGCGCTCGCACTCAACGAGCTCCGAAAAAACAACCCGGACGCCACAGTTTTTGACGCCTACAAACTGTATATGAACATGACAAACACAACATACCGCCTGGAAAAAACAAACGCCCTCCAGACATCGTGGCACGGAGAGTGGGGACAGCTGACGAGCAAAGCAGGCATGGTGGAGACGGACGACAGAAAACTCGTGTACGTCCCGCCAGAGGCGGAAAAAGTCAGCGTCCAGATAACCTACTCGCCCGTCAAAGTGGACCAGGGCATAACATACGGCAACCTTGAGGTCACATGCGACTACAACGGCGACAACCAGAGCGACTGGCAGACAAACGGAGGCACAGGTGAAATAAACGCCGCAGGAAAAGGAGGCCAGGTATGGGTCTTTGACATATCTGGCGTTGGATTCTCAGTTGATTTCCGCCCCAACCCCACCCAGCAGTACCGTGAGGCGCTCGTAGAATACACTGTCAAACTCAGAATGGTCCTCTCAGACAACAGCACCAACGGCACAATAGTCGTAAACATCACCGACTATCAGGCCAGAATGGCCCAGTGGGACTTCGCACCCCCCGAAGGTCACACAAACACGACCATAGCCCTCCAGACCCGCACATACAACCTCGCCGCTCTCTACCCCGAACAGCCACCCCCGTCGCCGCCACCCCCGCCAAAACCGTTCCCGTGGTGGATCGCAATCCTCGGAATACTCGCACTCCTGGGCGCCATCGCGTATCTCAGACGAAAAAAGATACGGGAAAGAATAAAATGCGCAAAAGAAGAGGGATGCCCGGTTAAGAAGTGGCTGCGGGGGAGGGAGAAAAACAAACTCGAGTAACAGCAATCCCACACCTCAGAAACCTTTAAATCCGCCACGGGATTGATGGCGGGGTAATAGCATGGTAGAGGTGCGCCGGGCACTCATCAGCGTTTCGGACAAGACGGGCATAGTGGACTTTGGACGGTTTTTGAGAGAGAAAGGCGTGGAGATAATATCCACCGGCGGGACGGGCAGGGTCCTGAGGGAAAATGGTGTGGATGTTGTTGACGTCTCTTCCATAACGGGTTTTCCGGAGATGCTTGACGGACGGGTCAAAACACTGCACCCGAAGATTCACGCCGGCATACTCGCCAGAAATACGCCCGAGCACATGGAGCAGATGGAGAAAATGGGCATAAAGCCCATTGACATGGTCGTGGTGAACCTCTACCCCTTCAGAGAGACCGTCCGGAGGGGGGCGGGGTGGGAGGAGGCCATAGAAAACATTGATATCGGCGGGCCAACTCTCATAAGGAGCGCCGCGAAAAACCACGAGAGGGTCGTGGTGGTCGTGGACCCCGCCGATTATCCACGTGTCATGGAGGCTATGGACGAAAACAACAGCGTGCCGGATGAGATGGCGAAGGAGCTGGCCTACAAGGCGTTTGACCACACGGCCAGATACGACATAGCCATATCCGGTTATTTCTGGGAAAAGCTCCACCCCGGAGACATCTTCCCGCCCTATCTCAACCTCTCGTTTCGCCGCCAGATGACACTCCGGTATGGGGAAAACCCACACCAGCGGGGGGCGCTCTATGTGGAAGACCCCATGCCCACCATCGCAGCGGTCGGCGCCAGACAGCTGCACGGAAAAAAGCTTTCTTTCAACAACATACTGGACGTGAACGACGCCCTTGAACTCGTCAGAGAGTTTCCAGAGATGCCCACGGTGGCGGAGATAAAACACACAAACCCGTGTGGGGTCGCCAGCGCTCCGACGATAGCGGAGGCGTACAGGAAAGCACACAGCGTTGATCCGATGAGCGCTTTCGGTGGCGTGGTGGCGGCCAACCGTGAAATAGACGCCCTCACAGCGGAGCAGATGACCGGCGTGTTCATAGAGTGCCTCATCGCCCCCTCTTTTTCGGATGAGGCCCTGGAAATCCTCCGCCGGAAAAAGAACATACGCCTCTTGGAAGTGGGCGATCTATCCCCAAACCCGGGGTACATTGATTACAAACGCGTTGTCGGGGGCCTCCTGGTACAGGACGCAAACACACGGGCCCTCAACTGGGATGAGTGCCGGGTGGTGACCGAGCGGGAGCCAACGGAAAAAGAGCGAAAGGCCATGGAATACGGGTGGAGGGTTGTGAAACACGTGAAATCCAACGCCGTTGTTTATTCAAAAGAGGACATGGTCGTGGGAATAGGCGCCGGCCAGATGAGCAGGGTTGACAGCGCGATAATAGCCGCCAGAAAAGGAGGGGCGCGGGTAAAAGGGAGTGCCATGGCCAGCGACGCCTTTTTCCCCTTCAGAGATGCCGTTGACGAGGCTGCCAGGGCGGGCATAACAGCCATAATACAGCCCGGGGGCAGCATAAGGGACAGAGAAGTCATAGAGGCGGCGGACGAACACAACATGGCGATGGTTTTCACAGGTTACAGGGTTTTCAAACACTAAAAAAACGAAAAGGATAAGACAAGGCGAAGGAAAAAAGAAAGGGGTTTGGGAGTCTGAGCTGATCTTCTTAGACTTATGCAGTGCTGTTTCCGGCGGCGGTCGCTGTTCCACCTCCCAGGGGCTCTCCACCTGGAGACAGATATGTATAGCTCCCGCTGTCAATAGACCACTCTGCGCCCTGATCTATATACACTATGAAACCGAAGAAATATGCGGGTTTTCCACCGCCAAACTCCTTGCCTTTGAAGTTTATCGTCCACGTCTGTCCCAGGAAGTCCCCGTCTTCTCCGCTAGCGCTGAAGCTGAAAGTGTAACTTGTACCGCTTGTAACATCTTTTTTCTCCGTGATGTTGGCTCCGTCGCTCACTGTAACGGTCACTATGTCCGGGTCGGAGCCTTCGTCCGTTTCGGAGTGCTCTTCGTCGCTGTCCTGTATTGAGACGGTCACTGTGAAAGCGGTCACATAGGGGGAGGGTATCTGTATCGTCTCAGTGTGCTCAAACTCCGTTGGCTCTGCCGCATCCGGGGAGGATATCCACCCGCTCTTCGGCGGTATCTGTTCTGTCACAGGCTCAAGCTTGGGCTTTGATGAGGTCCCCGTGTTTTTCTGCGCACAGCCAGCGGCCCAGACGGTGGCCACAAGCACAAACACCATCGCAACTGCAACCATTTTTTTCATGTCCATCACCACACCGACAGCTCACAGGCGTTTTAGCAACACCTAACAACGACTCTTAACATGCCTCTCCTTTATAACCTTTTTCATACAAGATTTTACAATTTCGTCAAAACGGGCAATGGCCTCGTCAGGGGTGCCCTCGTTTAAAACGTATGCGTCGGCCAGCGCTATGATCTCCCCCACCCCATAGCCGAGCTCCCGCCTGTCACGGGCATCAAAAAGAGCGGGGTCGTCATCCTCCCGCCCCCTCTTCAGGTACCTCTCACGCCTCGTATCACGCCCCGCCACAAAAGCAACCACCGTCACAGGATATTTCCTCCGCATGAGCTCTATCTCCTCAAAACTCCTCATGCCCTCCAGAATAACCAGCGGCTCGTCTGGAAACTCTTTTTCAACCCGTTCCAGCACCTTTTTTGTGAGTGCGGTCCTGTCCCTGCCTTTGATCTCATCCGTTATCATCGCCAGGTTTCTGCCAGTAGGCTCCAGGCCCCTCTTCTTCGCCTCTTCCCGTATGAGGTCTCCCGTGGAAAGATACGGGATCCCATGTCTGGCAGCGTACTCTCTGGCGAAGTTTTTGCCCGAAGCGGGCATACCGGACACAACCACCAGATGGGGGTCCATCACATCCCCGGTTCCACCGTTGCCATCTGTGTCATTCTTATACATGGTATTGGACATAGTATATCACACCCATCAAAGCCATTATGTGTCATGAATGAAAGCGCATGGAGTCAGGACGGCCTGTAGAGCAAGAAGGGCGAGGTGAAACCTGCGGCCAGGGATTTTATCATATCTGTGACCAGGAACGGCAGAAATCCCCAGATAAACGCCTGTTTAATGCTTACCGCCAGAGAGACCGAAAGATACAGAGAGCCAATTGTGAGAATCAGCACGGAGCCAAGAGCCATAACTGGAAACTGTGCCCTCCATGTCCTGGCCCCCGGATATGTGTCAGAGACATAGCCTATGAGCCAGGCAACAAAGATGAAAGATAGAAGATAACCCCCCGTGTATCCACACACAACATCAATGCCGTGCCCTCCACCGGCAAACCAGGGTATTCCTGCAACACCAAGCATCACATAGAAAAACTGGCTGACACCACCCCAGTGTTTGCCCAGGACGACACCCGACATGAGAACAAAATACGTCTGCAAAGTGAAAGGCACCGGCGTAAGGGGTGTATATATTTTAACAAGGCCCCCCAGACCTGTGAGGACAGCAAACCCCAGGGCAAGAACGACCCTGTTCACCCAGACCGTCTCTCTCCTCCACGAGTGATACTTCCCCATGAAGAAATTCCACTTTTCCACACAGTTGTTTATATGAGCGAGACCTCCAGTAGAGTACATAGACATCACCGGGGCGCACAAAACAGTGGATTTATAAAATTTGCCCCACCTCAAAACGCCTCAAACCGCCCAACGCCTCAAACCGCCCACTGTCACACATCACCCGACCTGCTCCCAGCGGAGAAGGTCCAGCACCTCTCCCAGCGTCTTTTTCCCCTTTTTTATCTCCTCTCTTATCCTGTCCTCTTTTTCTCTGACCTCAACGGCCCTGTTGGCAATCTCCAGCGCTCTCTCCCTGGGAACAACCACGACTCCGCTCCCATCGCCTATTATCCAGTCCCCCGGCCGTACCCGCTGGCCCCCACATTCTATGGTGCCACCGATCTTTCCGATACCCCGTGGCTCTCCAGCGTTTGGACGCACACAAGCGGCGAAAACGGGCACGCCCAGTTTCTTTATGTTGTCCACATCACGCACAGCTCCATCAACCACCACGCCCTCTATCCCGCGCTGCAGAACACTGTTCGTGGCCAGCTCACCCCACACCGCCTTTTTTCCCGGCCTGGCCGCTATGACAAGGACGTCCCCGGGACCGGCCATGTCTATGGCCTCAACGGGTTTCGCCCAGTCCCCGTCCACCGTCTCAACGGTCACGGCAACGCCAACCATCTTTTTCACACCATCATATACAGGGCGAATACCCTCCATGGCACCACGCCTGTGTAGAGCGTCGCTTATGTTACATGTGGTTGCCTCCAGGAAGGCGTCTCTTATCTCCTCAGCCCTGTACCTCTTCCGCTTCCCACCGGCCCTGGCACCTTTCATGGCCTTTTTTATCTCCTCCGCGGCCCTGGCGATGTCCAGTGCCTTTGTTATCGCCCCCCCAACAATGACGACATCCGCCCCACGGCTTACAACCTCCGGTGCGAGCACGCTGTCTATGCCCCCGGCCACAGCAACACGCACGCTGGCCACAGCGTCCACGACCTTTTCCAGGACCTCAAGGGGGTCAACCCCTCTCATCTGCTGGTCAATGCCCACATGGACACATACATACCCGACGCCAAGGGATTCAACCTCCCTGGCACGTTTAACCGGGTCAGGGTGTCCCAGCAGGTCAACCATCACCTCGGCCCCATAGTTCCTACCGCTTTCAACCCCTTCAAGTATCGTCTCATCATCCGCAACGCCCAGAACGGCGACCACGTCCGCCCCCGCCTTCGCCGCCATCTCAACCTCGTATCCCCCCGTGTCCATCGTCTTCGTGTCAGCCACGAGCACACGGTCAGGAAAACGCTCCCGGAAAACCCGGACAGCGTTCATCCCCTCACTTTTTATCAGGGGCGTGCCCACCTCAACCCAGTCCGCTCCGCCCCTTACAGCCGCTTCGGCCATTTCCAGCGCCCTGTGCAAAAGCATCTCGTCTATGGCAACCTGCAACACGGGAAAGTCGCTGTCGGACAGACGTCTCATAGACCTCTCTAATACGTGGGCGGATAAAAAACCTCTCCCGCCCCTTATCCTCCACCTCTCCCCACGCTCCAAACCGGGATGTTTTCAACTTTTTTGCTCTCCCGAAAGGGCCATCTCAACCAGCAACCCCAGGTCCCCGGGGGACAGGCCTATCATTTCAACCTTTTTTTCTCTGAGAAAGGCGGCGATGGACTCCTCAACGGCATCTTTCCTGGGCGGAACCCCCACCAGGGCCGCCTCCAGCCCCTCTATCGCCTCCTCGGGGTGCAAAAAGAAGTCCCCGGTTATCACCACATCATCTATGACGCCGCCGGAGAGAGAGAAACGAATCCGCACCAGCTTTCCGCCGGAAACCTTCAAAATGCCCCTGTACTCTCTTCGGTCCAGTCCCCCACCGGCATCGTTTTGCGGGTCTCTTTTTTCCCCATCTCTCACACCCACACCCATCACCTCTTAAAGTTCCACCAGTCAGCCCCGTACTTTTCCTCGGCCAGACGCACGGCCATCTCCTTTTCGTCTTTCGTCAGCGCTCCCTGCTCAACTTCCAGGCCGAGGGCAGCTGAAAAACCTTCCACCAGAGCGTCTTCAACCCTCTCCATGCTGACACGCTCTCCCAGGTGGTGGCGTATTGATGTCACCCTCTCCTCAACAGCGGCTATCATCTTGTCCCTTATCTTTTCGCCGGGAACCCTGAGATAGGTGAACATGCGCTCAGGGTCAACGTCGTACAGGAGGGTGCCGTGCTGCAAAACAACCCCCCTCTTCCTCGTGTGGGCGTTTCCGCTTATCTTCTTTCCACCGACCACTATGTCGTTCACAGGTCTGAAAGCGGCGTCCAGTCCCAGTGAGCGGAGAGCTAGAACGATCCCCTCACACAGGACAGGATACGCCTCTGCCACGCTATCAGGTAGCGGGATGGTTCCCTCCCTGAAAATAATGCTGTATGTGACCTCGCCCGTTCTGTCGTGGAAGACCGCCCCGCCCCCCGTTATCCGTCTCACAAAACCGACCCCATCCCTGAGACATGCGTCAACGTCCACAACCTCCCTCATGCTCTGGAAATACCCTATGGAGACCGCCGAGGGGTCCCACTCGTAGACACGGAGGGTGGGGGGCGAAACACCCCTGGCCACAGAGTCAAGGACCACCTCGTCAATGGCCATGTTCACAGGGGCAGGATTGAAACCCGTTCTGAGCACACGCCACTTCACACACGACACCTCGCCTTTCCATTCTTTCTATTTCCATTCTGGCATCGTTTTTGTTATTTTCCACCCAGATACTCCGCCAGTTCCATATATGCTTTTTCCACCTCTTCGCTTTTCAAGGGGCGGGGATAGTTGTACAGAGGCCCGCCCGGTCTTTCGTTGTAATATGGCCGGTTGCAATGTGGACAGCCACGTGTCTCAAAAACAGTGGGCGGCAGAGAAAAAACGTCCACACCCCCAGGGAGAGAGACCAGTTTTCCACGGGGGGAAAAGACGAAATCCTCCACCCCAAACCCGCCGGCATATATGAGGTGGCGGAGGGCCTGAGCCGCCCTGTAACGGCCTATGGGCGGCGGAGACAGCCGGAGCCACGTCCCGCGCACAGGCGTGTAGGCGAAAAGAGAGGGAACGCAGCCCAACTCCACCGCTCTCTCAAGCGACTCCGCCAAGTCTCTGTCGTTCTCCCCCAGGCCAACGATGAAATGGGCCGCCGCCCTGTTCTTTCCGAAAACCTCAACGGCCCTGGCCATCGCCTCCCAGGTCTCGTCCCATGTGTACCTGCCTCCCACCCCGGGCCCCTTTATAGAATCAAAAACCTCTCTGGACGCCGCGTCGGGGGAGAGGCCCACCATCTCAACCCCCGCCTCTTTTATACGGACAAAATCCTCCCTCCGTTTCGGGTTTATGGAAACAGAAATGGGGACCCCGTCGTCCGCTCTGCGGAGAGAAGAGACCAGATCAACCACGTCGTCCACCACGCCATCGTAGTCCAGGGACTGGATGCACGTCCTCTTCGCACCCCCGGGATAACGTCCCAGGAGCCTCTCTATGGATATCGGGGGCCAGAGGACACGGGAGAGGTGATCGCCCCCCCTAGCATTTTTCGCCTGGGCGCAGAAGCCACAGTTGCTCTCACACCCCTCACCCAGCATCAGATACACGGTCGTCGGGAGAACGTCCAGGGAGCGGTCCAGGACCCCCAGGGCTATCGCCGAACCTATGGATATCCTGAGGTGCATGGACCATTATCTGGGAGGGTGTTAAAATACTTCTCCAGACGGCGCCGGCGGGGCACGTTAGTAGGCAGAGGGGGAAACTATAAAAACATCCAGCCAGGACGTCTATCTCCCATGTCCCACGTCCCTCTCCTCTTTTTCCTCCCCCAACATCTCTTCCTCAATATTTGTCCTTTTCCGTCCCCAATGCTTCTTTCTCTCCGCCAGAAAGACAGCCACGGCCACAACGACCAGAAAAACCACAGAAAACCCCACACAAACGTTTCTCAAAGAAAAACCTGACAGGTCTGCTTCCACATGAAGCACCTCCCCGGTGGTAGCATCTATCGTGATACTAGCCCACCTAGGATTGTCAAAACCAGCATCATAAGTCCACTCAATAAACCATTTAGGCGACGAATCACTCCCATGCAAAGAAAAAACATACACAGCCGGATCATTGGATAAAAATCTCCTTATCTCATCGTTATTCCTTGCAATTTCATAAGCCTCATCACTATCAATTGACCAATTTCTAATTGGATAAATCGTCTCGTAAGTAGTATTCTGTTTGAAATAACCGGTCACAAAAGCGGTTTTATTATAATATACCATTATTTCAATGATATCTGCCGTACCAGTTATTATACTAGATGAATTGACGTAATCATAAAACCATGCTTTAGAACACCCATTTTTTTCATACCCGGAAGCCAGACGAACTCCAATCAATGTCGCATTTTTACTCCAATTACTCGCCAAAGCATCCGCTAAATCTTTTCCTTCCATAGCAGTAATCCATTTAGATTCCTCAATGCTCCTATATTGATATGCCCCCACAAGTACAACTATTACCAATACAACCAATGTGACCATAACCACATTTAATGGCCTTGCCACCTTTTCACACCCCTACGGGTACTTCTTGCAAGAAGTAATTGTTTCAATATAAAAAGCAGAATCTGAAAAAGACAAAATATGCCTACCAGTAGGATTATCTTTCTCCTTTGGTTTTTTGATATTAGTCAGGTCTACCCCATACCATATATGGTTTTGGTGCGTGTGCCCCACTATCACTGCTTCCACGTATTGTCCTTCTGGGTAGTTTGGGTCTTCTCCGTTCAGCCAGCTGACAAAAGCAGCGTCATAGTCATAGTACCCCGGCGGGTAGTTGGTAGCAGAATAATGCGAAAAATCTGATAGAGGATCGTTCTCATCCCGTTTGCCATCTGGCACGCTTGGTGCGTGGGTGAAAATAAACGTGTGCGTTTTACCATTACTGTATGCGTTTTTCTGGTCCTGTTTCATCCAGCAGAGTTGTATCCAGGTTAATCCCTCCACCTGGTGGGTGGGCCCATAGCTGTCCCCGCTGTTAAAAACTATAAAATGATAGTTGCCGTAATCAAAACTATAGTCGTCACAATACTTTTGGTCTTCTCCAGGGGATAATACTGGTGGGTTTAACCATTCACGATAATCCGTGAAAGGCGTCCCAACATCCAAATAATTATCATGATTACCCGGCGTTAAAAACACCGGAACCTCTAATTTAAGAATACACGCTTTGAAATACTTAGTCTCCTCTTCCTGGCCACTATCCGTCAAATCCCCAGTTATCACCACAAACTCCGGCTTCTCCAACCGGTTTATCCTGTTAATCAAAGCCCACAAATCCCCAACATTGGTGTTATCCCCCCAACCCTCTCCTATATGCGTGTCTGTGAGCTGCACAAACCTGAAATAGTCTTTGAAACGCTGATACACCTGTACAGCATGAGGAACCTTACACGTCCCCTCCACCGTGGTAACAAATAGGTCATAGAGACCCGGTTGAACTCCCAGAGGCAACACCACTAAACCGTGGTATAACCCGGACACGTCGTCATAGTTAGCATGGACTGTTCCGATGTTGTACTCTATGCCAGTTTTTATGTTCCGCATGGTCACAGTCCACGTGTTATCACCTGTGTCAACGTATATGTCAAAACTCCTCTTCTCAACCTTGGACAGCAGAGCAGGACAACCAACCGCAGGATAACGTATCCTACCAGCAGGAGAAACACCGTCCAAAGAAATGTCATCCGTCGTCTTAGCCCGCTCCGCCTCAGTCAACCGTTTCACCACCGTCTCCATCCTATCAGGATAAACATCCACAACACGATAAAAAAGATTTATGCTCCGAGATCACAACACAGGACTCGTACCCAAAACAAACTCCTCATAATCACTCAACCCATCACCATCAGTATCCACCAAAGACGGATCACTCCCACACTCTCTCTCACCATAACCATCAAGCCCATCCCCATCAACATCAACAACAGTAAACACACCCGGATTCGTATGATACCTGTTCACTTCCTCCCACCACGTCAGCCCATCACCATCATAATCATTCTGCTGTATATCAAACCATATCTCACAGTCATCTTCGTCTGTGTCTGTGCTGAGTGGGCTTGTCTTGTATTTGTTTACTTCTTCGCCATCAGACCATCCGTCGCTGTCAGTATCCCTCCCTACACGCCCAAGCCCATTATTACGCTTTTTCATTCCATTATGACACTTCCAATGGTCACACGGTTTTCGTCCAACAGTAACAGAGTGTAACCATCAATAGGCTTGCCATTATCAGCATAGCGATAGATAAATATGCTGTCTCCTGCGCTAACTCGTTTGTTAGCATCGGTATCCTTGTAAAATATCTCGTTTTCGGCTGAAAGGTTAAACGGCCAATAAACACACTCTTCTACCAATAGAATGGTGTGCGGTGTCCCGTTAAGAGTAAGCTCAATCTCAGTCCCGTTTTCAGACAAAAGAAGTAAGTACGTGCTATTCAACAAATGGCTTCCATCACCGGACGTGCGCAAACTCACAGCCCATACTGTCTCATTTCCCATAAAAGCATCTATTTTAATCATATTTGGCTTCTCCACGGAGTCGTTGAAAAACAATGAATAAACTACGATGGCTAAAAGTATCGCTACTGTTCCTACAATCCCCTATAAAAGAGAAACTCTTTTCCCTTTTCATTTTGCTTCTCACAAAACTACACTCCCAAGCACGTTATTATCCACATCCAATATCAAAAGGGTATAACCATCAATAAGGTGGCCATCATCAGCAAAACGGTAAATCATCATAAAATCACCAGGGTCTAATTTTCCATTGCCAGAAGAATCTCCATAAAAGAACTCATTACCTTCATGTATTATCTGTCCGGTCTCATTCCTCGCAGTATCTGGGTTATATATCCCGGAACTAAGAGCTATTCTATCACCAGTTTCATTTATATCCGCTTCCCCCCAGGTTTTTGCATTTATTTCCAATGATATTTTTTCATCATTTTGGTCTAAGATAGAAATAAAAAGACCATCTAGGGGGAGCATAGGACCTTTAATCCATATTATTGTTAGTATTAATACATAATCAGATTCACTTTCTATTTCGATACCTATTAAATTATTATTTCTTGCTTCCTTATTTTCTATGTGAATAACAAAAATAGACACTAATAAAAAAATTGTTACGACAATACTTAATATGATGTGCTTCCTTCTTAGTTGGATTTTCATAGTATCCTCTCCGTTACTCCTCCGGGGAATCTATATTTAAATCATATATTTGGACAATTTGTATTTCCGTTCCTGTGCGGTTATAGATATCGAGGGTTTGATAATATGTCTGTGCGTCTCCTCTGAAGCCGCAAACAGGGTCATATATTTCATCTGTTAATTGATTAAGGTCATAATATCCCCAATGGTCTATGGAAGTTCCACCCATTACAATGTCATGTCCACGTAATAATGACCTGTCTTGGTATTCGCCACCGATCATTTCACAGGCATTATCTGGCCAACTTCCATAATCACAGTTTACTAGAAAACGAGATACCCATGTAACATCAATACCTTGAGATTCTACTAGAGAATGATAAAATGCTGCCCAAGTTCCACAAGAACCCGTATCTGTTTTTAATATCAAGCCATCAAGACTACCTTCTCCCAATGTATACCGCCATGCGGGTACAGAATAAGCTTCGTTCCACATTCCGTCAAAAATAGCATCCATTATCTCTTTTTCCGTATTTTTTCCACTCGCCCAAATACAACTATATTCTATAGTTTCAACATATTTTCTTGGATCTCCTTCCGGTTTATTTGGTGGATCCCAATAATCATAGGGAGATTCCTTTCCGGGTACATTAGTTAGAGGTGCCTGCCATGTGGTATATATTATGTTCCTTGTCATCTGTTCTGAGACGATAACGTTTGTCCCCGTATATGTAGTTATCCGCCAGTACAACCGTAATCTGTGCACGCCTATCTCGTCTGGTAGTGGTGTGGTGCTTGTGTACCGGAAAGTAGAGAAATCATTATCATACCAGTTGTCAATCGTTTTTGCTATTGTCCTAGGCCAGAACCTGACAAATTCTCCGTTGAGAACCCCCATCACCTCTATCTCCACCACAGACCCCGTCGGGAGACCGGTTAGCGTTCCAACGTCCGCCGCTACAACAATATAAGAATCCCTTACATATGCAGCCGCCTGCGTCCTGTAAGACATATCTGTATATGTCACCCAGTTCACCGTGATATCCTCACTAGCCGTCCGATTGTACAAATCAATGTCTTTCTCAAACCGCATTTGGGCAACCACAACCTCATGAGAAGCCATATCCGGGTCATACCACACATCTATCCCATCCAACAGCCCATCACCATCAGTATCCCAATTAGTCGGATCCGTCCCGTACACGTTCACTTCCTCCCAGTATTTAAGCCCGTCGTTGT